>NZ_PUDR01000009.1:208675-250872 GCF_003012935.1 Pannonibacter carbonis | reverse complement strand
ACGGCCTCCAGCGCCACGCGGGCCTTGAACCCAGCATCATGGTTCCTGCGTTTCTTCATGTCCTGATCTCCTCGTTCTTGGAGACCAGCAGACGTCAGATCGTAGCTTCCGTCACTGTCCGATTTTCCGGGGGTAGCTTAGAGACATTTGGCGAGACCAAACACGGGACAAGTTTGTATCGTCGGTAGACACATTTATCGAACTGGTTGGAGACAAGCCTATCACTGACTACACCAAGTCAGACGCGGCACGCTTCAAGAGCTGGTTGATGGACGTGGCACCAAATTGGCGGAAAAAGAGTCGGCTCAAGTCTCTGCCAATCGGACAAGTTGCGGAGGAATCTAGGCGACTTGAGCTGCCCCGGCTTGCAAATGCCACCATCAACACAGACCTCCGCGCACTCTCGTCCCTTTTCGACTGGAGCAGGCGTAACCAATTGGATTCATTGAGAAATATCTTTGAAGGCATGGCGGTTCGCTCCAAAGGTGTCTCAGAAAAAGACCAGTGGGAGCCCTTCAAGATTGGCGAGCTTAACCAAATCTTCTCAGCGCCAATGTTCACTGGATGTCTTTCAGGTATTCACTGGAAGACACACGGTACTTTTATGATGTATAATAGCCATTATTACTGGACGCCGTTGATTGGGCTGCACACAGGTGCTAGACCAAACGAGATACTTCAACTTCATTGCAGTGATGTTATTCACGTCACAGGCATTCCTTGCATCTCAATCAATGCGAACGATGAGGGTAAGAGCCTCAAGAATAAGACATCCAAGCGGATTCTACCCATCCACCCTCGGCTAATCGCTCTGGGATTCCTCGACTATGTAGAAAGCCAGCGGCTCAAGGGGTACTTAAGGCTATTCCCGGAAGCCACAGAGGGCGGAAAGGCGAAGCTGTCTTCGAACTATTCAATCCACTTCAGGTCATTTTTGAAGTCTATTGGCATAGATCGCCCCAGAGTCTCATTCAGAAGCTTTCGTCATAACTTCGCTGACTTCGCAGCTGAAGCCCGTGTCTTGATACAGGACGTGGAAATGCTTCAAGGGCGAGCGCTTGGCGGGGAAGCCGACAGGTACGGGCATGGTGATGTGCGCACAATGGCCCTGAAAACGGCCATGGATTCGATGCTATTCAAAGGCGTCCATTTAGATCACCTCAAGCCTTTTGCCACTCAGCAGCCCTCCTAACGCCTTCTAGGCACTGCCTTGCCCAGCGCGTCACCGGCTCAGAACAGCCCCCGATTGAATTAGGTACTCATTACGCCATAGGCGACGGCAGGACCGCAATGCCCCGCACGCGGCGGGCCCCGGATCAGATTTGCCCGATTAAATTAGGCACTACTTAAATGGATAGGTAGCGCACGGGCCGGGCTCTGGTGAATGGCCCTAGAATCGATTTTAAAGGGCCATAGGACGCGGTAGCGGGTTTTCTCTACCATCCTATATCAAATCATTTAAAGGCGCCCTTCGGGCATTCTAGGCGATCCCAGGCCATCTGAATTAGGGTACACTATAACGCATAAGGGGCGCACGGGGCCGCTTGGGTCCCGCACATAGCCGCACCCAATCCGCGCCCTATCACGCCTCCAAAGCGACCGACCGTACAGCGCTCCAATCAACATTGAAGTCGCTTGCGTCGATCATGGCTTGAACGCCTAGGGCCATGAGACACACAGACCAATCGTCACTGGCCTTAAGGGTTCTTGTGGTGGTTTGTCCGTCCTCAAAATCAAATGAAACACTGTAATCGAACATGCCATTGGCTCCTGTTTAGGATTCGATCCCGGTTAATCATTCTCAAAATTATGTCAAATGAAATAACACTTCGACATCGTGGTGTTGTTTTTTATTAGGAATAAATATTATGAACGTAGTGAACTGGATAAATAGCGTAATTTCCGATGGTGAAAAGCTATCAATTCTCGATAATGGCAGGCCGGAAGCTCCCCCTTACACTGAAAGACAGGCGGTATCCGCCGAGCTTATCTTTGTGTACCCTGAGGTATTCCAGCCGCGTCCCGAGGGCATTGATACGCGACACATGCACGACCTGAAGTCTGGTCTGTCCCGTGGCAATCCTGAGGACATGGACCCAATCCTTGTATTTCCATATGAGCGGCCTGAGGTGGGTTGTCATTTTGTCGTTGTTGATGGTCACCACAGGTTGGCAGCCTTGCTTGAACTTGGCATCGACTCAGTACCCGTGAAGGTGTTTGCAGGGACGGCCAGTGAAGCCCAGGTGGCGTCCATCTATGAGAATAGCAAAGGCAAGAAAAGCCTAAGCCCTTCCGAACGCACTGAAGCGGCTTGGAGGTTGTGTAAGCAGCGATCCTCAGATGGAACTTGGCTGCACTCCAAAAGCGATATCGTGGCCTCAACGCTTGTTAGTGAGTCGACCGTAGCGAAGATGCGACGAGTGATTAGAGAAGACGAGCATCATGGCAATACTGATGGTCTAAGTTGGATTGATGTAAAAAGAATGGATGCCCGTACTGGTCAGAATTTAAGCGAAGATGAGCTTGATGATATCGCTAGAGAAATAGCCTATAAAATCCCTGAACACGTCATCAAGCGCTTTCATAAAAACCCTGACATGTGCGCTAGGGCGCTTGTTATTGTTATGGGTAACCGATCCGAGGATTTACTTTTGAACTTGCTTGGTCACGTTGAAATCTCTGAGGGCGGACGAGAGGCTATTCAGGAGATGCTAGAAGATGAAGACCTTGGTGCCGGTTACTATGGCTACCGAGCGAATGAAGACGATGATGCTGATTATTAATTAATAGGAATGGGCCTTATTGATCATGAGACACCCTTGGTAGCATATGGGCTCTATGAGGCATCCTATAGGGGCCTTGGGAAGCATATGGATGCTAAGGGGAAACATGGATAATCTAGGCTGTTGGCCTAGGTTATATTTCATATAGTGTATTTGTTTATGTTTAATCTATGGGGCAACCTTAAGACACCTAGAGACACTCATGGTGCACTCATGGTCTTCATGGACACACCAAGGGACTTTGGGAGTTGCATAGAGCGCTCATAGGTCATGGCAGTGACCGCTCATGGCCCTCTCAGGCTCGCTTGGTCTCGATCTCAGCTTGGACCCCATGGGGATTTAGGCTGGACCTAGGCTCAAGCTGGCTTGGACCTGAGAGGGCCATGAGGGCTCTATGGGGGTCCTAGGGGTGCACCTATAGGAGGGACCAAAGTACACGGCTCCAGACCAAGCGGACGGCCCGGCCTGTGTGAAAAACACCCCCAAAAAAGCAGGCCATGGTTTGTATCAACGGTGTCGTGCCTTCCCAAATTGAGCGTCCCTCTCGTCACTGCTTGGGCTCTTTGCCGCCTACACTAACCGCTGAATTGAAACTGAGCCTATCTGGGACACCAAAGTCAGCCAGAAAACTCTATCTTGGTTGCGCTTGGAAATCTTGTCATTTACGCGCCCGCAGCAATATAAGTGCACTTACGCGCTCGACACACGTCAACAAGAATGGTTTGATATCTTCACGGTAGGCCGAGGATGAATCTCCCTAAGGACTGGGTAGGCACCTCATCTTCGATAACTTGCCGCCCGGTCGCAGCCTGGCACGGAGTCTCAAAGCCACGAGACCAACCGGACCGGATAACTGCGGTCCTACCGGGATGTACTTGAGGCGATACGTAGCGCCAACGGTGCCCCGATCACTCCCAACAGCGGGTTATCTGTTGGATAAGACGCGCATTTCGCTAACCCTATGGGCTGGCAGCGCTGCGGCCCGGAGGGCGGACGCATGAAGCGTTCCTTGACGGTAACCGTAAAAATCAACGTTAATGTAGCCATGTGCCTTTTCGGTATCGCAGCTATTATTAGCGCCTTGATTTGAAATGGGGGGCGGTGACCTTGTGTTGCCGCCTCTTCATTTTTCTTTTATTCGGAAATACGTCATCTAATTTTGAAAAAAATCTGTTGGGGCATTTGTATATACATAGACCCCCTGAGTTCCCCCGTACGTACCCCCAAGGCTTCTCGATATATTTGCATGGCCTATCATGGGAGCGCCAAGGGTGCCGTCTCTCTCCCTTGAGCCCCACCGCTTGTGACGCCTTGGTCCTGCACAACGCCCTGTCCCCTATCCCTGCCTTGGCATTCCAAGTCCCGACAAACAGCGCTCCCGCCTTGGTCACTAAGTATACATTCATGACCACGCTTGCCGGGGCTTGACGGGCTGGTCATTTTCCGTTCATAAAGTAAGGGTCATAAACGTTTAAGATGAAGGTGAATGAGCATGGCTCTTGTTGGATATGCCCGTGTGTCGTCGGTCGGTCAGTCGCTGGAAGTGCAACTCGACAAGCTCGCCAAAGCAGGGTGTGAGAAGGTCTTCTCCGAAAAGCGCTCCGGGCTCGACACAGAACGACCCCAGCTTGCCGAGTGCCTGCGCTATGCTCGGGAGGGAGACACCCTCGTCATCTCGCGCATTGACCGACTGGCACGCTCAGCAGAACACCTCCTATCACTCGTCAGGGAGCTCGAGGGTAAAGGCGTGGCGCTCAGGGTCCTAGACCAGTCCCTTGATACCAGCGACGCAGCTGGGAAAGCCTTTTTAGGGATGCTGGCCGTCTTCGCTCAGTTCGAAGCGGATATACGCAAGGAAAGGCAAATGGACGGTATCGCCAAGGCCAAAGATAATGGCGTCCGGTTCGGTCGCAAGCCAGTGATGACAGACGAACAGGAACAGGAAGCTAGGGCCTTGAGGGAGCAGGGGTGGTCTCTTCAGAGGATCGCAGATCACTTCGGGGTTTCAAAGGGTGTCATCCATAAAGTGACCGCTCCCCATTTAACCGCCTGAATGCAGATTGAAACTGCTACATTTCCTTGCTACAAACGAGCGAAGGGACCTGATTTAAAGTATTGATTTCAAATGCTTTTTAAGATGCGCTGCGGAATCCACCCGTCTGTACCATTCATCTTCCGGAAAATTCATCCTAGGATCTCGCAAGGTTTGCATTACCTTGGCGTTGAGCAATTGCGCGCGACCGAGATGCAGTTTCAACTGATCCCCTGATCTTCGCCCTCACGGAAAAACGCCTTCACCTCAGCCAAACGCATCTGGCCAAACGGCTGGAGCAACGTATAGTGGTCTGGCCTTCCATTCAGCTGTTTCGCGATCCGTCTGCCCCGGACGCGCGGGCGGTGTGAGTGGAGTGAGAGCATAGACCTTCGTCGGTCCGGATGCATGTGCGTCTGGCGGCTGACGGTCGTCTGTGTTCAAAGGGGAACAACAATCGCATTCCGGCCAGCTCGAACCGGCGTGGCCTCCCGCAATGGATGCGGGCTGCACGCTGGTCAGGCCAGGGCCGTTCGGGGTCTTCATGGACGATCTATCCATTGCAACGCTGGCGCTGCTCGCCGGCACGCTGCTTGCCACCGGCTTTGTTACAGGCATCATCGCCGGTCTCTTGGGGGTTGGTGGTGGCATCGTCATCGTGCCGATGTTCTATTACGTCCTGCCGCTGATCGGCGTTGCCGACAGCGTCACGATGCACCTGGCCGTCGGCACCTCGCTGGCCACGATCATCGTCACCGGGGCCTCCTCGGCGCGGGCGCACATGAAGCGCGGCAGCGTAGACAAGGACCTGTTGAAGCGCTGGTGGCTGCCGATCATGGCAGGCACGGTTGCCGGCGGCGTCCTGGCAGGCAACGTTTCCGGCGGCATGCTGACGCTGATCTTCGGTACGGTTGCCCTGCTGGTCGCCCTCAACATGGTGCTGCGCAAGGAAGGCACCGGGATTGCCGACAGTCTGCCGGGCGCGCCCTTGCGTGAGCTGCTCGGCGTCATCATCGGCGGCATCTCGGTGATGATGGGCATCGGCGGCGGCACCCTCGGCGTGCCGATCCTGACCCTGTTTTCCTATCCGATCCGCCAGGCCGTCGGCACGGCGTCCGCCATTGGACTGATCATCGCAATCCCCGGCACCCTGCTGGCGATCTACTATGGCTGGGGCCATCCGGACCTGCCGCCGCTTTCGCTCGGCTATGTCAATCTGGTCGCCTTCCTGCTGATCGTCCCGACTTCGGTCTATTCCGCCCCTATCGGCGCCAAGCTGGCGCACACGCTGCCGCCGGCCAAACTGCGGCTGGTGTTTGCAGCCTTCCTGTTCTTCACCGGCGCACGCATGATCTGGGGTGTGTTCGGCTGATGGGAGGACGGGCACCGATTACCGCCGAAGGCATGTGGCTGGGGGCGCGGCTCACCGTGCCGCTCGTACCGGGCATCATCACCTTTGCCGCCGTGTTTGGCACCGTCTGCGCCCAGAAAGGGCTGACGATTGCCGAGACGATGCTGATCAATTCCTTCGTCTTTGCCGGGGCGTCGCAGTTTGTCGCCATGGAGCTGTACCGCGATCCGGTCACGCCCACCGTGCTGATTGCCATGACGGGCATCGCGGCGGCGGTGAACCTGCGCATGCTGCTGCTGGGAGCCTCCTTGCGCCCCTGGCTTGGCCAGTCACCGGCCTGGCAAGTCTATCCTGGCCTTTATTTCCTGACCGACATGAACTGGCTGCTGGCGCTGCGCTACCACGCTGATGGCGGGCGCGACTGGGGTGTCTATTTCGGCAGCGGCATCCTGCTGTGGCTGCTCTGGACCGTTTCGGTGGTGCCGGGCTACTACCTCGGGCAGCTCTTTGCCGAACCCCAGAAATGGGGGCTGGATCTCGTCATGCCGGCGCTGTTCATCACCATGCTGGTACCGATCTGGAAAGGCCGGAGGCAGACGCTGAGCTGGCTGGTCGCGGCCGTTGTCGCGGTGGCCAGCTGGCAACTGATCGGTGGCTACTGGTTCGTGCTGACCGGTGCCATCGCCGGCGCTGTGGCCGGGGCCTTCATCGACGACCCGGAACCGAAGGAGCCGGCCCGTGGCTGAGAGCGCCTGGACCATCGATGGCCTGTTCTTCCTCACCGTGCTGGCCATGACAGCCGCGACTTATTCCATGCGGGCGGGCGGCTACTGGATCATGGGCCGGGTGCCGCTGACCCCGCGCGTGCGGCGCGGGCTGGAGTCCCTGCCCGGCGCGATCATCGTATCCACCATCCTTCCTATCGCGCTGAAGGGCGGCCTGCCGGCGGCACTGTGTCTGGCCGTAGCCGCTGCCGGCATGGCAGTGCTGCGCAAAGACATCATCGCCGTGTTCCTTGGGGTCGCAGCAGCCGCCGCCGCGCGGGCGGCCGGGCTCTAGAGCTGCTGCATTGCAGCCCTTGCCGCAGCCAGTGTCGTCGCCTTGTCGGCTCCGCCCGGCAGGACGACCCAGTCCATTGGGCCAAGGTCATAGGACAGCTGGCGGGCAACGATCTCCGCGGTGGCGTCTGATGCGTCCCCCTTGCGGGCGGTGACGCGCGCTTTCAGCACTGCCGGATCAGCCTCTAGCCAGAACCCGGTGAACGGCAGTTCCATGGCATTCGCCAGGGCAGCAACGGCGGCACGCTCCTCGGGCTTTGCGTAAACGGCATCGAGGATGACAGAATGGCCGGCAGCAAGCGCTGCACGGGCCTTCTGCAAAAGCGCTGCATAGACCGTATCACTGGCGGCCTGGGTATAGGCCGCCGCCGGGGCAGGCTCGGTCTCACGCAGGCCGAGGCGACGCTTGCGTTCCACATCCGAACGCAGCACCCTGGCACCGGGAAGCGGCATCAGGTCCGGTGCGAGGGCATGCGCCAGCGTCGACTTGCCGGACCCGGACAGGCCGCCGACAGCAATCAATCGCGGCATAGCCGGCTCCAGTGCCTTTTGTGCCAGGTCGAAATAGGCAAGCGCCGCGCCCCTTTGATTTTGCGCTACTGCGTCATCGTGCTGCATGCCGATGCTGGCGGCCGCGATCTTGGCCCGGATCGCCGCGCGCAGGGACAAGTAGAATGGCAGGGCGGCCAGCCCCTCCTCGCCACCCTGCCAGGCGGACAGGTCGAGATAGCGGTTGAGGAGATGACAGGCCGGGCGCATCTGACCTCGCTCGACAAGGTCCATCAGGGTGAAGGCGAGGTCATAGAGGACATCCCCGGTGGCGATGGCCTCGTCGAACTCGACGGCATCGAACAAAACCGGTTGCTCGTCGATCAGCGCCACATTGGCCAGATGCGCATCGCCGTGGGCCAGACGAACGAGGCCTTGCCGGCCGCGCGATCGCACCAGCGGCGAAATCCGCTTCAGCGCGCTGCGGGCCGCAACTGTCAGGGCATCAACCTGCGCGGCGACAAACAACTCCGGCGCCGCGTGAAAGGCCACCTCATTCTGCGTCACATAAGCCGCCAGATCGGCGAGCCAGGCATCGGCATCACGGCAGGAAGCATTCGCATGGGCTGTGGCCAGAGCGGCAGCCAGGGCGTCCATCAGCGCATCGGAAAATGGGCCGGTGTCGGCCAGTCGGTCCAGTGTCGCCGTCTCGTCAAACCGGCGCATGTGCACCAACGGTTCCACCAGTGTACCGTCGCCATTGACCACAAGACTGCCGTCCGCCTCACGCGTGATCGACGCTTCGCCGAGATAGAGATCGGGCGCAAACAGGCGATTGCGGGTGAGTTCGGCCGCGACAGCCGTCCGGCGCAGCTCAAGCGTTGAATAGTCAAGAAACGGGAAGCGCACGGCCCGCTTCATCTTGTAGGCGTCCGGACCGATCAGGAAAATGATATTCGCATGAGTATCGATGCGGCACGCATCCGGGGTGCGCGCGACGATCTTGTCGAGAACGGCAAGCGCTTCTCCCTGAAACATGGCCTGGATGGCGCTGGACTGTCCGGTCTGCATTCTGATCTCCGCAACGGCCCCTCGGACAGACTGTGCCAAGCCGGACAAGGGCGACTTGATCCTGCTCAAGGAACGGGCACAGAACTGTGACAGTCTGGGGTGGATGATGAAACCGGCAAGATGCCGGTTCGCATGGAGGGATACGCCCATGACCGACAGTCTCGGCCTGAAGAAGATTCGCCTCAACCTTGCCCGCACCAAGGACCACCCCAACGGATCCGCCCGGCATGGCTATGAATTCACGGCACCGCTGGACGCGACCGGCCATATCGATGCTGCCGCCTGGAAGAAGGCACGGGCCCATTGCCGGGTGCGCCGGTTCTGGGGCAGCGAAGAGGAAGAAATCGGCCATCTGGTCCATCGACCGGGCGGTTCCTGGGCCTTCCACTATGACATCGAGGGGGAGGATGACGACGAGGCTGGATACCGCTTCGGCACGCATGCCTTTGAGCCGGGAGAGTACGTGTCGATCCGTGACGAGGACGGGGAGATGCACACGTTCCAGGTGGTCACTGTGGTCAATGTGTGAGCCGGCAGCCTGGAAATTTCCGGCGCTTCCCTAACGTTACATCTACAGTAATGTTATTTTCCAGTGCTATTATTGCCGGGTAACGAGCGGCGTCGGAGGCGGGCCAAGGGCTATCGCCCTCCGGCGAGGCTTATGTTTGTAAGGGTCGACCAAACGGGCGGCAGTATTTTTCAAGGGTGGATCACGACCATGGGTTTCTTTGATTTTGTGAAGGATGCGGGCAAGAAGCTGTGGGGCAGCGATGAGCCTGAGGCCGCAAGCGCTGAAGCCATCGAGAAGGAAGTGGCCGCGCTTGGTCTGGATGGGGACATCAAGGTGGAAGTCTCGGGCGACAAGGTGAAGATCGCTGGCGCTGCCCCGACCCAGGAAGCGCGCGAAAAGCTCATCCTGGCCGCCGGCAACGTGCTCGGCATCGCCTCGGTGGAAGAAGAGATCACCGTCGCAACGACCGAGCCGGAAGCCCGGTTCCACACGGTTGCCAAGGGCGACACGCTCTGGAAGATCGCGGAAGACACGCTCGGCAAGGGCGGCCGCTACATGGAAATCTTCGAGGCGAACAAGCCGATGTTGAGCCATCCGGACAAGATCTATCCGGGTCAGGTGCTGCGCATTCCGGCCGAAGCAGTCGCCTGACAGGGGCTTGCACACCGGCGCGCGGCTTCTGCTGCGCGCCGTTTTCATTCCAGAACGGCGTTTTGGCCGCCCCTATCAGTGAAAAAATCACACCATATCGCCCGTTCGCATTCCATATTGGAATAACTCCATTGCGAAAAGCCGTGCATGTGCGCCCCGGCTTGAATGTCCCGGCGACCCGATCTGCGCTATAGCACAGGGAGATTCCCTTGCGGGGTGCCCCCGCAATGATGGCGGGTGACGGACATGGCGCAGAAGACAGGCGGGCAGCTCCTCGTTGAGGCCCTTGAAACCCACGGCGCGGAACGGGTGTTCTGCGTGCCGGGCGAAAGCTATCTCGCCGTTCTCGACGCGCTGCATGATGCGCGCATCCCCATCACCATCTGCCGTCAGGAAGGCGGCGCGGCGATGATGGCCGAAGCGCATGGCAAGCTGACCGGCCGTCCCGGCATCTGCATGGTGACGCGGGGCCCCGGCGCCACAAATGCCTCCGCCGGCGTGCATGTGGCAGCGCAGGACTCGACGCCGATGATCCTGTTCATCGGCCAGATCGAGCGCGGCATGCGCGAGCGCGAGGCCTTCCAGGAAGTCGACTACCGGCAGATGTTCGGCGGCATTGCCAAGTGGGTGGCCGAGATCGACCACGCCGAACGCGTGCCGGAATTCATCTCCCGCGCCTATCATGTCGCGACCTCCGGCCGGCCGGGTCCGGTGGTGCTGGCGCTGCCGGAAGACATGCTGGTGGAGCTTGCCGAGGTGAGCCAACCGCAGCCCTGGCGGCAGGTGGAAACCCATCCGGGCCTGACGCAGATGGCCGACCTGCAGAAGCGCCTGTGGGCAGCCGAACGCCCGATCGCCATCCTGGGCGGCAGCCGCTGGACCGAGGAGGCGGTGGCCGCCTTCACGCGCTTTGCCGAGCGCTTCGACCTGCCGGTCGCCTGTTCCTTCCGCCGCCAGATGCTGTTCGACAACCTGCATTCGAACTACGCCGGCGATGTCGGCATTGGCGCCAACCCGAAGCTGCTGGCACGCATCAAGGCAAGCGACCTGATCCTGCTCGTCGGTGGCCGCCTGTCCGAGATGCCGAGCCAGTCCTATTCGCTGCTGTCGATCCCCGAGCCGGCACAGCAGCTGGTGCATGTGCATCCGGACCCGGAGGAGCTGGGCCGCGTCTACCGCGCCAGCTTGCCGATCAATGCCGCACCGACCGGCTTCTGCAAGGCCGTCGAAGGTCTGCAGCCGCCGACCGCGCCGAAGAACACCGGACAGGCCGCCGAGGCACATGCCGACTATCTGGCCTGGTCCGGCGCAAGGCCACAGACACCGGGCGCGCTGCAGATGGCCGGCGTGATGGAGCACATCGAGGCCGAGATGGCCGCGGACACGATCTTCACCAATGGCGCCGGCAACTATGCCACCTGGCTGCACCGGTTCCACCGCTTCCGCCGCTTCGCCACGCAGGCCGCCCCCACGTCCGGCTCGATGGGCTATGGCCTGCCCGGCGCCATTGCCGCCAAGCTCGCCTTCCCGGAGCGCAACGTCATCTGCTTTGCCGGCGATGGCTGCTTCCAGATGACCATGCAGGAGCTGGGCACGGCCGTGCAGGACAATGCGGCAGTCATCGTGCTGGTGATCGACAACGGCATGTATGGCACCATCCGCATGCACCAGGAGCGGCATTATCCCGGCCGTCCCTCCGGCACGAAGCTGGTCAATCCGGATTTCGCCGCCCTTGCCCGGTCTTATGGCGCCCATGGCGAGACGGTGCGGGAGACGGCGGAGTTCGGGCCCGCCCTCGCCCGGGCCAAGGCCAGCGGCAAGCCGGCGGTGCTGCATCTGCTCATCGATCCCGAAGCGCTGACACCGGCGGCCTCGCTGTCGCAGATCCGGGCGGCAGCGGAGGCCGCCCAGGCCTGAAGCCACAGCCTGAATCCACCGCCCGAATCCGTTCCGTCTTGATGCGCGTCAAAGTCTGGACACGACAATGGACCTATTGTCGGATGTGACAGGCTCGACGGGGAGCCCAACGGACGGAGGAAGCACATGGCTTTGAAGGATATTCTGGCGATCACCGATCTTGCCGGCGACCAGACGGCAGCCAAATATGCAATCGACCTGGCAGGACGTTGCGACGCGCATGTGACCGGTCTTGCACTGGCCTTCGAGCCGGTCGTCCCGGCTTTCGCCGCAGCTCCCCTGCCGGCGGACTTCATCGAGGCCAGCCGGCAGCAGGCTCTGGCCGCCGCGCAGGCGTCGCTGGCCGCCTTCAACGAGCTGGCCCGCCTTGGTGCCGTCAAGAGCGAAGGCCGGCTGGCGGAACTGATGACCGGCGGACCGATGGAGCCCGTGCTGCGGCATTGCCGGCTGACGGACCTGATCGTCGTCGGTCAGGAAAACCCGGACAAGCCGGAGCCCATGCGCGAACTGCTGATCGAGACCGCGCTGTTTGAGAGCGGCGTGCCGGTGCTGCTGGTGCCCTACATCGGCGCGCCGTCGCCGAAGCTGGACAGCGCCCTCGTCGCCTGGGACGGCAGCCCGACGGCAACCCGGGCCGTGCATGCGGCGCTGCCGATGCTCGCCATGGCCAAGAAGGTGACCGTGCTGATCATCAACAAAAGCCGCAAGATGGCCGGGGAGCCCGGCGCCGACATGGCGACTTACCTCGCCCGCCACGGCCTGAACGTGACCGTCGACGTGGTGACCAACCCGCAGACCTCGGTTGCCGACACGCTGCTCAACTATGTCAGCGACAATGGCAACGATCTGGTGGTGATGGGTGGCTACGGCCACAGCCGCGTGCGCGAGTTCCTGTTCGGCGGCGCGACCCGTGACATCCTGGCTGCCATGACTGTTCCGGTTCTGATGGCCCACTGAGACAGGTCTCACTGCACCGCCCTTCCCCCTTTGGGCAGGGCTATCGCATATGTGGCCAGACGCTTTTCGGGGTGTCTCAGCCCCCCTCCCCCTCGTGGGGAGGGGTAAGGGGTGGGGGGCACGGCAGGTCGTTTGGTCATAAAGCGTCTGATGAAAGCCAAGTTAGGAACGTGAACCCTGGATTTTAGTCCGCTCCCCCCACCCCCAAGCCCCTCCCCACGAGGGGGAGGGGAGCGGAGAGGCCTCGACCGGGTTTGATTCTAGGCTCAGTCCCTAACATCGATTATGTGCCAGACTTCATATGCGATAGCCCTGCGCTGGCGGGGGAGGCGCGGCCTGCGGCAATCACGCAAACGAAATACAAACCGGGTACCGACTTGATTGTCGTCCTACTGCTGACGAAATGAACCAGCATCAGGGCCATGCTCAAGGAGGCCGCCGTGACGATCCGCAATCTGGAAGCAGCCTTCCAGCCAACGAGCATCGCCTTCGTGGGGCCGAACCGGCACGGCGACGCGGTTCTTCTGCACCTCCTCAAGCGCCTCGCTGCGGCCGGCTTTGCTGGCCCCGTCGCGCTGGTGAACATCCAACATCCGATTGGCGTCGATCCGGCCGGCCTCACAAGCGCCGCCTCTCTTGCCGACCTCGACTTTGCCGCCGATCTGGTCGTCTATCTGGGACCGGCCGAGCTGGCGGAAGATCTGGTGACGACCGCCAGCATCACCGGCGCCCGGGTTGTCCTGTTTGCGTCTGCCGGCTTTGACAGCTTTCCCGAGGCGACCGTTGCCGCCTGCCTGCGCGCTGCAAGGCCGCAACGCCTGCGCCTGATCGGTCCGGGCAGCATCGGACTGGCCGCGCCCCATGCCAAGCTCGATCTGCTGGTGACTCGGGATCCGCCACTTGCCGGCGATCTGGCGCTGATTGCCCGGTCCAGCGCCATCGTCAACGCCACTGTCACCTGGGCCAAGGCCCGGAAACTGGGGTTTTCCGGCATTGCCGCACTTGGCCAGCGCTCGGATGTCGATGTCGGCGACCTCATCGATTATTTTGCCGCAGACCTGCGCACTCGGGCCATTTTGCTGCACATCGAAAGCCTCAGCAATCCACGCAAGTTCCTGTCGGCAGCCCGTGCAGCCGCGCGCGGCAAGCCCGTCGTTTTGGTGCGCACAGGACGTAGCCGTGATGCCTTTGCCACCGGCAAGACCCACGCGGGGAAGGTCACGCAGCGCGATGCGGTGTTCGAAAGTGCCCTGCGACGGGCCGGTATCCTGCGCGTCGGCGACCTCGACGAGATGTTCGAGGCGGTCGAGACGCTAACTCGCCTGCGCGCACCGCAATGCCGCAGGCTGGCAATCATTGCCAATGGCCGCAGCCTGGCGACACTTGCCGCAGACAAGCTGATCCAGGGCGGCGCTGAAATGGCCGAACTTGCCGAAGAGACACGCGCCGAGCTTGCGCCGCTCGGGCGGCCGGGAGCGGTGCCCGGCAATCCGATGACCCTGCCGGAGGCGGCTGGCCCCGAGGCTTTCAGCGCCGCAATCAGCGCGGTTCTTGCCGATCCGGCGCCCGATGGCGTCCTCGTGCTGGCCGCGCCAAATCCCTTCATCCCGGCCGGCGACATCGCACAAGCCATTGCGGCAGCGGCAAAGGCAGACATGAAGCGGCTTGGGCGGCGCAAGACCCTGATCGCAGCCCTCATCGGCGAAGATCCCCTGCCCCGCAGCGCACTTGATGAAGCGAAAGTTCCGGTGTTTGCCAGCCCGGCAGAAGCCGTCCGGGCTGTGCTGCACCAGATCCGCAGCGCCGAAGCCCAGGAGGCGCTGATGGCGGCACCACCCAGCCTGCCGGCGGATTTCACCCCCGAACCGGACAAGGCCCGGGACGTGCTGCGCCAGGTGCTGGCCGGCGGCCGGACGATGCTCGACCCGCGCGAGACCGCCGATCTGCTGGCGGCCTATGACATCCCGATGATCGAGACGCATCTGGCCGCCAATAGTGATGCGGTCCGGGCGCTTGCCTCAGACATCCTGACCCGCCATGCCGCGCTGGTGGTCAAGGTCTGGTCACCGGACCTGCCCTTCAAGTCTGACATCGACGGGCTGCGGCTGCGGCTTAAAACCGCAGAAGCCGCCGAGACGGCTGCGCGCGACATGACCGCCGCGATCACGGCCAAGTACCCGCAGGCCCGCATCGATGGCTTCACGGTTCAGGCCATGCACGACGCCCGCCAGACCCTGGAAGTCTTCACCGGGATTGCCGACGAACCGCTGTTCGGACCGGTCATGGTATTCGGCCAGGGCGGAACCTCGGTGGAGGTGTCAGCCGATGTCGCGCATGAGTTGCCGCCACTCGATCTCAATCTTGCGGACAACCTGATCGGCCGGACTCGCGTCTCCCGCCTGTTCCAGGCGCATCGCGGCCAGCCCGAGAAGAACCGTGCCGCTGTTGCCCTCACCCTTGTCAAGCTGTCGCAGATGTCGGTCGACTTGCCGGAACTGAAGGAACTGGACATCAATCCGCTTGCCGTCGACGCCAACGGGGTGACCGCGCTGGATGCCCGTGTGGTGCTTGGCGAACCTGCCCGCCAGGCCGGCCGGAGCGGTGCCTCGCGGCTCGCCATCGCGCCCTATCCGAAGGAATGGGAACAAGTCCTGCCGCTCAAGGACGGCTGGGAAGTGTTCGTGCGGCCGGTGCGCCCCGATGATGAGGACCTGTTCCGGACCTTCTTTGAACAGATTTCTCCGGATGACCTGCGGCTGCGCTTCTTTGCCCCCGTAAAGGACTTCAATCACAAGTTCCTCAGCCGCCTGACCCAGCTCGACTATGATCGGGCCATGGCGCTTGCTGCGATCGATCCGCAAACCGGGGACTTGCTCGGCGTTGTGCGGCTGCATGCCGATCCTGACCACCGGACCGGGGAATATGCGGTAATGGTGCGTTCGGACCTGAAAGGGCGCGGACTGGGCTGGGCCTTGATGAAACTGATCATCCGCTATGCCCGGGTCGACGGCATCGAGACAATCAAGGGCGAGGTGCTGAAGGAAAACACCAGCATGCTGGCCATGTGCGGTGCGCTCGGCTTTGCCATTGCAACATCCCCGGACGATGCAGCAATTGCCATCGTGACGCTGCCGGTGCACGCGGCGGCCGCCCAGCTTGATACGCCCTGAATGCACCTTCCCGGCGCAAGCCCGATTGGCTAGGGTTGGCGGATCTTGTTGCCCTCCGATTGGACGGATCTTCCATGCTGACCCTTGCTGCCCTAGAAGACGCCGCCCGCATCGTCTATCGCCACATGCCGCCGACACCGCAATATGTCTGGCCGCTGTTGTCAGAGGCGGTCGGGGCAGAAGTCGCGGTCAAACACGAGAACCATACACCAGTCGGCGCCTTCAAGGTTCGGGGCGGGCTCGTGCATCTGGCCCGACTGGCGCAACAGCTTCCCGCTGGCAGTGGCGTGATTTCAGCGACACGCGGCAACCATGGCCAGAGCTTGGCCTTCGCAGCCCGCCAGTTTGGCCTGACCTGCACCATCGTCGTGCCGAAAGGCAACTCGAAGGAGAAGAACGCCGCCATGCGGGCACTCGGGGCCGAACTGATCGAATTCGGCGAGGATTTTGACGCGGCAAAAGCCCATGCCCAAGAGTTGCAACAGTCCCGGCGATTGACCTTTGTCGCTTCGTTCCAGGCCGATCTTGTCGCCGGCGTTGCCAGCTATGCGCTCGAGTTCCTGCGGGCCTTTCCACGGCTTGATGCCGTCTATGTGCCGATCGGGCTTGGATCGGGCATCTGTGGCATGATTTCCGCCCGTGATGCGCTCGGGCTGAAGACCGACGTTGTCGGCGTCGTGTCCGACCGGTTCGACGGCTATGCGCAAGCTTTCGAGACCGGGCACATCCGGGACACAGGCAGCGCCTTCAGTTTCGCCGACGGCATGGCAGTGCGCGTCGCTGATCCCAACGCGCTGGCCGTTATCCGCAGCGGAGCGGCACGGATCCTGCGGGTCAGCGACCATGACATTGGCCGCGCCACGCGGCGGCTGTTCCGGTCGACGCATAATCTGGCTGAAGGCGCGGGCGCAGCCGCGCTTGCCGCCTTGATGCAGGAGAAGGACAGGATGGCTGGCCGAAAGGTCGGGATCGTTCTGACCGGACAGAACATCGACCGGGACTGGATGGCCGATATTCTTGCCGGCGGAACGCCACTGCCCGGTCGGACCAACGCTCTGTCTGAGCCGGCCAGAACCGACTGAAAAACCTGCTTGCTTTACTCATATTCACATTATAATAATTCTAAACTATTGATTTCTCAAGTTTTCTTGACTTTCCGGAGCGTTACACTCATATATCCGTCCGTGCTGTCCTCCCTTCGAGGACAGGGTTCCCAGGGCCTTTAACCCTGCCGACTGGAGGATATCATGGCGTTCAATACACTTTCGACCCTCGCCCGCCGCGCGCTGCTGGCGACCACTTTCGTGGCCGTTTCCGCTCCTGCTGCGCTCGCCGATGGTGAAGTGAACATCTACTCCTATCGCCAGCCGACGCTGATCCAGCCGCTTCTGGATGCCTTCACTGCCGAAACCGGCGTCAAGACCAACGTGATCTTCGCCAATGAAGGGCTTGAAGAGCGTATCGCCGCCGAGGGTGCAAATTCTCCGGCCGACGTGCTGCTGACGGTCGATATCGGCCGCCTCGATGGCGCCAAGCAGGCCGGCATCACCCAGCCGATCGTGTCCGATGTCGTCAAGGAAAACATTCCCGCTACCTATCTGGATCCGGAAGGTCACTGGGTCGGCCTGACGACGCGCGCCCGCGTGATCTATGCCTCCAAGGACCGCGTCCAGCAGGACACGATCACCTATGAGGAACTTGCCGATCCGAAGTGGAAGGGCAAGATCTGCACCCGCTCGGGCCAGCACGTCTACACCATCGGCATGGTTGCCTCGATGATCGCCCACAAGGGCGTCGAAGAGACCGAAAAGTGGCTTGTTGGCCTGCGCGACAACCTCGCCCGCAAGCCCACCGGCAACGATCGCAGCCAGGTGCAGGGCATCAAGAACGGCGAATGCGACATCTCGCTCGGCAACACCTACTACATGGGTGCCATGATGACGAACGAGAAGGAGCCGGAGCAGAAGGAATGGGCCGCCTCCGCCAAGATCCTGTTCCCGAATGCGGATGATCGCGGGACCCAGGTGAACATTGCCGGCATTGTCATGGCCAAGAATGCTCCGAACAAGGACAATGCGCTGAAGCTGGTCGAGTTCCTGTCGACCCCGAAGGCGCAGCAGATCTATGCCGAGGCAAGCCACGAGTACCCCGTCACCCCGGGCACCGAGCCGTCGGATCTGGTCAAGTCCTTTGGTACGCTGAAGGCTGACACCCTGCCGCTGGCCGAAATGGCCAAGAACCGCAAGGCTGCCAGCGAACTGGTCGACAAGGTCCGCTTCGATGATGGCCCGGCCAGCTGAGACCTGACCTGAACCTGTCAATTCCGGGCGCCGCGAAACCATCGCGGCGCCCTCTTGCATTTACAGGCCGCAGCAGGCTTATGGCAGAACGATGACTGATGCCTCCCCTTCACCTGTTCAGCCCCGCATGTCCGCAGGCGTGATGCCGGCCCGGACCGGAGACCGGCTGTGGCAAGGGTTCGCCTGGATTGCGGCGGCCATCGTCCTGATGCCGCTGATCTCGCTTGGCGTTCTGGCCTCAGGTTCATCCGACGGGGTATGGGGCCATCTCCTGACCACCGTCCTGCCAGGCTCGCTCAAGACGACATTCCTGCTGATGCTGGGCGTCGGGCTTGCCACAACACTAACCGGGGTCTCGACGGCCTGGCTCGTTACCATGTGCCGTTTTCCGGGCAGGGGCCTGTTCGACTGGGCGCTGCTGGTGCCGCTGGCGGTGCCAACCTACATCATCGCCATCGCCTATGTGGAAGTGCTGCAATACTCCGGTCCGGTGCAGTCCGCGATCCGCTCCGCGTTCGGCTTTACCTCGGCGCGCGACTACTGGTTCCCCGAGTTGCGCTCGCTCGGCGGCGCGATCTTCGTGATGTCGGCGGTACTTTACCCTTACGTCTACCTGACCGCGCGAGCGAGCTTCCTGCTGCAGTCCGCCGGAACGCTGGATGTCGCCCGCACTCTTGGAGCCGGGCCGTTCCGCGTCTTTGCCAGGGTGGCCTTGCCGCTGTCGCGCCCGGCCATTGCCGTTGGCGTGTCACTGGCGCTGATGGAATGCCTCAATGACATTGGCGCGGTCACCTTCTTCGGCGTCAAGACACTGACCTTCTCGATCTATGACACCTGGCTCAACCGCTCGAACCTCGCCGGGGCCGCACAGCTTGCCTGCGCGATGCTGGTCGTCGTCTTTGTGTTGCTGACGCTGGAACGGCACGCAAGGGCGCGGCAACGGTTCGACCAGGCGCGCGGCAAGCACCACGCGCCAACGCCCTACCGCCTGAGTGGATGGCGCGCAGGAGCCGCCATGCTAGCCTGCGCACTGCCGGTGTTCCTGGGTTTCGTTGTCCCGGCGAGCCTTCTGGCCGAGCGCTCGAGCCGCCGGCTGGAACAACTGACAGACCCGGCATTCCTGAAGGCCATGGGGAACAGCACCCTGCTGGCCATCATCGCCAGCCTTGTCATCGTCACCCTGGCCGTGGTGCTTGTCTATGCCGTTCGATTGCGCAAGTCCGGCGGATTGCGGCTCGCCGCCCGGATTGCCGCAATCGGCTATGCGGTCCCGGGCACCGTTCTGGCGGTCGGAATTCTCATTCCGCTGGCCCGCTTCGACAATGGCCTTGATGCCGTCATGAAGCAGGTCTTCGGGTTCGGCACGGGGCTCCTGTTGCTCGGATCAGGGGCCGGGCTGGTCTACGCCTATACCGCGCGCTTCCTGGCGGTGGCGCATGGGCAGGTCGAGGACGGTTTCAACAAGATATCGCCGCATCTCGACATGGCTGCGCAGACATTGGGCCGGCGCGCGACCCGCATCCTTGCAGAAGTGCACCTGCCGCTGCTCAAGCCGGTGCTGTTGTCTGCGCTGCTCATCACATTTGTCGACTGCATGAAGGAACTGCCGGCGACCATCCTGCTGCGGCCGTTCAACTTCGACACGTTGGCCACAACCGTATTCGAGGCCGCATCGCGCGAGGCCTTTGAGGATGCCGCCCTGCCGGCGCTGGCCATTGTTCTCGTCGGACTGGTCCCTGTTATCCTGTTGGCCCGAACCAGCGCCCGAACCTACCGGGATGCGGCGACAAGCCGGAAGTCCGCCAGCACGGATCAGACGGCGGCCGGTCGGGCCTGACCTGTCCTGGAGCCCGCTCGGAGCGTACCCGGGTTGGTCGCGCCGAGGAACGGCTGTCGCCAGGCGGTAAACATCGATGCGGCCATTGGTCTGCTGAACAGGTAACCTTGCGCCGTCTTGCAGCCACAGGAACGCAGGAACGCCAGTTGTTCCTCCGTCTCGACCCCCTCTGCGACGACCTCGTAGTTCAGGTTGCGGGCCATGGCCAGGATGGTCTCGACGATCCGCTGATGCCGCCCCTCCTCACCCGTACCGGCAATGAAGGAGCGATCGATCTTCAGCGTGTCGAACGGCAGGTTCTGAAGATGGGCAAGGCTCGAGTAGCCTGTGCCGAAGTCATCTATGGCGAAGCGGATCCCTGCCGCACGCAGCCGCTGGGTTGCCGCGCATACAAGATCCGGATTGGCCATGGCGACAGTCTCGGTCAGTTCCAGTTCCAGCATCTCAGGGGGAAAACCGGTGTCCCGCAGAATTCCCAGAACCCGGTCCGTATAGCCGGACCATTCCAATTGGCGCGTAGAGACATTGACGGCCAGGGGCAAGGGATGGCCCGCATCAATCCACTCGCGCCCCTGACGACAGGCCAATTCCAGTACCTGGTCGCCCAGCCGCAGGATAAGGCCAGTCTCCTCGGCGATTTCGATGAAGGCTGCGGGAGCCAGAAGTCCCCGCTTGGGATGGTTCCAGCGTGCCAGCACCTCTGCGCCGGTTATCTTTCCGTCAGCACAATCGACCTTGGGCTGGAAAAAGACGGTGATCTGGTCACTGGCCAGCGCGACCCGCAGTTCCGTCTCCATGCGCAGCCGTTCGCGGGCCTGGACATCACCGTCTGTCCGATTGAAGATTCGCAATGCGTTTCCACCGGCGGCTTTGGCCGCATACATCGCAATGTCGGCGTGCTTGAGGATCGCAGACATATCAGTGCCGTCGTCCGGATAAACTGCAATACCGATGCTCGCGCCCACTGACAGTTCCTGTCCATTGACACGGCACGGGGTCTCCACCGCCTGCAGCAGCTTTTCGGCAAGAACCGTGGCTTCGCCATAACCTTGCTCGTGCAGCGGAATGATCAGCGCAAACTCGTCCCCCCCGAAGCGCGCCATGCGGCGCAGCGGTCCATGCGGCAAGGCACCAGGTCGCCCCTGCATCTGCGGCCCCAGCAGGATCGCTTCAAACCGCTCGGCAATCTGCCCGAGAAGCAGATCGCCGTAATCGTGGCCAAAGCTGTCATTGACCCGCTTGAACCGGTCAAGGTCAATGAACAGCACGGCCATCCGGCGCGGACTGCCGTCTGAAAGAAGTTGCCAACGCTGGAAGTGCTGGCGGAAGAACTCCCGGTTTGGCAGGCCCGTGACGCCGTCCATGAAGGCGAGCTTGTTGATCTGCTCCATGTTGGAACGGATTTCATCGACCATGTTGCTGTAGGCACGCGCAAGAACGCCGATTTCGTCGATGCGCTCAACCGGAAACCTGGCGCTGAAATCACCCGCACTGATCTGGTGGGCAACTCTGGTCAGGTGTTTGATCGGCTTCAGGAAACCATTGCCGAATTTAAGCACCACGGGAACCGCCATGGCGAGCAACATTACAGCGACGGCCGCATTGCGTTGCCAGATCCGGGACAGGATTTCGAAGAGCTCGGGGTGACGCGCACTGACCAGCACGGCGCCAGCGACATAGCGCCCATCGCGGCTCCAGACTGGCATCGCCACCTGGACAAGGGTCCCGCTGATCTCATCGATCGGCTGGGATGTTTCGATTGCCTGGAGCAGCAACGGATCTACGGGAACACGGTCGAACAGACTGGTGGCCGGGTCGGAATCAATCAGGATCGTGCGCCTGGGATCATAGACCTTGGCGACAGCGATCATGCCACTGGCGGCGATGCTCTCCAGTTCCTGGGCCAGGATGAGGTAGTGGTGATTGGCAAGTTGCGGCGTTGCCAACCGGCTGACGGTGTTGGCAATCGCCTGGATGTTGGCGAGCGACTTGGCCTCCTCGTCGAGATAATCGAGGTAGCTGGCCGTTCCGACCATGATGACGATCATGATGGCACAAAGCGAGACAACGAAGAATGTGAAGCGCGTGCGAAGGCTCGATACCCGCCGCAAGGCCCAGATCTTCAATCTCGCCAGGTGTTTCCGCATATGCCCCCCTGATCGCGTGATGCGATCCGTGCCGGCATGTCATGGCAGAAAATCATGTCGGCCCGATTGACGCAGCGCAGCAAATCATCCGGAGGCCGTAAACCAGGCCATAAAATGAGCCGCCTAATTTCCCACCTAGGGAAACCGGAGATTCGCGGTGGGAATGTGGGCAAGAAAAAACATTGCCGGCAAAGTGAAATTAACTAGCGATCGTTTGCCCCGGACGTCCGAGGTCTGAAAACGATCCAAAACGGAACAAAATACAGAAAATAAAAATATACAGCGCTTTGCAAATCGCTGCAGAGGTAAACAAAACATACGTTACGTCAAGAAGAAATTCAGGCGGATCAATTAATTGATCCGCCTGAATACAGAATCAGAACTTGAGGGAGGCTTCCGTCGCTGCCTTCACTTCATCCTCGGTTACGTCCTTGGCAAGCTCGACAACTTTCAAGCCGTCCGGGGTAACATCAAACACACCGAGATTGGTAATGATGCGGTCAACACAGCCAACGCCGGTCAGCGGCAGGGTGCAGGCCTTCAGCAGCTTGCTCTCACCAGCCTTCGAGGCGTGGTCCATGATGACGACCACGCGCTTGACGCCGGCGACAAGATCCATCGCGCCGCCCATGCCCTTGACCATCTTGCCCGGGATCATCCAGTTGGCGAGATCGCCTTTTTCCGACACTTCCATCGCGCCCAGGATCGACAGGTCGATGTGGCCGCCACGGATCATGCCGAAACTGTCGGCGGACGAGAAATACGAGGTCTGCGGCAGCTCGGTAATCGTCTGCTTGCCGGCGTTGATGAGGTCGGCGTCGACTTCGTCATCTGTCGGGAACGGCCCCATGCCAAGCATGCCGTTTTCCGACTGCAGCGTCACATGCACGCCTTCGGGGATGTAGTTGGACACCAGCGTCGGGATGCCGATGCCGAGGTTGACGTAGAAACCGTCTTCCAGTTCCTGCGCGGCCCGCTGGGCCATTTCGTCACGAGTCCAGGCCATTTGCTCAGTCTCCTCGGCTTCAGGCGGCGCGGGTGGTGCGCTTTTCGATGCGCTTTTCGAAGGTACCGACCACGATGCGGTCAACGAAGATGCCCGGTGTGTGGATCTGGTCCGGATCCAGCTCGCCGATTTCGACCAGCTCTTCAACCTCGACAACCGTCACCTTGCCGGCGGTCGCCATCATCGGATTGAAGTTCCGCGCGGTCTTGCGGTAGACGAGGTTGCCTTCCTTGTCGGCCTTCCAGGCCTTGACCAGCGACAGGTCGGACACGAGGCCGGTTTCGAGAATGAAGGTCTCGCCGTTGAACTGCTTGTGTTCCTTGCCTTCGGCGATCAGCGTGCCCACACCGGTCTTGGTGTAGAAGCCCGGGATGCCGGCACCGCCGGCGCGGATGCGCTCGGCCAGCGTGCCCTGCGGGTTGAATTCGAGTTCCAGTTCGCCGTTCAGGTACTGCTTCTCGAAGGTGGCATTCTCACCCACATAGGACGAGACCATCTTGCGGATCTGACGCGTCTGCAGCAACAGGCCGAGACCGAAATCATCAACGCCTGCGTTGTTGGAAATCGCCGTAACGTCTTTCACGCCGCTGTCGCGCAGGGCGACGATCAGGTTCTCGGGGATTCCGCACAGGCCAAAACCGCCGGCCATGATGGTCATTCCGTCAAACACAAGGCCATCCAGCGCGGCCTTTGCGTTCGGGTATACCTTGTTCATCGTTGTCTCCTCATAACCGACCGGCACACGTTCCAGCACCTACGGATGCGCCCTGGCAATCTGCGAAAGGATACTCCTCCCTTCCCGGCCGGGCCATCACGCAGACATGACGCCGCGGTCAGGTTGCGACGCAACAAGACCGGTATTTTCCGGCCGCGTCAACTGTCTGAAGGCGGGATAGCACAATTGAAAGGCTCCCCGCCGGCGGGCAGTGACACGTCTCGTATCCTCGGGAAAATCAAGCGTCCGGTTCGTTCGTGCCTCAGGCACTTTGCGCAGGTGCCCCAGGTGCCGAAAGGCGTGCCGTCTCGTCGCGCAGCCGGCGCGCAATTGCCTTCAGCCGCCGCAGCGCCAGGTAGGCTGTACCTGCCGTCGTCAGGGGACGGGCATAGGCGTGGATCGTCCAGGGGTCACCGCCAAAGCGGGTCTTGTAGAACTGGACGCCAGAGCCAAAGCACAGTTCGGTGAAGCCATTCTGGCCAGCCCAGTCGATCAATCGGGCAAACAGGACAAGCCCGGGCGAGAAGCGGCGCCATTCCTCACCACCCATGGATATGAGCATAGCGGACAATGCGCGGCCTCGAGACAGCGCACAAATGGCCCCGGCAACGCGGGTCTCGTCCCGGAGGGCAAACAGCCGCAACGGACAGTCCGGGCCATGTTCACGCAAGAGACTGTCAATGTAACTGGACTGCGCAGGCTCTTCTTCGAGGGTGTTGTACCACTGCTTTTCCTCAAAGCGATGTTGCCGCTGCAGCCGGAGCTGATCGAGAACAAAGGCACGGTCCGCAGCAGACCGCGCCTCGACGAAATGGATGCCGGCCGCCTCGAACTTGCGGTACTTGCCGCGCGCTTCCTTGTAGACGTGCTTGCGGCGCCAACCGCCCGGTCCCTCGCCCGCCGTCAGGTCGAGCGCATAGATCGGATCCTGCACAAGCTCGGTCGGAAGGGCATGCAACGGGTTGGAACGACCGGCAATGCGTGGCGGGACCTTTTTCACATCGATCAGGTCAACGTCAGAAAGGGCATCCTCGATGAAGCCCCACAGCAGGTCGGTGAGCGCGTCATCCAGTTCGATGTCGCCGGCAAGAACAGGAGCGCATTGGTCCACGAGACCGAAGTCCGGAAAACCGCCCATCTTGACCGGACCACGCCGGAACACGACCAGAGGCACCAGCATCACCGACTGGCCGGTGCCGGCTTCGCAGATCTCGACAATCCGGAGCTCTGCGCCTTGAGCGGCAAATACATGTTCTGCCATCGCGGAAAGCACCGCCGGCGTCTGAAACGGCGTTGAAACGGCGCCGCCCGGCAGGGCTTGCCAAAGCGCGTCAAGCGAGGCGCGGTCCGGGTCTCTGTGCAGCCGGCTGATCAGCCTGTTACCAGCATCCGGTAATCTGTACATGGGCACGCGGCAATCCGGGGCACGATGTTGCGTGGTCGCCCCTGCACGCCACCCGTCGCGAAAATGCAACCGACACGTGCTCAAGGACACTCAACAACACCCTAGCCTTGATGTCTTTATCAATGCTTGATGCCCGAACTATTTCGCGGAAAGCCTGTGTAATCCGGCAGACAATGAAAAACCCGCCAGATGCAACGCATCGGCGGGTTTTACCTCTCAAAACACTTGCCTGGAAGCACTCAACCGGTGGCCGCAGCGGCGCGGCGCTCGTCCCGTTCGCGGCGCATCTCCTGACGCCGCGTCGCCAGCGACGCGATGACGACAGCCACCGTCACGATCCCGACCAGGATGGTACAAGCGGCGTTGATTTCCGGCGTCACCCCGAGGCGCACCTGGGAGTAGATCTTCATCGGCAGCGTTGTTGCCCCCGGGCCCGTGGTGAAGCTGGAGATCACCAGGTCGTCCAGCGACAGGGTGAAGGCCAGCATCCAGCCGGCGATCACGCCCGGCAGGATCAGCGGCAGGGTGATGACAAAGAATGTCCGGGCCGGCGGGCATCCCAGATCAAGCGCTGCTTCCTCCAGCGAACGATCAAAGCCGACGAGACGCGACTGCACCACCACCGCGACAAAGCACATGGCAAAGGTGGTGTGCGAGATGATGATCGTCCAGAAGCCGCGCGGCTGGTCAATCGCCACGAACAGCAGCAGGAATGACAGGCCGAGAATGATCTCGGGCATCACCAGCGGTGCATAGATCATGCCGGAAAACAGCGTCCGGCCGCGGAACCGGCCGATGCGGACCAGCACCAGCGCTGCCATTGTTCCGAGCACAGTCGCCAGTGTCGCCGACAGGAAGGCCACCCGCAGCGACACGAAAGCGGACTCCAGAAGTTGATCGTTGTTCAGGAGCGCAACGTACCACTTGGTGGAGAACCCGCCCCAGACGGTCACAAGCCGGGACTCATTGAACGAGAAGACAACCAGGATCAGGATCGGCAAATACAGAAAGGCAAAGCCGAGCACGATCGAGGTGACGTTGAACCAGGAAGGACCAGTCCTCATGCCGCCTTCTCCGCTGCTTTGTGCTGGTAATGCTGGAACAGCACGATGGGAACCACGAGGATGAGCAACAGGACCACCGCTACAGCCGAGGAGACCGGCCAGTCACGGTTGTTGAAGAACTCCATCCACAGCGTCTTGCCGATCATCAGGGTCTCTGACCCGCCCAGCAGATCCGGGATCACGAATTCACCGACGGCCGGAATGAAAACCAGGAAACAGCCGGCGACCACGCCTGGCAGCGACAGCGGGAAGGTGATGGTCCAGAATGCCTTCCAGGGTGGGCAACCCAGATCCTGCGCAGCCTCAAGCAGGGACTCGTCCATCTTTTCGAGGCTCGCATAGAGCGGAAGCACCAGGAATGGCAGATAGGAATAGACGATGCCGATGTAGACCGCCGAATTGGTGTTGAGGATGATCAATGGCTCGCTGATCACGCCCATGGCCAGCAGCAACTGATTGAGCAGCCCTTCGTTCTTGAGAATGCCGATCCAAGCATAGACGCGAATCAGGAACGAGGTCCAGAACGGCAGGATCACCAGCATCAGCAGGGTCGGACGCCAGGCCTTAGGGCTTCGGGCCATGCCATAGGCAATCGGGTACCCGACCAGCAAGGTCAGGAGCGTCGACGTGCCGGCGATCACCACACTGGACAGGTAGGAGCGCCAGTAGAGGTCGTCCTCCGTCAGCCAGACATAATTGGCCAGGCTGAAGCCGGACAGCGTTTCGAAGAAACCGCTCACGCCGGCCGACCAGTCGAATGTCGGGGCATAGGGCGGAATGGCGACGGCGATTTCGGACAGCGAAATCTTGAAGACGATGAAGAAGGGCGCCAGGAACAGCACCAACAGCCACAGGAAAGGCACGCCGATCACGAAGAGGCGTCCCAGTCTTGACTTCACTTTGTCCGCACCGATCGTTTCCATGGGCACACTCCCTTTCCGGATCGGCCGTCAGGCGGTGAGAATGACGCCGGCATCGCGAGCCCAGCACAGGACGACATGATCATCCCAGGCAATCGGCCGCTCGACGAGACGGGTGCGGTTGGCGACGGTAGACCGCAGGGTCTGCGCATCCCCGAGACGGGAGTGATAGATCGAGACGTCACCAAGATAGGCGATGTCCCAGACTTCAGCTCCGACCGTGTTCACGGCGGGGGGACCGGCCTGGCCGACCTCGATCTGCATCTTTTCCGGGCGGATGGCATACCAGACGGTATCGCCGACAGCGGCGGACGTCTCCTGGATCGTGTCGATGTCGAACCCGCCCCAGCCATCGACGGCCCGCAGCAGCGTTCCGCCCTCGACCTTGGCCACGACCCGAGCCTCGATCAGGTTGATGTCGCCGATGAAATCCGCCACGAAGCGGGAGTTCGGCATCTCGTAGATTTCGCCCGGCGTTGCCACCTGGATGATCTCGCCAGCGTCCATCACCGCAATCCGGTCGGCCATGGTCATGGCCTCTTCCTGGTCATGGGTGACGACAAGGAAGGTCATTTTCAGCTCTTCCTGCAGGTTCATCAGTTCGAACTGGGTCTCCTCGCGCAGCTTGCGATCAAGCGCGCCGAGCGGCTCGTCGAGCAACAGCACCTTCGGGCGCTTGGCCAGCGAGCGGGCCAGCGCGACGCGCTGACGCTGACCACCGGAGAGCTGGTGCGGCTTGCGCCGCGCGAATTTCTCGAGCTTGGTGAGGCGCAGCATCTCGGCCACGCGTTCGGCCATCTTGTCCTTGGCCATGCCATCCTGCTTGAGACCAAACGCGATGTTGGCCTCCACACTCATGTGCGGGAACAGGGCATAGGACTGGAACATCATGTTGGCCGGACGGCGATACGGCGGAACGCCGGCGAGCGACTGTCCGTCCAGGAAGATTTCGCCCTCGGTCGGCGTCTCGAAGCCGGCGAGCATGCGCATCATGGTCGTCTTGCCACAACCCGACCCGCCGAGCAGGGCAAAGAACTCGCGCTCGTAGATCTTCAGACTGAGATTGTTGACGGCGACAAAATCACCGAACCGCTTGGTAACATTGCGAAATTCGATAAAAGGAACGGACTGCGGGTTTTCCCAGGGCGCAAAGGCCCGACGCACCGGTCCAACGGGTTTCTTGGCCAAAATCCATCCCCTCACAAACCCGCCAGCGGCTCCGGCCGCCCGCCAATGGCGAGCCGTACACACCTGCCGCGGCGCCCCCTGATGTGGTGCGGGCCCGGTGTGTCCGGGCCCGCGCTAGGTCAGCTTCCGCTCTTGACCTTCGTCCAGACGCGGTTCTGAACCCGGTTCAGTTTCGCGTCCTTGGTCGAAACCGTGTAGAGCTTCTGCACGGTGGTCTCGTCCGGATAGATTGCGGTGTCCTCGAAGACTTCCTTGTTCAGCAGCGCCTGGCTGTCCTTGTTGCCATTGGCGTAGAACACGAAGTTGGAGGCCTTGGCAGCCACTTCCGGACGCATGATGTAGTTGAGGAACTCATGCGCCTCGGCCACATTCTTGGCGTCAGCCGGGATCGCCATGTTGTCGAACCACATCAG
Source organism: Pannonibacter carbonis (assembly GCF_003012935.1). Lineage (GTDB taxonomy): Bacteria > Pseudomonadota > Alphaproteobacteria > Rhizobiales > Stappiaceae > Pannonibacter > Pannonibacter carbonis. The sequence goes on along the minus strand of NZ_PUDR01000009.1, from coordinate 221,887 downwards.
CGCACCTTCCTGCGGGATGGTGTACTGCACGGTGACGCCATTGTTGGCTTCCGCAGCGCGATCACGCGCCTGAAGGATGTCACCGGACCAGCCGACAGCCATGCAGATATCGCCGTTCGCCAGGGCGTTGATATACTCCGAGGAATGGAACTTGCGGATATAGGGCTTGATCGACACCAGCAGCTCGCCGGCCTTTTCAATGTCCTCGGCGTTGTTGCTGTCCGGATCAAGACCGAGATAGTTCAGCGCAGCCGGAATGATTTCTTCCGGCGTGTCGAGAACGAAAATGCCGCAATCGGCGAATTTCGACACGATCTCCGGCTTGAAGAACATGTCCCAGGAGTTGACCGGCGCATCCGGCATGCGCTCCTTGATCTTGTCGACGTTGTAGCCGATGCCGGTCGTGCCCCACATGTAGTTGATGGCGTATTCATTGCCCGGGTCATACTTGGACAGACGGGCCTCGATTTCCTTCCACATGTGCTTGCTGTTGGTCAGCTTGGACTTGTCCAGTTTCTGGAACACGCCGGCCTGGATCTGACGGCCGAGGAAGGTCCCGGTCGGGACGACGACGTCATAGCCTGTGCCGCCGGCAAGCAGCTTGGTCTCCAGCATCTCGTTGCTGTCAAAGACCGAATAGTTCACCTTGATGCCGGTTTCCTTGGTAAACTCCTCAAGGATAGCATCATCAATGTAATCGGACCAGTTGTAGACGTTTACAACGCGTTCCTGAGCGAGCGCAGGGCCCGCGATGACTGCAAGCGCCGCAGCGCCCATGAGAATGGTCTTCAACATGCTTCTCGTCTCCACTCCACACCTGTCTGGTTGACGATCGCCAGCCCCTCGCGCCACGAATCCCGGCGGACTTTTTCAACGCCCTTGGCCCAGTTTCAGCGACACCGATGCGACATCCGAGGCTGAGACTAAAAGCGAATTCCTGCTGGCTCAACAGTTGGTTGGAGGGGCCATGATGTTTTTTCAGGCATGCTCGGCCCGCCCCTTGTTCATTCCGGCTCCTTACAGATATGTCTGACGTTCCAGCGACGAGATTTCGCGGCCAAATGCGTTGAGTTCCTCGCGTTTGATATCCGTCAGGACCTTGTGCATGTGCGCCCCGACAGCCTCCTTCATCCGCTCGGAAGCGACAAAGGCATCGATCGCCTCATCCATCCACGGCGTCAGACGCTTGAAGCCCTTCTCATAGGCGTTGCCTTCCACCGGCGGCGGCGGTTCGGCCTTGACCTTGATCCCCTCGAGCATGCCCGCGAGCACGCCGGTCAACACCAGATACGGATTGGCGTCAGCGCCGGCGATCCGGTGCTCGATGCGGGAGGCAGACGGCTTGCTCGCCGGGACCCGCAAGGCAACGGAGCGGTTGTCATAGCCCCAGCAGATCGATGTCGGGGCATAGGAGCCCGGCTGCATGCGGCGAAACCCGTTGAAGGAACAGATGTAAAGCAGCAGTGACTGCGGCATCGTGTCGATCAGGCCAGCAATCGCATGCATCAGCCGCGTCTCGCCATGAACCGGATCGGCGAAGATGTTGCCGGTCTCATCTTCCATGGACACGTGCACATGCATGCCGCTTCCGGGCCATTCCGCGAAGGGCTTGGCCATGAAGGACGCCTTCAGCTTGTGCTTGCGCGCCACGCCAGCCACGAGCCGCCGCAGCAGGACAGCATCGTCAGCGGCCATCAGCGGATCGTTGCGATGATGCAGGTTCAGTTCAAACTGGCCGGGAGCCGCTTCCGAGACGGCGGCATCTGCGAGAATGCCTTGCAGTTCCGCGCCGGCGCGGATCTCGTCGACCAGCGGCATCAGCGATTCCAGATCCGACAGGGCATACATGTTCTGGCGCGCGGGCCCCAGATGCGTCGAGAACACCGGCTTGGGCGGACCGCTCCAGTCGCCCTCGCTCTCCTCGAAGAGATAGAACTCCATCTCGAAGGCCGACGTGCCCGAAAGTCCGTGCTCGGCCAGCTTGCCGGTCATGCGGGCGAGAACGTGGCGCGGATCGATCAGGAAGGGGCTGCCGGCGCGGTCATACATGTGCATCAGCACCTGCGCGGTCTTGCGCTCGGTCCAGGGCACGATCTTGAGTGTCCGGGCAATCGGCCAGCAGACGCCGTCCATGTCACCGGTCTCGATGTGCAGACCGGTCTCCTCGACCTCCCGACCCCAGACATCAAGGCCAAAAAGGGCGAAAGGCAGCGCGACGCCTTCCTCGAAAACCTTGCGGATGGCATTGCCGGGCAACCATTTGCCGCGCAGCACACCGTTTGTATCGGGCAGGATGACTTCGAACGTATCAATGTCCGGATGTTCGGCGAGGAAGCTTTCCAGCACCTCTTCCCAGCCCTCGTCGGCCGGGCGAACCCAGGTCTGGCGGGGGACTGTTTGCATGTCGGCTCTCCTTAGGGCTGCCCGCTGCACGGACCGTTCCCGACGGGACCGGTGTTGCTGCGGCGCTTTCGATAATTGCGAAACCGTCCAAAATGTGATCACGTCTGGGAATGACTGTCAAGGAAGCGGATCACAGTTCGATGCTGCGCCGCGATCTGGCAGATCAGCCGTTTCGCACCATAGCCCCGGCGCCCACACCACCGACCGAAACCTCAGGACCTCGCCCCATGTCCGCTGCCGCTAGCCAGCCCCCAGACCCTGCACCAGACCCTGGCCCAGACCCTGGCCATGCCCCTGCCTCTTCCACCGGGGCTACAGTTCCCGCGCGGCGCCTCGCCCGCGACCATGTGGAGCAGAGCCTCAGGACCGCCCTTCTCACTGGCCGTTTCATCCCTGGAAAAGCCGTCACGCTGCGCGGCCTGGCGCAGGAGCTTGGCGTCAGCCCGATGCCTGTTCGCGAGGCGATCCAGCGACTTGCGGCCGAGAACGCGCTCTATCTCAAGCCAAGCGGCCGGGTTCAGGTGCCTGAGATGACGGAAGGTCGGTTCGCTGAGATCCTGACCGCTCGCGTGTTGCTGGAGCCGGAACTGGCCGTCCGTGCCTTGCCTTTTCTCGACAAGGCAGCCGCGCGCGACTTGGAAGAGATTGACCTGAAGATGGACGTCAGTATCGCCACAGGTGACCCGGAAGCGTATCTGCGTCTCAACCATGCCTTTCACTTCCGGATCTATTCAGCAGCGCGCTCACTCGTGTTGCAGCCTCTGGTCGAAAGCCTGTGGCTGCAGTTCTCGCCCTACATGCGCACGGTCTATGGCCGGGTGGGCACCGCGATCCTGATCGATCACCACAAGGAAGCCATCCGGGCCATCCGTGCGCGGGACGAACAGGCCTTCGCCGACGCGATCCGTGCCGACATCCGCGAAGGCATGAGCTTCCTCGAACGGGTCTCTCCTGGCCCCATGCCGCAACCGGAACACCCCCGGAAGCAACCTTCGGCGCAGAAGGGGATTGACGAACCCTGATTTGTGATCACAAAATCAACCTGAAGGAACGCTTCGGACCGACCGGCAGGCGGCAGCCCTTGCACAGTTCCGGTGGCAGCGCGCCTTGACGGCGCGGCCGACCGGCGCAAGATGCGGCAGCTTCCGATGTGGCCCCTGACAAGGAGCCTGCGGACCGGAACACGCCTTTTCAGGAGCCTACCCGTGAGCAAGAAGAAGAAAGTCCCGACCCTGACCAGCCTGCGCGGGGTGGCGGATATGGAAACCGCGCAGATGTGGCTTTCCGAACGCGGGATCGAGGACATCGAGTGCATCGTCCCGGACCTTTCCGGCGTGGCACGCGGCAAGATGATGCCGACGCAGAAGTTCCTGTCCGGTCCGGTCATGACGATGCCCTCGTCCATCTTCGCCCAGACCATTTCCGGCGACTATCCGGAGGATGACGAACGCTTCCAGCACAATCCGATCGACGGTGACCTCTATTTCCGTCCCGACTACTCGACCCTGACCACCGTGCCGTGGGAGACCGATCCGACGGCGCAGCTGATCCATGATGCCTACACCCGTGACGGCATTCCGGTGGAAACCGCGCCGCGCAACGTCCTGAAGCGCGTCCTGGCACTCTACGAGGAAAAGGGCTGGATGCCAGTGGTGGCGCCGGAAATCGAGTTTTACCTGGTACGGCCGAACACGGATCCGGACTATCCGCTGGAACCGCCAACGGGCCGGTCCGGACGCCCGGAAGCCGGCCGCCAGTCCTATTCGATCTCGGCCCTGAACGAGTTCGACGACCTCATCGACGACATCTACGACCTGTCGGAAAAGCAGGGCCTCGAGATCGATACGCTGATCCATGAGGAAGGCGCGGCGCAGATGGAGATCAACCTGCGCCATGGCCATCCGCTGGAACTGGCCGACCAGGTATTCCTGTTCAAGCGCACCATCCGCGAGGCCGCGCTGCGCCATGACATGTATGCCACCTTCATGGCCAAGCCGATGTCGAACCAGCCGGGCTCGGCCATGCATATTCACCAGTCGGTGACCGACATCGAGACCGGCGAGAACATCTTCTCGAACAAGGATGGTGACGCGACATCCGAGTTCCTGTCCTTCATCGCCGGACATCAGAAATACCTGCCGCATGTCACCTGCATCATGGCGCCTTTCGTGAACTCCTACCGTCGCTTCTCGCGCAGCACGGCGGCGCCGGTGAATGTGTTCTGGGGCTATGACAACCGCACTGTCGGCTTGCGCGTGCCCTATTCGAAGCCGAATGCCCGGCGCCTGGAAAATCGTGTCCCGGGTTCGGATGCGAATCCGTATCTGGCCATCGCCGCCTCGCTGGCCTGCGGCTATCTCGGCATCGAGAACAAGCTGCAGCCGGACGAGCCGCGCATGTCGGATGCCAGCAACATCCAGCAGTCGCTGCCCCGCGGCCTGATGGAAGCCCTCGCCCTGTTCGAGGAATGCGAGGAGTTGATTGACGTCTTTGGCGAAAAGTTCTTCGCCACCTACCGCGCGATCAAGCAGGAAGAATTCGAGACTTTCATGTCGGTGATCAGCCCCTGGGAACGGGAATACCTGCTGCTCAACGTCTGACAAATCGGCGCGGGACATGCTCCCGCGCCCCAACCCCTGACCTGGAGCCCATCATGACGGCTGTTTCCAATCGCTATCCGACCGCGCAGCTGCGCGCGCTGGACGCGGCGCATCACTTCCACCCGTTCACCGACACAAAAGCGCTGAACGCGGAAGGCAGCCGGATCATTACATCTGCCAAGGGCGTGTGGCTGACGGATTCCGACGGCAACCGCATTCTCGACGGCATGGCCGGGCTCTGGTGCGCGCAGGTCGGCCATGGCCGCGAGGAAATCGCGGATGCGGTTCACCGGCAGATGGGCGAGCTGTCCTACTACAACACCTTCTTCAAGACCTCGCATCCGCCGGTGATTGCACTGGCGGAAAAGCTCGCGGAGATTTCTCCGCCGCAGTTCAACCGGACGTTCTTCTGCTCGTCCGGCTCCGAGGCCAATGACACGATCTTCCGCATGGTCCGCTTTTACTGGGACCAGATGGGCAAGCCGGAAAAGAAAATCATCATTGGTCGCTGGAACGGCTATCACGGCTCGACGCTGGCCGGCACCAGTCTTGGCGGCATGAAGGCGATGCACGAGCAGGGCGATTTGCCGGTTCCGGGTGTACGCCACATTCCGCAGCCCTACTGGTTCGGCGAAGGCGGCGACATGAGCCCGGCCGAGTTTGGCATCTGGGCCGCACGGGAACTGGAAAAGGCCATCGACCAGTATGGCGAGGACAAGATCGCCGCATTCATTGCAGAGCCGATCCAGGGCGCCGGCGGGGTGATCATTCCGCCAGAGACCTACTGGCCGGAAGTGTCGCGCATCCTCAAGGAGCGCGACATCCTGTTCGTGGCTGATGAGGTGATCTGCGGCTTCGGCCGTCTCGGCACCTGGTTCGGCTCCGATTTCTTCGGCATCGAGCCGGACCTGATGGCCATCGCCAAGGGCCTGACCTCCGGCTACCTGCCGATGGGCGGCGTGCTGGTCTCGGACAAGGTTGCGGCCGGCGTCATCGACAAGGGCGGCGAATTCTATCACGGCTATACCTATTCGGGTCATCCGGCCTGCGCCGCCGCAGCGCTCGCCAATCTGGAGATCATCCAGCGCGAAAAGCTGGTTCAGCGCGTGGCGGACGATATCGGGCCCTATCTGCAGGCGCGCTGGCGCGCACTCGGCGAGCATCCGCTGGTGGGTGAGGCACGCATGACCGGGCTCATTGGCGCGCTCGAGCTGGTCCCGGAAAAAGGCAACCGCAAGAAGGCCTTCCCCGATACCGGAACCGTCGGCACCCTGTGCCGCGACATTTCCTTCGGCAACGGCCTGATCATGCGCGCTGTTCGCGACAGCATGATCATCTCTCCGCCGCTGGTGCTCTCCCATGACGAGGCAGATCTGCTGGTGGCCACGGCCAAGAAGACCCTCGACGACACCCATGCCGAGCTGAAGCGCCGCGGCATGATCTGAGACCGGCGTAGATCGCCGAAAGACTTTAAAATATCAACCCCGCCGGATTTCTGGCGGGGTTTCCTTTTGCTGACGATCCCCTCGGCGTCACCCCGGCCAAGCGAAGCGCGAGCCGGGGCCTACTCGCTTGCAGAGCCTCTGCTTCCATTCGATATGCCGGCTCTTTTGCGAGCAGCTTCCAAATCATCGGACACGACGGTCGCTCTGCGAATGAGTAGACCCCGGGTCTTCGCTTCGCTGCGCCCGGGGCGACACGGAACAAGTTCACCGCCGCCATGACAACGGCCGACAGCCTGGCACCCCGCTGGGCTTCTGGCGGGGACATTTTTGCAATTCACCCACCTTCTGCAAAAGCCGTCAGATCGTGACAGGAGTCACATCTGCAATTCGGGAAACTGTTACCTTAGGTCACATCGAAACGAGGAAACGAAAACACAGGCGAAGGCCTCTCCTCGCAAGACCAGTCGGATGAACAGTCAAGCAGAAGGAACAGCATCATGTCGAATACTATGATGAAGACAGCCGCCGCCCTGACCCTCACAGCCGGCCTCCTGGTCGTTGCTGCAGGATCCGCCGAAGCTGGCCATCGCCGCCATCATGGCTGGGGCACGGGCGCCGCCGTTGCCGGCGGCCTGATTGCCGGGGCCGTGATCGGCTCCGCGCTCGCCGCCCCGTCCTATGCTGCTCCGGCACCGATGTACATGGCCCCGGCTCCCGGCTACGTCGCTCCGGCGCCGGTCTACTACCGCCCGGCTCCGTGGACCCCGGAATGGTACCGTTACTGCAGCTCGCGTTATCGCTCGTTCGATCCGCGCACCGGTTACTTCCGCACCCACAGCGGCCGCCACGTCTTCTGCCAGTAACGGGCGCAAACCCTTTCAAGCAGACATTTTCAGCAAGCGTTTCAATGCGTCTTTTCAGCAACCGGGACCGGTTTTAAAGTTCCGAACCACAGCCCAGGCGGCCGAACCGCCACCGAAAGGCCTCGCCCTCACCGGCGGGGCCTTCAGCTGTGACGGACCTGTGTGTCTCAGAGTTATCCTGCCGACTTGCGCTTCGCGTTTCGGATCATGCTTTCGAGAGCCTGCAGGAAGCGCGAGCGGTCGAGCTTGGAGAAGGCAGGGCCGCTCTCGCGGATCTCGCCGGCCTCGCGCAATTGCGTCTTCAGATCGCGCATGGCCAACGCCATGCCGACATCGTGAAACGGCCTGCCTGTCGAACCGAGCACATCCGCGCCAGCCTTGACGCAGCGTGCGGCCAGCGGAACGTCGCTGGTCACCACCACATCGCCCGGCACAACAGCTTCAGCGATCCAGTCATCAGCCTGATCGAGGCCGCCGGGAACGATCACGCGTTCGACGCCGGGCTCATCCGGCAGCCGCATCCAGGAATTGGAGACAAAGACAATGCGCAGGCCATGCCGCACGCCGACCCTTGCGGCTTCTTCCTTCACCGGACAGGCGTCTGCGTCGATGTAGAGAACGGTCATGCCTCGGCCTCTCCCGACTTGAGCCGGGCGTCCATGCCGCGCGCGGCGGCCAGCCCCGTGGCAAAGCAGGCCTGCAGCAAATAGCCGCCGGTCGGGGCCTCCCAGTCAATCATCTCGCCGGCCACGAACACGTCCGGACGAGCGGTCAGTGAAAAGTCTGCGCCAAGCGCCGACCAGTCAACGCCGCCCGCGCTGGAAATCGCCCGTTCCATTCCGGCTGTCGCCGTGGCCGTGATCGGAAGCGCCTTGATCCGGGCTGCAATATCAGCCGGGCTGACGGCGTCAGCTGCGCATTCGCGCAGCAGCGCAATTTCCACCGGCGCAAGCCCGAGCGCCTTGCGCAGAAAAGTCGAGCGCGATTGCTTGCCCTGTGGCCGGTCCAGCTTTGCAGCCAGTGTCGTTGTATCCACGTCCGGGCGCAGATCGATATAAAGGGTCGCCGACCCGTCCCGTTCCAGCGTGTCCCGCAAGGCCGATGACAGGGCATAGATCGCTCCGCCCTCGATGCCCGTCCGGCTGAGCATCGCTTCGCCGCGCAGGCTCATCGTGCCATGGCGGACAGCAATCCGCTTCAGCGGTGTTCCGGCAAACTTATCGGCAAACATGGCCGACCAGGGCACGACGAAACCACAGTTTGACGGACGCAAGGGTTGGGTCTCGACGCCCTCGGCAGCAAGAGGCGCCAGCCAGTCGCCGGTTCCACCCAGCCGGGGCCAGCTGGCACCGCCCAGCGCCAGCAACGTGACACGGGCAGCTATGACGGTTTCGCCGCCGTCCGGATGATGAAACCGCGATGCCCCGGGCGCCGCGAAGCCGGCCCAGGCGGCGCGGGACACCAGGCGCACGCCGCGCGCGCCCAGTCGCGCCAACAGCGCACGCAGCATCGGCGAGGCCTTCATCGCCTTGGGAAACACGCGGCCGCTGCTGCCGATGAAAGTTTCCTGCCCAAGCCCGGCCGCATAGGCCTGCAACGCCTCGGGATCAAAGGCGCGGATTGCCGGCTCCAGATGTGCAGCGGCTAACCCATAGCGCGTCATGAACGCATCAATCGGCTCGGAATGGGTGAGATTGAGCCCGCCCCGCCCGGCCAGCAGGAACTTGCGTGCCGGCGACGGCATCCGGTCGACAATGGTCACGGCATGACCAGCCGCCGACAGATGATCTGCTGCGATGAGGCCAGCCGGTCCGGCGCCGATGATGAGAGCATCGACGGGTTCAGCGGCGGCAGCCGACAGCATGGCGTCTTGGGGCATTGATGGCTTCCTGATCACGAGAAGGTGCTGTTGTGCCCTTTCGCAGGAAGCGACGCAACTCCGAGGTCTTAGTGGAACAAGCGAGAAGGCCGCACATTCGACCAGGAATTAAATTTTTAGCGAACAAACCAATACTCAGGAAAGCTTACTGCTGAAAATGAAAACGAAAAAATCATTTATTAGCAATTGTAGCCTCTTTTTATCCTACGTCAGATTACTAGTTTGCCGAAATAGAACGCCAGAGTACGTAACTTTAATCTGGCCTCTTGGCAAGAGGGTGGCACGAAAGGAGCATCGAAGATGCAGGATGTGTCAAACCAGATCCTCGTTGTGGACGGCGATGCCAAGGTAACGGCAAGCTTCCAGCAGCTGCTTGGACAAAAATATAAGATCGCCACCTCTGCAAGCGCACTGGAAGCCTCAATCTTCCTGGACAGCAATCCGCAAGTCGCGGTCGTGATCGCGTCCCTCCATCTGCCGGGGGTAGATGGCATCGAGTTCCTGAAGGGGCTGATCGAGACAGTTCCAGCTGCGTCGCGCATCCTCCTGACCAATGACAGGACAATCGAGGTTGCCAAGCGCGCCGTGAACGATGCCAGTGTCCTTATGTATCTGAACAAGCCTTGTGCAATCGAGGAGATGGAAGCAGCCATACGCAATGGCCTCACGCATCATACTCGCGTCATCAAGGAACGGGCTCTGCTTGAAAAGACCCTTGCCGGCTCTGTGAAAATCCTGATCGAAATGCTCTCGCTGTTTCATGGCGACGCATTCCGCAAGACGACCGTGATGCGCCAGTGGGCGATGAAGGTGGCGAAGGCCCTGGGGATCAAGAAGACCTGGGAACTCGAGATGGCGATGATGTTCTCGCCCCTCGGCGAGGCACTGCTTCCCAAGGACATCCTTTCGCGCTATCGCTCCGCCAAGTCGCTGACAGACCAGCAGCGTGAAATGCTGTCGCGTGCACCGGAGCAGACCCGTGATTTGCTACGCAACATTCCCCAGTTCGAACGAATTGCCGAGGTCCTCTACTATGCCAACCGCGGCTATGACGGCTCCGGCTTTCCGTCAGACGGTCCCATCGGCAAGGACATTCCGCTGAACTCGCGGATCCTGAAGCTTCTAACCGATCTCTGGTACGCCAGCCCGGACAGCGGTCTGGACCTGGCGGCTTTCGAAGCGCTCAACATCAACCGCAAGCAATATGATCCAAAACTGCTTGGTATTGTGCGCGAGACACTGCTTGCAGAAGAAATCGACAAGTCGCAGTCGGTCCAGATCGTGTCCTGCCATATCAGGGTGCTACATCCGGGGGATGTGCTCGTCGATGACATTCTGACCGACGGCTCGCACGAACTCGTACTGTCGCGCGGACACCAGCTGACCGAAACGACGATCAAGCGGCTCTGGCAGTTCGATCGCCTGTCCGGTCTGCGCCAGCCGATCCGGGTCCGCCGCATCGAGCAGAAGGCGGAAGCGGTGCCCGCCTAACGGCGCGCCTCAGCGGTCCGGCTTGTGCCTGTCGACCAGATCGGCCTCATAGGCCTTGGCCACGCGCAGGAAGCGCGCGTGGGCGTAGTTGACCGAAAGGATCAGCCCCCACCAGCCATACCGCACGTATTTGCGCGCCACATAGGCCTTCAGGAAGGCAAAGGGAAACTCGGTGACGAGGCGCCAGCGCGGCAATGACCGGCTGCGGGCGCGCATGTCGTTGACCTGCATCGTCGAGTAGCGATTGTACTTCTCGACCTGAAATGTCAGCGAGCGGATCGAGTGGTGCGCGACAACGCCCTTGAGATCCGCCAACCGCGCACCGGGCTCCGGGCGCACCGTGTCATGCACGGTGGACGCCGAGAACCTGCCCTTGCGCCGGTCATAGAGGCGGATCTGGTGATATCCATACGCCCAGGATGCCGGTTCGTCCTCGTGGGCATAGACATCACGGATCATCACCCGCCAGCCATCGGCCCCCAGATGGCCGCCCGCGCCCATCAAAGCCTGGATCTCCTCCGCAAGCCCGGACGTCACCACTTCGTCAGCATCCAGATTGAACAGCCAGTCATTGCGGCACTGGTCCTCGCCGAAGCGCTTCTGCGGGCCGTAGCCGGGCCAGGCGTTGAACACCACCCGTGCGCCTTCAGCTTCGGCAACCGCGACAGTCGCATCGACCGACCCGCTGTCGATGACAATCACCTCATCCACCCAGTCCTTCACAGAGCGAATGGTGTCCGCAATGCGGTCAGCCTCGTCGCGGGCGATGATGAAGACGGAGAGAGGCAGTCGCGCGGGCATTCGTCGGGTGTCCGGTCTGGTCTGTCAGCGATCGCGGAAGGCGAAAGCCGTATCCCTCCCTGTTAGTCAAAATCCGGCGCTGGCGGAAGATGCTTCACGCCTCGCCGTCCGAAAGCAAAAGAGCCGGGCGGAAGACCACCCGGCTCGGAAACTTTCTGCAATGACCGAAACAACAAAAACCTGTTCCGCAACGACGCCCTTATCGCAGCGTCAGGTGACAGCTGTATGACCTGAACTCTCGCATCGCGAGAAAATATGCCGCAGCGCAATATCAACCAAAGAGAGGATGCCTCGATGGCTGGAAACACCCCCATGCGCCGCCTTATGTTACGTTAAAGTCAATTTGGGGCTTGCCGCTGCCGGGCCGTGCTGAAACGATCCCGCAAGGTCGGAGGAACATGGCTGTGACCTGCCACGAACGGCAGAGGCAGCCGAGAACAAGGAACCGGAACATGACCGCAGCCATCGTGGGTTGGGCGCATCTGCCCTTCGGCAAGCATGCCGAAGAGACTGTCGAGAGCATGATCGTCAAGGCAGCGACGGATGCCATCATCGACGCCGGCATCGAACCGCAAGACGTGGGCGAGATCTATCTCGGCCATTTCAATGCCGGCTTCTCGCGGCAGGACTTCACCGCCTCGCTGGTGCTGCAGGCTGATCCGGCGCTGCGCTTCACGCCCGCCACCCGCGTCGAGAACGCCTGCGCCACCGGCTCGGCCGCCGTGCACCAGGGCGTGCGCGCCATCGCCACCGGCTCGGCCCGTTTCGTGCTCGTGGTCGGCGTCGAGCAGATGACGACGACGCCAGGACCGGAAATCGGCCAGAACCTCCTGAAAGCCTCCTATCTCAAGGAAGAGGGCGACATCCCGGCGGGCTTTGCCGGCGTGTTCGGCAAGATCGCCGATGCCTATTTCCAGCGCCACGGCGACCAGTCCGACGCGCTGGCGAAGATTGCGGCCAAGAACCACCGGAACGGCGTCAACAACCCTTACGCCCAGATGCGCAAGGACTTCGGCTTCGAGTTCTGCCGTCAGGAAAGCGACAAGAACCCCTTCGTCGCCGGCCCGCTGAAGCGCACGGACTGCTCGCTGGTCTCCGACGGGGCGGCGGCGCTGGTGCTGACCGATCCGGCCACCGCGCTTGGGCTGAAGAAGGCCGTTGCCTTCCGCGCCATGGCGCATGTGCAGGACTTCCTGCCGATGTCGAAGCGCGACATCCTGAAGTTTGAAGGCTGCCAGACCGCCTGGGGCAAGGCGCTGGCCAATGCCCGGCTGTCGCTGGATGATCTCTCCTTCGTCGAGACGCATGACTGCTTCACCATCGCCGAGCTGATCGAGTACGAAGCCATGGGTCTGGTGAAGGAAGGCGAAGGCGCCCGCGCCATCCTGGAAGGCTGGACCGAGATGGACGGCAAGCTGCCGGTCAACCCCTCCGGCGGCCTGAAGGCCAAGGGCCATCCGATCGGCGCCACCGGCGTGTCGATGCATGTCCTGACCGCCATGCAGCTGACCGGCGAAGCCGGCGGCATCCAGGTGAAGGACGCTTCCATCGGCGGCATCTTCAACATGGGCGGCGCGGCCGTCGCCAACTATGTCTCGATCCTGCAGGCGATGAAGTAAGGACCTCCGCGGTCGCCCGCCTCGCGCAGCCGCGCAGGGCGGGCGACCGCCCCCCCCCCCGCCCGCCACCCCCCCCCATTACCGGGAAAATAGGCGGACCCCGGGGAAATT
>NZ_PUDR01000009.1:0-208665 GCF_003012935.1 Pannonibacter carbonis | reverse complement strand
GGGCGGGCTTTGTTTCCGCCCCCCGGGGGGGCCCCCCCCCCGCGCGCCCGCGGGGGGGGGCCCCCCGCCCCCCCCCGGCCGCGCCTCCCCCGCCATTTCCGGTAAAATTCGCTGACACAGGAGCATTTTCTCCCCCGCTTCAGAACTTTGAAAAACGATGCCCGGTATTTTGCGAAAGGTCCCGGTATCTTGAGCATAGTTTTTCATCGCCCGGAGTGCGGCCATGTCCGTTCGCAGCGAAACGACCGATCTGAAGCGCCTGTCGCGCCTCGACGTGTTCCCCGCCTTCCACAAGGTGGCGGACCGGCGGGTCCTCGTCGTTGGACATGGCGGCGAAGCGGCCGCCAAGGTGCGGCTCCTGGGCGAGACCAACGCCATCATCGAGGTGGTGTCCGCGGAGATCGAGCCAGAGCTGGCCGAGGTCATCGCCACCGTTGGCGCGCATCACATTGCCGAGGATTTCCGCCCGCGCCACCTGAACGGCGTGGCGCTGGTATTCTCCGCCCGCGAGGACGAGCGGCTGGACCGCGCCGTCGTCGAGGCCGCCCGCATTCTCGGCGTTCCCGCCAACGCGGTCGACAAGCCAGAGCTTTGCGACTTCTACACCGGCGCGCTGGTCAACCGCGCCCCGATTGCCGTGGCCATCACCTCCACCGGCGTCGGCCCCGTGCTTGCCCGGCATATCCGCGCCCGCATCGAGGGCCTGCTGCCGCGCTCGACCGGTGATCTTGCCCGTCTGGCCGAGAGCCTGCGCGAGACAGCCGCCCGCGTCCTGACCGATGGCGCGACGCGCCGCCGCTTCTGGGCAAAGTTCTTCTCCGGCCCCGTCGCCACCAATTTCTATGCCGGCCGTGCCGATGTGGCGCGCGTGGAAGCGCAGCGCCTGCTGAACGCGGCCCAGGACGAGAGCGGTTTCGTGTGGCTGGTGGGCGCCGGTCCCGGCGCCGAGGATCTCCTGACCCTGCGGGCCCAGCGCCTGCTGCAGGAAGCCGATGTCATCGTCTATGACGCGCTGGTGCCGGAAGCCGTGGTGGCCATGGGCCGGCGCGATGCGCAGCGCATTTCGGTCGGCAAGCGCAAGGGCGCCCATTCCGTGCCGCAGGACCAGATCAACACCGTGTTGGTCGAGCTGGCGCAGGACGGCCAAAAGGTGGTGCGCCTGAAGGCCGGCGATCCGCTGGTGTTCGGCCGGGCGGGCGAGGAAATGGACGCCCTGCGCGCCGCCGGCATCGGTTTTGAAGTCGTGCCCGGCGTCACCGCTGCCTTTGCCGCTGCCGCCTCGGCCCAGATCCCGCTGACCCTGCGCGGGGTCGCCTCGACGCTGGTGTTTGCAACCGGCCACAACGCCGACAGCGAGACCCTGCCCGACTGGGCCGGGCTGGCGCTGAAGGGCGCGACCGTTGCCGTCTACATGGGACGCACCGTGGCCGCAGCGGTGTCGCAGCGGCTGATGGAGGCCGGCCTTGCTGGCACCACGCCCGTCGCCATCATCGAGAACGCCGCCCATCCGGAGGAGCGCCAGTTTGCCGGCACGCTTGCCGACCTGCCGGCGCTCGGTGAGCGTGCGGATATTTCCGGCGCGACGCTGATCGTCATCGGCGAGGCCGTCGCCCATGCGGCCCTGTCGAAGGCCGCCCCGATTGCTCCGCGCCTGCGGGCCACCATCGCCGCCTGAGGGCGCAGAACAAGTGGCTGCCCGTCGCGGGGCGGCCTGAGGAGAGAGGAATGAAGGTCATCACCGCCAACCGTCTGATCGACGGCGAGGTCGTGTTCCAGGGTCCTGAGGGCACCTGGGTCGAACTGATCGGCGAAGCGCGCGTGCTTGCGGACAAGGACGAGATTGCCGCTGCGCTCGCCCTTGGGGCACAGGCTGTTGCCGCCCGGCTGATCGTCGAGCCCTACGAGATCGACGTGATCGAGACCGATGGACGGCTCGAACCGGCGCGCTTCCGCGAGAAGATCCGCGCCGCCGGCCCCACCACCCATCCCGCCCTTGGCAAGCAGGCCCGCGAGACCGCCTGACAACGAGATTTGCGGGGGAAGGCATCGGCCTTCCGCCTGCCGGAGACGCGCCATGTACCGCTACGATGAATTCGACCAGGCCTTCGTTCAGGAACGCACCGCGCAGTTCGCCGACCAGGTGCGCCGCCGCCTGTCGGGCGAGCTGTCGGAAGACGAGTTCAAGCCGCTGCGCCTGATGAACGGGCTGTACCTGCAGTTGCACGCCTACATGCTGCGCGTCGCCATCCCCTATGGCACGCTGAACAGCCGCCAGATGCGCAAGCTGGCGCATATCGCCCGCACCTATGACAAGGGCTACGGCCACTTCACCACGCGCCAGAACATCCAGTTCAACTGGCCGAGCCTGAAGGACACGCCGCGCATCCTGGAAGAGCTGGCCGAAGTCGAGATGCATGCCATCCAGACCTCCGGCAACTGCATCCGCAACGTGACGGCAGACCATTTCGCCGGTGCTGCCGCCGACGAGATCGCCGATCCGCGCCCCTATGCGGAGATCCTGCGCCAGTGGTCGTCGTTGCATCCGGAATTCTCGTTCCTGCCGCGCAAGTTCAAGGTCGCAATCACCGGCGCGCCGCATGACCGCGCCGCCGTGCAGGTGCATGACATCGGCCTGCAGCTCGCCCGCAACGAGGCCGGCGAGATCGGTTTTGTCGTGTTCGTCGGCGGCGGTCTTGGCCGCACGCCGATGATCGGCCGCAAGGTCCGCGACTTCCTGCCCGAAGAAGACCTTCTGGCCTATTCGGAAGCGATCCTGCGCGTCTACAACCGCTATGGCCGCCGCGACAACAAGTACAAGGCGCGCATCAAGATCCTCGTGCACGAGACGGGCCTGGAAGACCTGAAGGCGGATATCGAGGCGGAGTTCGAGAAGATCCGCTTCGGCATCCTGCGCCTGCCGGACGCGGAAGTGCGCCGCATCGCGACCTATTTCGCCCCGCCGCAGCTGGACCCGCGCGCCGGGACGAGCGCCAAGGTCGAGACGCGCAAGGCCACCGACCCGGCCTTCGCCCGCTTCGTGGCGCACAATCTCAACCCGCACCGGGTGCCGGGCTACACCAGCGTGACCCTGTCGATGAAGCCGATCGGCGGCATCCCGGGCGACGCGACTGACGCGCAGATGGACGTGATCGCCAATCTCGCCGAGGGCTATGCCTTCGACGAGATCCGCATCAGCCACGAGCAGAACGTCATCCTGCCGCATGTGGCGCTGGATGACCTGCCGGAAATCTTCGACGTGCTGGTGAAGACCGGCATGGCGGAGGGCAATGCCGGGCTCATCACCGACATCATCGCCTGCCCCGGCATGGATTATTGCGCCCTTGCCACGGCCCGCTCCATCCCGGTGGCACAGCGGATTTCCGAACGCTTCGGCGCACCGGAGCGGCAGAGCGACATCGGCGAGCTGAAGATCAAGATTTCCGGCTGCATCAACGCCTGCGGCCATCACCATGTCGGCCATATCGGCATTCTCGGCCTCGAGAAGAAGGGCGAGGAGTTCTACCAGATCACGCTCGGCGGCTCGGCTGACGAGCAGTCCTCGATCGGCGAGATCATCGGCCGCGGCTTCTCCTCCGACGAGGTGGTGGATGCCATCGAAACGCTGGTGGACACCTACCTGAAGCTGCGCAGCTCCAAGGACGAGACTTTCCTCGACGTCTACCGCCGCCTCGGCGAAGACCCGTTCAAGGAGGCTCTTTATGGGGCTGAGTGATCTGGCCGGACTGGCCCTCGACCCGGATCTGGGGGCGGGCGCGGAAGCCCGCGTCTTCGCGGCCCAGTATGACGGCGCGGCGCCGCTCGAGATCCTGAGCGACGCCATCAACAGCCACTACAGCGGCCGCATCGCGCTGGTGTCGTCCTTCGGAGCCGACTCGTCGGTGCTGCTGCATATGGTGGCGGCGGTCGATCCGTCGACGCCGGTTCTGTTCGTCGACACAGGCAAGCTGTTCTCGCAGACGCTGCGCTACCGCGATGCGCTGGTCGAGAAGCTTGGCCTCACCGACGTGCGCGTCGCACGGCCCGAGCGGGACGAGCTGACCGCCATCGACCCGGCCGGCATGCTCTGGATGAACGACACGGATGCGTGCTGCAACCTGCGCAAGGTGCTGCCGCTGGCCCGTGCGCTGAAGGGCTTTGACGCCTGGATCTCCGGCCGCAAGCGGTTCCAGAACGCCACCCGCGCTGCCCTGCCCGTGTTCGAGGCCGAAGATGGCCGCGTCAAGGTCAACCCGCTCGCCAACTGGACGGCGGCCGACATTCTCGAATACGCCAAGCTGCATGACCTGCCGCCGCATCCGCTGGTCGCCGAGGGCTATCCGTCCATCGGCTGCCTGCCCTGCACCGACAAGGTCGCCCCGGGGGAAGACCCGCGCGCCGGACGCTGGCGCGGTCAGGCCAAGACCGAATGCGGCATTCATCTTTCCCTGTCCTCGAGCCCGCTGCCGGGCGCGGGCAACACGTGACGCTGCAAGGACGCACCTCGCATGACCAAGATCTACGCCAATGGCGCCTTTACCGAAGAAGCCTGGGTGCGCCTTGAGGCCGACGCAGAGCTGCCCACTCAGCCCGCTGCCGACGGGGTGAAGCTGATGGTTCCGCTGTCACGCTTCCTTGCCGATCCCGAGCGCCTTGTTGCGCTTGGTGACGGCGCTGCGGTGCTGGTTGCTGCCGGTGAGGACGTGCAGCTGCTGGAGCCGCATCTGGCCCGCCTGCCGCGCGTGCTGGTGGAGTTTCCGAAGTTCACCGACGGGCGCGGCTTTTCTGCGGCCCGCATCCTGCGCGAACAGCTTGGCTACGCCGGTGACATCCGCGCCATCGGCGACTTCATCCTTGACCAGATCCCGCTGATGCGCCGCTGCGGCGTGTCCAGCTTCGAGATCGTCAAGCCGCAGGTGGAAGCCTCGCTTCGCGCAGGCGAATGGCCGGAAGTCACGCATTACCTCCAGCCGGTTGGCAGTGTTGCCGAAATCCCCGCCGGCACCCGCCCCTGGGCCCGCCGCCCCTCCGACCTGCACAAGGTCGACCAGGCCGCCGAGTAAGGCACTGATCGTCGCCCGAGCTCACTCTCCCCCGTGAGGGCAGGGGAACTACATGTGTGGCCAGACGGCTTTCGAGGCCTCTCAGCCCCCCTCCCCCTCGTGGGGAGGGGTGAGGGTTGGGGGGCACGGGAGGCCGTTAGATCACAAGGCGTCTAAAACCAGCCTGGTCAGTAACGTCAGCAATTGGATTTAAGTCCGCTCCCCCCACCCCCAACCCCTCCCCACGAGGGGGAGGGGAGCTGAGAGGCTCCGGCAGTTCAAACTTTCTCGGCACAGTCGTTCACATCGAACACGTCACAGACATCACATGCAATCGCCCTGCCCTACCGGGGAGAAGGTTGCTGCGGCTTTGCCAAAGTCGAAGATGCCGCGCAGATCATCGCCCAAACAAAAACAGGGCGGCCAGTGGCCGCCCCGTCAGGCTGCTGACAAACCTGAAACCTTTCCACCGTCATCCTCGGCCTTGTGCCGAGGATCTATGCAGATCAATGGCTTGCAGATGGTCGGGACAAGCCCGACCATGACGGGCGAGAACGGCCTGCACGGCAATCAAACAAAAACGGGGCGGCCAGTGGCCGCCCCGTTTCCTTGAAATCTCGCGGATCAGGCCAGAGCCAGATCGGCAGCCTGCTTGCCACGGCCGCGGCGGTCGTCTTCGGTGATGAAGGTCACCTTGGCGCCTTCTTCCGGCGTGCCGAGACCAGAGCGCTCGAAGGCCGAGATGTGCACGAACACATCCTTGCCGCCACCTTCCGGCGTGATGAAGCCGAAGCCACGGTCATGGTTGAAGAACTTGATGGTGCCGGTTTCGCGCATGGCGGTATCCTTTCCCGGATAGTCGTAGTCAGGTCGACCGCCGCAAGCTTGTCTTGCGGCGATACGGCAACGATGCAGTCAAGGCAGAAACGGGAAAGGCAGAACGAGTTAGCGCCAGGCGCCGGTCAAACCAGTCTTTCCGGGTCCCAAACTGTCTGGGTCGATGCCCGTACGGCTGGCAGAAGCTGGGCCGATGGGCGGGAGATAGGGAGCCAGTCAGCCCCTTGCAAGGTTCGCCGGCACGGCACAGGCCATTGCTTGCAAAGCGGCACTCCCGCGCGGGAGACCCCGCGCAAGACTGTCACAGTGCGATCAGACCCAGCAACAGTCGGTTCAGCCGCTCGGGCTCCTCGAGGTGCGGTGCATGACCTGACGAACCGAAGCCATGCACGGAAACACCGGGGACATTGTCGGAATGCCAGTCTGCGACGCTGGCGTCATAGAGCGCACTCTGGCCACCGCAGACGAGATGCAGCGGACAATCGAGACGGGGCAGGAAGGCGCGGAAGTCCTGTGCCGTCAGGGACGCCCACATTGGCTTCAGAAGGGCGGGATCTGCCGCAAGCACCTCGCGCCGGGCATAGGCAAGGGTCTGCGGGTCCGGTTTCCGTCCGGTCGCAAAGATCCGCGCGGCGATCCGTTCGGCCATTTGCGGCCAACGCGGAATGATGGCCTCCAGAACCTCGGCATTGTGCAGGATGTCCAGCCCGTCGCGAACGCCGCCGCGCCAGGTGGCGTCGTTGACAACCTTCGGCGTCATGTCGAGCGCGACCAGAGCCTTCAGCCGGGAGGTGCCATGGCGCTCTGCCAGCGCATAGGCGACATGCGCGCCCATCGACCATCCGACCAGGACAACATTCGACAGATCGCGGTCCTGCAACAGTTCGATCACAGCATCCGCAGCCGCCTCGATGGTGAGGCCCGCCGCATCCCCTGTCTGCCCATGTCCCGGCAGATCGGGAACGAGCACCTGCGCCTTGCCGGACAGCGCCTGCAGTTGCGGCTCGAAGAAGCCTGCGTGACAGGACCACCCGTGCAGCAGCACGATGGCGGGAGAGGTCGCCCCATTCGGCCCTGCCTCCCGGAAAAACAGGCCCCGGGCACTCACGCCATGGCTCACCATGGGCATCATGCCTTGCCTGCGCGGAGCCGTCCGACGATGCCGGTCGGGAAGAAATAGACCGACAGCACGAAAAGCACGCCAAGCCACAGCAGCCAGCGGTCGGGAGCAACCAGGTCAGGCAGCAGCGGAATGCCCGCCGTTGCCTGTTCCGCCAGGCCCATCAGGGATTGCAGGTAGGTCTGCGCCAGGATGAAGATCACCGCACCCAGCACTGCCCCGTACATCGTACCCATGCCGCCGATGACAACCATCAGCAGGATATCGACCATGATCTCCATCGACAGGGTCGTCGCCGGCCCGGTGTAGCGCAACCAGAGTGCCAGCAGCACGCCGGCCATCGCGGCCATGACGGCAGAGAGCACGGTCGCGGCCGTCCGGTAACGCACCACCTTGTAGCCAATGGCTTCAGCGCGGAAGGAATTATCTCGCACCGCCTTCAGCACGCGGCCGAAGGGCGAGTTGACGATCCGGAGCAAGGTCAGGAACAGCACCAGCGCCACGCCGAAAATGAGATAATAGCTCAGCACCTTGCCATCGATGCGCAGACCCAGCACCGGCTCCGCGAACAGCTTGAACGCCGGCGTCAGTTCGCGCGGGATCTTGTAGTTGAGCCCGTCCTCGCCGCCGGTGAGGAAGGAGAGCTGCGACACCAGCACGGCAAAAGCACTGGCGATGGCCAGTGTCACCATGGCGAAGAAGATCGCCTTCACCCGAAGCGAGAACAGGCCGATGGCGAGCGCCAGAACAGCCGCCAGCGCCACGCCGCCGAGGGCCCCAAGACCGGCTGCGGCAAAGCTTGCCCCGCCGAGCGACAACCCGAGCGCGGTGCCATAGGCGCCGAGCCCGAAGAACATCGTGTGGGCGAAGGAGACAATGCCGGTGTAGCCGATCAGGAGGTCATAGCTTGCCACCAGCACGATGAAGATGCAGATCCGCGCCGCCGTCTCCAGCGGCTTGCTGCCGGGGAACAGGAACGGGGCAAAGGCAAGACCGATGAGGATGACAAGCAGGAGAACGGTGAGGACCGGGCTTGCCGGCCGGTCGCCGGACAGGAGTTTCATCAGCATGGCGCGCTCCTCACTTGGCCTTGACGACGGGATAGAGACCCTGCGGCCGCCACATCAGCACCACCACCATCAGCCCGATGGTGGAGACCAGCGCCACCTTGGGCGCGGCGAAGGCGGTGTAGTTGGCCAGAAGCCCGACCAGCAGCGCACCGATGAAACAGCCCTCGACCGAGCCGAGACCGCCGATGATGACGACGATGAACACCAGCACCATGATTTCCGAGCCCATGTGCGCGGTGATGGTTTCCTGATAGAGGCCCCACATCACGCCGCCGAGACCGGCGAGCGCCGAGCCGACCATGAACACCACGAGGAACAGCCGGCGAATGCGGTAGCCGAGCGCTTCCACCATCTCGCCGTTCTCCACCCCGGCCCGCACCAGCAGGCCGACCTTGGTGTGCTTCAGCACATGCCGCATGGCGACAAACAGCGCCAGCCCGACCCCGACGGCGACAATGCGGTACTTCTCGATGGCCGCATCGCCAATCACCCAGGAGCCCTGCAGCGCCAGCGGCCGCGACAGGTGCAGCGCATCCGGCCCCCAGACCACATGGATGAGCTGCTGCGCGATGATCATGCCGCCCATGGTGACGAGGATCTGTTTCAGGTGCTGGCCATAGACCGGCTTGATGATCACCTTCTCGAAGCCGTAACCTATCAGGCCCGTCGCCAGCATGGTCACCGTCACGGCGATCAGCATGGCCGCCAGGTTCATCAGCACCGACGGATGCCCGGTCCATCCGGACAGCCACGTCAGCACGGTGAAGCCGATGAACGCTCCGACCGCGACGAAGGCTCCATGGCCGAAGTTGATGATGTCCATCAGGCCGAACACCAGCGTCAGGCCCGAAGCCATGATGAAGATCATCAGCCCCATGGCGAGGCCCGCCACCGTCAGCGTTGCCCAGGTCGACGGATTGCCCGTCACCACCAGCCCGCCCAGCATCAGCAGGGGAACCAGCAGCAGCGGCAGCTTTTCCGCCAGCCGTTCACCAAGCGGCCGCGCCTCGATGCGGGGCCGGATCAGGGTCTCGCTCATTGATGCGCCTCCAGGCTCAGTCCCATCAGCCGTTCCTGCAGTCCGGCATCGGCCACCAGCGTGGCCATGTCGCCGGCATGCACGATGCGGCCATCATCCATCACGGCCACCGTGTCGCCGAGGCTTGAGGCCATGGCGAAGTTCTGCTCGACCAGCAGGATGGTGGTTTCGGTTTCCTTGAGCTGGCGCAGCGCATCGGTCATGGCGACGATGATCGCCGGGGCCAGCCCCTTGGTCGGTTCGTCGATCAGGATCAGGCGGCGCGGCTCGATGATCGCCCGCGACACGGCCAGCATCTGCTTCTGCCCGCCTGAGAGGGTGCCTGCCGAAGAATTCCAGAAATTGCGGATCGGCGGGAACAGATCCTGCACCCAGGAAAGCCGCTTCGCATCGATCGGGCCGGACGTGGCGGCGAGCATCATGTTCTCCGCGACCGTCAGGTCCGTGAAGATGCCCATGTTTTCCGGCACATAGGCAATGCCGGCGCGGGCGATCGACGGTGTGTCCAGCTGGGTGATGTCGCGGCCATCAAAGCGGACCTCACCCCGGCTTGCCCGCCACAGGCCCATGATGGTGCGCAGCGTCGTGGTCTTGCCGGCGCCGTTGCGGCCAAGCAGAACCGATACCCCGCCCTGCGGCACGGTCAGCGAAACGCCCTGCAGGATGTGATAGGGCCCGATGTGGGTATGGACGCCGTCCAGCGTCAGAAGCGGTTCAGCCATGGGTGGCCTCCGTCACGCGCTTGCCGAGATAGGCTTCCTGCACCACGGCCGAATTGATCACGGTGGCCGGTTCGCCATCGGCGACCAACGCCCCGTTGTGCAGCACGATGATGCGGTCGGCGAGAGTCCGGATCACGTCCATCTTGTGCTCGACCAGCAGGATCGTGCGATCCTTGTCGGCCTTCAGCTCCTGGATCAGCCTCAGGATCACCGGCACCTCGTCGACGCTCATGCCGGCGGTCGGCTCGTCGAACATCAGCACCTGCGGCCCCAGCGCGATCAGCAGCGCCACCTCCAGCTTGCGCTGGTCGCCATGCGGCAGGGCGCTCACGGTCTGGTCTGCCTTGTCGAGCAGGCGCACTTCGGCCAGCACATGTTCGGCCCGCTCGATCAGCTCCACGTGGCTGTCGGCCATGGAGAAGAGATCAAGGCCAAGGTTCGCCCTGGCCTGCGCCACCAGGCGCACGTTCTCGCGCACTGTCAGGGTCGGAAACAGGTTGGTGAGCTGGAACGCGCGGCCGATCCCCTTCAGCGTCCGCTCCGGCACGCTCATCCGGGTGATGTCCTGACCGTTCAGAACCACCTTGCCATGGCTCGCCCGGAGCTGGCCGGAAATCAGGTTGAAGTAGGTCGTCTTGCCGGCACCATTCGGCCCGACAATGGCCGTCAGCGTCCCGCGCTCGAACGCACAGCTGACATGATCCACGGCCACATGCCCGCCGAAGCGGATCGTCAGCTCATGGGTTTCCAGAATGGGATGTTCACGCGCCACTGGATCGTTCCATGCGGGGTTGGGGGAAGGCGAGATTGGTGTTCCGGGGCCACAGCAGCTCCGGCGAGCCGCAGCGCCCCTCTCCCCCCTTGAGGGGGAGATGTCTGCGGCAGCAGACAGAGAGGGGTTACGGCGGTCCAGCGCAGTCAGCGCGAGTCGAGAGCGCCTGGTACCCCCCTCTGCCCCCATCCGGGGGCATCTCCCCCTCAAGGGGGGAGAGGGGGCTGCGGCTTAACGGGATACTCCGGACCAAAGCCTGTTTGGTGTGTCCGGCCCCACCTCCACCCCCTCCCCACGAGGGGGAGAGGAGCAAGAGAGGGCGCCGCTTGCAGTCACAAGCTTACTTCTTGTTCTTGATCGGGATGTTCATGTCCTCGATCGTCAGCTCGCGCACCAGTTCCGGGATGCCCCAGGCCACGGCCGGGTCAACCTTGATCTTGAAGTGGTACATCGACTGCAGCGCCTGATGGTCCTCGGGGCGGAACACCATCTTGCCCTTCGGCGTCTGGAATTCCATGCCTTCCATCGCCGTGATCAGCGCTTCAGTGTCCGTCGAACCGGCCTTCTTGAGTGCCTCGACAACAGCGATGCCTGCGGTCATGCCACCGGCGGTGAAGAAGTCCGGCGGGGACTCATGACGCTTCTGGTGCTCGGTGACGAGCCAGTCGTTCACCGGGTTCTTCGGGATGTCGTAGTAGTAATAGGTCGCCCCTTCCATGCCCGGCAGCGCCTTGTAGGCAGCCATCGCAGCCAGGATGTTGCCGCCCGTGGCGATCTCGATGCCGAAGCGCTCCGGCTCCATCGCCTTGATCTTGCCGATCGGGTTGTTGGCACCGGCCCAGATGATGAAGAGGAACTTGCGGCCCGGCTGGTCCTTCATCTGGTCGAAGATGCGCTGCGCGCTGGCGGTGAAGTCCTGGGTGTCGGTCGGGACATATTCCTCGACGGCGAGCTTGGCGCCGGTCGGCGCAAGCGCATCACGGAAGGCCGCAACGCCGTCACGGCCAAAGGCGTAGTCCTGCGCCAGCGTGGCGATGGTCACGCCTTCCTTGCCGAGGGCGACCGCGTTGGCAATGGCGTCCTGCGAGGAGTTGCGGCCGGTGCGGAAGATGTAGCGGTTCCAGGCTTCGCCCGTGATGCTGTCGGCCACCGCCGGCTCGACGATCAGCAGCTTCTCGTATTCCTCGGCAACCGGCAGCATGGCCAGCGCAACACCGGAGGCAACGGGACCAACCGCGATGTCGGCGTTGTCGTCGCCATAGGCCTCAGCCAGCACGGCCTTGGCAATGTCCGGCTTCGTCTGGGTGTCCTTTTCGATGACAACCAGCTTGCGGCCGTTCACTTCCATGGTGCCGCCAGTGGCATATTCGAGGCCCATCATCAGGCCGATATGCGACTGCTTGGCATAGGCTTCCAGCGCGCCGGTCTTGTCATAGACATGGGCGATGCGGATGTCCTCCGCCTGTGCCTGTCCTGCCATCGTGACAGGTCCGGCAACAGCCAGCCCCAAAACGGTGGCCAGAGCCATCCGTCGCAATTTCGAATGCAAGGTCGAGTTCATTGGCAACATCCTCCCGAGTGCCGGAGCGCGCTCCCCCGCGCTCCTGATGTGTCCGGCTCCCGCAAATCCTGTCGGGCCCTCTGACGGGGCCACCATGGCGATGGGGCTCATGCCGAACTGCGAGACTGGCTGTCTTCCCTGGAGTTGGAGACGCCAGACGGCACCACGGTCACCGGACGAGAGAATATGAAACCTGAATCATGCGTCATGTCAAATGACAGTTTCGCGTCTGGTGCAGTTCGTGCCATCGGCTAAGCTGCGGTGCGACCAAGACAGGAGCATGACCATCGCATGACCGCCCCCGACAACACTGTGCCCGACGTCGAGATCCTGTCCCGCCACGAGGTGTACCGGGGCCGGGCAAGCGTTGAGGAAATCACCTTCCGCCAGCGCCGCCGGGACGGGTCCGTCCAGGACCTCACCCGCGAAGTTGTCCGCTACGGGCTCAATGTGGTGGCGGTGCTGCCGGTTGATCCCGTTGAGGGAAGACTGCTTTTGTGCCGCCAGCTGCGCCTGCCGATGCTGGTGGACCAGAACGATCCGTTTCCGCTGGAGGCCTGTGCCGGCCGGCTGGAACAGGGCGAGGATGCGGAAGAGGGCGCACGCCGCGAACTGCTGGAGGAGTTCGGCGTCACGGCATTGACGCTGACCCATGTGATGGCGAGCTACACCAGCCCGGGCATTCTCGGCGCCCGGGCTGACCTTTACCTGGCCACCTATGACAGCGCGGCGCGGGCCAGTGGCGGAGGCCTTGCGGAGGAAGGCGAGGACATCGAGGTGCTGGAAATGGGCTTTGCGGAAGCCGCACATCTCCTGCGCACGGGCCAGTTGCGCGATGCCAAGTCGGTCATCCTGCTGCAGCATCTCATGTTGAGACACCCGGACCGGTTTCCCGCCGTCTCTCCCCCTTGAGCGCATTGCGGCCCCCCGTTGCATCCGCTAGCGTTCGAAAAGACAACCGAAACGGGAGCGGGAACGATGCCGGGAGAGACGGTCCAGACACGCGAGATTCTGCTGCCAGGAGCCGTCATTGACGGGATTGTTGGCCCCGCCACCGGCGATGACCGGTTTGACAGCCTCTGCCCCTCGGATGGCCGGCTCATCGCCCGTGTTCCGCGCTGCGACGCCGCCGATGTCGGCCGGGCCGTTGCCAGCGCCCGCCGCGCTTTCGACGACGGTCCCTGGCCGCGCCTCACCGCGCTGGAGCGGGGCCGCCTGCTGCTCAGGCTGTCCGCGCTGGTCAGCGAACACGCCGAGGAACTGGCGGCCCTCGAATCGCTCGATGCGGGCAAGCCGCTGCGTCAGGGCAAGGCCGACATCGTCGCCCTCGCCCGCTATTTCGAATTCTATGGCGGCGCAGCCGACAAGGTGATGGGCGACACCATCCCCACCGCCGACGGCTTCCTCGCCATGACCCTGCGCGAACCGCTCGGCGTCGTCGGCGGCATCATCCCGTGGAACTATCCGGCGCAGATCATGGGCCGCGTCGCCGGGGCAGCCCTCGCCATGGGCAACACGCTGGTGCTGAAGCCGGCGGAAGATGCCTGTCTCAGCGTCCTGCGTGTCGGCGAGCTGGCGCTGGAGGCCGGCTTTCCGGCCGGCGTCTTCAACGTCGTCTCCGGTTTCGGCCACGAGGCCGGCGCTGCCCTTGCCAACCATCCGGGCCTTGATTTCCTCACCTTCACCGGCTCGCCGGAAGTCGGGGTGATGATCCAGACGGCGGCGGCGCGCAACCACATCGGCTGCACGCTGGAACTGGGCGGCAAGTCGCCCCAGATCGTCTTCGAGGATGCCGATCTCGAGCAGGCCGTCCCGGTCATCATCAATGCCATCATCCAGAACTGTGGCCAGACCTGTTCGGCTGGCAGCCGGGTCCTGGTGCAGCAGGGCATCTGGCAGCCGCTCGCCGATGCCTTGCGTGCCCGCGTGCGCACGCTGGTCGCCGGTCCCCATGACCGCGATCTTGATCTCGGCCCCCTCATTTCGGAAGGCCAGCTGCGCCGGGTCCGGTCCTTTGTCGAGCGGGCCGCCAACGACGGCATTCCCCTCATTGCCGAAGGCGCCATCGCCCCCGATGCACCGGACAGCGGCTTTTACGTGCCGGCCCGGATCTATGGCCCCGTGCCGCCCGAGCATCTACTGGCGCGGGAGGAAGTCTTCGGCCCGGTCCTGTCGCTGATCCCCTTCCGCGACGAGGCCGAGGCGATCCGGCTCGCCAATGGCACCGACTACGGCCTTGTTGCCGGCGTGTGGAGCCGCGATGGCCAGCGCGCCGTGCGCGTCGCGCGGCAGATCCGCGCCGGTCAGGTCTTCGTCAACGCCTATGGCGCGGGCGGCGGCATCGAGCTGCCCTTCGGCGGCTTCAAGAAATCCGGCCACGGCCGCGAGAAAGGCTTCGAGGCGCTGTATGAATTCTCGGCGACCAAGACCCTCGTCCTGCGCCATGGTTAGCCAGCAAAATAACTAATCGAAACAGGGGAGGAACAGGCATGGCAGACAGGCTGACGGGCAAGGTGGCGGTAATCACCGGAGCAGGGTCCGGCTTCGGCGAGGGCATCGCGAAACGCTTTGCCGAGGAAGGCGCAAGGGTGGTCGTGGCGGATCTGAACGGCGAGGCCGCAGCCCGCGTCGCCGGCGAGATCGGCGCTTCTGCCGTCGCTGTGACCGCCGATGTCACGGTGCGCGCCGATGTAGACCGCATGGTCAAGGCCGCATCCGAGGGCTTCGGCAGGCTCGACATCCTCATCAACAACGCCGGCTATTCCCACCGCAACAAGTCACTTCTGGAGGTGAGCGAGGACGAGTTCGACCGCATCCTCGCCGTCAACGCCAAGGCGATCTACCTGTCCACCCTCGCCGTGGTGCCCATCATGGAAGCGCAAGGCGGCGGCGTCATCCTCACCACCGCCTCGACCGCCGGCCTGCGGCCCCGGCCGGGTCTCACCTGGTACAACGCCTCCAAGGGCTGGGCGATCACCGCCTCCAAGTCGATGGCCGTGGAACTCGCGCCAAAGAACATCCGCGTCAACGCGCTCTGTCCCGTGGCCGGCGAGACGGGCATGCTGCATCTCTTCATGGGCGAAGACACGCCGGAAAAGCGGGCCCAGTTCAAGGCCTCGATCCCGCTTGGCCGCCTGTCGAAGCCGATGGACATGGCCAATGCCGCGCTGTGGCTCGCCTCCGACGAGGCCGAGTTCATCACGGGCGTCGCGCTTGAAGTCGACGGCGGCCGCTGCATCTGAGCGGCCGGCCCGTCCTTTCAGGCCTCCAGCCGCTTCACCGCGTCCTCGACATAAACGAGGGCGCGGCCCTCGCAGACGCGCGTGCCATCCGGCAACTCACAGACCGTCTCCAGATCGACCAGATGCTTCTCCGGCCGAAGCCGGGTGATCGTCACCCGTGCGGTCAGCTCCACATCGAGCGGCACCGGCGCGAGAAACCGCATCTCCTGCTTCAGATAGTTGGTGCCCGGCCCCGGCAGGTCGACGCCCAGGAGACAGGAAAACAGCGCCCCGATCAGCGGTCCCGGCACCCCCTCCGCCGGAGACACCACCGTGCCCGAGAGGCGCGAGAACGCGGCCAGATCCGCGTCCGAGAACCTGCGCGTCAGGCTCGCGCTCTCACCCACCACAAAGCCCATCATGCGCCTCCTTCGAGCGTTGCCAGACCGGTCAGAACCTCTTCGCCTGTCGCCGCCCGGCTGACGCGGATGCCGACCGTGCCAGCCGCCTCGCCCCGCTCCAGCGCGATCACCAGTTCCTCGCCGGCAAAGGCGGGATGGGGAAACATCAGCGCCTGCGCCTGATGCCGGCGCCCGGGAAACAGCTCGCCCAGCAGCCCGAACACGCGGGTGTAGATCAGCATCCCGTGCGACACCGTGCGGCCAAAACGAGTGCGGGCGGAAAACGCGGGATCGACATGGATCGGGTTGTCATCTCCCGACACGGCGGCAAAGGCATCAAACTCCGCCTGGCTCGGCGTCCAGGACCGGCGATGCGGCAAGGGATCGGCTGGTGTCATGCGGGTCTCCGGATTTTCAGGTTTGGTCTCTTGCGGAGCCTCTCGGCTCCCCTCCCCCTCGGTGGGACAAGGGCAGGTCGAAGGGCTGGCTCGGCCCCCTCTCCCCCCTTGAGGGGGAGATGCCCCCGGCAGGGGGCAGAGGGGGGTAAGCGGACTAGCCGGTCACTCGAAACGCCGAGTATGCCGAACGGCAGAACACCCCCCTCTGTCTGCTAACGCAGACATCTCCCCCTCAAGGGGGGAGAGGGGCGCTGCGGCGAGAGGAACTGGAAGGGCCATTCGGGTCTCCGTACTTTTGGGGCTTGGTCTCTTGCGGGGCCTCTCCGCTCCCCTCCCCCTTGTGGGGAGGGGTCGGGGGTGGGGGGCTGCAGAGGTGGTTATCTGGCCGGTGTTCATCCCGAGGCTCTGGTCAAGATCATGAAGGTGCCCCGCGATCCTGAGCGGTTCCCCCCACCCCTCACCCCTCCCCACGAGGGGGAGGGGGGCGGAGAGGCTGCAGAGCCGTTGCTTCACCCGTGTGGAGATCCCTCCCCCAGCCTGTCCTTGAGGATGTTCTTGCGCACCTTGCCGGCGGCGGTGCGGGGCAGGTCGGTGACGAGGGAGAAGCTCTTGGGAACCTTGTAGGCGGCGAGCCGCTCGCGGCACCAGGCGGGCAGGTCGGTCACCGCCAGCGCCGCGCCGGGACGGGCAATCAGGAAGGCCGCGCCGACCTCGCCCCATTTTTCGTCCGGCACGCCGATGACCACGGCCTCCAGCACGGCCGGATGGGTGAGCAGCACCCGCTCGACCTCGGCCGGGTAAATGTTCTCGCCGCCGGAGATGTACATGTCCTTGATGCGGTCGACGATGAAGTAATAGCCATCCGCATCGCGCCGGGCGATGTCGCCGGTCCGCAGCCAGCCGTCTCCAGTGAGAGAACCGGCCGTCGCCTCAGGATTGTCCATGTAGCCCGGCGTGATGCCGGGACCGCGCACCTGCAGCTCGCCCTCCCCGGCGCCCTCGACAACGCGCCCGTCCGCCCCCTCCAGCCGCACCTCGGCGAGGATCTGCGCCTTGCCGACCGAGCCGAGCTTGGCGCTGGCATGGGCCGGGTCCATGATGAACAGCGTCGGCCCGGTTTCGGTCATGCCCATGCCGTTGCAGATGGTGGCGCCGCGCGCCTGATATTCGCTGAGGAGCTTTTCCGGCACAGGCGCCCCGCCGCAGACCAGCGAGCGCAGGCGGGCAATGTCGAGATCACCGAAGCGCGGATGCAGCGCCAGAGCCTGATAGATCGCCGGCACGCCGAAGAAGGCGGTCACCTCGCCCTCGTCGATCAGCCGCACCACGTCATCGGCCTCGAACTTGCGCAGGATGGTGGAGCGGCCACCGAACAGGAACAGCGGCAGGGTGAGGAGATTGATGCCGGCGGTGTGGAACAGCGGCAGATAGTTCACCGAGGTGTCGGTGCTGCTGAGATCGGTGGCCTGGACATAGTTCACCGCATTGGCCCAGGCCATGCCGGCGGTCTGGATCACCGCCTTGGGCAGGCCCGTGGTGCCCGACGTGAACAGCAGATACCACGGCGCGCTGGCCTTGACGGGTCGCCCCGAGACAGCGGCAGCAGCGGATGCCTCCGCGTCGGCAATCAGATCCGCCAGCACAAAGGGCGTGTCCATGCCGGGTTCCAGCCCGATGCGGGCAAGGCCATGGCGGGCGGCCAGCTCGCGGGCGACGTCCGTGAAGGCCGTGTCATGCAGCAGCACATGCGCGCGGCAAGTGGCAAGCAACGGCGACAGCTCGGCAAAGGGCTGACGCCAGTTGAGCGGGACCAGCACGAGCCGCGCCTTCTGCGCCGCAAACAGCGCAATGAAGAACTCCGGCCGGTTGAGGCTGAGGATCGGCACCCTTGCCCCCTCCACCAGCCCCCTGTCGAGAAGGGCAGCGGCCAGCCGGCTCGCCTGCCGCTCCACCTCGGCAAAGGTGAGGCTCTCCCCCGTTGCCTGGTCGATGAAGGCGACGCGGTCCGGGGTCAGTTCGGCCCGGCGGGCGGCCATGTCGGTCACGTGATCCATCGGTCCTCCAGAGATGTGGTCCGGCCATCCGGCCGCGTTCAGGTGCGGGCGCTCCCCGCAGCAAAGTCGCGCATGCGCGCCAGCGTGTCGGGGTGGGGGACAAGAGCCAGGAACCGCTGGCGCTCGGCCTCGAGCCGCGCCGCCACCACTGACACTCGCTCCGGCGTCCAGACGCCCGCCCGGGTGGCGGCAAGGCTGCGCGGATCCTTGACCTCCAGGGCGGCGAGCCAGCCGGCAATCACCGCCTCCACCCCGCCCGGTGCGGCCAGTTCGCTGACCAGACCCAGACGCAGTGCCTCGTCGGCGCTGATCCGGCGGTTGAGAACCTGGATCGACAGGGCCGCGCCCGTGCCGATCCGGTCGGGCAGCAGGGCGGTCCAGCCGCCATCGGGCGCAAAGCCCATGTCCACGTAATAGGGCTGGATGAACGCGGACGGATCGGCAGCGACCAGATCGCTCGCCAGCACCAGTCCGGTCGAGCCGCCGGTAACCGGGCCGGTGAGCGCCGTCAGCACCGGCATCGGGAAGGCCAGCAGGTCAAGGATCGCCCCGTTCAGCTCCCCCACCAGATCAGCGGCATAGGCGCTCAGTTCCGCAGCACTGCCCGCATGGGCAAGAAACCCGGCAATGTCGCCGCCGATCGAAAAACTGCGCGCCGAGGAGCCCAGCACCAGCGCCCTTGCCCCGGACTGCCGCGCCACCGCTATGGCGGCACGCAGGTCAGCCAGCAGCTCCGGCACCAGCGCATTGTGGCGGCGGGTGCGGGAGAGCGTGATGCGGGCGTGCCCGCCGTCCAGCTGCAGCGCCGCCAGCGGCCCGGCCGCCTCGGTCGCAGCAAGGCTCACGGCTTGTCCCCGCGCGGCTGCAGGCCATGGACGATCAGGTCATGCGCGGCGTCCACCACCTCGGCAACGGGCGTGCGGTCCTCCCAGATGACCGCACGCTCGCCGAGCGCACGGGCAATCCCCATGAGGGCCCATGCGCGAACATCGCAATCGCCGGGCCGGATCTGCCCGGCCGCCTCCGCATCGGCCAGTGCCGAGCGGTAGCCTTCCGCGAAACTGCTGAAATAGGCGCGATAGGCCGCCGGATCGACGAACAGCGCCTCCTGGATAATGCGATAGAGATCCGGATGGGCGGCAACAAAGTCGAGGAAGCCGCGCAGGCCCGCCTTTTCCGCCGCCAGCCGGTCCGGAATGTTCGCGGTTGCCTGGGTCAGGGCCCGGCGCACCAGCCGGCCCATCTCGAGGACGAGTTCGGAGAACACCTCCTCCTTGCCCTTGAAGTAGATGTAGAACGTGCCCTGCGCACAGCCGGCCTCGCGCGTGATCGCGCCGATGGACGCCTCGCTGAAGCCCTTCGCGCCGATCACCCGCTCGGCCGCATCCAGGATCGCCCGCCGCGTCGCCTCGCCGCGCGCCGTCTTCGGCTGGATGCCGCGCGGTTCGTCTTCGGCCGCCGGCAGTGCATCCGGCACGGCCTTCGTCTTGCGCGGCCTTGCGCTGGCAGCTTCAGATCGGACTTGACGCCTGCGTTCGCTCACGGGACACCTTTGTCTGGCCGGCGCGCTTGAAGCTGCACCAACATGAAACATGAATCACTATTCATGTTTTGACGCTGAATGCAAGCCGGTCGCACCAAAGCTCTCGCACAAGACGGCAAATGACGGCAAGCGTCAGTCTTCGGGCGCATCTCCAATGTCAGGCCGCACCGGGTCGTCCCCGTTGCGCAGGGCTTCCAACGCCTGCATGCGCTGCTCGCTGCGCTGCCAGTTTTCCTTGGTCACACCGGCAATCAGCACTTCCGCGACAGCCATCAGCGCCGTCGACGAATCCCAGGGCGACGGCACGGCCACCCGGACGGGCAGCACATGCTGGGAAATGCGCGCTACAGGCGACATCCAGCTGTCGGTGATGAGGCCGACCGTCACGCCCTGCTTTGCCGCCGCCTCGGCAAAGCGCACGATGCCTGCCTGGTAGCGGCGGATGTCGAACACGACGAGCACGTCCTTCGGCCCCATGCCGATGAGCTGGTCGAGCCAGTTGCTTTCCTGCCCGGCCATATGGTGCACACCGGACCGGACGATGCGCAGATGCGCCGCCATGTAGCGGGCCAGCGCATCGGTGAAGCGCCCCCCCAGCAGGTAGACCGTCCGCCTCTCATCCGCCAGCAGGCGCACGAAGGCCTCGATTTCCCGTTCGGGCAGATGCTGGAATGTCTCGCGCAGGTTCTCGACCAGCTTGTCGGCAAAGGCATTGCCGCAGCCCGTGTCCCCGGCTGGCAACGCGAGGTCCCGCGCCAGCGGCGCTTTCAGCTGGTTCTCCAGTTCGGATTTCAGCCGTCGCTGGAATTCGGGAAAGCCCGGAAAACCGAGCCTTGCCACGAAGCGCAGGATCGTCGGCGAACTGACGCCGGCAGCACCGGCAAACTGCGCCACGGTCTGCAGGCCGAGCAGCGGAAAATTGGCCAGCAACGCCTGTGCGGCCCGCCGTTCCGTCGTGGTGAACTCGTCCAGCCGCTCCCGGATTTCCTCGACCAAGGTCTGGTCCATCCGTGTCCCCCCTGTCGCGCTTGTTTGCGTCCGGCGCAAGCCTGGCCTGATCGGCCATTTTGATGTTTTATGTTTGACAGGCGCCGCCTCCTTGTATCAAATCATACACAGCGTGGCCGTCTACGCAATTCTGTAACAAAAAATACAAACATGAACAGACGGCCGCATCCAGATGGGGAGGCAGCATGGCGCAGCCGGATCGGCCGCTTGCCGGCAACGGGACACCTGTGTCCATCGAAAACCGCAGCGGCAGCAGTGACTATGTTCTTGTGTGCGACCACGCCTCGAATTTCATTCCCGAGGCCTATGGTGATCTTGGCCTGAGCGCCGAGGCACGGGTGGCGCATATCGCCTGGGACCCGGGTGCGCTTGGCACGGCCCAGGAGATGTCGCGCCTTCTCGACGCGCCGCTCGTCTATCCTCGCATCTCACGCCTGATCATCGATTGCAATCGCGACCACGCGGCGCATGACCTCATCCCGGCGATCAGCGAAACCACGCGCATTCCCGGCAACGAAAACCTGAGCGAACAGGATCGCAAACAGCGCATCGATCTGGTGCATGTGCCCTTCCATGACACCATCGACGCGCTGGTGGCGGAGCGGGCGCTGGCCGGCAAGCGCAGCGTCATCGTCTCCGTCCACACCTACACCCCGGTCTACAAGGGCGTCTCGCGCCCCTGGGAAATCGGCATCATTGCCGACAAGGACCGGCGGCTCGGCGACGCGATGATCGCGGCGCTGAAGGCACCGGGCGATCTGACGGTCGGCGACAACGAACCCTATTCTCCAGCGGATGGCGTCTACTACACCCTGACACGCCACGGCGAATCCCGGGGCCGCGCCTGCGCCATGATCGAGATCCGCAACACCGATGTCGCGACGCCGGAGGCCGAGACGGCCTGGGGCCAGCGGCTGGGCAAGATCCTGGCTGACAGCCTGCCCGCTCTGGCGGAGCGCTCCTGATGCCGGGCTTTGCGCGCGCCTATGTCCGTTGGGTGGATGGCTTCAACATGGGCCTTGGCCGGGTCATCATGTATGGCCTGTTCGTCATGATGGCGATCCTGCTTTGGTCATCCGTGTCCAAGACCTTCTTCCGCCCTTCGCTTTGGACACTTGAGCTCGCGCAATTTGCCATGGTCACGTATTTCGTCCTTGGCGGGCCTTACTCGCTCAAGGCAGGGGCGCATGTGCGCATGGACCTCTTTTATGCCGAATGGTCCTTGCGCAAGAAGGCCTGGATGGACTCGATCACGGTGTTCCTCCTGATCTTCTATCTCGGCGTCCTGCTGTATGGGTCGCTGACATCGACGGCATTCTCGCTGGGCTATTTCGGCGATCATCCCTTTGAATTCTATCGCGATCTCATCGTGGCCTTCGTCACCGGAGGGCCGGATGGGGCCTCGGAGGTGATGGGCCATCTGGAGCGCAGCCGCACGGCGTTCCGCGCCTATATGTGGCCGATCAAGGTGATCAT
Source organism: Pannonibacter carbonis (assembly GCF_003012935.1). Lineage (GTDB taxonomy): Bacteria > Pseudomonadota > Alphaproteobacteria > Rhizobiales > Stappiaceae > Pannonibacter > Pannonibacter carbonis. The sequence goes on along the minus strand of NZ_PUDR01000009.1, from coordinate 186,404 downwards.
GACCTTCGGGTTCTTCCTGATGCTGCTGCAAGCAATTTCCGAGCTCATCAAGGACATCGCGCGCCTTCGCGGGGAGACGATCTGATGTCCTACGAGATGATCACCATCTTCATGTTCTCGTCGATGATGCTGATGATGCTGACCGGTCAGCGCGTCTTCGGCGCCATCGGCGGTGTCGCGGCCATTGCCGCGCTGGCCCTCTGGGGAACCGGTTCGACCGACATCCCTTACGCCCAGGCCATCAAGCTGATGAACTGGTACCCGATGCTGACCCTGCCCATGTTCATCTTCATGGGCTACATCCTGTCGGAATCACGCATCGCGGAAGACCTCTACCGCATGTTCCACGTCTGGATGGGCCCGGTCAGCGGCGGCCTTGCCATCGGCACCATTCTCCTCATGGTGTTGGTCTCCGCGATGAACGGCCTGTCGGTCGCCGGCATGGCCATCGGCGCGACCATCGCCCTGCCGGAGCTGCTGCGGCGTGGCTATGACAAGCGCATGATCTCCGGCGTGATCCAGGCCGGATCCTCGCTCGGCATCCTGATCCCGCCGTCCGTGGTTCTGGTGCTCTACGCCATGATCGCGCGGCAGCCGGTTGGCAACCTGTGGCTTGCCGGCGTCGTTCCGGGCCTGATGATGGCGGCGATGTTCATCGTCTATGTTCTGGTCCGCTGCCGCCTGCAGCCGGAGCTGGGACCACCGCTTCCGGCCGAGGAACGCAATGTTCCGTTGCCGGAAAAGCTGCGCCTGCTGACTGCCGGGCTGCTGCCGATCGGCATCTTCCTGGTCATGATGGTGCCCTTCGTCAACGGCTGGACCAGCCTTGTCGAAAGCTCTGCAATCGGCGCACTGACGGCCTTCGGCGTCGCCCTCGCGAAGCGCCGGATGACCTGGGTGATCTTCCACTCCTGCGTGAAGCAGACCCTGTTCATTTCCTGCATGTTCATGTGGATCATCCTGGCTGCCCTCGGCTTCGGCGCCGTGTTCGACGGCCTCGGCGCTGTGAAGGCCATCGAGTATTTCTTCACCAGCGAACTCGGCCTAAATCCCTGGATGATCCTGATCCTGATGCAGCTGTCGTTCCTGGTGATGGGCACCTTCCTCGATGACACGGCCATGCTGGTCATCGTGGCTCCGCTCTATGTGCCGCTGGTCGCCAAGCTCGATCTCGGCATGCCGGCGGACCAGGTGCTGATCTGGTACGGCGTGCTCTACACGGTGACCACGCAGATCGCCTACATGACGCCGCCCTTCGGCTACAACCTGTTTCTGATGCGCGCCATGGCGCCACCGGAATTCTCGATGCGCGACATCTACGCCTCGATCATTCCGTTCGCGCTGATCATGACGCTGGCGCTGGCGATGATCATGATTTTCCCGCAGATTGCCTTGTGGTTGCCAGGCTTGGTCTACGCAAGGTAGCGGAAGACGCTGTCCGGACCGGTATGGCCCGGGCGGCAAGGGAGGAAGCAAGAGCCGCCCTCTGGCGGCCTGACTGACACGATTTCGACATGCGGACGACCCCGCCGGGCAAAAATAACGGCCAAAGGCCACCCCGCCCGGGGTCTGGATCACCGAAAAAGGGGAGTGACTAGACATGACGAGCAGACGTGATTTCCTGAAGAATGCCGGCCTGACGACCGTTGCCGCAGCCGGCGCAACCACCCTCGCGGCCCCGGCCGTGCTGGGCCAGGCCCCGATCAAGTGGCGCCTGCAGACCTATGCCGGCCCTGCGCTCGGCGAACACGTGATCAAGCCGGCCATCGATGCCTTCAACAAGGCGGCCAATGGCCAGATGGAAATCGAGCTGTTCTATGCCGACCAGCTGGTCCCGACCTCCGAACTCTTCCGCGCCATGCAGAAGGGCACCATCGACGCCGTGCAGTCGGATGACGATTCCATGGCCTCGCCGACGGAAGTCACCGTGTTCGGCGGCTATTTTCCCTTTGCCACCCGGTATTCCCTCGACGTGCCGGTGCTGTTCAACCAGTACGGCCTGAAGAAGATCTGGGAAGACGAGTATGCCAAGGTCGGCGTGAAGCACATTTCTGCCGGCGCCTGGGACCCGTGCCACTTCGCCACCAAGGACCCGATCAACAAGCTCGAAGACCTGCAGGGCAAGCGCATATTCACCTTCCCGACCGCTGGCCGCTTCCTGACCCAGTTCGGCGTCGTGCCGGTGACCCTGCCCTGGGAAGACATCCAGGTGGCGGTGCAGACCGGCGAGCTCGACGGCATCGCCTGGTCGGGCATCACCGAGGACTACACGGTCGGCTGGGCCGATGTGACCAAGTACTTCCTGACCAACAACATCTCCGGCGCCTGGGTTGGCCACTTCTTCGCCAACAACGACCGCTGGAACGAACTTCCGGATCACCTCAAGGTGATGCTGCAGCTCGCGATGGATAGCTCCCATCTCTATCGCCAGTGGTGGTACTGGGGCGGTGAGGCAGACCTGCGCGTCAATGGGTCGAAGCTGCAGCTGACCTCGATCCCGGACTATGAGTGGGTGGTTGTCGAACAGGCCGCGCTTGCCTTCTGGGACGAGATCGCCGCCGAGTCGCCGGTCAAGGCCCAGGTGGTCGAGATCATCAAGAAGTACAACGACGTCATGTCGAAAGCCGGACAGCCCTATCGCAACGGCTGATGCAATGCTGGCAGCCCAGGCCGCAGCGCGGTCCGGGCTGCCTCCGCAGTGACCTTCTCCGGACAACAAGAAAAGTACATCCAGATGGCTGGCAATCTGACTATCGACGCCCTGAAAGTGGCGGCCACCGAAGGCAGGATCGACACCGTGCTCGCCTGCATGGTCGACATGCAGGGCCGCCTCATGGGCAAGCGCTTCCACGTGCAGCATTTCCTGTCGAGCGCGCACGAGGAGACACACGGCTGCAACTATCTCCTGGCGACCGACCTCGAGATGTATACCGTGCCCGGCTATGCCTCGACCAGCTGGGCGGGCGGCTATGGCGACTACATCCTGAAGCCGGATCTTTCCACCTTGCGCCTGGTGCCGTGGCTCGAAGGCACCGCCATGGTGCTCTGTGATGTGCAGGACCATCACACCCACGCCGATGTGCCGCATTCCCCGCGCGCCATGCTGAAGGCGCAGATTGCCCGGCTCGATGCGCTTGGGTTTACCGCCATGATGGCGACGGAGCTGGAATTCTTCCTGTTCGCCAAGAGCTTCGACGAGATCCGCAAGTCCGGCTTCCGCGACCTGGAGCCGATCTCGGCCTATAACGAGGACTACCACATCCTGGCGACGACCAAGGAAGAGCATGTGATGCGCCCGCTGCGCAACCATCTCTATGCCGCGGGCATCCCGGTGGAGAACACCAAGGGCGAAGCCGAGGCCGGCCAGGAAGAACTCAACATCCGTTACGCCGACGCGCTCAACTGCGCCGACTATCACTCCATCGCCAAGCACGCGGTGAAGGAGATTGCCTGGCAGCAGGGCCACGGCGCGACCTTCCTGCCCAAATGGCACAAGGACCGCACCGGATCGTCTTCCCATGTGCACCAGTCGCTCTGGACCAAGGACGGCAAGCCGGCTTTCTACGATCCGTCCAAGCCGCATGGCATGTCGGACCTGATGCGCCATTACATGGCCGGGCTGATCAAATATGCGCCGGACTACACCTATTTCCTGGCGCCCTATATCAACAGCTACAAGCGCTTCCAGAAGGGCACCTTCGCGCCGACGCGGATGGTCTGGTCGATCGACAACCGCACCGCCGGCTTCCGGCTCTGCGGCGAGGATACCAAGGGCGTGCGCGTCGAATGCCGCATTGGCGGCTCCGACCTCAATCCCTATCTGGCACTTGCCGTCCAGATTGCGGCAGGCCTGCGCGGCATCGAGGAAAAGCTGGAACTGGCTCCGCCCATGACCGGTGATCTCTACGAAGCGCAAAAGGCCCAGCAGATCCCCCGCAGCCTGCGCGACGCGCTTTCGGCGCTGAATGCCTCGTCCATGCTGCGCGAGGCCTTCGGTGACAAGGTGGTTGACCATTACCTGCGCGCAGGCGAATGGGAACAGGAAGAATTCGACCGCGTGGTGACCGATTACGAGATCGCCCGCGGGTTTGAACGCGCCTGAGGAGGGCTGGCCCGGATCACCCGGGCCGCCGTCCCGGCGAACACTGCAGCCGCCGGCACCCGGCGGTGTTTCTTTGAAGGTGACCCATGTCGGACACGATCAAACTCATCTCGCCGGTCGACGGATCGGTCTATGCGGAACGCGCGGCGCTGGACGCTGTCGCGGTGGAACGGGTGGTCACCGCCGCCCGCAGCGCGCAGGCCGGCTGGGCTGCGACCCCGCTTGCCACCCGCGTTGACCTCTGCCTCAAGGCGCTTGATGCCCTCCTGGCGATGAACGACGACATCGTCACCGAACTGGCCTGGCAGATGGGCCGGCCGGTGCGCTACGGCGGCGAGAAGGGTGGCCTCACCGAGCGCACCCGTTATATGGCCAGCATTGCCGAAAGCGCGCTGGCCAACATCGAACGCAACGACCGCCCGGGCTTCAAGCGCTACCTCAAGATGGAGCCGCTCGGCATCGTCATGGTCATCGCGCCATGGAACTACCCCTTCATGACCGCCGGCAACGCCATCTTCCCGGCGCTGATGGCGGGCAACGTGGTCATCCTGAAGCACGCCGCGCAGACGCTGCTGGTCGGCGAGCGCTTCGCTGCCGCCTTCGAGAAGGCCGGCCTGCCCAAGGGCGTGTTCCAGAACATCGTGCTGTCGCATGACGGCACCGAGAAGCTGCTCGGCTCCGGCGTCATCGACCATGTCAACTTCACCGGCTCGGTTGCCGGCGGCAAGGCCATCGAGCGGGCACTGGCCGGCACCTTCGCCACCATGGGCCTGGAGCTTGGCGGCAAGGATCCGGCCTATGTCATGGCCGATGCGGATCTCGACTACGCAGTCGCCAACCTCGTCGATGGCGCCTTCTTCAACTCCGGCCAGTGCTGCTGCGGCATCGAGCGCATCTATGTGCACGAAAGCCGCTACGATGCCTTCGTCGATGGCTTCGTCGCCATGACGCGCGACTACAAGCTCGGCAACCCGCTCGATCCGGAAACCACCATCGGCCCGATGGCCCAGACCCGCTTTGCCACCTGGGTCCGCGAGCAGACCGAGGAAGCGATCCGCAAGGGCGCCAAGGCCCACATCGACATGTCTGCCTTTGCCATGGACAAGGCCGGCACGCCTTACCTCGCCCCGCAGGTGCTGACCAACGTCAATCACCAGATGTCGGTGATGCGTGAGGAAAGCTTCGGCCCGGTCGTCGGCATCATGAAGGTGAAGGACGACGCCGAGGCGATCCAGCTCATGAACGACAGCCCCTATGGCCTCACCGCGTCCATCTGGACCGAGGATGCCGTGGCCGCCGAAAACATCGGTCACCAGATCGACACCGGCACTGTGTTCCTGAACCGCTGCGACTACGTGGATCCGGGCCTTGTCTGGACTGGCGTGAAGGACACCGGCAAGGGTGCCGCCCTGTCGGAAGTCGGCTTTGCCAACCTGACGCGCCCGAAGTCCTACCACCTGCGCCTCGAGCACTGAGATTGAAACCCGCCTGTTCCCCTCGCCGCATGGGAATGGGGAACAGGCAAAGAGACCGGAGCTGCCCTGCGACTGGCCTGCTGGCCGCAGCGCCCTCTCCCCCCCTTGAGGGGGAGATGTCTGCGAATGCAGACAGAGGGGGGTGCCAGCGCTTCAGCGCATGATCACCGCAGGATGACTTGACAGACCGATACCCCCCTCTGCCCCCAGCCGGGGGCATCTCCCCCTCAAGGGGGGAGAGGGGTTGAGGCTCTGCCAGTTGCCCGGGATGAGCCAAGCTTCAAGGGACAATGGGATGGCAACGCCCGACCTGTTCCCTGTTCAACACCATCCACCGCGTTGACCCCAACGCACCAACTGACTGAAAGCCCGACCCATGACTGCCCTTCCGTCCGTGAACTGGTCCTATCCCACCGCCGTGCGCTTCGGCGCGGGCCGCATCAAGGAACTGCCTGCCGTCGTCAAGCTCGCGGGCATGAAGCGCCCTCTGCTGGTCACCGATCCGGGCCTTGCGAAGCTGCCGATGATCGCCGACATGGTCGCGCTCTTGAAAGCCGATGGCATCGACTGCGCCGTCTTCTCCGACGTCAAGCCGAACCCGGTCGACAGCAACATTTCCGCAGGCGTTGCCGCCTACAAGGCCGGCGGCCATGACGGCGTGCTGGCGGTTGGCGGCGGCTCCGGCCTCGATGCCGGCAAGCTGATTGCCTTCATGTCCGGCCAGACCCGCCCGATCTGGGACTTCGAGGACATCGGTGACTGGTACACCCGCGCCGATCCGGCCGGCATTGCCCCGATCGTCGCCGTGCCGACCACGGCCGGCACCGGCTCGGAAGTCGGCCGCGCCGGCGTCGTTACCAACGAGGCGACCCACACCAAGAAGGTGATCTTCCACCCGAAGATGCTGCCGGCCTATGTCATCTGCGATCCGGAACTGACCACCGGCATGCCGCGCATGATCACCGTCGGCACCGGCATGGACGCCCTCGCCCACTGCCTGGAAGCGCTGTGCTCGCCGTTCTATCACCCGATGTCGGAAGGCATCGCGGTCGAAGGCGCGCGTCTGGCGATCCACAACCTGCCGATCGTCGCCGCCAACGGCTCCGACCTTCTGGCGCGTGGCCACATGATGAGCGCGGGCGCCATGGGTGCCGTTGCCTTCCAGAAGGGTCTCGGCGCCATCCACGCCCTGTCCCACCCGGTCGGCGCGCTCTTTGACACGCACCACGGCATGACCAATGCCGTGTTCATGCCCTATGTGCTGAAGTTCAACCGCCCGGCCATCGAGGCCAAGATCGAGCGTCTGGCGGCCTTCTGCGGCATTGCCGGCGGCTTCGACGGCTTCCAGGCGCATATCCTGAAGATGCGCTCCGACCTCGGCGTGCCGCACACCATCGGCGGCCTCGGCGTCGACGGCGCCAAGCGCGACCTCATCGCCGACATGGCAATCGTCGATCCGACCGCCGGCGGCAACCCGGTCGAACTGACCCGCGACGCCGCTCTGTCGATCTTCGACGCGGCGCTGGAAGGCAAGCTCTGATCCGGCAAGTTCCGGGTTAAATAACTGGATGGCCGGGCCTTGTGTCCGGCCATCTTGCTTTCAGGTGTCTGAGTGTTTTTAAAACCGTTCCCCCCACCCCTTACCCCTCCCCACGAGGGGGAGGGGGGCGGCAGCGCCTCAAGCAGATTGAACCATGTTCTTCGGGCAAGGCCTCTCGGTTCCCCTCCCTCTCGTGGGGAGGGGTTGAGGGTGGGGGGACAGCCTCACCTCAAGCACTTGCGAAAGCAGCAGGCGGCGGACGGTTCAAAACGCCGCCGCGACGTCCCCCATCTCGACGTAGACGCTCTTCACCTGGCTGTAGTGGCCGATGGCAGCATGGCCGTTCTCGCGGCCGATGCCGGAGGACTTCATGCCGCCGAAGGGCATTTCGATCGGCGTCAGGTTATAGGCGTTGATCCAGCAGGTGCCGGCGGCAAGCTGTGCGATCACCCGGTGGGCGCGCTGGATGTCGCGGGTGAACACACCGGCGGCCAGACCGAATTCGGTCGCATTGGCCCGCGCGATGACCTCGTCCTCGCTGTCGAAGTCGAGCACGCACATGACCGGGCCGAAGATCTCTTCCCGGGCGATGCGCATGTCGTCCTTCACATCGGCAAAGACGGTCGGCTGCACGAACCAGCCCTCCGGGAAGGCCGCCACGTGTGCTGCCCCGCCGCCGCAGACAAGCCGCGCGCCTTCCGCCTTGCCGATCTCGATATAGCCCAGCACCTTGTCGAGCTGCGGCTTCGAGACGAGCGGGCCGATATTGGTCGCCTCGTCCAGCGGATCGCCCAGCACGGCGTTTGCGGTGCGTTCAGCCAGCCGCTTCAGGAAGGCCTCCTTCAGGCTGCGATGCACGAAGACGCGGGTGCCGTTGGAGCAGATCTGGCCCGAGGAATAGAAATTGGCATTGATCGCGGCCGACACGGCATTGTCGAGATGGGCGTCCTCGAACAGGATCAGCGGCGACTTGCCGCCGAGTTCAAGCGTCAGATGCTTGAGGTTGCTGCCTGCCAGGCCCGCGACCTTGCGCCCGGTCGGCACCGAGCCGGTGACGGAGACCTTGGCCACCGCCGGATGCGAGACGAGCTTGGCGCCCACATCGCCTGCGCCCTGCACCACGTTGAAGACACCGGCCGGAACCCCGGCCTCCAAGAGCGCCTCGGCCAGCTTCAGCGCGCTCAGCGGCGTCACTTCCGACGGCTTGAAGATCATGGCGTTGCCGCAGGCCAGCGCAGGGGCTGCCTTCCAGCAGGCGATCTGGATCGGATAGTTCCACGCACCGATGCCGACGCAGATGCCGAGCGGCTCACGGCGGGTGTAGGCGAAGGAGCCGCCAAGGTCGATGTGCTCGCTGGTCAGCGTCGCGGCGAGATTGCCGAAATATTCAAGGCAATCGGCGCCGGAGGCCGCATCGGCGATCAGCGTTTCCTGCAGCGGCTTGCCGGTGTCGAGCGTTTCCAGCTCGGACAGGGCGCGGTTGTTGGCCCGCAGGATCTCCGCCGCCCGGCGCAGGATGCGGCCCCGCTCGGCTGCCGGGGTGGCAGCCCAGATCTTCTGGCCTTCCCGTGCGGTCGAGATGGCGGCCTCGATGGTCAGGTCATCCGCGGCATGCAGGCGGGCGATGACGTCGCCGGTGGCGGGATAGAGGCTGTCGAAGGCCGCGCCATTCGGGCTTTCGACATATCCGCCGCCAATGAAATGGGAGGCTCGGGGCTGGGCGCGCATGAGGTCGTCCTTGCAAGTCGGTCAGAAGGGGGAAACAGGACCGGCCACTGCCTTGGCAGAAGCCTCCTGCTGTTCGTTGGGTCGCAGGATGGCTCAACGCTGACGCGTTTGCCACTGCGGATGGATCCAGGGCGCCAGATTGGATGCCGCAAGCGGGATCTTGCCGAGAATGTGGTCCGAGGCCTTCTCGCCCACCATGATCGACGGGGCATTGAGGTTGCCGTTGGTCACCTGCGGGAAGATCGAGCTGTCGGCCACGCGCAGGCCCTCGACGCCGATCACCCGGCATTCCGGATCCACCACGGCCATCGGATCGCTCGCGGCCCCCATGCGGCAGGACCCGCAGGGGTGATAGGCGCTCTCCACATGCTCGCGGATGAAATTGTCCAGCTCCACGTCGCTCTGCACGCCGGCACCCGGCTGGATCTCGCGGCCGCGATAGGGCGTGAAGGCCTCCTGACCGAAGATCTCGCGCGTGAGTCGGATCGCGGTGCGGAAGTCGGCCCAGTCGTCCGGGTGCGACATGTAGTTGAAGAGGATCGAGGGCTTGGCCAACGGATCGCCCGAGGTCAGGCGGATGCGGCCGCGCGACTTGGAGCGCATCGGCCCGACATGGGCCTGGAACCCGTGCCCCTCGGCCGCTGCCTTGCCGTCGTAGCGCACCGCGAAAGGCAGGAAGTGATACTGGATGTCAGGATACTCGACACCGGCCTTGGAGCGGATGAAGGCACAGGCCTCGAACTGGTTCGAGGCGCCAAGCCCCTTGCGCGTGAACAGCCACTGCGCCCCGATCAGAGCCTTGGAAACAAGGTTCCAGTGCTTGTAGAGCGTGATCGGCTGGGTGCAGGCCTGCTGGATGTAGAGTTCCAGATGATCCTGCAAGTTGGCGCCGACGCCCGGCCGGTCCGCGACCACGTCAATGCCCATTTCGCGCAGATGCGCGGCCGGCCCGATGCCGGAGAGCATCAGGATCTTGGGCGAGTTGATCGACGAGGCGGAAATGATCACTTCCCGCGCTGCCCGCGCCGTGACCGGCTGGCCGGAGCCACGCTGGTACTCGACGCCGGTCGCCCGGCCGTTCTCGATGACCACCCGGCGGACAAAGGCCCCGGTGACGATCTCCACATTGCCGCGCTTCAGCGCCGGCTTCAGATAGGCATTGGCGGCGGACCAGCGCTGACCGTTCTTCACGGTCATCTCCATGTCGCCGAAGCCTTCCTGCTTCTGGCCGTTGTAGTCACCCGTCGTCTCGTAGCCCGCCTGCTTGCCGGCCTTGATGAAGGCATCGAACAACGGGTTCCACTTGGTGCCGCGCTGCACATGCAGCGGACCGGAGCGGCCCCGGAAGCCGTCGTCGCCGGTCGGGGTCTCTTCCTGGCGCTGGAAATAGGGCAGCACATGCCGGTAGCCCCAGCCGCTGGCGCCCATCTCTTCCCAGGTGTCAAAGTCGCGCGCGTGGCCGCGCACATAGACCATGCCGTTGATCGAGGACGAGCCGCCGATCACCTTGCCGCGCGGGGTTGCCAGAATGCGCCCGCCGAGGTGCGGCTCGGGCTCGCTCTGGAAGCCCCAGTCATAGCGGCTCATGTTCATCGGATAGGACAGCGCCGCCGGCATCTGGATGAAGGGCCCGGCATCCGTTCCACCGAACTCCAGCACCAGGACGCGGTTCTTCGGATCTTCCGACAGGCGGTAGGCCAGCGCGCAGCCGGCCGATCCGGCCCCGACGATGATGAAGTCAAACGTGTCGTTCATTCAGGGCGTCCCCCGTCGGACTGTGGCGTTGTGGCCCCGGACGCCCGGGCCCGGTGCAGCAGGATCTGTGCCTCTACGTAATCCTCGACGAGGCGGATGGCAGCCTCGGGATCGGGCGGCGCTTCCTTCAGTGCGCGGCGGATCCAGACCCCGTCGATCATCGAGGCCGTTCCCTCGGCCACGAGCTGCGCGTCCGGCAATGGCAGAAAGCTACGCAGACTGTGCGTCAGGTTGGAGACAAGGCGGGCGGAATAGATGCGCAGCAAACGCTGGCTCGCCGGATTGGTGCGGGCCTGCGAGTAGAACGCCAGCCAGGCAGCAATCACGGCCTCGCGGAACTGCCCGGTTTCAAAGTTACCGGCAATGATCGCCGAAAGCCGCGCACGAGGTGTATGCGCCTCGGCAAGACGCGCGCGGATGCCCTCGCCCAGTTCATGCAGCAGATGGCGCATGGTGGCGGCAAGGAGCTGATCCTTGGAGCCGAAATAGTGATGTGCGAGCCCGCCCGACACGCCGGCCTTGCGCGCGATCTGCGCGATCGTCACGTCGCAATAGCCCTGTTCGTGAATCGCATCGACTGTCGCCGCGATCAGGCTGCGCCTGCGCTCGGCCTCCATCCCGATCCTTGGCATGTCGTTCTCCCCAATGATCCTAGATGATTATTTTTAATTGAACGATCAATCAATCAAAACTTGCCAAAGCCAACAGTCAATGGTTCATTAAGTCTCACCAGAGGGGCAAACCTGCCGCAAAGACGGCTAAATCAATCGGTTGCCCATTGTTTGAGATGTCCGTCCGGGGTTCATTGGGACTGAACACCGGCGAACGACCCCGTGTACCGGGGCGCCATACAAGAGCGGGAGACAACCGGATGAAGCGCGTATTCACTTCCATCACCGGCGCAGCCTTGGCCCTGGCCATGACGGGCGCCATGGGACTGGCGACTGCAACACACGCCCAGGCCGCCGAGCCGGACAGCTGCAAGACCGTGCGGTTCTCCGATGTCGGCTGGACCGACATCACCGCGACCACCGCCGTCGCCTCCACCATTCTCCTTGCGCTCGGCTACGAGACCAACGTCAAGGTTCTGTCGGTTCCGGTGACCTATGCGTCGCTGAAGAACAAGGACATTGATGTGTTCCTCGGCAACTGGATGCCGACGATGGAAGCCGACATTGCGCCCTATCGCGATGACAAGTCCGTCGAAACCGTGCGGGCAAACCTTGAAGGAGCCAAATACACCCTCGCCGTGCCGAAATACACCTATGACAAGGGCCTCAAGAGCTTCGGCGACATCGCCAAGTTCCAGGAGGAACTTGGCGGCAAGATCTACGGCATCGAGCCCGGCAACGACGGCAATCGCCTCATCCTCGGCATGATTGATGGCGACCAGTTCGGCCTCAAGGGCTTCCAGATCGTGGAATCCTCCGAGCAGGGCATGCTGGCCCAGGTCTCCCGCGCCACCAAGCGCAAGGAAGACGTCGTCTTCCTCGGCTGGGAGCCGCACCCGATGAACTCGAATTTCGAGATCGCCTATCTCGAGGGCGGCGACGACGTGTTCGGCCCCGATCTCGGCGGCGCGACCATCTACACCAATGTCCGCGCGGGCTATCTTGAGGAATGCTCGAATGTCGGCCAGTTCCTGAAAAACCTGAACTTCACTCTGGCGCTCGAAAACGAGATCATGAGCAAGATCCTCGACGGTGGCCAGGATCCGGCCATTGCCGCCCAGAGCTGGCTGTCGGCCAACCCGCAGCTCATCGAAGGCTGGCTCAAGGACGTCAAGACCCGCGACGGCGAGAGCGCCATGGACGCGGTGAAGCTGGCCCTCGGCCTCTGAGACAAGCAGCTTCCGGCTGAACCGGACATGCCGGTTCAGCCGGACCCGCACCTGTGGCGGACCTGACCTCGGCAGGGAGAGGTGACCCTTGGATTTTCTGACGAGCTACAAGCTGCCATTCGGGCAATGGGCCAAGGCCTTCGTCGACTGGCTGACAACCCATGCGTCCTGGTTCTTTGACGGGATTGCCGTCGCCCTCGAGGCCATGATCGGCGCCATACTCTATGTCCTTCAGACACCGGATCCGCTGGTGGTTGTCGGCACCGTGACGGTTCTGGCCTTCGTCGTGCGCCGCAACCTCAGCTTCCCGCTGTTCGTCCTCGGGTCGCTCTTGATCATCATCAACCTGGGCTTCTGGAAAGAGACAACCAACACCCTTGCGCTGGTGCTCGGCGCCTCCACGGTCTGCATGCTTGTCGGTGTGCCGATCGGCGTGCTGGCCGCGCACAAGCCGAAGTTCTACACCGCGCTGCAGCCGGTGCTGGACCTGATGCAGACGATCCCGACCTTCGTCTATCTCATCCCGGCGCTGATCCTGTTCGGCCTCGGCATGGTTCCGGGCCTCATTGCCACGGTCATCTTTGCCCTGCCCGCCCCGATCCGCCTTACCCAGCTCGGCGTCTCCTCGACGCCCACGCAGCTGCTCGAGGCCGGTCACGCCTTTGGCGCCACCCGTTGGCAGCTCCTGTGGAAGATCGAGCTGCCCTATGCCCTGCCGCAGATCATGGCCGGGCTGACGCAGACGATCATGCTGTCCCTGTCGATGGTGGTGATTGCCGCCCTCGTCGGCGCTGACGGCCTCGGCGTTCCGACCCTGCGCGCCCTCAACACCGTGAACATCGGCATGGGCTTTGAAGTCGGCGTCGCCATCGTCCTGATCGCCATCGTGCTGGACCGGTTCTTCCGCCTCAATCGTCCGACGGGAGGCCGCTGATGAGCGATCCGATTGTTTCCTTCCGCAATGTCGACATCGTCTTCGGCTCGAAACCGCACCGGGCGCTGCCGCTGATCGATGCCGGCAAGACCCGGCGCGAGATCCAGGACGAAACCGGCCAGACCTTGGGCGTCGCCGGAGCGACCTTCGACATCATGCCCGGCGAGGTCATCGTGCTGATGGGCCTGTCCGGCTCCGGTAAGTCGACGCTGCTGCGCGCAGTCAACGGGCTCAATCCGGTCATCCGGGGCGAGACGCTCGTGCGCGACGGGGACAGCATGGTCAATCCGGCAACCTGCGGCGAGGAGCGCCTGCGCCGCCTCCGCCGCAGCCGCATCGCCATGGTGTTCCAGCAATTCGCGCTGCTGCCCTGGCGCACCGTTTCCGACAACGTCGGCTTCGGCCTGGAGCTGGCAGGCGTCAGCCTTGCCGAACGCAGCAAGCGCGTCGCTGCCCAGCTCGAACTGGTCGGCCTCGGCGGCTGGGGCAACAAGCAGGTGCACGAACTCTCCGGCGGCATGCAGCAACGCGTCGGCCTTGCCCGTGCCTTTGCCACGGACGCACCGATCCTCCTGATGGACGAGCCCTTCTCCGCGCTGGATCCGCTGATCCGTGACAAGCTGCAGGACGAGCTGATCCAGCTGCAGCAGACCCTGCACCGGACCATCATCTTCGTCAGCCATGATCTCGACGAGGCCGCCAAGATCGGCAGCCGCATCGCCATCATGGAGGGCGGGCGGGTGATCCAGCTGGGCACGCCGCAGGAAATCGTCCGCCGTCCGGCGACGCCTTATGTGGCGGAATTCGTCGCGCACATGAACCCGCTCAACGTGTTGCGCGCCCAGGACATCATGAGCCCGGTTGCCGCATCCGCCACCAGCAGCTCGAACTGCGAGCTGGTGACGCCGCTGCGGCAGGTCATTGCCCTGAAGCGGGCGGTCTCCGGTCCGGTCCTTGTCATCGACAACGGCCGCCCGGTCGGCCAGATCGGCGAGGCGGAACTGCTCGGCTGCATGGGCTGACGCGGCACCGCAGGTGGACCATCGCACGCGAATAGCAGGAGGCAAGTCCGTTGCCTCTTGCTATAAGCCAGCGATGACACGAGTTGACGTCCTGATCCTGGGTGCCGGCGCCGCCGGCCTGATGTGCGCTATTGAGGCCGGCAAGCGCGGTCGGTCCGTGCTCGTCATTGACCATGCCAAGCGCGCAGCGGACAAGATCCGCATTTCCGGCGGCGGCCGCTGCAACTTCACCAACATCCACGCCAGCCCGGCGAACTTCCTGTCACAGAACCCGCGCTTCTGTGTCTCGGCGCTCAAGCGCTATACGCCGGCAGACTTTCTCAAGCTGGTCGACAGCCACCGCATCCCCTGGCACGAGAAGACGCTCGGCCAGCTCTTCTGCGACGACAGTGCGCAGGACATCATCACGATGCTGCTCGCCGAGATGGAGAAGGCCGGCGGCAAGCTGTGGCTGGAGACAGGCTTCACCGACATCAGCAAGCCCGACGACCGCTTTGCCATCGAGACCTCGCGCGGCCGCGTCGAGGCGACGTCGCTGGTGGTTGCCACCGGCGGGCCGTCGATCCCGAAGATGGGTGCCACCGGCATCGGCTATGATATTGCCCGGCGCTTCGGACTGAAGGTCGTGCCGCCCCGTCCCGCGCTTGTGCCCCTGACCTTCTCCGACGCCAACAAGGCCCTGTGCCAGAAGCTCGCTGGCGTGTCGGTGGATGCGGTCGTCCGCTTCAACAAGACATCCTTCCGCGAAGGCCTGCTGTTCACGCATCGTGGCCTGTCCGGGCCGTCAATCCTGCAGATTTCATCCTACTGGCGCGAAGGCCAGCCGATCAGCGTTGATCTTGCTCCCGGCACCGATGTCTTCGCTGCGCTCAAGGAGGCAAAGCAGGCGCAAGGCCGACAGGACATCCGCACCGCCGTCGGCCACATCCTGCCGCGCCGGCTGTCGGAGGAACTCGCCTCCGAATACGGCCTCGGCGGGCGCCTTGCCGATCTCTCCGACAAGGTGCTGCGCCAGACAGCCGACCGGCTCAATTCCTGGTCTTTGCTGCCCGCCGGGACAGAAGGCTATCGCACGGCTGAAGTCACGCTCGGCGGGGTCGATACGGACGAGCTGTCATCGAAAACCATGGCGGCGACCAAGGTTCCCGGCCTCCATTTCATCGGCGAAGTGGTTGATGTGACAGGCCATCTCGGTGGGTTCAACTTCCAGTGGGCCTGGGCCTCTGGCCATGCTGCAGGCTCCAGCCTCTGAGCAGCGCCCCTCATTGGCGGATTTGCAGGCGTTCTCATCAGCCGGCATAGCTTTTTGCATTGCAACAAAATGGCTGACAAACCCGTTGCCTGCGCTATAGTTCGCATGGGGTTTGAGGGCGATAGACCATGCAGCGGATCACCATTCACGATGTGGCGAGAACGGCCGGCGTCAGCCTGGCAACCGTTGACCGGGTCCTGAACCGGCGCCCTGGTGTCCGGGCTGTGACGGTCGAGCGGGTCGAGGCAGCCGTGAAGGCCCTCGGTTACACGCCCGATGTCTTTGCCGCCAATCTTGCCAAGCGCCGGCTCTATCGCCTCACCTTCCTGATCCCGAACGGCCCGAACGCCTTCATGACCGACCTGCGCCAGGAGGCCGAGCGCATTGCCTCGCGCGTTGCCGGCGAGCGGGTCGCCCTTACCGTTCAGGACATTGATGCCTTTGACAGCCATTCCGTCGCCAGCACGCTCGCCCTGCTGGATCGCACCGGCTGTGACGGGGTCGCCGTTGTCGCGCCCTCCTCGCCCGAGGTTCGGGCTGGCATTGACCGGCTGACCCTGCGCGGCGTTCCTGTGGTGACGCTGGTGTCGGATCATCCGGCCTCCGCGCGCGCGCACTTCGTCGGCATCGACAACATGGCCGCCGGCCGCGTTGCAGGGCGCCTTCTTGGCCGCTTCCTCGCCGGCAACCGGCAGGGGCACCGGGCGCGCATCGGCTTCATTGCCGGATCGCTGGGCCTGCGTGACCACGCCGAGCGCCACGGCGGCTGCCTCGAGGTTTTCGAGGAGCTTTATCCGGACTTTGAGCCTGTCCGCGTCCGTGAAGGCCGCGACGACAATGACCGGACCTATGATCTCACCCGAAAGCTGCTGGTCGAGCATCCTGATCTGACCGGCCTCTACAACATGGGTGCCGGCAATCGCGGCGTCATTGCTGCGCTTGAGGAAAGTGGCCGCGCTGGCGAGATCACCTTCATCGCCCATGAGCTGACGCCCTACACGCGGTCTGCGCTGGAGCGCGGCACGATTTCAGCGCTGATCGCGCAGGATCCAGGCCATGAGATCCGCAGTGCCGTGCGGGTGCTGAAGGCGCTTATCGACGGGCAGCCGATCCTTGATGCCCAGGAGCGGATCGGCATCGACATCTTCCTGCCGGAGAACCTGCCGCCGGTCGATGGTGCCCGTAAGGCAGACAAGACCACCACCGTCGATGCTGCCCCGGCTGCCCTGCCACGGCGCAAAGCCGGCTGAATCCGGCGCTGCCACGCCCAATCATCCTGCCAAGGCAAAATTTGAGCCTCAGGCTCACCATGCCCATTGACGCAAGGGCCGGCAGTGGACATATCTAAACCTATGCGCCTTACTCAACAAACCAACTACGCCGTTCGCACGCTGATGTACTGCGCTGCGAATCCTGACCGGCCCAGCAAGGTGGCTGACATCGCCTCCAGCTTTGGCATGTCCGAAACGCATCTGTTCAAGATCATGAAGGTCCTGGTCGATGCGGATCTCATCAAGACCATTCGCGGTCGCAACGGCGGCATCACGCTCGCCCGGCCCGCGGAAAAGATCACGATCGGCGAAGTTGTCCGCGCTGCGGAAGACTCGTTCTATCTGGCCGAGTGCTTCAACTCCGGCCGCAAGGATTGCCCGATCCTGACCACCTGCGGCTTCAACGGCGTGTTGCACGAGGCGCTTGAGGCTTTCATGGACGTGCTGGATCAAAAGACGATCCACGACATCTCCGAAAATCGCCTCGACCTGCGCCAGCTGCTGCATATCGACGAACCGATGGCTGCCGCCAGCTGATCCTGCGCAGCACCGCGCAAGGCCCGACGCCGATCTCCAACCGGCGCAGCCTTCTGACAAGCCCTCTATCGTCATCCCGGACGCAGCGAAGCGGAGATCCGGGACCGGAGAGCCAAGGTCTCTCCGGGGGCGGGAAATCATTGAAAGATGGATATCTGGACTCTCCGGTCCCGGCTCGGCGCTGCGCTTGGCCGGGATGACTTCGGGGAGGCCGAGGGCGTTATGCCGGTTCACACCGGTCACGAATATCGACTAAAAATACCGGGCTGGCTTGCCGTTTGAGGGAGAGGAGAAAACAGCTGGCTTGCCTGGCATTTTGACTGGTGATCAGTCCTGCCTGAGACGCCGGGCCGGAGGACGCGATTTCCGGGGCAGCGCCGTTCAGGCCTTGTCTTGGTACTTTATTCTGAGTATTAGAGTCAAGTTAATTGTTGCGAGCCACTCGCAACTTGGAACGCCTCTAAACTCTTGAAGTACCGGGGAAACCAGATGGCAGACGCCAATCCACGCCAGGCAAAGCTTACCCTTCCTTCCTTGCGCAAGGTCGCAGCGCCGCGCGAGGACAATAGCCAGATGGACAGCGCGACGTTGTTCCGGGGCAATCGTGAAATCCGCATCCGGCACAATGAGGAGACCTACCGGCTGACCATCACCAAACTGGGCAAGCTGATTCTCACCAAGTGACAGGTGCCGAGCCGGCGACAGCAGTTGCTGCCGTCAAGCGAAGCGGCTAGCAGATGGAGACAGGGTGGAGACGTCCACCCGGCTTCCCTGTGGATCCTGCCATGACATCGCTTCCTGTTCCCGTGACAACCATCGGCCTGCTGCTGGCCTCCAACATCTTCATGACCTTCGCGTGGTACGGCCACCTGAAGTTCAAGGGCACCGCCCTGTGGCTGGTCATCCTGGCAAGCTGGGGCATCGCCTTCTTTGAATATTGCCTGCAGGTGCCGGCCAACCGGATCGGCCATGGCTATTTCAGCGCCGCCGAGTTGAAGACCATCCAGGAAGTCCTGACGCTCTCGG
Source organism: Pannonibacter carbonis (assembly GCF_003012935.1). Taxonomy (GTDB): domain Bacteria; phylum Pseudomonadota; class Alphaproteobacteria; order Rhizobiales; family Stappiaceae; genus Pannonibacter; species Pannonibacter carbonis. The sequence goes on along the minus strand of NZ_PUDR01000009.1, from coordinate 167,922 downwards.
TCTTTGCCGTGTTTTCCGTGTTTTATCTTGGCGAACCCATCCGCCTGAACCATCTCATCGGCTTTGCCCTCATCGCCGCCGGTGCCTGGTTCATATTTCAGAAGTGGTGAACCGCCCGGACAAAAAGAAACCGGCGGCCCTTGTGGGACCGCCGGCGTCTGAACCTGCACCGGAGTGGCAGGTTTACTTCATGTCAGCGACTTTTTCGAAGCCGTTGGCGCCGACCTTGAACAGGGCGTAGACGCCCGGAACGTCGCCAGCGGCGTCGAAGTTGTAGGTGCCGGCTGCGCCCTTGTAGACGAACGGCTTGCCTTCAGCGATCAACGCCTTGGCCTTGGCCCATTCGCCCGGCATCACGGCTTCGCCGTCGGTGGCGGAGCTCAGCTCGCGCAGGGCTGCACCGACCTTGGACTTGTCGCCGCCGGCCTTCTCGATGGCCAGAGCCATCAGGAACGTGGCGTCATAGGAGGTGGTCACGAAGACCGCGTCCGGGTCGCCGCCGATGTCCTTGAAGTTCTTGGCAAAGACATCAAGCGAATCGGACTTTTCGCCAACCGGCGCCGAAGCCAGGAAGGTGCCAAGGTTGTTGGCGCCCAGTTCCTTGATCGGAGCATCGGACTTCATGCCGTCCGCGCCGACGTAGTTGGTGAAGAAGCCGTTTTCCAGCGCTTCACGCAGCATGGTCAGGCCGCTGCCATCACCATAGTCGAAGATGACCAGAGTGTCGGAACCGCCCTTGGCGAGTTCTGCCAGGTTCGAGCGATAAGAAGCCTTCTCGCCTTCATGCGCAGCGAAGGTTGTGATCTTGCCGCCGATGGCTTCGAACTCGGACTTGAACGCGTTGGCCAGGCCCGAACCATAGTCATTGTTCAGATAGGCAACGGCAACGCTGTCCATGCCCTGTTCTTTCAGCGAACGGGCCAGGGCGCGGCCCTGATAGTCATCCGAGGGAACGGTCCGGAACACCAGATCGTTGTCCTTCAGGTTGGTGATTTCCGGCGAGGTGCCCGACGGGGTGATCAGCGCGATGCCGGCCGGGATGGCGACGGAGTTGGCAGCTGCAATCACGGCGCCCGAGCAGTGCGGGCCGACGAGGCCGACAACGCCGTCGATGTTGACGGCCTTGGTGGCGGCGTCCGTGCCGTTCTGCGGGTTGCAGGCGCTGTCACCGGTGACCTGCACCAGCTTTTCGCCGTTGCCGATGCCGCCCTGGCCGTTCACTTCGGAAATTGCCAGTTCAGCGGACAGCAGCATGGCCGGCGCCATGGCTGCGATCGGGCCGGTGATGCCACCGAGCAGGCCGATCTTGACGTCAGCCTGAGCGGCCGTGCCGGTGAGTGCGGTGGCCGCCAGGAGCGAACCGGCGAGAGCCAGAACCTTCTTATTCATTTCAAACCTCCACTTCTTGTTCCAGGAGCTATGCGCCCCTCTGAAGCAGGAACCGGTCAAGCCGGGATCCTGCTCGGTGATCGGTCCCCTTGTTGCCGGGGACCTTTTCCTGATGCGGCGTGAGGACCTGCCCCGCCGCACCGAAGCCGTCAATGCCCGTTGCGCGGCGTTGCCTTGGCCGTCGCAGCGGGCGCATTGCGCGCACCGCCCAGCGGTTCGGGCAGGAGACCTTCCGGGCGGTAGCGCAGCACCAGCTGCAGCATCAGCCCGATCAGAAACACACGGATGTATTTCGCCTGAACCGCATATTCATGCGGCAGCCGGTCGGTTGCAATCTCTGAAACGGACCAGATGATCCACACAACCGCCGCCCCGAGGATCGCGCCGCGATTGTTCCCCGATCCGCCAAGGATCAACATGATCCAGACAAGGAAGGTCGCGACCATCGGGTCGATCGCTTCCGGGGTGATCGAGCGGCTGAAATGCGCGAACAGCGCGCCGCCCAGCCCCATCAGGGCCGCCCCGAAGATGAAGGCCTGCAACCGGCGGAAGGCGATGTCCTTGCCCATGGCGGTCGCGGCGACCTCATTGTCTCGCACGGCCCGCATCATCCGGCCCCAGGGCGCGTTATACTGCCGCTCGACCGCCACATAGACAACGGCCAGAACCACGATGACGATGGCCAGATAAGCGATCTGCGACTGCACATAGGGCAGGTCGCCAAAGGGGCGCGGGATGTTGTTGATGCCCTTGGCCCCGTTGGTCAGCACGTCTTCCGACTTGATCACCAGGCGGATGATCTCGGCAATCCCAATCGAGGCAATGGCGAGATAGTCGGAGCGGAAGCGCAGGCAGACCTTGCCGATTGGCCAGGCCACCAGTCCGGCCACCGCCATGGCACCAACCCAGCCGACGAGCGTCGGCAATTCAAAGCCACCGATGCGACCGGCCGCATGCGGGCTAGTCAGGATCGCGGAGGTATAGGCGCCAACGGCGAAGAACCCTGCGATGCCCGCGTTAAAGAGGCCGGAATAGCCCCACTGGATGTTCAGCCCGAGGGCCAGGATGGCATAGATGCCGATGAAGACGCCCATGAAGAGCGCGTAGTTGGCAAGTCCCAGAGCCAGTTCCATCTCTCGCCTCCCCTCAGAGCACCTTGCCGCGCAGCAGACCGGTCGGACGGACCAGCAGCATCACGAGCAGGATGGCAAAGGCCATCGCGGCCTTGTACTCGCTGGGCAGAACCAGCACGGACAGTTCCTCTGCGATGCCGACGATCAGGCCGCCAAGCACGGCGCCCTCGACGCGGCCGACACCGCCCAGGATCGCAGCGGCAAACATCGGCAGCAGCATCGACCAGCCCATCATCGGCTTCAGCTCGGTGTTGAGGCCGAGGAAGACACCAGCCGCCGCGCACAGGCCGCCGGAGATGATCCAGGTCAGCATGACGACCTTGCGGTTGTCTATGCCCGACAGCAGCGCCAGGTTCGGGTTGTCGGACATGGCGCGCATGGCCTTGCCCCATTTGGAGCGGTTCAGGAACAGCTGCAGGGCAACGACCAGTCCGATCATCGCCGCGACGGTGTAGATCTCGCGGTCGCGCAGGCGCAGCCCGAAGTAATCGTCCGGCCTGACCAGGCCACGGGTGTAGGTCTGGGTGTTGACCCCCCAGACGACCTGCACCACCGCCCGGATCATCAGCGCAATGCCGAGCGACGACATTACGGTGATGATCTTCGGCCGCTCGCGGAAGGCGTCATAAAAGACACGGTCGATGCCGACGGCAATACCGGCGGTCAGGACGATCACGAAGGGAAGCACCACCAGCGGCGGCACGCCCAGGAGCTGCACTAGGGCCAATGCGAGAAAGGCGCCCAACGTTGCAAGGTCACCATGCGCCAGATGGGCGTAGCGCAGGATGCCGAAAATCAGCGTGATGCCGACGGCGCCCAGCGCGTAGATCGAACCGATGACGATGCCCGGCACGATGTGGAAGTTGAGAAAATCAATCACGGTCATGGGTCGTCCGCCTCATCCGCCGAGGAACATTTCAGCGACCTCGCGGTTGGCGAGGAGCTCAGCGCCGGTGCCTTCATGGCGATTGCTCCCCGATGCCAGGACATAGGCCCGGTCGGCAAAGGCAAGCGCCTGCTTGGCATGCTGTTCCACCAGCAGGATGGCGACACCGGTGTCGCGCACGTCCCGGCTGATCTGGAAGATCTGTTCCATGTATTTCGGCGAAAGACCGGCCGTCGGTTCGTCCAGAAGCAGAAGCTTGGGATCCAGCATCAGGGCACGGCCCATGGCCACCATCTGGCGCTGGCCACCGGAGAGGTTTCCGGCCAGGGTGCGGCGACGCTCCTTCAGGTCCGGGAACAGGGTATAGATCCGGTCGAAACCGGCGCTGAGGTCGCCCTTGCGCAGGAAGGCGCCCATCTCCAGGTTCTCGTGAATGCTCATTTCACGGAAGATGTTTTCCACCTGCGGCACATAGCAGATGCCGCGCTGGACGATGCGGTTCGGGGCCCAGCCCGTGATGTCGTCGCCATCGAAGCGGATCGAGCCGCCACGGATGGTGAGCAGACCGAACACCGCCTTCATCGCCGTCGACTTGCCGGCACCGTTCGGACCGACGATGACGACGATCTCCTTTTCGTGCACGACCATCGACACGCCCTGCAGGATGTCGGCCTCGCCGTAGCCGCCGACCAGATCCTGCATGTTCAAAAGCACGCTCATGCCGCATCTCCCTGGGTTTCGCCAAGATAGGCCTCAAGCACCCGGGGGTCGGAGCGCACGGTCTGGAAGTCACCAGCGATCAGAACCTTGCCCTCGGCCATGCAGATGACCGGGTCACACAGCTTCTCGATCATTTCCATGTCGTGCTCGATCAGAATGAACGTGTAGCCGCGCTCCTTGTTGAGGATCTGGATCTTCTCCTCGAGCTTGCGCAGCAGCGTGCGATTGACGCCGGCGGCCGGCTCGTCAAGCAGCACCAGCTTGGCGTCGGTCATCATGGTGCGACCGAGTTCCAGAAGTTTCTTCTGGCCGCCGGACAGGTTTCCGGCGCGCACATCGGCCACATGGGTCAGTTCCAGGAACTTCAGCGTTTCCAGAGCACGGGCTTCCACCACACGCTCTGCATCCCGCACCTTGCCCCAGCTCAGCCAGTTGGCCAGCAGCTTCTCGCCGGGCTGGGACGGGGGAACCATCATCAGGTTCTCGAGCACCGTCAGCCGGTGGAACTCGTGCGGGATCTGGAAGGTGCGCACCAGCCCGCGATGAAACAGTTCATTGCCCGGCAGTCCGGTGACATCCTCACCGAGGAAACGGATCTTGCCGGCTGTTGGCGGAAAGGCCCCGGCAATCAGGTTGAAAAGTGTCGTCTTGCCCGCCCCGTTTGGACCGACGAGACCGGTGATCGTGCCCTCCCGGACACTGAAGCTGCATTTGTCGACAGCCCGGAATCCACCGAACTGCTTCACAAGCTGGTCAAGTTCCAGCATCTGTCCATCCCCGCCGCCGGCTCGCACCTGGCGCCCTGTTGTTGTTTTCAGGTTTTTCATCTTGGCTTGCACCCGCTCCCTACGGACACTCCTCCGGTCGTGAGGCTTCAGGCCAACGACCTCAGAATTGCCCGTACAGGCGCAGCATCCAGCCCTTCTAACGGGATGGGCAGCGCAATCAACTCAAATTCACCTTCCGGAACTTTACTTAAGTCAAGATTTTCCAGAATGCGCATGTCGTGGCGAAAAAATGCCATGTGTGAGGGTAGATCCTTGGAAGTTTCTGGATCCACCGATGGCACGTCGACGCCGACCAGGCGGACCCCTGCCGCCGCCAGCAACTCGACCGTTTCAGGGGCAAGCGCGCGGAACCCGGTCGGCCAGACATCCGGATCCAGTCCGTCGGTCAGCCGCAGCAGCACGCGCTGCGGCACCCCTTCGAGGCGACCGGCGAGCGTCTCCGGCCCGACCAGGGCGCTCGCGCCCCGGACATCGATGACCCGCGCCGGACCGACGAAGTCGTCCAGCGGCACCTGGTCGATCGATGCCGCCCCGGCCGCATAATGCAGTGGCGCGTCGGCATGAGCACCACAATGCACCGACATGGTAAAGGCCGTGACGTTCACCGGACATCCCGGTCCCATTGCAAACGTGGTGCGGGCCTCATAGCGCGCATCGCCCGGAAACACGGCAGACGCCGCACGCAAGGGCGGTGTTATATCAATTATGTTGCGCAAGAGACCTCCCATCCCAAGCCGGACACACGGCACATGCGCTGACCACGCACGAAAATGACCGCAGCACGGATAATATATAATTTTACCCCGCTCGCAATGCGAGAATGTCTCCGGGCAAGGATTGATGCGGCAGCCGGCCGGATATTCTTTCCTGACTTACCTTCACAACGCACCGGAAACAGCTTTAAAGCGCAGCAACTGACCACGAACGCGACGTCGTCTGCGCCCCTCATGTACTTTCGCATGAACGAAAATGAGTGCGCGCCCTGATGGCGCAATGAACTGAATCGAACAACACGCCTGCCAACGATATATATATTCCAGACCGGATCGATACAGTTGCATTGTCTAGTCAGATGATCAGAACCACTCAAATTTTTTAAACACTTACAATCTGTTTCACCGAATATTAACTGAGGGCGTTAAGTCTTAAACCACACTTTTTTCGGAAAGTTGATTACGATTGGTGCAATCCATAATTGAGACGTGAGCCCGTTGACACAAGCCCGCAATTGGACAGGGATAGCGAGAAGGCGAGAGGCTGTTGAGGCTTCCCCGCCTGGATCATTGTCCTTCGGCAGGCCCTCTCCCAACGGCATCGCGCTTGATCGCCAGGCAGGATGACATGACGCTCACCGAAGCCGACATCAACTTGATCGACACGATCGACCCCCGCGAGCTGATGGCTCAGGTCGACCGGATCGCAACGGCGATGTGGGTATTCGATTTTGATCGCAAGCGCATCGTCTGGGCCAACCACAGTGCCCTTGATGTCTGGGGGTCGGCCAGCGTGTCAGAGCTGCGCAAGCGGGATCTGGGCGCCGACATGTCCCGTGCCGTCGCAGAGCGCCTTGACCAGTACCGGGCAGATTTCTGCCGCGGGGATGCAACCTTCTCCGAGAACTGGACCATCTATCCGAACGGCATCCCGAAGACGCTTCAGGTGGTATTCCGCGGGCTGCGGCTGCGCGATGGCCGCATGGCGATGCTGTGCGAGGGCACGGTCAATCACGACATCCGGCCGGAGACGCTGCGCAGTGCCGAGGCGCTGCTGCACACACCGGTGATGATCTCGCTGTTTTCCCGCAACGGGGCCCCGCTCTACCGTAACCCCGCTTCGCGCGCTTCCCAGATCGAACCAGACCTGACCCTGCACAACCGACTGGTGGACGCGACCGTGGCCGATGCCCTGACCGGGGCGCTGGACTATGGCTCGGACTGCAAGGTGGTTGCCCAGACCCGCACCAATCGCGGCATCCGCTGGCACGAGATCACCGCGCGGATCTGCCGGGATGCGGTCACCGGCGTCCAGGCGTATCTCGTCAGCGAGATCGACGTCACCGAGTTGAAGGAAACCCAGGACCGGGCGCGTTTCTTTGCCGACCATGACCTTCTGACCGGCCTGCCGAATCGCGTCTTCCTGCAGGCGCACCTGCCGAAGATGATCCAGGGTGCGACCAGCGGCTTGCAGAGCCTCTACCTCTATTTCATCGATCTCAACGGTTTCAAGACCGTCAATGACACACTGGGCCACGCCGTTGGCGACCTTTTGCTGAAGGCCGTGGCCGGGCGCCTGTCCGGCTTCGTGGCCGAACGCGGCACGGTAGCCCGCCTTGGCGGCGACGAGTTCCTTGTCTGCATCCCGGACCGCACCGGCACGCTCAATCCGCAAGAGTTCGGTCGCCAGCTGATCGACCTGTTCCTGGAGCCGATGGACATTGCCGGTCACGTGCTGCACACCAAGCTCGCGGTCGGCCTCAGCATTTGCCCTGACGACGGCACCGACATGGACACCTTGATGCGCCACTGCGACCTGGCGCTGTTCGAGGCCAAGAACGACAAGTCGAGCAAGGTTACGCCGTTCTCGATGGACTTGCGCCAGCGGCTCGAGGAAAAAGTGACGCTCGAGAAGGACCTCTGGCGCGCCCTGGAACGCGACGAGTTCGTTCTCTATTACCAGCCGCGTCTCTGCGTGAAGACCGGTGCCATCGTCTCCGCCGAAGCCCTGATCCGCTGGCAACATCCCGAGCGCGGGTTGCTGGGACCGCTGTCCTTCATTCCGGCCTGCGAGGAAACCGGCATGATCATCGACGTTGGCGAATGGGTCTATCGCAATGTCGCCCGGCAACAGGCCCAGATGCAGGCCGAAGGCATCGACATTTCCCTGTCGATCAACCTGAGCCCGCGCCAGTTTTCCGATCCGGACCTGATCACCAAGATCCTGCGCCTGCCGCTGGACACCGGCTGCAACCCGGAACGGCTTGGTTTCGAGATCACGGAATCCGTCCTGCTCGGCGACAGCGAAATGATCCGCACCGCGCTGCAGCGGATGAAGAACCACGGCTACCAGATCATCATCGATGACTTCGGCACCGGCTATTCCAATCTCGCCTATCTGCAGAAATATCCGATCGACGTGTTGAAGATCGACCAGACCTTCATCCGCGACCTCAAGAATACGGCGCCGATCACACGGCTTATCGTCTCGCTGGGTCAGGTCCTGAACGTGCGGATCGTCGCAGAGGGTGTGGAACTGGGCGAACAGCTCGACTGGCTGGTCGAGAACGGCTGTGACGAGTACCAAGGCTTCTATTTCAGCCGGCCCGTGCCCTATGACGACTTCCTGCGGCTCTATGACACCAATCGCGAACGCCAGGACATGCTGGCGAAGATGCGGGACGGCCAGGGGCTGAGGGTGCTTCGCTCCTGACCGCCCACGCGGCGGATGTGCCGGCGATGGGCCGAGCACTCCGACATCGAAGGCACCCCGTCGTTACAGGTCGGCGCGCAGCGCCCACAGTTCGGGGAACAGCACCACGTCCAGCATGCGCTTGAGGTAGTTAACCCCGCTTGTGCCGCCCGTACCGCGCTTGAAGCCGATGACGCGTTCCACCGTGGTCACATGGTTGAAGCGCCAGCGCCGGAAATAGTCCTCGAAATCGACCAGCTTCTCCGCCAGCTCATACAGCGGCCAGTAGCGCGCCGGATCGCGGTACACCTCGATCCAGGCCAGGCGCACGCTTTCGTCCGCTTGGTAAGGCGCCGATACATCCCGCTTCAACGCCGCATCCGAGATGGAAAAGCCGTTGCGGGCCAGCAGCCGGATCGCCTCGTCATAGAGGCTGGTGTCCTGCCGGATCGCCTCGAGCCAAGCATAGACCCCGTCCACATGCTCATGCGGGCGCATCATGGCGGCATTCTTGTTGCCGACCATGTACTCGATGGCGCGGTACTGGAACGACTGGAAGCCCGAGGACTGGCCCAGCGCATTGCGGAACGTGGTGTAGTCGCTCGGCGTCATGGTGCGCAGCACATCCCAGGCCGAGTTGAGCTGCTCGAAAATCCGCGCGACACGTGCGAGCTGCTTGAACGCCGGCTGAACGTCATCCGCAGCGATCCGGGCCTTGGCGACGGTGAGCTCGTGCAAGGCCAGCTTCATCCAGAGTTCCGAAGTCTGATGCTGGATGATGAACAGCAGCTCGTCATCCGCCGTCGACACCGGCTTCTGCGCCGACAGGATCTTGTCCAGCGAGAGATAGTCGCCATAGGACATGCGACCATCAAAGCTCATCTGGGCTCCGTCGTCTGCCGGATCATAGGCCTTCGGGGCCATGGGGCATTTGGCGTCGCTCATCTCAGGTCACCTTCGCGCGGGTCTTGTACTCGGGCCGGTCCCAGGCACGGGTGGCCAGGATGTCGGCGAGGATATCGACGGCAGCGACCACGTCGGCGTGGGACACGTAGAGCGGCGTAAAACCGAAACGGACGATGTCGGGCGCGCGGAAATCGCCGATGACGCCGCGCGCGATCAGCGCCTGCATCAGGGCATAGCCTTCATGGAACCGGAACGACACCTGGCTGCCACGCATGTTGGCGTCGCGCGGGCTGGCGAGTTCCAGGCCTTCGCAGCGGCTTTCCACTTCCCGGATGAACAATTCGCACAGCGACACCGACTTGGCGCGCAGCACGTTCATGTCGACATCGTCGAACACGTCGAGCGCGGCTTCCAGCGCGGCCATGGACAGCACCGGCGGCGTTCCAACCTTCATCTGGTCGATGCCATGAGCCGGGCGATAGTCGAGATCGAAGGCGAACGGCGCATCGTGGCCGTGCCAGCCGGCCAGCGGCTGATGCGCCACGCCCTGATGGCGCTTGGCGACATAGAGGAAGGCCGGAGCGCCCGGACCGCCGTTCAGATACTTGTAGCCGCAGCCGATGGCGAAATCGGCCTCGCAGGCATCCAGCTCCACCTGGAAGGCACCGGCGGAATGCGCCAGATCCCAGATGGCGATGGCGCCGGCAGCATGGGCGCGCTGGGTCAGATCCTTCATGTCGTGGCGGCGGCCGGTCCGGTAATCGACCTGGGTGATCATCGTCACCGCGATGGTCTCGTCGATCGCGCCGGCCACGTCTTCCGGTGCCACGAGACGCAGTTCATGCCCCTTGTCCAGCAGGTCGCGCAGACCCTGCGCCATATAGAGGTCGGTCGGGAAATTGCCGGTGTCCGACAGGATCACCTTGCGCTCCGGCCGCAGCGCCAGCGCAGCGGACAACACCTTGAACAGATTGATCGAGGTGCTATCGCCCGCCACCACCTGTCCGGGGGCCGCACCGACCAGCCGGCCGATACGGTCGCCGATGCGGTTCTGCATCTCGACCCAGCCATGGGCGTTCCAGGCGCGGATGAGGCTGGTGCCCCATTCCTTGCGGATGACCTCTTCGATCCGGGCCGGCACATGCGCCGGCAGAGTGCCGAGCGAGTTGCCATCGAGATAGATCACGCCTTCCGGCAGATCGAAGGCCGCACGCTTGGCCGCCAGCTTGTCTCCGGCGTCGAGCGGGTGAGTGGTCAAGTGGCTGGTCATATGCGCTCCTCGAATTGCCCTTGGCTTGTGCGGCGCGGTCTTCCGCTCCTGAGTGGCAGAAAGCTAACAGGCGTCCGCGCCTCGCGCAACATGATTATATATAATTTGACGCTTGATATATTTTGAAGCACGTATGAATGACCGCCATGGGAGACATTCATGCCCAAGACTGAGGATGCGTATCTCGCACTTCGGGCCGCCATCCTTGACTGCAGCCTGCCGCCGGACGCCCCCTTGACCGTCTCCAGCCTGAAGGACCGTTTCGGCTTCGGCTGGACGCCCTTGCGCGAGGCGCTGTCGCGGCTGGAGGCCGAGCGGCTTGTTGTCCTGGCGCCAAACCGCGGCTTCCGCGTCGCTGGTGTATCTGCCGAAAGCCTCAAGGATCTGCAGGAGGCGCGCCTGGCGCTGGAGACACGTCTTCTCGCGCGGTCGATTGCCGAGGGTGACGACGACTGGGCGGCGGCCGTGGTCGCGGCGCATCACCGTCTTGCCTCCACGCCAACCCCGGCCCCGGACGCAGGCCTGACTGAGATCCATCTCTGGGAAACCCGGCATGACGCCTTCCACGCCGCACTTCTGGCTGGCTCCAAGGCACCCTGGCTGACGCTGTTCGCGTCCCAGATCTCGGCCCAGCTGCGCCGACACCATCGCAACATGCTGAGCGCGCCCGACGTGCGTCAGCAGATGATGGACGACAGCGATGGCACCATCCGCGCCACCTACGAAGCAACGCTTGGCCTTGCCCATCACACGCTGCTGATGGAAGCAACCCTGGCGCGGGATTCGGATCTCGCCGAACGGCTCCTGACCGAACATGTCGGCTTCTCGAAAGCCGTTTACGAAAAGCTCTGGCCCACGCCGCCGAAGAAAGCCTGAACCACTCCGCCAGCGGTCCGCATTTACGACCTCGAAATGGTGCGAAACCGGCACGGCCGGACAACCCGTCTTTCTGCCGGGTGACGGGAGCACGAAATATGGGCATGATCCGCCCGCGCCGGGCAGGACCCGGCGGCGCACAGGCAGCGGAAATCCATGTTCATCAGCGTCTTCGACGTCTTCAAGATCGGTCTTGGCCCCTCCAGTTCCCACACCGTTGGCCCGATGGTTGCGGCCGCAAGGTTCCTGTCCGCCATTGATCCTCTGCCGGCAGCAGCCGCGCGGGTCCAGGTCCGGCTGCACGGCTCGCTCGCCTTCACCGGCAAGGGCCATGCCACCGACCGGGCCATCTGCCTCGGGCTGATGGGCCAGGTTCCCTCCCGGCTGGATCCGGAAGAGGTGGAGCCGATGCTGGAGCGCCTCGCGCGCGACAAGGAGATCAAGGCACTCGACGGCACGATGCTCGCCTTTGATCCGGACGCAGACCTGATCTTCGACTTCGGCCCCGCCCTGCCGCTGCACTCCAACGGCATGGTGTTCAGCCTTCTCGACGGAGCGGGTGCCGTGCTCACCGATCTGACGCTCTATTCCATCGGCGGCGGTTTTATCGCCAGCGCCGAGGAAATCAGCCAGAGCCGGTCCGGCGGCAACGACCTTGCACAGCAGGACGTGCCCTATCCCTTCCCCAATGCGGCAAAGATGCTGGAAATGGGCAAGGCTTCCGGCCTCACGATCGCGCAGATGAAATGGGCCAACGAATGCGCCGCCCGTCCCGCCGATGAGGTGCAGGCCGATCTCGACCGCATCTGGGCCGCGATGAATGCCTGTATCGACCGTGGTCTGAAGCAGGACGGCATCCTGCCTGGCCGGCTCAAGGTGAAGCGCCGCGCCCGCGCCATTCACGAAAAGCTGCTCGCCGACCACGGCTCCAACTCGCCCTTCAAGCACACGATCATGGACTGGCTCGGCGTCTATGCCATGGCGGTGAACGAGGAAAATGCCGCCGGCGGCCGGGTGGTCACCGCCCCCACCAATGGCGCGGCCGGTGTCATCCCGGCGGTGGTGCGCTACTACCTCGACCATTGCCCCAACCCGGATCAGGCCGGCATCCGCACCTTCCTGCTGACCGCTGCGGCCATCGGCGGCATCATCAAGGCCAATGCCTCGATTTCCGGCGCCGAAGTCGGCTGCCAGGGGGAAGTCGGCTCGGCGTCAGCCATGGCCGCTGCAGGCCTTTGCGCGGCGCTTGGCGGCACCAACGAGCAGATCGAGAACGCCGCCGAGATCGCGCTGGAGCATCACCTGGGCATGACCTGCGACCCGATTGGCGGGCTGGTGCAGGTGCCATGCATCGAACGCAACGCGGTTGGCGCGGTCAAGGCCGTGACGGCGGCCTCGCTCGCCCTGCGCGGCGATGGCACCCATTTCGTACCGCTCGATGGCTGCATCGAGACCATGCGTCAAACCGGGCTGGACATGACGGAAAAATACAAGGAAACCTCGACCGGCGGCCTCGCGGTGAATATCGTCGAGTGCTGACCGTGCGGATCCGTCCGCATCCTGCCACTCGTCCCCTGCCCCGGAGGTCGCCTTGGATTCCCTGCTGCTGATCGTCACGCCCGTTTATGCCGCGCTGCTGGCGCTGCTGTTCCTGTATCTCTCGTTCCGCGTGATCAACCGGCGCAAGGTCGTCAGGGTCGCCCTCGGGCATGATGGGGATTCAGATCTGACCCGCCGCGTGCGGGTGCATGCCAATTTCGCCGAGTACGTGCCATTTTCGCTGCTGCTGCTGGCCCTGTGCGAGTTGCAGGGCGCGCCCTTCGAGCTGCTGCATGGCTATGGCGCGGTTCTCCTCGCCGGTCGCCTCAGCCATGCCTATGGCGTATCCCAGACGGCCGAAAACCTGAAGTTTCGCATGGCCGGCATGATCGCCACCTTCGGCGTGATCGCCGCCACCGCACTCACCAGCCTCTATCTCGCCGTCTCCGGCTGATGAAGCAGCAAAAACGCTTTTGAACCAGTGTAAGCGCCTCTCAGCCCCCTCCCCCTCATGGGGAGGGGTGAGGGGCACGGGAGGCCGTTGGATCACAAGGTGCCTCAGATCATCCTGGTCAGTAACGTCGGTAATTGGATTTAAGTCCGCCCCCCACCCCCAAACCCCTCCCCACGAGGGGGAGGGGGGCTGAGAGGCTTCTAAAACTGTCTGGCCACACATTTGACAGCCCTACCCTTGCGGGACGGTATGAGGGCTCAGCGCAGCTCATCAGCCATCGTTGGTTCGTCTGCGCTCAGACAGGCGGCAACACCAGACCTTCAAACCGTGATGGCTTCATGCGCCCTGCATCGAAGCCATCCATGCTGCCAGCGGCCAGCAGCGCATTGAGGATCGCCTCTTCCGCCGCCTCGATGGCCGCCTCGAACAGCGGCGAGATCTGGTCATTGCCGATGCCGCCGAAGGGCGCCACCCCGGCCCGGCGCTCCGGCGTCAGGCGCAGGCTTTCGGCGGTCGTGAAGGCCAGTGCATAGTCGCCTGACCCGTTGGACAGGGCCGCGCCGGTCCGCGCGAGACCGCCAAAGCTGCGTGCGGCAAGGCGCTTCAGGTTGCGCGGACACAGCGGCGCATCCGTTGCCAGAATGAGGACAATCGACCCATCCACATCGGCAGTCGTCATCGTTGCAACCGGCACGCCGTCGATGCGCAAGTCTCCGCCATAATTGGCCTGCACCAGCACGCCGAGCGTTGCCGCACCATAGCCTTTCACCTCGACCACGCGCGAGGCCGTGCCGATGCCGCCCTTCAGCCCGAAGGCAACCGTGCCGGTTCCCGCGCCGACGGCCCCTTCCGCCACCGGTCCACCGGATGCAGAGGCAATGGCCTCACCGATTTCCCTCGAAGTTGGCCGCCCTGCGCGGATGTCATTGAGGCGGCTGTCGTTGGTCTCGCCGACGACCGCGTTGATCGAGACAACGCGCTCATTGCCGGCAAGCCCGAGAAGATGCGTGTGAATTGCCTCGATGGCCCGCCCCGTCGCCAGCGTGTTGGTCAGAACGATCGGGCTTTCCAGTTCGCCCAGCTCCTCCACCTGGGTCGACCCGGCGAATTTGCCGAAGCCGTTCAGCACCGCAAACCCCGCCGGCACCTTGTCCTGAAACAGGTTGCCGCCGTGCGGCAGGATCGCCGTCGCCCCGGTGCGGATCCGGTCGCCTTCGATCACGGTCCTGTGGCCAACCAGAACGCCCGCCACATCCGTGATCGCATTGAGCGCTCCCGGAGCAAAACGGCCAATCGAGCGGCCAAGATCGCGCAAGCGCGGGCGGATGGATGGGGTAGACATGGTCACTTCCATTCTGCTCAGACAGGAAAGGCGGCGGGATGCTGACCATCCCGCCGCCTTCCGATTGGATCAGATACGCGGCTTACGAGCCCCAGACAGCCGCACGGTCGGCATACATCCGGCCTTCCATCGCCTTGGTATAGGCCGAGCACTGCTTGATGTAGTCGACATAGGCGCCGTGGATCTTTTCCGACATCGGGTCGCCCTTCGGGAACGCCTCGAGCACCTCCTGCGAGGCCTTGCCCAGCGCCGCCACCACATCCGCCGGGAAGGCCGAGACCTTGGCGCCCTTGGTCACCAGATCCGCAAGCACGCGCGTGTTGTTGTAGCGGAACTCGGCAATCGTGTCCTCGGCCTGCGCCTTGGCGGCGCTGGCGAAGATCGCCTGCAGCGTCGGCGACATGTTGCCCCAGACGTTCTGGTTCACCATCATTTCCAGCGCCGGTCCCGGCTCATGGAAGGCAGGCAGGTAGTAATAGGGCGCAACCTTGTAGAGGCCGAGTGCCACGTCGTTCCACGGACCGACGAATTCTGCCGCATCGACGACACCGGACTGCAGGGCCGGATAGATTTCCGGAGGAGGCGTCAGCACGGTGTTGACGCCCAGCTTGCGCATGACATCGCCGCCAAGCCCGGCAATGCGCATCTTGAGGCCGGCCAGATCATCGAGCTTCTCGATCGGCTTCTTGAACCAGCCACCCGCCTGCGCGCCGGAGCCGCCGGCATAGAAGGACTTCACGCCAAACGGCGCATAGGCCTCGTCCCACAGTTCCTGACCACCGCCATAACTGATCCAGCCGGACAGCTCGGTCTGGTCAAGGCCGTAGGGAACCGTGGTGAAATACATCGCCGAGCGCACCTTGCCGGCGTGGAAATAGGGCGCCGTATGGCCCATGTCGGCCGCCCCGCTCGACACCGCCGAGAACACCTCGAACGGGGGAACCAGCTCGCCGCCGCCGTAATAGGTGATCTTCACCTTGCCGTCGGTCATGCCCTCGATGCGCTTGGCCAGCTTCTCGGCACCGGTGCCAACGCCCGGAAAGCCGCGCGGGAAACCGCCGACCAGTTTCAGGTTCAGTGTCGCCTGGGCAATCGCAGGCGCTGCCAGCAGCGGGCTGGCGGCAGCGGCAATCGCACCGGCTTTCAGGAACTCACGACGTTGCATGCTGTTCTCCTCCCCGTCTTCGCGGTTGTGGCCCAAGATTAACCACCCGGACGGCGATTTGGCCAGATGCCACGTCAAAACAAACAGGGTGCATTGCGGTGGGGAGGCGTATGCAGGCAGGCCAAAGCACAATGACCCATTGCAGTCGGTCGCAGCCGGCAGACGACATTGATCGAGGCCTATCGCTCCCCTCCCCCTCGTGGGGAGGGGTTGGGGGTGGGGGGAGCGGACGTAAATCCAGGGAACTTACGTTTCTGACTAGGCTTACTTCAGGCGCTTTGTGACCTGATGGCCTCCCGTGCCCCCCACCCCTCCCCACGAGGGGGAGGGGGGCTGAGAGGCCTCAAAAGCCGTCTGGCCACATAGGTGATAGCTCTCCCGCCTCAGCTCTTCTTCAGCCGGGTCTTTTCTGCCCGTTCGATGTGGCGGCGGGCGAGGGTTTCGGCGGCGTCGGAATCGCGGTCCGCAATGGCCCGCACGATGGCTGCGTGTTCCTCGACGGCGGTTTCCCGGCGCTCCGGCGTGTCCAGCGTGGTGCCGGCCATCAGGATCATCGACAGGCGCAGGTGATCGATCAGGCCGACGAGATAGCGGTTGTGCGAGGCAAGATAGAGCCGGCGGTGGAACTCGCGGTTGGAGCGCACCAGCGAGGCCTCGTCGGCGATGCGCTGCCGGTCAGCCTCGACCAGGTCCTGCAGGATCTCGATCTCGGCGTTGGAGGCATGCTGGGCTGCCAGCCGCGCGGCCGTGCCTTCCAGCACCTCGCGCATGTAATAGACTTCGGAAATCTGACCGTGATCCAGCGTCGGGATCACCATGCCCCGGTTCGGCTCGTGCACGGCAAGCCCCTGCGCCTCCAGCCGTTTCAGGCCTTCGCGGATGGGCGTGCGGCTGACGCCGAAGGTTTCGGCAAGGTCTGCCTCGCGCAGCCGGTCGCCCGGCTTCAGCGTGCGGTCCTCGATGGCCTCGACGAGACGCTTGTAGATCTCTGCTCCGTTCATGGCACCCTGTCTAACCGGTGTCCCGCCCATTGAAAAGCGCCTCAGCGCGGCCGGTACAGCCGCCCGCCAATGACCGGCTCGCGGGCGCCCGTTGTTGCCGGATAGCTCGTCGGCAGTCCGGCCATGAACCTTGCCCCGAGAAAGGCCATCGCCTGCGCTTCCAGAGCATCGCCATCGATGCCATGCGCGTCGGCATTTTCCACCTTGCCGGGCACGCGTTGCGCCAGTTCTGCCATGATGGAGGGATTGCGCCGGCCGCCGCCACAGACGACCCATAGCTTCGGTTCCTTCGGCAACAGGGCAACCGCGCGGGCGACCGCCTCGGCGGTGATTGCCGCCAGGGTCGCCGCGCCATCGAGCAGGCTCATGCCCTCCACCCATTTCAGCGAAAAGGCGTTCCGATCGAGCGACTTCGGCGCCGGCTGGGCAAAATAGGGGTGCGTCAGAGCGACCACCAGCCGCGCCACATCCACGTGCCCGCCAGCCGACCAGCGACCATCCCGGTCGAAGTCGTCAACGCCGGAGCGGCGGACGAAATCATCGAGCAGCGCATTGCCCGGGCCGACATCGAACGCCAGCAGGTCCTCACCATCGATATAGGTCAGGTTGGAGACGCCGCCGATGTTGAGGAAACACAGGGGCTGGCGCAGCTTGCCGGCAAGCGCCTTGTGGAACACCGGCACCAGCGGCGCGCCCTGCCCGCCCGCTGCCACATCCGCCTGACGCAGATCACCGATCACCGGCAGGCGCAATGCGTCGGCCAGCTGCTGCGGATCACCCAGCTGCACGGTTTCGCCCGCCGAAGGATCATGCCAGATCGTCTGGCCATGGAAGACGACGAGATCCGGGCGGTTGCCGGTCTCGTCGAGGAACGTCGCAATCGTGGTCTGGTGGTCTTCGGTGACGGCATCCGACAAGGCCTTCCAGCCACTGCGCGCCGCCGGACCTGCGGCAATCGCGGCCAGGATGGCTAAACGGGTCTGAGGCTGATAGGGCAATGTGCGCGATAGCCCTGCGGCCTGCATTCGCACCCCGTCTGTCCGGATCTCCGCCAGATCGATCCCGTCAGCGGACGTGCCGCTGATCGTGCCAAGCACCGTCAGGGGTTCCATGGTGTCTCCGGGTTCAGGTGATGCGGTCCTGTCCGCATTCGCGCGAAAGCCTAACCAAATCCACAGCCTGAGCCAAGCGCCAGACGCGCGCCAGACGCGCGCCCGGCAAGACACGCCTTGCCACGCTCGGTCGGCGCGTCTACCCCTACCGAAAATACCGAGCCATTTGGGAGGATGCGCGTGGACAAGAGCGAGTTTCGTCACTGGGCACATCGTGCCGCCGACTGGAGCGCAGACTACCGCGAGGGTCTGCGCGAGCGGCCCGTACGCGCCCAGACCCAGCCGGGCGAGATCGCGGCGAAGGTACCAGCCTCGCCGCCGGACAGCGCCGAGGCGATGGAGACCATCTTCGCCGATTTCGAGCGCGACATCCTGCCCGGCATGACCCATTGGCAGCATCCGCGCTTCTTCGCCTATTTCCCGGCCAACGCCGCACCCGTGTCGGTGATCGCAGAGTATCTCGTCACCGCCATGGCGGCGCAGTGCATGCTGTGGCAGACGTCACCGGCAGCGACCGAACTGGAAACCCGCGTGCTTGACTGGCTGCGCCAGGGGCTCGGCCTGCCCGAGGGCTATCACGGCGTCATCCAGGATTCCGCCTCCTCCGCAACCCTTGCCGCCGTCCTCACCCTGCGCGAACGGGCACTCGCCTGGCGCGGCAATGCGGATGGCCTGTCGGGGGCCCCGCGCCTGCGCGTCTATGCCTCCGGCGAGGTGCACACCTCGATTGACCGGGCGATCTGGATCGCCGGCATCGGCGGCGACAATCTGGTGCGCATCCCGGTGAAGGGCCCCGCCCGCGCCATGGACCCGGACGCGCTCAAGGCCGCCATCGCGGCGGACCGGGCGGCCGGCTACCTTCCGGCCGGGCTCATCGCCTGCGTCGGCGGAACCGGCGTCGGCGGCACCGATGACCTGACTGAACTGGGGCCGATTGCCCGCGACAACGGCCTATTCCTGCATGTGGACGCCGCCTGGGCGGGCGCTGCCATGATCTGCCCCGAATTGCGCGACCACTGGCGCGGCATCGAGTGGGCCGACAGCTTGGTGCTCAATCCGCACAAGTGGCTCGGCGCCCAGTTCGACTGCTCGGTGCAGTACATCCGCGATCCCGACAGCCTCGTGCGCACCCTGGCGATCCGGCCGGATTATCTGAAGACCCACGGCAAGGACGGCATCATCAACTATTCGGAATGGTCCGTGCCGCTCGGCCGCCGCTTCCGCGCGCTGAAACTCTGGTTCCTGATCCGCGCCCACGGACTTGATGGCCTGCGCCAGATGATCCGCAATCATGTCGCCTGGGCGCAGGAACTGGCCGAAAAACTGCGCGGCGAGCCCGACTTCGAGATCATCACCGAGCCGATGCTGTCGCTGTTTTCCTTCCGCTATGATCCCGGCGCTTCATCGGGCGAACTTGACGCATTGAACCAGCGGCTGATCACGGCCATCAATGATGATGGCCGCATCTACCTGACGCAAACGATGGTCGACGGTCGGTTCGTCATTCGCTTCCAGGCGGGGCAGTTCGATTGCACCCGGGACGACGTGATGATGGCGTTTGACGTGATCACGGAAATCGCGCGTGGGCTGAACTGAGCCCGGCGCGACAGGAGACAGCAATGCACCCGAGATTTGCACCCGTATTGTTCGGCCTGATCGTATCGGGGCTGATGTCCCTGATCGTTTCAGGCATCGCGACCTTCAGAGCCTTCGGTTTCGATCCCGGCTTCGTGCCGCTCTGGCTTCAGAGCTGGCTGGTTGCCTGGGCCGTTGCCTTCCCCACGATCCTGGTTGTCGCCCCGCTTGCGCGCAAGCTTGTGGCCCGGCTGGTGCGTCAGGCCGCCCACTGACGCAAAGACCGGCTCAGAACAGGAACCCGTCGTCGAACAGGGACTGAGTCAGGAGCCGCTTCTCTGCAGATTCCGAGAACCCCAGCAGCAGGGTCGCATCCGCGGTGCGGGTCGAGGCCACCATGGTGCTCCAGGCCTCGAGGCCGTTTTCATCCGGCGTCCGGCCCAGGCTGTTGCTGTAGAAGGCGGCCACCTTCTCGCGGGTGGACGGCAAGCTGTTGTAGATCGCGTTGAACTCGGCCGAGCGTGTGAAGGCATCGGCGATGTCCATGAGACTGGTGCCGCTGTCGGCCACGTCGAGCCAGCTGCGGAAGCCTTCGGCGTCCGGGGTGCGATTGAACGCGGTCTGGTACAGCCGGTAGAGCTGCCCCGCCGTGCCGTCATTGTCGAAGGCCAGCATGGTGCCGTCCTTGAAGCCGATGCGCTCGATGCTGTTGAGTTGATCCAGTTCATCTGCATGCTGCATCAGGATCCGGTTGCCTTCAGCAACACTTATCTTGAAGATTGCGGCATCATACAGGCTGTCGACCAGCAGCACGTCCAGTCCGAGCCCGCCGTCATAGAGGTCGTTTCCTGCCCCATCTATAAAGACATCATTGCCGGCGCCACCCAGCACTACATCGTCTCCGCGCCCCGACCAGATGATAACGCCCTGATCATGGGCAACGATGCGGTCATTGCCGTCACCTGTCACCACGGTCGTGACCTTCGTCGGCGCACTGATCGCCAGTGTCCGTCCACCCAGCCAGGTCTCTCCGGCTCCGGTCAGGTCGATCCGGCTTGCTTCGCTGATGGCTGCGGCGTTGATCGTGACGGCGCTACCCGTATCGGCGAGCAAACCCGAGCCGAACCGGCCATTGTCTGCCGTGAAATAGATTACCTTGTCCTGAGTTGCGGCCCGTCCATCGAGTTCCAGCGTTGCTGACACGCCGAGCGCCGGCAACGTCACGGCGCGTGAGAACTGCAGTTCCACGGTCCAGGTGCCTGTTGCCTCTTCTCCGCGCGGCAGTTGCGTGAGGAACTCCCAGGCAAAGTCGCTGCCCGCCGTATCAATCGCCTTGTTGGTCCGATGTACGAGGCTGCGGGATCCATCTGCAGAGACAAGATACACATCACGCAGCGCTTCCATCCCGGATGCCATGGACAGCCCGAGCACAGCCGTCGACAGCACGAAACCATCGGCAATTGTCACCGTCGCCCGCGCCACCGTTCCGCTGGCATCCAGCGCCCAGTCGGTGAAACCGGCATCAAGCTGCGTCTGCGGCTGAGCCGTCCGGCCAATGCCCCAGGTCTCCGCGATGCGAACCGCCTGATGCGCATCGACAAGGCCGAAGCCGTAGTCATTGGAAAAATGCAGCCCGCCACCGTTCCAGTTGGCAGCGCCATTGATCTGGCTTGTATGCTGCTCATAGCCTGTGGGCACCGCCCCCGGCAGTGCGCCGGTCGGCCGTGCCGACAGCGCCAGAATGTCAGCAACATCGGCCTGCGTCAGCCGCGCATTGGCCGCCAGCATCAGCGCGACAACACCGGTGACCATCGGCGCGGCAGCCGACGTGCCGCCAAAGCCATCATGAATGTCTCCGGAGGCATAGCCGGCGGCGCCGGTTACATCGAGCGTCTTGACGCTGCGCCCGCCACCGGACGACGGGGCGCTGACGAGAATGTTGCTGCCTGGTGTCGAATAGAACGCAACCTTTCCGGCATGATCCGTCGCGCCGACGCTGATGATGCCGTCCATGTTGGCGATCAGGTCATCGGTGCCAAATCGCCCTTCCCCCCGACCATTGCCCGCCGACTTGACGATGATCGTGCCGAGCCCCCCGCGGCCATTGACCAGCGCGTCTTCAACATTTGAGCGAATGGCTGACCAGTAGGAAATCTGACCGAACGCCGACGCCTGATAAAGGCCGACCGAATAGCTCCAGCTGTTGTTGGCAATGTCGTAGTCCGCCAGTTGCCCCATGGCCTGACGGATCGACAGGCCGCCCTCGCCAAAGATCCGCAGCGAGGCAAGATCGACACCCGGCGCAATGCCGACAGGCCCACCGGTTGCCGCAGACCCGGCGATGATGCCGGCGACGGCCGTGCCATGGCCATTGCCGAAACCGACGGGATCACCGTCGACGCCCGTACGCGCTTCGGTCTGTGCAAACAGCTTGGCCGTGGCCTCTCTAAGGCCAACGTGCCGATGATCAACGCCATCATCGACAATCGCCACTGAAATGCCCGCGCCACCCGTCTGGCTCCAGACCGATCCGAGGTTCAGGTGCACGCGCCCTGCCCCGGAGACCTGGCCTGCACCATCCAGATACCATTGACCAGTCAGGGCATAAGTGTCGATACGCATGTGCCGCCTCAAGTTCTTTCGAGGCAACACTAATCTTTTATGCTATATCAACGGTTTATTCACTTGGTAATCAAGTCATTATAGCCGAGTTAAGTCATGTAAAGGTTATGCATATCATAATACATAAAACAGGAAAGCAGATCGAAACAATCTGTTTACCTAAAAATCTGCACATGAATCATTCGGTCTCGCCTCTGCATTCCCTGCCAACCTCGTCATTCCGGACAAGGTGAGCGAAGCGAACCGCAGATCCGGAATCCAGCGTGTCTGTGCAAGCGAACGCGAGCCCAACACCAAAAGCCCCCCGGATTGCTCCGGGAGGCCTTGTGCATGGGCCGGAAGGGACGGCCCCTGATGGGTTTGATCGCGCTTAGGCGACCATCAGCCAGACGCCGTCGTCGGTGACGTTGCCGGTGAGCTGGATGTGTTCCGCGCTCTCGGCAATCGCCGTGAGCACGTCGCCGCGCGACTTGCCCTCGCCCATTGCCTTGACCCAGCCGGCCAGACCCGCCGGCTCCGCAGAGCGGCCGAAGGCGTTCTCGTAGACCGCCTGCACGAAGCCCGCGTCCGACAGGTTCGCGCCGAAGCGAGAAGCGAACTCCGCCGACTTGACGAAGGCATCGGCGATCGAGGCAAGGCTCGCCTTGCCCTCGCTCAGCGCCTTCGCCCAGCCGCTGAGGCCCGCGATGTCGCCCGGCCGGTCGAAGGCAGCATCGAACAGGCGCACCAGCTTGGCCGACGTGGCGCTGGTGTCCAGCTTCAGCTCCGTGCCGTCGCCGAAGACCAGGTGCTCCACGTTGCTCAGCGACGCCGACTGGCCGCCCTTGGTGCCGATCACCTCGAAGCCCTTGTCCGCCGACAGGATCTTCACATCCGCGAAGTTCGCCGTGAACACCACCGTGTCAATGCCAGCGCCGCCATCAACCCGAGCCGGCAGGCTTGCCACCTTGATCGTGTCGGCTCCTGCCGTACCGCGATATTCAACACCTTCGCTCAAGATCCAGACCCCGTTCTTCACGGCCGCATCCTGGCTCTTCACATGCTCCTGGCTTTCCGAGATCGCGACGAGGATCTCGCCCCGGCTCGATCCGCCCTGCAGCTGCTTCACCCAGTGGGCAAGCCCCGCCGCATCCGGCGCCCGGCCGAAGGCGTTCTCGTAGACCCGGGCCACGAACGTGTCGTCGGAGAGCGTCTGGCCACGGGTGAACTCCGGCGAGAAGGCGAACATCTCCGCCACGCTCGACAGGCTTTCGCCGCCCTTCAGCATCTTGGCCCAATGCGTCAGGCCGGCCGTGTCCGGATCCCGGCTGAAGGCCGCGTCATACAGCCGGTGCACGGCCGCTGCTTCCTTCGAACTGTCCAGCGCCACCCGGCGGACAGAAGCCGGATCGTTCGGCGCCGTCACCCCGCCCAGGAACTCGACGGCTTCGATATTGATGACATAGATCGAGTTGAACAGCCCGTCCTTCAGCGGCTCGATACGGAACCCGCCATCAGCCGGAACAATCCTGACCTGATCGAAGGCCAGCGGCAGACGCACCGTGTCGAACCCGCCCTTGCCGTCGATCTGGCGCGGCAGCGTCGTGGTGTAGGTCAGCGTGTCGTTGCCGTCCGTAACACCCGGTACCGGCTGGTTCGGCGTCACCGGATCGGTATTGCCGCCTCCGTTGTTGTTGCCACCGCCATTACTCCCACCAGTTCCACCTTCCACCACATCGGTCAGCGTCAGCGTGAAGGTCTCGATGTCCTCAGGTCCCGTGCCGATCGAGGCATCGTCCACCGACACCTTCACCGTGATCGTGGAGCCGGCCTCGAAGTCCAGCACAGATCCGGCCTTTAGCACCAGCTTGCCGTTCTCCACCGCGAACCGGCTGTCCGACACCGAAATCACATTCGTCCCGATCCCGTCGTCAACCACTGTGACATCCGCCAGCACGCGGTCCGCCGTGACAGTCCCCTCGGCCAAGGTCAGGCTTGTTGCCGACAGCAGGAGTTCCGGCGCCATATTCGTGCCGGATGCAGGTGCCGGCAAGGCGATGACGGTAACATCATCGAAGCTGACACCCGGATTGCCCCAGGCATAGAGGCCGACGGTGCCCGACGCGATGGACCGGTCCTCGGCCACGTCCGGGAACAGGTTCAGGCCGTTAAGCCAGACCGAGAACTTCGACCCTTGCACGTCGACACGCAGGTCGACGGTCTCGCCCGGCGTATACGTATTGCGCGCGCGGTCGATAAAGCTCTCGCGGCCATTGAGCATTTTCACGAGCGTGGTGAGGCCATTCTTGGCGTCCACTTCGAGCTTGTAGTAGTTGTTGGCGTCCTGATAGCGCAGCATGAAGCCCATGCCGCCCTTGGCCGGCGCCACCAGTTTGGCCTCGACCGAATAGTCGGTCCAGGCATAGCCATCCTGCCACAGCGCTGCGGTGCCCTGGTGCAGGGCGTAGATGCCGTCACCGAGCGGGCTCCAGCCGCGTTCCCAGACGTTGGCGGCCGAGGCGCCCTTCCAGGTCAGTTCCCGGCTAGTGATACCGCCAGCCTGGACGAGCCGGCCTCCATCGACCTTCCAGTCCGATGCACCGCCGAGATCACCGGTGTCCTTGACGGTCCAGCCGTCCATGTCGCCGTCGGAGAAGGTGTCGTGGATGAGGATACGATCCTTGCCGACCACTTCCACCTTGACCGTGTCGGTGCTGGCCTTGCCGTCAGCGTCCTTGACCGTCAGCGCCACGGAATGCTTACCGGCGGCCAGATCCAGAGCCGCAGACTTGCCGGAGGCTGTTGCCGCGCCGGCGCTCCAGTCGAAGCTCGTCACGCCGGACGGGCCGAAGGAGTTGGCACCGTCGAGACTGACGGTTGCCGTTCCATCACCGTCAAGGTCGAGCACACGGATCGCTTCACCGGCATCTGCCGTCAGCACGGCCTTTGTGACCACAACGTCGTCAAACTCGGTGATGGTCTGGTCCTTGGAGATAACACCAATCGTGCCTGCGATCAGCGGATTGGCATCCGTGACCGGCCCCCCGAAAAGAACCTCGCCGTCGATGCTCGCCCGGATCTCGTCGCCGACAATCGTCACCTTGACGCGCATCTCATCGTAGAAGCGGTAGCCATTGGCCTCGCGGGCCAGTTCAGTCGCCACACCATCCTGTACCTTGACCAGCAGACGCTCATTCTTCTGCGTGTCCAGCGTCAGCATGTAGTGGTTGGAGGCGTCCGCAACACGGAACAGCACACCGACGACATCATCGTCATAGGAGTTGATTGCCACCTCGAAGGTGTAGTCCGTCCAGGCCTTGGCCTCGCCGGCACCCCAGATCAGCATCTTGGCGTCGGGCGAATTGGTCTGGTCGAACAGCGCACCATCCGAGTAGGGATTGGTCGGGTTGTTGTAGAACGAGCCCTTCACCAGCCAGCCGGTCTCCTGCAGCTTGGTGATGGCGACGCTGGCGTTGCCGAAGGACAGGCTGTTGCCCGTGCCGCCGAAGTCGATCTGGAAGGCATTGGGATCGCCCGCACCAAGCATCGGCCCCTTGGCATCGGGACCGCCAAGACCGGCGACCTCATCCTTGGTCAGCACCTTCTCGGTGAAGGTGAAGGACGACATGAAGACGTCATTCGTCTCGCCATCCTCATCGGCAAACAGCAGGAAGCCCTTCTTCGGATCAAAGGCATAGCGGTCATTGCCGATCGACTGTTCGCCGACCATGACGCCGTCGGCATATTTGACCATCTTGTCGCCTTCGATGGTGAAGGTCAGGCGGTGCCAGGCACCAACACTGATGCCGCCCGGATAGTTGCCGCCGATGCCGATGCCATAGGCATCCCCACCGGTTTCCTTGATGAAGATGTCGCCGTCCGAGCTGTTGGACGTGTCACCCTGGAACAGGCTGGTGAAGGCTTTCCCGCCCTTCGGCAGGAAGATGTCATAGATCAGCGTGAAGGCATCGAACTTTGCTCCGCCGTCCGCCGGAGTTCCCTCCGGAACCACCAGAAGCCCGGTGCTCTTCGGCAGCGAGGGCACCTTGGCGATGGTTGCCGTACCACCAGTGATATCCGGCAGGTTGAAGTCGGCGGGCTTGCCCGCCACCAGCTGCGGCAGCGAATTGCCGAGCGCGTCGAGCTTGCTCCAGCCATGCAGGTTGCCATCGTTGAAGGTGTCGATGAGCAACGTGTCCTTGCCGTCAACAAAAACCTGAACCTGGTCCTGGTGTGTCCGGCCATTGTTATCGCGGGTCGTCAGCGTGAACTCATGGCGGCCCGAGGCAAGTTCGACCGGTGCCTGGACGCCCGTTCCAACGAGCTTGCCGTCCGCATCGCGCCATTCGTAGGCGAGGCTGCCACCGGCCGGTGCCTTGGAGGCCGAGCCGTCGAGGGTGACGAGGACCTTCTCCTTGCCGCTCGCGTCGACCGACTGGTCCGGACCGGCATCCGCACGGCCGGCCACCAGCATGTCACCGGCAACACCTGCGTCGGTATAGACTTCCTGATGCCCGACATACGGCCCCTTGAGACCGTCGCGGTCCAGCGTCATGCCACCGCGGCCGCCGGTCAGGTAGGTGTCCAGCTCGGTGAAATAGGTGCCGGTGTAGAACGTGTCGTTTTCCGGATCGATGGTGATCAGGCGGATGGCGCCATTGCCGCCGTTGCCGCCCTTGGCTTCGTTGCCTGCGCCGGTGATCTCCCGGGACACACCATCCTGATAGTTCATCAGCATGTTGTAGACGGTGCCGCCGAAGTCGTTGTAGCGGATCGTCGTCTCGGCACCGTCGCCGAAGATGTGGCCGGAGAAGGTGAAAACCACATTCGGGTTCTTGGTGACGACATCGCGCCACATCGTCTCGCCGTCATTGGCATCGCCCGGATCGGTGCGCACGGCATAGTCATGGCCAGCGCCTTCGTCGTTGAGCGGCTTGCCCAGCGGATCGTGAATGCCGTCCCAGTTGGTATAGGCATGGGTGGTCAGGATCGCGCGGTGATCCGGATTTGCCTTCAGCACGTCATCTGCCCAGCGCAACACGTCATCACGCGGGCCGAACTCCAGACCCATCACCAGCCACTTCTGCCCGTCCGGGGCGGTGAAGGTGTGGTAGTTGTTCTGGTAGCTGTTCGGCTCGCGGTCATAGACCCCGCCGAAGGTCTTGCTCTCGGCCTTGATCTTCGTCAGGTCGAAGAACTTATTGTAATTGATGTACTCGCGCGAGTGACCGCCACCGTCATGGTTGCCGGGCGGCAGCAGGAACGGCACCTTGCCGTCGACGTTGGCCAGCGCCTGCTTGACGATCGCATACTGCCCTTCGGCATCCCACTGGGTGATATCGCCTACGCCGGCAAGGAACTGAATGTTCTGGTTGTCAGCGTTGTCGGCAATCCACTTGGTCATGTTCTTGAACACCTGCGCCCCCATCGGGTCGTCGGTGTAGTCCTGCGTGTCCGGGAACACGGCGATCGTGTAGGCCTTGTCGCCCGTCACCAGATAGCGGACGTTGTCGGTCACCGACTTGCCGGTGGCGTCGGTCGCCGTGATCGAGAGGTCGGACACGCCAAGCTTGCCGAAGTCGAGGGTCATCAGGCCGCTGGCGTCGATCTTGGCCTCGACAACGGCGCCGTCGGAGGTGGTGACCTTGTAGGCAAGGTCCTTGCCCTCGAACACCTTGCTGAGATCAATGACCTTGTCATCCGCGCCGACCTTCACCAGGCTATCGGCCAGCGGAGCCACGACCTTCAGATCCACCGGGGTCGTGCCGCCATCGCCCGGGTCGGTATCGCCGGGCGTCTCATAGGGCTTCAGCGTACCCTTGCCAGCGGAGGCGGAGAGATCGCCTTTCTCGAAGCCGAACTTGACGAAATTGAACCCCAGACCGCTCATGTCGGGCGGGCCTTCCAATGTAACGCCGCCGAGTTCCTCGATATCATCGGCGGAGGCCGCAATCCCGGCGTAGGTAACCGAGCTGACATGCACCGGCCAGGTCTCGCCATCGTCGTCGTTGAACAGGGTCAGGCCAAGCTTCGGGTCAATGGTCGCGCGGGCCGTGTCGACCGTTGCCGTGCCGAGTTTCTTACCATCAGCAAAATAGGTCAGCAGCGACTTGCCAGCATCGGATTCTTCAACCGTAACAGTCAGCCGCAGCCATGCGCCGAACTCGAGCTGGCCGGAATAGTTGCCGCCAAGACCGATGGAGAAACTGTCGCCGTCATTGCGCAGGAACGTCTCGCCGTCACCTTTCATGTCAACCTGGAACAGCGACCCGAACTTGTTCATGCCGGCCGTCTTCTCGACCAGCATGTCGAAGGAAACGGTGAAGTTCTTCACTGGCGAAGTGCCGTCGGTCCGGATCACCAGTCCGTTTTCCAGGCCGTCGGTCGCCGGGTAGGACAGGATCGACAGATCCTGATCGGGCAGCCGGACCTGACCGGCCGTTGCCATGGAGACAACCTTCACCGGAGCACCTTCGCCGATGGCCGTCATGCTGCCTGCACCGCGGCTAGCGGTCAGCGCGCCTGCGGCAAAGTCGAATTCGGCATGCGGCACCGCTTCCTTGTCGGACAGGATGTGGCCCATCTTGCTGCCACCAAGCGCTGTTACTTCGGCGCCGGTCAGCGTGCGGGCAACCACCGCAAACGCGGACAGGTCGAGACCCCAGGTCTCGCCATCTTCGTCATTGAAAAGGCGCAGGCCAGTGGCGTCACTCATCGTGAAGCGGGGCGTCGGCAGCTTCTGCGTATCCAGCAGGGTGCCGTTTGCATATTTGGACAGTGTCGACGTGCCATCACCATTATCGGCGAAAGTGACCACAACCCGGTTCCAGGCATCCGCCTTCAGGGCCCCGTCGTAGTTGCTGTCAATGCCGAGCTGGAAGTTGCCGGCCGAGCCTTTCAGGAACATGTCAGCGTCGCTCGTCCCGGCTGCGCCCAACTGCAGCAGCGAGGCAAAACCGCCCTTGATTCCAGCGGTCGGCACGAGCAGATCATAGACCAGCGAGAAGTCCTTGGCCGGGCCTGCGAGGCCGTCAATCTTGACCTCGACCGCCTCGGTCTTGGCCAGTCGGTCGGCCTTGAGGATGAACTTGTCCTTTGGCGACGGCAGGGTCGTGTCCGACAAACGCTTGAAAACGGGGGTGCTCATGACTGGCTCCATTTGCAAATTTAGCCACCAGGAGGGGCAGAGGGATCCGGGTGCAAATTCCCGGGACCGGCGGCGTTGGCGTTTACAAACCGTCAACCATTGCGAAATGCCATTTGAAAATACGATTATGCGTGATAGGTTTTACCTATGAAATTTCAGCAATTACGCGCATTCCATGTCACTGCATCCGAAGGTGGTGTCGGCCGGGCCGCCCGCCGCCTTTCGGTGACGCAACCGACGTTGTCGCAACATATCAAGGCTTTGGAGGATCGTTTCGGTGTCGCACTGTTCGAGCGTGAGGGGCGAAGGCTGCGTTTGACGCCGATTGGCGAACGCCTCTTCAAGATGACTAGCCAGCTTATGACCAGCTGGGATGAGATCGAGAATTTGTTGAATCAAAACAATAGTGTGAACGCTGGACGGCTACGTATCGGCGCCGATGCCCCGATGCACGCTGTCGAGCTGTTACACCGTTACAGGCAAAAATACCCCAACATCGAGGTATCGATCCGGATTCAGCCCGGCGGCAGCGTGCTCGAACAGCTCGAAGCGGCCAACATGGACGTGGCCATCCTTGTGACACCTCCCGCTGGGGGAAATTTCTATCTGCAGCCGCTCAACTCCGAGCCCTTGATGGCCGTAGTACCCATAGGCCATGCCATTGCAAACCTGCGTTCCGTCAGTCTGGCACAGCTCAACGAGGAGACCCTGATCCTGCGCGAGAAACGGAGCATGACACGCGCGGCGATCGAGGCAGAGCTACAGGCGCGCAACCTGACACCGCGCTCGGTTGTGGAGATTTCCTCCCGCGAAGCCATCCGGGAAGCCATTGCCCGCAGCATCGGCGTCACACTCATGGTCTCCAGCGACTGCGTGCCAGACCCGCGGCTTGCGGTCGTGCCCCTCGACATCGAAGACAGCACGACCCACCTGACCGAATATGTCGTGACCCGGCAGGACCGCCGCCGCGCATCGGTGATCCGCGAGTTCCTTGACATCGCCCTTGTCTATGCCGGCGAACTGTCGAACAGGAAGTGATTGCCGCCTCAAAACGACGCCTGAAAGCCACAACCTATACACACGTCTGACATGCAAATTGCGAACTTGCGACGCCCGCAAGACCGCTGTCTACTTGCAAAGCAGGCAGGATGCGGCGAGGGCTCATGCGCATATCGACAATCACCAACTGGGCCTATGGCGTCACGCTCGTCCTGACGATCCTGTCCGGTCTTGCCTTCATCCTGTCATCACGCAGCGCGACGAATGAACGGATCGCAGTCGAGCATCTGCTGGCGCTGGACAAGATGGCGGAGGATCTGGCGCTCGGAGCGGAATTGCGCACCGACGAGGCCCGGCTTTATGTCATGCGTGGCGATCCCCGGCATCTTGCCGCCTTCCATGTCGCCGAAGCCGAGGAACGGCGGCGTGAGGCAGCCATCGACGAGGCTCGGGCCCTCGGCGTCACCGACGAGGAAATGCAGCTCTTGCAGCGCATCCGCAAGGACGCCGACGAGCTCGACGCCATCGAACTGCGGGCCATCGCAGCCTTCAGCGCCGGCAACAAGATCGAGGCCCAGGCGATCCTGTTCGGCGATGAGCATTATCGCGAACATCTGGACCTAATCTCCGCCGTCGAGGAGTTCCGCAAGCTGACGGACCGGCGGACGGAACAGGAACTGCGCGCCTTGCATGCCCGCAGCGATCTCTTCGGCCTTATCGCCCGCATCACCTTGAGCCTGACGGCCGCCGTATTCCTTGCCGTGCTGTATTTCATCCTGAGGCGCCGCGTTGCCCTGCCGCTGCAGCGCATGACAGGCATCGTCAATCGCCTTGCCAATCAGGATTTTGCCGTCGAGGTCCCGCGCGATAGCCGCCGCGACGAGATCGGCGAAATGAACGACGCCATCCAGGTCTTCCGCGACAACGGGCTGGAACGGGCAAGGCTCGATGCCGAACGCCAGCGCGACCTGCTGACCAAGGACCTGATCCTGCAGATGATGCACAGGCTTCAGGCCTGCGAGAAGCTGGCCGAACTGGCCGATGTCGTCGGCAGATTCCTGCCCCAGCTGTTTCCGCATCTGTCCGGCTGTCTCTATGTGATCAACGACAGCCACACGGCCCTCTCGCCGCTCAGCGCCTGGCTGGAGCCGAAAGGCGGGGCAGAGCGCATCCCCGTGAAGGACTGCTGGGGCCTGCGCCGCGGCCGTCCCCACGTCAGCAAGGATGCGGAGAATGACGTGCCCTGTGCGCATATCGGCCAGACCGACCTGCCGAGCCTCTGCGTTCCGCTGATGGCCCAGAGCGACACCATCGGTTTGCTCTATCTCGAAGGCAGCAACGATGCGGGCGCTGCCGTGCAGGACGCCCGGCTTTATCTCGAGATCATCGCCGAGAACCTCGGCCTTGCCATCGCCAACCTGCAGCTCCGGGAAAGACTGACCCGGCTCGCCGTCCAGGATGCGCTGACGGGCCTTTTGAACCGCCGCTCGCTGGACGAGGCCCTGCACACGCTCACCCAGGACAACGAGTCCCGCGCGCTGTCCTGCCTGATGATCGACATCGATCACTTCAAGCGCTTCAACGACGAGTTCGGCCACGATGCCGGCGACATCGTCATGCGCGCCGTCGCGGACATCATCGTAGAGCTCGTTGGCCATGACGGGCTGTGCTACCGCTTTGGCGGCGAGGAATTCACCATCCTGATGCTGGACAAGGACCCCGCCTCGGCACGACGCATGGCCGAGCGCATCCGCACCCGCATTGCCACATCGCCCTTGACCCATCGCGGCCGCATTCTGGGCACCGTCACCGTCTCCATCGGCGTCGCCTCCTGCCCGGAAGGCGGCACCATCGCCACCGCCCGCAGCCGCGCCGACCTGGCCTTGCTGCAAGCCAAGGACCAGGGCCGCAACCGCACCTGCATGGAAGCCAGCCGCTCCGAACAGGCTGAAGCCTTCGGTTGATCGGCGTCAACGCCGGCGCGGCGCAGGCAAATGCGGCCCTGCCGTGCCTACGCCAAAGATGCGTCGCATCAGGCGTTGTAAAACAAATCCTGCAGTTCAAAAATTCCGGTAATCTAGGCCATCCGCCCAGGAGCCGAGGTACATAGAAATCCAGTCTCTGAAGCTGTCAGCGATCAGATTGGTTTCATCAAAGTCATGATCCCAAAAATACACCGGTGCAGTGGGTCGGCACCCGTTCTGGAGATCATGCAGGACAAAGCAAAATTTATTACCGCAACAATCGTTGCCAATCGCGATAAGATTTTTTGGCATACCAATCTCGTGCCAAGCCTTAGTCTCGCGCACGATCTCCAACGGCGGATTGAGCTCAGACACAGTAGGTAGTGCCAACTCTGCCTCAAGGGCCGACGACAACAAGGCAAGTGTTGGGCTCGGCAAACCAGCCTCCAAAACTTCCTCCATGTAATCCTTGGGAAGCTTAATCTGGAGCAATGCCTCGATATCAATCAATTCAGTCAATTCGACTGGGGTTGCCGCATATTCTGGATGGCACCATTTACGCGAAAACTCAACAAGAACGCTCATGAAAATACTTCCGTAGCCCGAACATCAGAATTATACTTATCTATATTTCAAGAACTTCAAACAACTCAGCACCGAGCCATTCACAGGCCCAAATCGGATTCTCACAATTAACCTCGCACAACCCTCTTTTAAAAGACCTGGCCCGAACTACTATGATTTGAATCACGCTCGCATCTGTAGAGGGCGCTGAAAAAAGGATCACGCAAAAAGTGCAAAATTGGCAAGAGCAATGCATCAAGCGAAGGAGGTGTTGTCTGAATACACCACGACCTGCAGCACTTCGCCGGATTCGATAGCGCAAAGGGAGCTAATCTGATCGGCAATCCGCGACCGGCAACAAGCATATTATTTTGCGAAAAGAAATGGCGCGCCCGAAGAGATTCGAACTCCTGACCCCCAGATTCGTAGTCTGGTGCTCTATCCAGCTGAGCTACGGGCGCGCAGTGCCTTGCGGCATGTCCGGGCTGTTGGATCCAGCGCCGGGTTGCGAGCATGTCTGACGAGCTATGTCATGGCAGACGCTGCAGGCAACAGTTCGTTGGCACCCCGGTGCGAGGCGCTTCCGAACGACGCCGTACCTACTCAAACCTGAGCCGCTTGGCAAGCGGGCATTTGAAACTTTTTTTGACAGCGCGGATTTCTGCGCGATTCTGCTTGTGCACAGAGGTGGAAAACCTCAACCGGCAAAACACCTTGGCGCCCATTCTGACAGCACGTGGCCGATTCCGGGTCTGAACGGCATCTTGCCGCCCTTGCAGGATCGCCGTCCGCGCGACGGCGTTGAAAGCTGCAGCCAGAGTTCCAACCAAAGTCGCGGTCAGCTTCCCGGGGACGGCCGCAGTCGCTGTCACTTTGTCCGGTCTGGCCAGTCAATGCGGAAGGTTGCCCCGACGCCGGCCTCCTCAAGCCGCACGGAACCGCCATGCGCCCGCGCCAGTTCGGAGGCAATCGCGAGCCCCAGTCCGGTGCCGCCGCTCCGGGCTGCACTCTGGAAGGCCCGGAAGAGGTTTGCACGGACCGCCGGCGGGATGCCTGGTCCTGTATCGGCGACATGGATGACGATGTTTTGCCCCGCCCGCTCCGCGCTGACGTGGATGCGGCAGACCAGGGCCTCGTCGGGAACCGCCTCCAGCGCCTGCATGGCGTTGCGCACCAGATTGAGCAGAACACGGAAGATCTGCTCCGGGTCTGCGTCGATCTCCAGGGCCGGGTCGATGGCGACGTCATAGTCGATCATCGGGTGATCGGCGAGGGCGAGCAGTTCGCCCACATCCGCCGCCACGCGGGCGAGGCGGACCAGGCGGCGGTTCGGCGTGGCCTCCTGCGCCTTGCCATAGGCCATGACGGCCTGGGTATAGGTGACGGCCCGGTCGAGCGTCGACAGGATCTTCGGTGCCAGCCGCCGCACGGTCGGATCGGGCACATTCTCGAGCCGCTCGATGAACAGTTGTGCCGAGGCCAGAAGATTGCGCAGGTCGTGGTTGATCTTCGACACCGCAAGGCCGAGGTCGGCCAGCCTCTGCTTCTGGTGCAGCGTGCGGGCCAGCGTGTCCTGCATTTCGGCAAAACGGCGCTCGGCATCACCGATTTCATCGCCGCGCAGGCTGTCCTGCAGCAACTGCCCGCTCGCTTCGGGATTCTCCGCAAACACCTGCATGGCCCGGGTCAGCCGCTGCAGCGGCCGCACGAACAGCGCCCGCAGGGCGATATAGACCAGCGCGGCGGTGAGGCCGGAGATGAACAGCGACAGCGCCAGGATGCGGCCCGAAAAGCCCAGCATATCCCGGCGCAGCAGCTCGATCGGCAACACGATATCGACCTGCTCGATGCCGCGCCCGCCGCTCATCGGCCCCTTGCCGATCACCCGCATCAGCCCCTCGCCGGAGCCCAGCAGGATGGCAAAACTGTCCACGATCGCACGCATCGGCGTTTCGTCGCGCATGTCGATGACCATGCCGATGTCCTGCGGCAGGCTGCTCATGGCAATCAGGCTGCGCCGTTCCCCTTCAACAAGGGCAATGGCCAGCGCGCCGGTGGTGCGCAGCAGTTCCTCCTGCAGTCTGGGAGCGATGGTGTTGGTCTCGCTCAGCACCGAGGCGGCAACGCCCGCCGTGGTCAGCCGGTCAGTCAGCCAGGTGTTGCGAAAATTGGCAACCGACGGAACATAGATGAACACTTCGGCCAGCATGACGAAGACGATGGTCAGGAGCAGCAGCTTGCCGGACAGGCCGCTGATGCGGCGCTGTACCGCTGCCCTGCCCTTGGCCGTGTTTGCTGTTGCCTGCACCGGCCGGGATATCTGCGCCGCGTGGTCCGAGGACTGCTGGTCCATCAGCCCTGTTCCCTGTCGGTCCGCTGAGTTTGCATCGCCGCCCCCTAGCCGAAGACCCGCAGCAACCGTATCACAGCCCTGACCAGAGCGCGCTTCGGCAAGTCGGCGTAATAGCTCACGGCGGCCCGGCGGATGATCTCGCCATAGGTCGGATAAGGCGCAATGAAGCCCGCGAGTTGCTTCATCGTCAGGCCTTGCGACACGGCCAGCGACAACAGGTTGGCAAGTTCGCCGGCATTGGCGCCGACCAGCGACGCCCCCACCAGCCGACCTCCGGGGCCCGCCATCAGCTTGACCTTGCCATTTGTCTTGCGGTCGGCCTGGGCCCGGTCATTGCCGGAATAGTCCACCCGCACGGTTTTCAGCCGGGTGCCGTAGCGCTTGCTCGCCTCGCGCTCCAGAAGGCCGACCTGGGCGATCTCGGGCTGGGTGTAGGTCACCCAGGGTATGATTTCCCGGTTCTCCTTGGCCGGCAGCCGGAACAGCGCCGAGCGCAACACCAGTCCGGCGTGATAGCCCGCCACATGGGTGAACTGCATGCCGCCGATGACATCGCCGATGGCATAGATGCGGCGGTTGGAGGTGCGCAGTCCCTCGTCGACCTTGATGCCGCGCGCGCTGAACTCCACCCCGGCCTGCTCCAGCCCAAGGCCGGCAAGGCTGGGCGCCCGACCGGTGGCGATCAGCAGATGCGATCCCTCGACATGGCCAAGGCGCCCGACGCCATCGGAGCGGCCACCCTGCTCAGGCCATTCCACAGCCAGGCTGATGCCGGAGGGGGTGGCTTCGGCCCGCACAACATGGGTCCGCTCGAGAAACTCCACGCCTTCGGCCTTCAGCGCCTCGATGACCAGCGGCACATGTTCGGCGTCATCCCGTCCGAGCGCATGCCCGGCTTCCAGCACGGTCACCCGCGCGCCGAGCCGGCGATGCGCCTGCGCCATTTCCAGACCTATTGGCCCGCCGCCGAGCACCAGCAGGTGCTCGGGGCAAGTCTGCAGATCGAAAATGGTCTCATTGGTGAAATAAGGCACGGCCTCAAGCCCGGGCACTGGCGGAATGAAGGCATGTGACCCGGTGGCAATAACAAAGCGGCGGGCGCGGATGGTCGTTTCCCCCACCAAGAGCGTGTCTTTGGCCGTGAATGTCCCGCCGCCCTTGAGCACCGTGACCCCCAGTCCCTCGAAGCGCTCGAGGGAATCATGCGGGGCAATCGCATCGATCACGGAGCGGACATGCGCCTTGACCGCGGCGAAATCGACCACAGGCTCCACCGGAGCAATGCCGAGGGCCTCTCCGGCTCGCCGGCTGGCGGCCAGGGTGGCGGCTGCCAACAGCGATTTGGACGGCACGCAGCCGGTGTTCAGGCAGTCGCCGCCCATCAGGCCCTTCTCGACCAGCACGACCGGCACCCCGAAAGCCGCAGCTCCGGCGGCCACCGACAGGCCGGCCGACCCGCCCCCGATTACACAGATATCCGGCGTCAACTGGCGCGACATTGCCCCTCCTCGGTTGTTCAGTCCCCGTGCAGGCCAACCGTTCCGGTTCTTGTCCTGCGTCATTCCTCTGCGCTGCCACCGTTGCGCTTGCGACGCCACAGGCGCAGCCCCACCGGCAGGAGCGCCACGAGCCCCATGACCACCAGAGCCGTCACCAGTTGCGGCGTCAGAAGCGCCATCAGACTGACGCGACAATTGCCGCGCGCCGCACAGCCCGGATCGAGCGCCTCCTGCGCAGCGATCACACTGTCAAAGCCTGACCCGACCATGGCGAAGGCAAAGGTTCCCGGCAAGATACCGATTGCGGTTGTAAGCACATAGATGCCGAGCGGCACCTGAAACAGCGCCGGGGCAATATTCACCAGCCAGAACGGGAACACCGGCGTCAGCCGCAGGAACAGAAGGTAACTTGCCGCATCCCGGCGGAAGCCGTCGGACAGCTTGCGCACGAAGGGCCCGGCCCGCCGCGCAAGCACCGTTCCAAGCGACGAGCGGGCGATCAGGAACACGACCGTCGCCCCCACCGTCGCCCCTGTGACTGCCACCAGCCCGCCCATCCACCAGCCGAACATTGCGCCGGCAGCAACGGTCAGAAGAGCCCCTCCGGGAAATGACATGGCCACCACAGCAGCATAGGCCAGCGCGAACACCGCCATGGCTTCCAGCCGGTTGCCACTGACATAGGTTGCTAGGGCCTCCCTATGCCGGATCAGGCCGGAGAGACTGAGCGCCTCATGCCAGCCGTTGAGATATCCGGTCAGGGTCAGGCCGGCGAGGAGGCCGAGCGCACCCCAGCGCAGCAGGGGCGCCACTGGGAATCGACGGGTCTGGTCAGGGTCGGGCATGGGGTCTGGCGGGCCTGTATGATGGTGCTGCAAGCGGGACAACATTGCCAAGGAAACAATTCTGCAGCTGCGGCAGCAAAGGACACGGCAAGAGTATCTGGCACGGACACTACCCCCAAAGCCTGGCAAAAGCGTTGCTGTCACCGATATTTGAGGCGAGTGCCTCACCACGCTCACCACCCCGTGATGAAGTGGTGGATCCGGCCATGCGCATCTGCCCGATGGTCGGAATGCGTGTGGAACGCGTTGACTTGGGGCCAGAGCCCCCGTATAAGCGCGCTCGACCCGGACTTGCACCCCCTTGTCCAGACCGTAAGCCTATGTCCGCTTGGACATGACTGAAAGTGTCTGGCAGGTCGTGGTGCTTCCAGCCCAGACTTTCTTAATCCAAAAGGGCCGCGCGACGGCGCGGATAACAAAAATGAAGCGTACGTATCAGCCGAGCCGCCTCGTTCGTAAGCGCCGTCACGGCTTCCGCCTCCGCATGGCGACCAAGAATGGCCGTCAGGTTCTCGCCCGTCGTCGGGCCAAGGGCCGCAAGCGCCTGAGCGCGTAAAGCGCCCGGCCGCGGCGCTTGTGACCGGACCTTTTGGGACATGGACCAACAACGCCGCCGCAGCCAATCATGAAAACTCTTAAAAAGCGCTCCGAGTTTCTGACCGTCGCCACTGGTGGACGGACAGACCGGCGCGCTTTTGCATTACAGGGCCTTGCGCGCGGTGACGAGGATGCCACCTCGCGCGTGGGCTACACGGTCACGAAGAAGACCGGGAACGCGGTGGAGCGGAACAGGATTCGACGCCGCCTCAGGGCTGCAGTCGCCCAGCTTGGCGATGACACGGTGCCGCAGGGTGCTGATTTTGTCATCATCGGCCGTCGGGCCGCGCTGTCCCTGCCCTTTACCGATCTCGTTCGTGACCTTATGTCGGGGCTCAAGCCGGCGCTTGATCCAAAGAGCGCGCGGCCACGGCACGGCCAACGATCTGGCACAGGTCGTTCGGGCGGCAAGGCCCCGGAAAAGACAACAGGTCCGGAACGCAACAAGGCCGACAAACACAAGGGGTGACGGCAGCTCATGGCTGACAATCGCAATACGTTCATCGCCATCGCTCTGTCGCTGGTCATCCTTCTGGGCTGGCAATATTTCATTGTCGGGCCGCAGATGGAGCAGCAGCGGGCCGAACTCGCGCAGCAGGAAGCCGCGCGCCAGGCCGCAAACCCGCAAGCGCCCGTACCTGCCGGCTCGGCGGCCATCCCCGGCGCTGATGGGGCCCAGTCTGTCGCCCAGACCCGTGATGCCGCCCTGGCCGCCTCTGCCCGTGTCCCGATCGACACCCCGCGCGTCTCCGGCTCGATCAACCTCACCGGCGGCCGCGTCGATGATATTCGTCTGAAGGACTACCGCGAGACGGTCGACCCGACGAGCCCGACCATTGTGCTGTTCTCGCCGAAGGGCACTCAGCAGGCGTATTACGCCGACTACGGCTGGGTCGCCGATGCAGGCGCCACCGTCGCCCTGCCTGGCCCGGACACTGTCTGGAGCGCCAGCAGCACCACGCTCAGCCCCTCTTCGCCGGTCACCCTCACCTGGGACAACGGCGCGGGTCTGGTGTTCACCCGCAGCTTCGCCATCGACGAGAACTACATGTTCACGGTGACGCAGGGCGTTTCGAACAGCACGGCGGCGCCGGTGTCGCTGTACCCCTACGGCCTGATCGCCCGCCGCGGCAAACCGAAGACCGAGAATTTCTACATCCTGCATGAAGGCCTGATCGGCGTTGTCGGCGAGAAGGGCCTCACCGAAGTCGACTACGACGAGGTTCAGGAAGCAAAGCAGATCAAGCCGGGCAAGTCTGACAAGGGCTGGCTGGGCATCACGGACAAGTACTGGGCGACGAGCCTCGCCCCGGTTCGCGGCACCAGCTTCGAGCCGAGCTTCAGCTACAATGCCAGCACCGACATCTACCAGGCCGATTTCCTTGGCGATGCTGTTGCCGTCCAGCCGGGCGCCAATGGCGAGGCCGTGTCCTACCTGTTTGCAGGTGCCAAGGAAACCAAGCTGATCGACGCCTACGAGGACACGCTGAAGATCGAAGGCTTCGAGCTGCTGATCGACTGGGGCTGGTTCTACTTCCTGACCAAGCCGATGTTCTTCGTCATCGACTGGTTGTTCCATCTCGTCGGCAACTTTGGCGTCGCCATCCTGCTGGTGACGGTTCTCGTCAAGCTGGTCTTCTACCCGCTGGCCAACAAGTCCTACGTCTCCATGAGCAAAATGAAGCTCGTGCAGCCGCAGATGCTGGACATTCGCGAGAAGTACAAGGACGACAAGGCCAAGCAGCAGCAGGCCTTGATGGAGCTTTACAAGTCGGAGAAGATCAATCCGCTCGCCGGCTGCCTTCCCGTTCTGATCCAGATCCCGGTGTTTTTCGCGCTCTACAAGGTGCTGTTCGTCACCATCGAAATGCGCCATGCGCCATTCTTTGGCTGGATCCATGACCTGTCTGCCATGGATCCGACCACGATCTTCAACCTGTTCGGCCTGATCCCGTGGGATCCGCCGACCTTCCTGATGCTCGGCATCTGGCCGCTGATCATGGGCGTCACCATGTTCGTGCAGATGAAGATGAACCCGGCGCCGACCGATCCGGCCCAGCAGATCATCTTCACCTGGATGCCGGTGCTGTTCACCTTCATGCTGGCCTCGTTCCCGGCGGGTCTAGTGATCTACTGGGCCTGGAACAACAGCCTCTCGATCGCCCAGCAATATGTCATTATGCGGCGGCAGGGTGTGAAGGTGGAACTCTGGGACAACCTGCGCGACACGTTCAAGAAAAAGAAGCCTGCGGAAGAGACCAAGGGCTGAACGGACGGCTGATCCGTCCATGCCGGATACACCAGCAACACCCCGTGGCCGTCCACGGGGTGTTCTGCATTGATGCCCAGGCGCCGCGCTCGACGGCAGCCGGGCAACAGGATAGAAAAGTACGATGACCCACACACCCGAATTCACCGAAGATCAGCTCGAAGCCGGCCGCCTTCTGTTCGCCAAGCCCTGGAACTTCGTCACCAGCGTCGCCGACATGCGCCAGCTTCCGGCTTCTGCCGGTGTCGAGATCACCTTTGCCGGACGCTCGAACGTGGGCAAGTCGAGCCTGATCAACGCCCTCACCGGGCGCAAGGATCTGGCCCGCACCTCGAACACGCCCGGCCGCACCCAAATGCTGAACTTCTTCGCTGCGCCCGAGACCGGCATGACCCTTGTTGACATGCCCGGCTACGGCTACGCCGAAGCTCCGAAGTCCATGGTCGACGCCTGGACGGCACTGGTGTTTTCTTATCTGCGTGGCCGGCCGAACCTGCGCCGCGTGTTCCTGCTGATCGACAGCCGCCATGGCATCAAGCAGAACGACCTCGACACCATGCAGTTGCTGGACAAGGCAGCTGTCGTCTACCAGGTCGTGCTCACCAAGACCGACAAGATCAAGCCGACCCAGCTTGCGACGTTGCTTGATGCGACCGCAGAGACATTGCGCAAGCGCCCAGCGGCCTTTCCGATGATCATCACCACCTCTTCGGAAAAGGGGCACGGACTGGACACCCTGCGCGCAGAAATTGCAAATCTGCTGGAAAGATAAACTTAATATCCGTATTTTTAATTATGTATCCTGCAGCATTCCGGCTGATCCTCGCACT
Organism: Pannonibacter carbonis; assembly: GCF_003012935.1. Lineage (GTDB taxonomy): Bacteria > Pseudomonadota > Alphaproteobacteria > Rhizobiales > Stappiaceae > Pannonibacter > Pannonibacter carbonis. The sequence continues at coordinate 126,693 of NZ_PUDR01000009.1, read as the reverse complement.
TTTACCTAACGGCATACACGTAACTTTAACGAGCATCGCGCCAGAGTAAGCCTGACAGAACCAACAATGGTCCAGGCGACGTGACACGGTTTTCCGCTCCGGATGAGAATGAAACGGCGGCCCGCCCCTGTAGCGCCCCTGCCGGATGCGACGTTTCACGGATGACTTCCGGCGAACGGGCCAATGCGATGCTGGCGGTGCTGGAGGATCCGAACGAGCTCGATTTGAAGGCATTGGCCGAGCTGGCCCGGGGCATTGCAGGATGCGCCCGCGGCTTTGTTGCCATTCTTGAAGGCCCACAAACGATCGTCATCAACGCCGGTAACGGGGGAACCCTTGTCCTCAATACCGACGAGACCCTGTGTTGCGATGTGGTGCGCCAGGGCAAGGCCGTGGAATATCCGGACCTGCGCCGCGAGCCGCATCTTGCCAATCATCCAAGCGTGACCGCCGGCCTTCACTATTACGCCGGCTTTCCGCTTTGCGACGTCAATGGCAATATCATCGCGTCGCTTTGTGTCCAGGACCACGCTGCCCGGCCAGACGGGCTGGACGAAGCGACGCGGGCCATGCTGTCCCATCTCGGCATCATTGCATCGCGCGTCCTGATCACCCGAAACCACACGACATGGCTCCGCGACTTTCTCGACATTGCATCGGACTGGGTCTGGGAACACGATCCGGTCCACGGGGTCACCTTTTTACCGACGCAGGTCGACACACCCGCCAGGAAATGCCTGTCTGACGGCGGCTCGGAAGAGGTCAAATACGAGGCAAGCCCAGAACTCCTCGCTCTTCTGGCGAACCATGACCCGGCCCAGCCCTTGCGCGATCGGCGCTATCAGACGATGTACCGCGGTCAGGTCCACAGTATCAGCATCACTGCAAGGGCCCGCTTCGGGCGGGACGGAACTTTCATCGGCTATCGCGGCATCTGCCGCGATGTCACCATCGAGGAAGAGAGCCGCCGCCAGATGGAGTATCTGGCCCGTCACGACTCCCTGACCGGCCTTGCAAACCGGATTGGCTTCCACAGCGCGGTCGATGCCACCTATGCAGATTGGCAGGAGAACGGCGAACCGGCGACCTTGCTCCTGCTCGATCTCGACAATTTCAAGCTCATCAACGACACCTATGGTCACGCTGCCGGGGATGAACTTCTGAAGGTCATCTCAGGTCGCCTGCGGGCCTGTGTCTCCGATGAAGCCACCATTGCCCGGCTGGGTGGCGACGAGTTTGCCATTCTCGACCCTGCCTTGCGGCGCGATCTTGCCATAGAGGACTGCGCCATGGGGCTCGTCCGGGCCTTGTCGGAGCCGGTCCATTTTGATGGTCGCAGCGTCGCGTGCGGCGTGAGTATCGGCGTCGCGCTGCTGCCGCGTGACGGCGGCACGCCGGACCAGTTGCTCGGCAATGCCGACCTCGCGCTTTATGCTGCCAAGGCGGAGGGGCGCGGACGCTACAAGGTGTTCCAGCCGCCCATGCGCGAGCGCATCGACAATCTTGACCGCCTGCGTCGCAGTGTCCTGCGGGCCCGCAAGGATGGCGCGCTGGAAATTGGCCTGCGCGAGATCCGCAGCCTTACGGACAACAGCCTGATCGGAGCCCAGGCCGTCCCTGTCTGGAACCGCGCTGATGGCAGCAGCCGGGTCCTGGATCACCTGCACGAGGAACTTGGCTCATCCCTTGAAGCCCTTGATGCAGCCAACTGGCTGCTTGAACATGCGATCAACCTGGCCAGGGCATGGCACGGCCTGGCATCCCATCGCCTGCGCCTGCGCGTCGGCCTGGCCCCGGCGCAGCTCGCCGATCCAGGGCTTGCCATCCGCGTCAGATCGTTGCTGGCCCGCTCGGGCCTTGCTCCGGGCGCCCTGCAACTGGACCTCAGTGCAAGCATGCTTGCCGGCCTGACGCCCGACATGTTCGCAAGCCTTGCCACCTTGAAGGGAGATGGCGTTCACCTTGGCCTGACGGGCTATGGCAGCGGAACGACCACTCCCGCCCAGCTGATTGCTGCGGGCATTGACCGGGTTGGTCTGAACCTGACATCAGCAATGGAAACGGGCGTGGACACTCCGTTCCGTCTCGCCCAGGCCCTGGCTCGCCTTGCCCTTGACCTCGGATTGTCCGTGACGGCCGAAGGCGTGACCACTCGCGCCGAAGAGCGCAGCCTTGCCCTCGCCGGCTGCGATGAGTTTCTCCTGGTGGCTTCGGCACCGCTGAAATCACAGGCCGCTTTCCTGCGTCAGATCGCGCGATCCGAGGAACGTTGCCAGCCCGGCGTCCAGGCATTCGCGGGCTGAGGACCCGCCAAAGCGCGTTGAGTAGCCCCGCCAAACCGGCTATAGACGCTGACCGGCCCAAACGGCCGTCCGGGCGGCAGTGCCGCGCCGGCCCCGCCACCGCAGCAGCGAGCGCCACCGCCCATGACCAGCCCCATGACCAGCCAGGACTTCCTCAGCAACGCGCATATCATCGCCCAGGCCCTGCCCTACATGCAGCGCTACGACAAGAAGCGCGTCGTGGTGAAGTACGGCGGCCATGCCATGGGTGACGCCGAACTTGGCCGCGCCTTTGCCCGTGACATCACCCTGCTGCGCCAGTCGGGCGTGCATCCGGTGGTCGTCCACGGCGGCGGCCCGCAGATCGGCAGCATGCTGACCCGTCTTGGCATCGTCTCCGAGTTCAAGGGCGGCCTGCGCGTCACCGACAAGGCCACCGTCGAGATCGTCGAGATGGTCCTCGCCGGCTCGATCAACAAGGAAATCGTCCAGTCGATCAACGCCGAAGGCGGCCGTGCGGTCGGCCTCTGCGGCAAGGACGGCAACCTCGTCAAGGCGTGCAAGCTGACGCGCACCATGGTCGACCCCAATTCCCACATCGAGCAGATCGTTGATCTCGGCTTCGTCGGCGAGCCGGCTGTCGTCAATCCGACCATGCTCGAACTGATGCTGAAGGAAGACCTGATCCCGGTCGTGGCCCCTGTCGCCCCTGGCGAGGATGGCGCCACCTACAACATCAACGCCGACACCTTTGCCGGTGCCATTGCCGGCGCGCTGAATGCCTCGCGCCTCCTGTTCCTCACCGACGTCCCCGGCGTTCTCGACAAGGACGGCAAGCTGATCAAGCAACTCACCGTTGCCCGCGCCCATGAGCTGATCGCCGATGGCACCATCTCCGGCGGCATGATCCCGAAGGTCGAGACCTGCATCGAGGCGCTCGACCGGGGCGTGGAAGGCGTCGTCATCCTGGACGGCAAGGTTCCGCACGCCGTCCTCCTCGAACTCTTTACCGACCGCGGCGTCGGCACGCTGCTCTGCAAGTGAGCGGCGCCCCCGGATCCGGCGAGGGCGGCCACGCCCACACCTACGACCTTCGCGCCTTCACCGGCGTGGAGGCCTGGGTGTTCGACCTCGACAACACGCTCTACCCGGCGCATGTCAACCTGTTCGCGCAGATCGACAAGCGCATCTCGGAGTATATCGCCAGGCTCCTGTCGCTCGACGAGGTCACCGCGCGGATCCGCCAGAAGGAATATTACCGCGACTACGGCACGACGTTGCGCGGGCTGATGCTGGAACACCAGATCGAGCCCGACGACTTCCTCGCCTATGTCCATGACATCGACTATTCGCCGGTGCAGCCGGACCCGAAGCTTGGCGAGGCGATTGCTGCCCTTCCGGGCCGCAAGTTCATCTTCACCAACGGCGACCGTCCCCATGCGGAACGCACGGCCGCGGCCCTCGGCATCACCGACCATTTCGAGGACATCTTCGACATCGTCGCCGCCGGCCTGATGCCGAAGCCGAACCGCGAGACCTACGAGCTGTTCCTGAAGAAGACCGGCGTCGCCCCGGCGCGCGCGGCCATGTTCGAGGACCTCACCCGCAACCTGCTCGTGCCGCACAAGCTCGGCATGCGCACCGTGCTGATCGTGCCGCAGGGCACACGCGAGGTGTTCCGCGAGGCCTGGGAGATGGAAGGCCAGGACGCCCCCCATGTGGACTTTGCCACCGACGACCTCGGCGGCTTCCTGCACGCGGTGCTGGGGGTCCTGAAGACCGGCTGAGACGGCCCCAGACGCCACCCATAGACGCAACACCGTCCTTGGCTGTATTGAGAAAATATCAAGTCACATCAGCCGAAAGCCACCATGGTCTCCCTGCGCGCCCTTCATGCCTTTGCGCTCCTCGCCCGCCACGGCCGGGCGGCGCAGGCGGCGGATGATCTCGGCGTCTCGCCCTCGGCCCTGTCGCATCTCCTGCGCAAGCTGGAGAGCGAGCTGGGGGCGACCCTCGTCCTGCGCGATGGCCGCGGCCTGACCCTGACCGAGGAAGGCAAGCGCCTCGCCCTTGGCCTTGGCGATGCCTTCGAGCGCATCGAGACCGCCGTCGACAGTTTCCGCCGCCGGGGCCGGACCGAGCTGCGCATCTCGACCGTTTCCACCTTCGCCACCCGCTGGCTGATCCCGCGCCTGCCGGATTTCCAGGCGGTGCAGCCGGATGTGGAGCTGCTGCTGTCGGCCACCACCCGCGTCATTGATCTCGACCGCGAGAACTACGACTGCGCCATTCGCCTTGGCACCGGCGACTGGCCCGGCATCGAGAGCACGCTGCTCTGGCGCGAGCATCTCGCCGTCGCCATGGCGCCGCGCCTCTTGAAGCCCGAGATGAACGCCGCCCAGCCCGGCCTTTCCGGCCTTCGCCTGCTGCACAGCGCCTCGCGCCGCGATGACTGGCCGAAGTGGCTTGCCCACGCCGGGCTGAAACACGCGGACGCCGGGTCTGGGATGGTGCTGGAAAGCCGCGATCTTGCCATCCAGGCCGCCGTCGCCGGCATGGGGGCCATCGCCATCGACCGCCGCTTCGTGGCACAGGAACTGGCCGCCGGGCATCTGGTCATGCCGGACTGGCCGGTGATGCAGCTCGACACCGGCTACTGGTTCGTCCGCTCGCCCGGCCGCCCGCTCAGCCGCCCGGTCTCCGGCTTCCGCGACTGGCTCTTCGCCGCCGCCTCAATGGACGCGACCGGCCAAGCCTCAGCCCATCCGGCCCCATAACAGGCCAAGGATCGCGGCCACGATCAGCACGCAGCCGGCCAGCTCGCGGCCATTCACCCGCTCGCGGAACACGAACCACGAGAAGGCGAGCGTGAACACCAGCTCCACCTGCGCCAGCGCCCGCACATAGGCCACCTGCTGCAGCGTCATCGCGGTGAACCAGCCCGCCGATCCGGCAACGCCCACCAGCCCGACCCACACCGCCTGCCGCCAGTGGACACAGCTCGCCTTCAGCTGATCCGGTTCGCGCAGCGCCATCCACACGATCATCACTACCGACTGGAACGCCGTCACCACCGCCAGCGCATAGGCGGCCTGCATCAGATAGCCCGGCCCCTCCAGCGCCAGCGAGGCGGCACGGTAGAAGGCGGCCGATGCGCCGAACAACGCCGCGCTGGCGAGCCCGATCAGCGCCGGCTTGCCCGTCAGCGAGGCCAGGATCGCCTTGGCCGTCATCGGCACCCGCGCCATGGAAATGAGGATGACGCCCGCCACCCCGACCGCAATGGCAATCGCGGCGGAGAGATCGACATGCTCGCCCAGGATCAAGACGCCGAACAGCGCCGCCTGCACCGGCTCGGTCTTGCTGTAGGCCGTCCCGACCGCGAAGTTGCGGAAGGAAAACAGATGCACCAGCAGGAAGGTCGCGCCGATCTGCGCCAGCCCGCCCAGCACCGCCGCCACGGCAAAGTCAGCCCCCGGCACCGGCAGCGCCATGCCGAAGCCCCAATGCAGCACGCCGACATAGGCAAGCGCGAAAGGGAAACCGTAGCCAAACCGCACGAAAGTCGCGCCCGTCGTGCCGAGCCGTCCCTTCAGGTGTTTCTGCAAGGCCGAGCGCAGGTTCTGGCAGAAGGCGGCAAACAGGGTAACGACGATCCACAGGGGCATGTCCGGCTCCGGCTGGCGTGGACACGGGACCGATTCCCGCCTTCGCCAGCGCTGCACCCTAGACGCCCGGCACCAATGCCGCACTTGAGTGCTTCTCAAGTCGCATCAAGCATTGACTCAAACCGGTACGCCGCCTTTTATCCGCGCGAACAGATTTTCATTCCTCTGCGGAGCCGCACAAACCCATGTCGCACGATCTTGCCCAGCTTGCCGCCACCATTGACGCCGCCTTCGAGAACCGCGCCACCATCGACACCAGCACCCGGGGCGAGGCCCGCGACGCGGTCGAGACCACGCTGAACCTTCTCGATCGCGGCCAGCTGCGCGTTGCCGAGAAGCAGGAGAACGGCGCCTGGCACGTGAACCAGTGGGCAAAGAAGGCTGTGCTTCTGTCCTTCCGCCTCAACCCGATGGACGTGATCAAGGGCGGCCCGGGTCAGGCGACCTGGTGGGACAAGGTTCCGTCCAAGTTCGACGGCTGGAGCGGTGTCAACTTCGAGGAAGCCGGCTTCCGCGCCGTTCCGGGCTGCATCGTTCGCCGCTCGGCCTTCATCGGCAAGGGCGTAGTGCTGATGCCCTCCTTCGTCAACCTCGGCGCCTATGTTGATGAAGGCACCATGGTCGACACCTGGGCCACCGTCGGCTCCTGCGCCCAGATCGGCAAGAACGTGCATCTGTCCGGCGGCGTCGGCATCGGCGGCGTGCTCGAGCCGCTGCAGGCCGGCCCGGTCATCATCGAGGACAACTGCTTCATCGGCGCACGCTCGGAAGTCGTCGAAGGCGTGATCGTGCGCGAAGGCGCCGTCCTGTCCATGGGCGTCTTCATCAGCGCCTCGACCAAGATCATCGACCGCACCACCGGTGAAGTCTTCATCGGCGAAGTGCCGGCCTATTCCGTGGTGGTCCCGGGCGCCATGCCGGGCAAGCCGCTGCCGGACGGCACCCCGGGCCCGAGCCTCGCCTGCGCCGTTATCGTCAAGCGCGTCGACGCCCAGACCCGCGCCAAGACCGCCATCAACGAACTCCTGCGCGACTGATCAACCTCCGCGCGTCGTCCGGGACCGATTGGGGCACTTGCCCCTCTCTCCGCAGTGATCCCCGCCCCTCGTGCGGGGATCCATCCCGCGCTCAACTCCGGGCAAAGCCGCAAAACACCTGTCCCCCACCCAGACGGCCCCTCCCCCTTTCTGTTCCGCCATTCTGCGTGTAAACCGGGCCCATGCCATCATGTGCCCGCGCCAGCCCCTGCGCGGGCTTTTTGCACCGGAGTCCTCATGGATCAGGCCTTCTTCCTGAAGATGTTTGCCGCACTGATCGCCATCGTCAGCCCGCCGGCGAACCTGCCTGTGTTCCTGAGCCTGACCGCCGGCCGCACCCCGGCCGAGCAACGCAGCGTCGCCATCACCGCCATCGCCGGCCTCACGGTCGGTGCCGTGCTGGTGTCCTTCACTGGTGAGGCCATCCTGACGCTGTTCGGCATCTCTCTTGATGCCTTCCGCCTGGCCGGTGGCTTCCTCATCCTCCTGATTGCCATCAATCTGGTTTCGGGCGAGCAGAGCAACGTGCACCATGGCACCGACGAGGAGCGCCGCCGCCAGGCCTTTGCCGGCAACCCCGGCATCTATCCCCTGGCCGTGCCGATGCTGCTGGGTCCTGGTACCATCACCACGCTGATCATTTTCCGCGGCGAAGCCGTCGACCGGGCGGATGACATCGCCTATGCCGCGGCGCTCGGCCTCACCATCGCCCTGATGGCCGCGACGCTGCTGGCCGCCCCCCTTCTCGGCCGCATGATGGGCGAGACCGCCACCAGCATCATGAGCCGCATCATGGGCATGCTGCTGGCCGCCATCGCCATGGAAATGATGGTCGCCAGCCTCAAAGTGCTGTTGCCGGGCCTTGCCTGACTGCGCCATAAGAGCGGCACTCCAAACTTGGACACTGGACGCACATGACCCTTCGCATCGTCTTCATGGGTACACCGGACTTTTCCGTGCCCACCCTCATGGAAATCGTCGGCCAGGGCCATGACATCGTCGCCTGCTACAGCCAGCCGCCCCGGCCCGCCGGCCGCGGCATGGAGCTGAAGAAGTCGCCCGTGCACGAAGCCGCCGAGGCGCTTGGCATCCCGGTGTTCACGCCGAAATCGCTGAAAGGCACCGACGACCAGGACATCTTTGCCAGCCACGACGCCGATGTCGCCGTGGTGGTCGCCTATGGGCTGCTGCTGCCGCAGGCGGTGCTGGATGCGCCGCGCGAAGGCTGCCTCAATCTTCATGCCTCGATGCTGCCGCGCTGGCGCGGTGCTGCCCCCATCAACCGCGCCATCATGGCCGGCGACACGGAAACCGCCGTTCAGGTCATGCGCATGGAAGCCGGCCTCGACACGGGTCCGGTCTGCATGTCCGAGACGCTGGCCATCGGGACCGACATGACCGCCGGCGAGCTGCATGACCGGCTGTCGGCGCTCGGCGGCGATCTCATGGTACGCGCCCTGGCCGCCCTGTCGCGCAATGCGCTCGGCCAGACGCCGCAGTCCGAAGACGGCGTGACCTATGCCTCCAAACTCTCCAAGGATGAAACGCGGATCGACTGGACGCGGCCGGCGGCCGAGGTCCACAATCACATCCGCGGGCTGTCGCCCTTCCCCGGCGCCTGGTGCGAACCCGTGCTCGCCGGCAAGGGGGAACGGGTCAAGGTCCTGCGCTCAAAGCTGGCCGATGGGTCCGGTGCACCTGGAACGGTGCTGGATGTCTCCGGCGATCCGGTGATCGCCTGCGGCACTGGCGCCATCCGACTGGTCACCGTCCAGCGCGCCGGCAAGAAGCCGATGCCGGGCGAGGAATTCCAGCGCGGTGCCAAACTGACAGCGGGCGACGTAATCGCCTGATCGGTGCGAGAAACGAAAGCGCTAAGATCGTGTGGCACAGCCTCTCAGCCCCCCTCCCCCTGGTGGGGAGGGGTTGGGGGTGGGTGGCAACGCCAGACAGGGGCGAGAACCGAAAGCGCTAAGCCCGTGTGGCACAGCCTCTCGTCCTCTCCCCCCTTGAGGGGGAGATGCCCCCGGCAGGGGGCAGAGGGGGGTGAGCTGCCTCACGGACTGTCGCAATGCTGGAATGATCGGAAGCGCCGCTACCCCCCTCTGTCTGCTGACGCAGACATCTCCCCCTCAAGGGGGGAGAGGGGCGCGGCGGCGAGTGGTATGTGTTTGGGGCGAGTGACATATTCAGCACGCCACAAAGCTGGACGAAGATGATTGATTGCCTGGTAAGGGCGAGAACCGAAAGCGCTAAGACCGTGTGGCACAGCCTCTCGTCCTCTCCCCCCCTTGAGGGGGAGATGCCCCCGGCAGGGGGCAGAGGGGGGTGAACGGCCTCACGGACTGTCGCAGCGCTGGAATGATCGGAAGCGCCGCTACCCCCCTCTGTCTGCTAACGCAGACATCTCCCGCTGAAGGGGAGAGAGGAGCGCGGCGGCGCGGAATGAGGAAAAAGGACACCGTATGAGCGATCTGAGCAACACGCCAAGGATCAGCATTCACCCGGTTGGCGCCAGTGACGAGGCGGCGGTGGCCGATGTCATTCGGGCGGCCTTCGGGCAGGAGGCCGAGGTCCGGCTCGTGCATAACCTGCGCCATTGCGGGGCCTTGGTGCTCGAGTTGCTCGCCCGCACAGACGATGGCCGCGTCGCCGGTCATGTCGCCTTCAGCCGCGTGACCGGGGCGGGACCTGGCCACCGGCTGCAGATTTCCTGCCTTGCTCCGGTTTCGGTCAATCCGGACCTGCAGCGCACCGGCATAGGTTCGGCCCTGATCCGGGCCGGTCTTGAGGACCTGCGCCGGCTTGGCGAGGATCTGGTCCTTGTTCTGGGTCCGCCGGCCTATTACCCGCGCTTCGGCTTCGATGCTGAGCTGGCAAAAAAGGTCCAGGCGCCCTATGCCGGCGCGGCCTTCATGGCGCTGGCCCTCAGCGAAGCGGGCAGCCACGATCTGCCCGTCGAGGTCAGCTTCGCCTCTCCCTTCGAGGAGTTCGAATAGGGCAATGCCGCGTTACAAGCTGACCATCGAATATGACGGCCGCCCCTTTGTCGGCTGGCAGCGGCAGGCCAACGGGCCGTCCGTCCAGGCCGTGCTCGAGCGCGCGGTGAAATCCTTCTGCGGCGAGGACATCACCATCGGCGGCGCCGGCCGAACCGACACGGGCGTGCATGCCACCGGGCAGGTGGCGCATGTCGACCTCAGCCGCGACTGGCCGACCGAGACCGTGATGGGCGCGGTCAATTTCTACTGCCTGCCGGATGCGGTGGCGGTCATGTCTTGCGAAAAGATGCATGACGGCTTCGACGCAAGGTTCTCCGCCATCCGCCGCGCCTATCGCTATCGCATCCTCAACCGGGTTCCCCCGGTCACCTTCGAGCGCGGGCTGGTCTGGCACGTGAAGCCGGACCTCGATGCCGCCGCGATGCATGAGGCCGCGCAGATCTTTATCGGCCACCACGACTTCACGACCTTCCGCCACACCCGCTGCCAGGCGAAAAGCCCCGAGAAGACGCTGGAGGTCTTTACCGTGCGCCGCGAGGGCGACGAGGTCATTGCCGAATGCGCGTCGCGGTCATTCCTGCACAATCAGGTCCGCTCGATGGTCGGCACGCTCAAGCTCGTCGGCGAAGGCCGCTGGACCGCCGATGACGTCCGCGCCGCGCTTGCCGCGCGCGACCGCAAGGCCTGCGGTCCGGTTGCCCCGCCCGACGGGCTCTATCTGACGCGGGTGGACTACCGGCCGGCCGAGGTGGACCTGGCCTCGCGCGCCGCCTGGCTCGCGGCAGCGCGCGGGAACGGTCAGGCAGATGCAATCGACGTGGACGACGATGACGACGAGGGCTCGGACGGCTGATCCGCCTCGACCGGCGGAGCCGGCAGCACGCAGCTGCGGTAGATGTGCCAGGTCGTATGCCCCAGCACAGGCAAGGTGATGATCAGGCCGACGAAGGCCGGCACCATCGAGATGATCAGCGTCACGGTCACAACCAGCGCCCAGCCAATCATCGGCACCGGGGAGGCCACCACCGCCCGGACACTGGTTATCATCGCCGTGATGAAATCCCGGTCCTGATCCATCAGCAGCGGGAACGAGATCACCGTCAGCGAGAACAGCACCACCGACAGCAACGCCCCGACCACATGGCCGATCGCCAGGAACATCAGCCCCTCGGGCGTCGAGATCACGGTCTCGACAAACTCGCCGAATGTGGCAAAGGACTGGAAGCCGAGGAACAGCGCAAGCAGCAGGCGCACCTGGTACATCCACATGATCATCACGAACAGCACCACAAACGCCATCCAGGCGATTTCCTTGCCCCGCTGCGCCCAGATCACCCCAAGGACTGCTGACCAGCTGAGCGGCTGGTTGCTCTCGATCCGGCGGCTGACCTCATAGAGGCCGCAGGCAATGAAAGGCCCGACCAGCGCAAAACCGGCGGCGAGCGGATAGCTGAGATAGCTCATCTGCAGCGCGGAGGCGGTCAGGATGATGAACAACCCGCCGAGCGCATAGATCGCTCCGAAAAACAGGCCGTATTGCGGGGCCCTGCGGAAGTCGCGCAGGCCCTCCGCCAGTGCGTCGACGATGTCCTCCATCTCGATCACCATCACCACCGGATCGGGCCGTGTCACAGGTGCCGGAGGGGCGGAAGGGGGTGTGGAAGAAGCGGGCGCGGTGTCCTCGATCTGCATGGCTGCGTTTTCTCCGGAAGGGTCGTTGTTTTCTCCCAGATTGACCTGAATTTGTCGCAAGGCCAACCGTAGTTTCCAGTACGCTGAAGGCCTCTTTTTGCGCCTCTCCGACGCTTCTGCTTGATCCGCCGACCGGTTGGCACTACCTGCGGGGAAGACGCGTTCCGAACAGACCGGTTTCCAGATGCAGCATGATCTTCCCCCGGCCAACACGGCCCCCGGCTTTTTCTGGCTGTTCCTCAGCCCGATCGGCCGGCTGGGCCGCAAGCCTTACTGGCTGGCGCTGGTCCTTTTATGGATCGTCATAGCCATTGCCGCCAACATGTGGGTCAAGTCGCTGCCGCCTGAAACGGACATGGCAGCACTTCAGGTGGCTGATTTCCTCAGCTCCAACCCTCTGTTCCCGTTGCTCTTTCTGATCGTAACGGCCGTCGAGCTGGCGCTGGTCATCAAGCGCCTGCAGGATCTTGGCCTGCCGGGATTGCTGGCGCTGCTTGCCTTCGTGCCCGTGATCAACATCCTCGGGATTTTCGCGCTCGGCTTTTTTCCAGGCAACGCGGGGCCAAATCGCTACGGCCCGATGACCAACAGCTACTACCGCCGCAGCTAGGCACCCGGCTCACCGATTGACGCCAGGCCTTTGACGGGGCTACAGACAAAAGCATCATGACCCAGCCCTTCTCCTCCGCCGTCACCATCGCCCGCGACCTGCTGCGCTGCCCGTCCGTCACACCTGCCGAGGGCGGGGCATTGCAAGCCCTTGAAAAGACACTACAATCCGCTGGCTTCGCGGTTATCCGCGTGACCTTTTCCGACACCGGCACGCCGGACATCGAGAACCTCTTCGCCACCATCGGCAGCGGCAAGCCGCATTTCGTCTTTGCCGGTCACACCGATGTCGTCCCCCCCGGCGACCTGACCGCCTGGCGTCACGGTCCGTTTGACGGCACCATCGAGGGCGGGGTTCTTTACGGGCGCGGCGCCGTTGACATGAAGGGCGGCATCGCCTCCTTTGCCGCCGCAGCGCTGGCGTTTCTGGAAGAGCGTGGACTAGAGTTCGGCGGCACGATCTCGTTCCTCATCACCGGCGATGAGGAAGGACCCGCCGTCAATGGCACGGTCAAGCTCCTCGAATGGGCAAAAGCTCAAGGTTATCAATTCGATGCCTGCATCGTCGGCGAGCCGACGAACCCGGCTGCCCTGGGTGATGCCATCAAGATCGGCCGGCGCGGCTCGCTCTCCGGCGTCGTCACTGTGACCGGAACGCAAGGCCATGTCGCCTACCCGCATCTGGCGCGCAACCCGATCCCGGGACTGCTGACCCTGCTTTCGGCCCTCGAAAACCTGACGCTTGATCAGGGCAACGAACGGTTCGAGCCGTCCAACCTCGAGATCGTCAACATCGAAGTCGGCAACCCCGCCTTCAACGTGATCCCGGCGCGCGCCGAGGGGCGGTTCAACATCCGCTACAACGACGAGTGGACTCTGGCCAGCCTGAAGGACAAGGTCACCGCAACACTGCAGGCATGCGCACCGCAAGATCTTGAATACACTCTGGAATTCAAGCGCGACGCCAGCGAGTCCTTCCTGACGCGCGACGACACCCTTATCGGCCGCCTGTCCGACGCAGTCGAGGCAGAAACCGGTCGCAGGCCCGAACTGTCGACGGGTGGCGGCACCTCGGATGCCCGCTTCATCAAGGACTATTGCCCAGTGGTCGAGTTCGGCCTTGTCGGCCAGACAATGCACAAGATCAACGAGTGTGTTGCCATGGAAGACCTCGACAAGCTGGCTGCGATCTACCGTCGGTTTCTCGACGCCTATTTCCCTGCAGCTGCGGAGTAATCGATGTTCCGGCCCGGCGAGCTGAAGACAGCACTGGCAGCAAGCTGGGCCCTGTTCCGCGGTGATGCGTCGGCGGTCAATGCATTCGACATGTCGATGTCTGGATTCTGGCGGTCCTTCCTTGCCATTCTTCCGTTACTTCCGCTGTATTTTATCAACGTAAAGTCGGAAAAGAAGCTCCTTCTGTCGGACGGACAGATACCGGTTGAAACTTTCTCCGAGAATGTCTTCTGGTTTACACAGTTCCTGTCCCTTGGCCTTGACTGGATCCTGTTTCCGCTGATCCTTGCCTTGCTCGCTGGACCGCTCGGGCTATCGACAGGCTACGTCCGCTTCATTGTCCTGCGCAACTGGACAAGCATCCTGTGCGCATTGCCCTTTGTGCTGGCGGCGCTCCTGCATCTGGCAGGTTTCCTCAACCAGGGCGGCGTGCTCCTGATCAGCCTGCTGACCGTCGGCGCGGTGCTGCACTTCCGCTACCGGCTCGCACGGATTGCCTTCGGCGCGCCGGCCAGTGTCTGTATCGGACTGGTCGCCCTGGACTTTTTGCTCTCCCTGCTGATCGGTGTCCTTGTCATTCGCGCCTGACAAGGATCAGGCCGACAATCGACCGTGTGTTAATCGGGAATTATCCGGGGCCTGATATGACAGGTCATTCGGCAAGGTCACGCAAACCGCGCCGTCACCATTCATTGACCGCGCGGGAACTTGCCCAGGCGCGGACCGTTGATTTGTCAGGAGTTCAGCGTGCTCGACCTGTCGCCCGTTTCCGCACAGAACAGCTTTCGCAAGAAGCGTATCCAGTCACTGGCCCGGATGATTGACGACGTCATTCGTGTAAAGGGGCACTGCCGGATCATCGATATCGGCGGGGTCAGGGGGTTCTGGCTCGTCTGGCGCAATGAACTCGACTTTGCCAACATCACTGTCGATTGCGTCAACCTGTTTCCCGAGACAGATCCTTTGCCGGAAGACATGGAAAACGTCCACATGCGCCTTGGCAATGCCTGTGACCTCGCAGATGTGGCAGACAACGCTTACGATATTGCGTTCTCGAACTCCGTGATCGAGCACGTCGGTTCCTGGAGCAACAAGAAGGCCTTCGCGCGGGAAGCCCGCCGCGTTGCCCCGTCCTATGCGATCCAGACGCCGAGCTTCGCCTTTCCGGTCGAACCGCATGCGCGCACGCCGTTCCTGCACTGGCTGCCGGATCCGCTGCGCTACCGAATTCACCTTGCCATGACGACGGGCTTCTATCCCAAGGCCGCAGACCTGGACCAGGCCATGGCCTCGCTCGAGGATGCACGCATGCTCGACCTGCGCCAGATGCGTTATCTGTTCCCGGACGGCGAAATCGAAAAAGAGAAGTTCTTCGGCCTGACCAAGTCCTTTACGGCCGTCCGGCATGGACTGCCGCAGTAGCTCACGGGCGCGGAATCAGGCCTTTTCGGCCAGACGGGCCTGTTTCTGGAATTTCTTGACGACGCGGTCCCGCTTGAGCTTCGACAGATAGTCGATGAAGAGCTTGCCATTGAGATGGTCGAGCTCATGCTGGATGCAGGTTGCCAGCAGTCCGTCGGCGTGGATCTCGCACTCCCCGCCGGTGCGATCCAGGAAGCGAACCTTGATCTCGGCCGGGCGCTCGACTTCTTCATAGTATTCGGGGATCGACAGGCAGCCTTCCTGATAGACGGACAACTCAGGCGAAGACCAGACGATCTCCGGATTGATGAAGACAAGCGGCGCCTTCGGCTGATCTTCCTTGGCCACATCGACCACGAACAGGCGCTTCAATTCACCGATCTGGCTAGCGGCAAGGCCAATTCCAGGCGCCGCATACATGGTCTCCAGCATGTCGTCGGCCAATTGCCGGATGCTGTCATCCACGCTTGTGACGGGATTGCAGACCTGGCGCAGGACCGGGTCAGGGAGGATGAGGATGTCGCGTTTGCTCATGCAGACGAGATAGGCAAAGCCGCGCCAACGGTCAACGGCATTCCTTATGTGGCGAAGCCACAAAAGCAGGAAATGCTGTCCAGGCGCTGATTGCACGTGCGGGCCTGCACAAGCGCCCGAATCGTTCTATGTTTGTTTCATGCAAGACACCCTTTTCATCTTTGGTACCCGGCCCGTCAGCGTGCTGGAAGCCACCATCACCGCAGCCCTCCTGCTGCTGGCCATCCTGCTGCTTGTCGCCTTCAAGACGCTGCGCCAGATCCGGGAGGGCGCGACCAGCGAGGCAGTCGCAGCCGAGCGGATCCAGGAGCTGGAGTCGCACCTGTCGCAGATGCTGAAGGCACAAGGCGAAATGACCGGCCGGATGCAGACGATGGCCGAGGTTTTCGGTTCCCGGCAGTCGGACATGATGCGTGCCGTCAACGAGCGGCTGGATGGCATGGGGCACAAGCTTGGCCTGTCGATGGCCGACACGACAAAACAGACCCATGAGGGTCTCAGGCAAGTCCATGAGCGGCTGGCGGTGATCGACCGGGCGCAACGGACAATCTCCGACCTGTCCGGACAGGTTGGCCAGCTGCAGGCGATCTTGTCCAACAAGCAGACGCGTGGCGCGTTCGGCCAGGCGCGCATGGAAGCGATCATCCAGGATCAGTTGCCGCCCTCCGGCTACAGCTTCCAGGCAACCCTATCCGGCGGCTCTCGGCCGGACTGCCTCGTCCATATGCCCAATGGCGCACCGCCGCTGGCCATCGACGCAAAGTTTCCGCTTGAAGCCTTCAACCTGCTGCGACAGGCCGCCAGCGACGAGGACCTGAAGATTGCGCAAACACAATTTCGCCGGGACTTCTCCAAGCACATCGGCGACATCAAGGATCGCTATCTGATCCCCGGCGAGACCCAGGATACGGCCTTCCTGTTCGTCCCCTCGGAAAGCATCTTCGCAGAGCTGAACGAGAACTTCGAAGACCTGATCCAGAAGGCGCACAGGTCGCGGGTTGTGATCGTCTCGCCGTCCCTTTTGATGCTGTCGATCCAGGTGATTCAGGCGGTCCTGCGCGACGCGCGGATGCGCGAGCAGGCTCATCTGATCCAGGCCGAGGTGCGGCATCTCACTGATGACATCGTTCGCCTGAACGAGCGCGTCGGCAAGCTGCAGTCGCATTTCGCGCAGGCGAACAAGGACATCGACCAGATCCTGATCTCGACCGAAAAGATCGGCAAGCGCGGCCGCAAGATCGAAGATCTGGACCTCGGGGAAATGGCGCGAGACGCCGCAGCCACGCCCGTGCCCAGCGCGAGCGGAGAGCGCATCCGGTTGATGGCCGGGGAGGAGTGATCCATCCCCGGCGCCGCCTCAAAGGCGGCGAATGCCCGTCAGTGCGCCATACTCTTTTGCGCCGATACGGACGAGGGCTTCGGCGAGCGGCTCCTGCGATACGGTCATGGTGAAGCCGTTGGCATGGGTCAGAAGATCGGGCGTGGACAGCACGCCGACGTGCCCGCGCCAGAACAGCAGATCACCGCGGCGAAGATCCGCCGGCAGCGGATCCCCCTCGCGGAAGGATAGCGCGGTGCCTGCTTCTGCCTCCTGCATGTCACTGTCACGCGGAAGCGCATGGCCGCCAAAGCCCGCCGACAGCTGGACCAGGGCCGAACAGTCGAGCCCGAGGGATGAGCGTCCGCCCCAGAGATAAGGGGTACCAACGAGGCTTTCCCCAATCGCGACCCAGTCCGCCTCGACATGACCTTCGGAGACCAGATGACGTGCGACGACGAAGGAGCCATCGGCGAGGCGCGCATAGGCTAGCCCCCGCGTCTCCGCATGTGCGACAACGGTGACCTTCGACCCCAGCGACAGATATCCGATCGGCGGAAACTTCAGATCCGGTCCGGGGTAGCGGAATGTGCGCAAGGCGCGGACGCAGTGTGTTGTCACCTGGTCGAGCGGCGCGATGTCATCGGACGAAAGCCAGCCGACGTAGCCGTCGGTCCGCAACTGCCCCCAGGCCCAGCCTTCCATCGTCGTCTCGAAGATGTCGAAGACCTCGCCGAACAACGCCTCCGTATCGATGCCGCAATCCGGGCGGGGATCACGGCGCAGCGCTGTCGCAGAGGCCGTCACACGATAGGGGACGGGATCGGCAAAACGCTCTGCTTCAACGCGTCCCCGGTAACTTGTTGCAGCCAGATCGGCGCGCACCGGGTGACGGCGGCGGTCAAAGGTGGCGGGCATTTCCTGTCTCCTTCACCGTGGCAGGGACTTTGCCTTTTCAACCACGAGATCGCCCAGACGGTCGAGATACAGAGCCCCCTCAACCGTGCGGGTGATGATGACG
This sequence comes from Pannonibacter carbonis, assembly GCF_003012935.1. Taxonomy (GTDB): domain Bacteria; phylum Pseudomonadota; class Alphaproteobacteria; order Rhizobiales; family Stappiaceae; genus Pannonibacter; species Pannonibacter carbonis. Next base: position 108,872 of record NZ_PUDR01000009.1, on the reverse strand, counting down.
TTGCGCTTGTCGGCCTCATCGCGCTTGCGCGAGAGAAGCCGCATGCCACCCAGCGTATCGAGCGCCCGCGTGATCGCAGGCTTCGTGACGCCAAGGCGGGCAGCCAACCCCCGCACCGTGTGCGGGGGCGGCTCCAGATAGACGGTCAGCAGGATGGTGATCTGGCGCGCCGACAGATCCTGCTCCTCGTCGCGGACGAGGGAAAGATTGACGTCGTGCCAGAGCTTGAGCGCCTGCGAGGCGCGGATCTCCACCGCCATGGGTCTGGCGCGCTCCCTCAAGAGAATCGGACAGCGCAAGCAGACCACACAATCGTTTCGCCCGCGTTATTATTTGACCGGATAGCGCTCGCTCAGCAGCGAGAACAGGGCGCGCAGGGCCTGCCCCTCGCCTCCGGACGGCTTGCCGGGCCGTTCGATCGGCGTCCAGGCAAAGATGTCGAAATGGGCCCAAGCAGCGGCGTTCTCGACAAAGCGGGACAGGAACAGCGCTGCCGTGACCGATCCGGCGAAGCCGGCACCGGACTGGTTAACGTTGTTCATGTCCGCGACCTTGCTGTCGAGGTACTTCATGTAAGGCTGCCACAGCGGCATGCGCCACAGCGGATCCGCAACCTTTTCGGCATGCTCTGCGATGCCTGCCGCCAGGGCCTCATCGGCCGTGTAGAAAGGCGGCAGATCCGGCCCGAGCGCAACACGGGCGGCGCCGGTCAGCGTTGCCATATCGAGGAGCAGGTCCGGCGCCTCCTCATCGGCCAGGGTCAGGGCGTCGGCGAGCACAAGACGGCCTTCCGCATCGGTGTTGCCGATCTCGACCGTCAGGCCCTTGCGGCTCGGCAGCACGTCACCGGGACGGAAGGCGTCGCCGGAAATGGCGTTTTCCACGGCGGGGATCAGCACGCGCAGGCGGACGGGGAGCCCTGCATCCATGATCAGATGCGCCAGCCCGAGCACATTGGCCGAGCCACCCATATCCTTCTTCATCAGCAACATGGAACTGGAGGGCTTGATGTCGAGACCGCCTGTGTCAAAGACGACGCCCTTGCCGACCAGTGTGACCTTGGGATGAGCTTCATCACCCCAGGTGCAGTCGATAAGGCGCGGCGCACGGGTGGCGTCGGCTGCGCGGCCAACGGCATGGATCATCGGGAAATTCTGCGAGAGCAGGTCATCGCCGAGCACGACGCGGCTGGTGCCGCCATGCGCTGCAAAAAGCCCGGTCGCCGCACTCTCAAGCTCAGCCGGCCCCATGTCATTGGCTGGCGTGTTGACGAGATCGCGGACAAAGGCAACGGCCGTCACGATGCGCCGGACACGGGTAAGCACCGCCTCGTCTTCAAGGTACAGGCGCGGCTGTTCCTTCTGGTCGCCCGAGCGATAGCGGGTGAAGCGATAGGCGCTGAGGCCAAAGGCAACGGCTGCCTGCTCCTCGTCAGCAAACCCTTCTGCAAAGGCGTAGTCTCCAGCCGGGAGACCGGCGAGAGCGCCACCGGCCATCGGATCTGCCGTTCCTTCCTCCGGTACACCGAACAGGACGGCAGCGGGGCTCGCGCCAGGTCCCGGGACAACGAGAAGAGTGCCAGCCGCAGCCTTGTAGCCCTGGATGGTGGCCCAACCGGCCGCATTGGCTCCGAGCTGATCGAGAACAGCTGGAAGGCTGGCAACTGTTACCGGATGGATCCGGACGAGGACGGACGATGCGTCGATCGGACAAAGCAGATTTGCGGGGGCGGCGGGCAAAACGGACACGGAAACGCTCCTTGGCGTCGAAAGGCGGGAGTACCAGAGGTAATCCCCTGCCCGGCGCTTTGCAATCATCTGGCGCCGGCAGCTGCGTAGCGGTTTCGCAAACTGCAGCCGATTAACAATGCATTAGGGTTAACGAGATATTGCTCGGAGAAAGGTCGCCTGTCGTGCGGCCCATCCCTGAGTTCTCCCAGGAGCCCGACATGTCCGAAAGCGCCGCGACCCGTCCGGCCCGTCCGCACAGGATCCTCACGCTGGCCGCAACCGCCCTTGCGCTGACCCTCGTCGGGGGCTGTGCCAAGACAACACGCGGAACCACCGGGACCCATGCCGCGCCGGACGTGAACTACATTGCCCCCGGCTCGTCGGAGGCCCGCGCCGAGGTCGACCGCTGGGGCAGGGCCTACCAGTCCAATCCCGCCGACCGGAATGCGGCTATCGGCTATGCCAATGCCTTGCGCCGCAACGGGCAGCTTGAGCAAGCGACTGCAGTTCTGCGCCAGTTCATCATCAAGAATGGCAATGACCGGGAGGTCGCATCCGCCTACGGCAAACTGTTGGCGATGACAGGCAACTTTGCGGAGGCGCTGAATGTGCTTCAGGATGCGCAGTCGCCAACACAGCCGGACTGGCGATTAATGTCGGCGGAAGGCGCTGTGCATGACCAGATGGGCAACAATGCAAGGGCACGTCAGCTCTACACCCAAGCGCTGAAGATTGCGCCGGACGAGCCGTCCATCCTCAACAATCTCGGAATGTCCCATCTTCTGTCCGGCCAGCTGCCGGACGCAGAATATGCATTGCGGCGGGCGGCGCAAAATCCGCGCGCCGACAGCCGGATCCGCCAGAACCTGGCCCTGACGCTGGCCCTTCAAGGCAAGTTCCAGGAAGCTGAGAAAGTCGCAACGACGGAGCTTGACCCGCAACAGGCTGCCTCGAACATCGCCTATGTCCGCGCCATGCTTGACGCCCGCCGGCAGCAGGGCGCGGGTCCTGCGCAGGGGCGGACACCGCAACGCGGCTGACCTGACCCCGAAGCCCTGATTTCCAAACGAGCGCCATCGCAGGCGCTCGTTTGCTTTGCTTCCACGCAATTTTAAACGCTAAAGCCGCCGCCACGTCTGCTGAACCGGGTCGGGCGCCTTACTTGAATGTCGCCATGATCTGCATCACGGCCGGCCCCATGATGACGAAGAACAGAACGGGCAGGAAGAAGACGATCATCGGAACGGTCAGCTTGGGTGGCAGGGAGGCTGCCTTTTTTTCAGCTTCCTGCATGCGTTGTTCGCGCACGTCATCGGACATGACCCGCAAGGCCGTCCCGACCGGTGTGCCATAGCGCTCGGCCTGGATCAGGGCCATGGTGACATTCTTGACGCCGTCAACGCCTGTCCGCTTGGCAAAATTGATGTAGGCCTGTCGCCGCTCCTGGAGATAGGACAGTTCGGCATTCGTCAGTGTCAGCTCTTCGGCAAGCGGAATCGACTGGATGCCGATCTCTTCTGCAACCTTGCGGAACGCTGCCTCGATCGACATGCCGGACTCAACGCAGATCAGCATCAGGTCAAGCGCGTCAGGCCAGGCACGGCGGATCGACAGCTGCCGTTTCGTAATCAGGTTCTGCAGGTAGACATTGGGTGCAAACACGCCCAACCCGCCAGCAACCAATGCCGCACAAAACTTTGTAAATCCTGGCAATGTATCGGGCAGAAGTGCAAAAGCATAGAACAAGGCAACAGTGAACAGCACCACTGGAGCTACAACACGCGCAAACAAGAAGGTATAGAGAGGGCCGACCCCGCGAAAACCTGCCATCCTCAGCTTATCTTGCGTGTTCTCATCGGCCAGCGCGGATTTCAAATTCAAACGATCAACCAGGCTTTTGACATGCTGCCTCGGCTGGTTGCGCAAGGTCGAACGAACGTCCTGCCCCTTTTCCGTTGCCATGCGCGCCCGCTCACGCGCGCGCATCTTCTCGCGCTCCAAAGCGACGGACTTCATCCTGCCCTTCAAGCCATCGCGCTCGAAGATCGGCATGATCAGGGTGAACAGCGTCCCCGCCACCGCAATCATGGTCAGAGCGGCGATCACAAGCTGGCTATCGCTGAGACCGGCGAGGGTCATGAAACCATACTCCTAAAAATCAAAGTTAATCATCTTTCGCATGACCATTATTCCAACAAACATCCAAAACAGCCCTCCTGCAATAATATAATTTCCTGCTGTTTCAGTAAAAAGTAGCATTATATAATCTGGAGCAACAAGATATAGAATACCCGTCACGACAAACGGAAGAGATCCGATAATACCTGCTGATGATTTTGCTTCTGAACTCAGCGCCTGAATCTTTCCTTTCAGCGTCTTTCGCGAACGAAGGACTTTTGCCAAATTCCCGAGTGCTTCAGACAGGGCGCCACCAGCTTGCTGCTGGATGGCAACGACGATGGCAAAGAAATTCGCCTCAGCAAGAGGCACCCGTTCCGGCAGACGGCCAACCGCCTCGGTGAGCGTCAGGCCCATCATCTGCGCCTCGACGATCTTGCGAAATTCACTGGCGACCGGCTCCCGCGCTTCGGTTGCCACAATCTTGATACAGTCGCCGAGCGGCAAGCCTGCCTTGACGCCGCGCACGATGATTTCTACCGAATTCGGCAATTCGACGAGAAATGCCTCAAAGCGCTTCTTGCGCCGCCATGACAGAAAGAAGCGGGGAAATCCCAGTCCGCCGACAAAAACAAACGCGGCCGAAAACAGGAGCGAGCCGGTTGTCAGGATACCAAGCAGGCCAAAAACAACCGCCGATGCCAGACTGAAGTAAATGAAGTGCTTTTTTTCCCACTCGAGACCGGCCTGCTCGATACGTGCATTGAGCGTGAGGTTGGAGGCTTTCTTACTGCGGGCCTTTTGCTTGTCCTCGAAATCCTTCAACTGATCCTGAACCGACTTGCGCCGGCGGTCTGCGTCACGCACAGGACGCCGCTCCGCGATGGTGGACGGGCGGGTTGCGATCTGGCCAAGGCGCTCGTCGCGCTTCTTGGAGCCGGAAAGGACAGGCTCAAACAAGGCATAGAGAATGCCGCCAATGCTGAAGGCGACGAGAAGCGCCACGGCAACCGTCATGACTTCAGGGCTCATGAAGCTCCTCAGCGCGTCCATCAATTGACCTCCGTCGCTTCGGCAGCATCAAGCGCAGCGGCAAGACGCTTCTCCTCGCCGTAGTAACGGGCACGATCCCAGAACCTCGGCCGGCCAATGCCAGTGGACCGATGACGGCCAATGAGCTTGCCGTTCTGATCCTCGCCGATGATGTCGTAGAGGAACAGGTCCTGGGTGATGATCACATCACCTTCCATGCCCAGCACCTCGGTGATGTGGGTAATGCGGCGCGACCCATCGCGCAGACGCGCGGCCTGAACCACGATATCGATGGACGAGCAGATCATCTCGCGCAGCGTCTTTGACGGCAGCGAGAACCCGCCCATGGTGATCATGGATTCGGCACGCGACAGGGCTTCGCGCGGCGAGTTGGCGTGCAACGTCCCCATCGAGCCATCGTGACCCGTATTCATGGCCTGGAGGAGATCGAAGGCCTCCGGGCCACGGACTTCACCGACGATGATGCGTTCAGGACGCATGCGCAGACAGTTCTTGACCAGATCACGCATGGTGATCTCGCCCTCCCCCTCAAGGTTGGGCGGACGTGTTTCGAGGCGCACCACATGGGGCTGCTGCAGCTGCAATTCAGCCGAGTCCTCGCAGGTGATGATGCGCTCGGTCGTGTCGATGTAGGCCGTCAGACAGTTCAGGAGTGTCGTCTTGCCCGAACCGGTACCACCCGACACCAACACATTACAGCGGCAGCGACCGATGATCTGAAGGACCGTCGCCCCCTCAGGCGTGATCGATCCAAAGCGGACGAGCTGATCCAGCGTCAGCTTGTCCTTCTTGAACTTACGAATGGTGAGTGCCGGTCCATCAATGGCCAGCGGCGGGGCGATGACGTTGACACGCGAGCCATCCGGAAGACGTGCGTCGCAGATCGGCGAGCTTTCGTCGACACGGCGCCCAACCTGGCTGACGATGCGCTGGCAGATGTTCATCAACTGCGCATTGTCGCGGAAGGCGATGCCGGTCTTCTGCATCTTGCCTTCGGTTTCGATGTAAACCGTATGGGCACCGTTGACCATGATGTCGGCGATGTCATCACGCGCCAGCAGCGGCTCCAGCGGACCATAGCCAAGGACGTCGTTGCAGATGTCCTCGAGCAGGTCTTCCTGCTCGGCAATGGACATGACGACATTCTTGAGCGCGATGATGTCATTGACGACATCCCGGATCTCATCGCGGGCGTCTTCGGGACCAAGGCGGCTGAGCTGCGACAGGTCGATGGCCTCGACGAGCGCGCCAAAGATCGAGGCCTTGGTCGTGTAATACTCAGCAGAACGGCGCCGCTGCGGCTCTTCTTCCTTCTTCGGAGGTGCCGGTGGCGGCGGAGGGGGGGCGGCCTTGGCCGAACCCTGATCATCATTGGGTGCTGGCTGGCGCAGGTCTGCAACGAGCTGGGCTGCCATCTCGCGCTGTGGCGCGGCAGCCGGGGCGGGATGCGCGCCGGGCACGGGTCCAGTTGTCGTGGTGCCACGTCTGCCGAACATAGTCCTTACCGTATCCCTTCAACGAGCCGTCAGGCTCCCTTGCCTTTTCTCAGCAACCCCATCAGCGCACCAAGGGGCGAGCGACGGTTTTTACGCGGATCGACCTTGCCCGACACCACCTGCGCCACGTGGTTCAACATTTCGTTGACCGCATGCCGGCTATCCAGCTCGGCAACCATCTGGCCATTATTGGCGGCGGTCCCGAACAGATGCGGATCAAACGGAATGGCGGCCAGAACCGGCAGGTTCAACGCCTTGGCGAATTCGTCCGGCTTGATTTCCGGCCGCTTCGGCATGCCAACACGGTTGAGCACGAGATGCGGCAGATGATCGTTGGGCCGCATCTGCCGCAAGGTATCAACGAGATTCTTGGCATTGCGCAAATTTGCAAGATCCGGCTCCGCCACCATCACCACCTCATCGGCAGCGATCAGCAGATGCCTCACCCAGCCATTCCAGGAATGCGGCAGGTCCAGAACGATGGACGGGGTCCCCTGGCGCATCACATCGACAAGCTGGTCGAAGGAATTGTCGGTGTAGTCGTAGGTACGCTCCAGCGAGGCAGGCGCAGCCAGCAGGCTGAGATGCTCCGAGCATCGCGACAGGATGCGATCCAGGAAGGTTTCATCAAGGCGCTCGGGAGCCGAGACAGCCTCGAATACACCCTGCAGCGGATCCTGATTGTAGTCGAGGCCAGCCGTTCCGAACGGCAAGTCGAGATCTGCGAGAACGACTTCATTTTCGAAGGAACGGGCAATGCCGAAAGCGACATTGTGCGCGATCGTGGAGGCACCTGCTCCGCCCTTGACACCGAAAAAGGCCACTGTACGTCCCAGCGGCTCCGCCTGCGGATCGCTGTACAATGCCCCGATTGCACCGATAACCTGCAGGATCGACACGGGAGCAACGAGATACTCGCTGACACCCCGCGTGATCAGTTCGCGGTAAAGCGCCACGTCATTCAGCCGGCCAATCACTACGACCTTGGTCCCGGCATCGCAATATTCAGCAAGACGGTCCAGTTCCGGGATCAGCGTCGATGGATTGGCGCCGGCCTCCAGGATGATCAGGTTCGGGGTTGGGGCTTGGGAATAGAATTCGACCGCACCCGGGATGCCGCCCATGTGCACCTTGAGGTGTGCCTTGGTCATGCGCCGGTCTTCGCCCGCAGCCTCAATGGTGCGGGCCGTTTCTGCATCCATGCAGAAGGCCTGGATGGAGATCCGCGGCACAGAGCGGACATCGTAGCTGCTGTAGCTGGCGGTCTCGGATACGTCGATATCCAGCGGATCGCCCGGCAGGTTCTGACTGAGCGCGCTGCTCATCGGCTGATCTCCCTAAGTGTCATCAGTTTCCGCCGCTGCCACCAGCGCTGGAAATCCGGGCGCCATCGCCTTCCTTGTAGTTGGCTGCGGTCTGCTCACCACTTCGATACTTGGCGAAGACAACCGCGCGGCGGTTCTGGTCTGCGGCACCCTGGGCGCGGGGCCCGAGCAGATCCGCAGGATTGGCGACCATGGCAGCCAGGTTGGCCTGCTGGGAGCAGCCGTAGTTGTAGTAGTCGACATTCGGGCCGATGCCGCCGCCGATATTGTCCGGCCAATGACCGCAGGTCCCGGCGCTTGCCTTCACCCTGGAATAACCAATTCGAATGGGGGCGGTGGCGGACGGATCCCCAACCGGATACGAGCGAACGGCGATCTGGCGTGCGGGGACGCCGCCTTTGGCAAGAGCGCTGCGGATCTGCGGCGCAAGCGCGTGGCCAGCGGATTCAGTTGCCGCTCCGGACGGCACCAGGATCTCGACACCGCCGACGCCCTGCGCCCGAGCTTCACTGCCAAAAGCGGCAATCCGCCCGGTATAGTCGTGGCTGAGCCGACGGGTTCCGGGGGCGACCGGCAGGTCCAGCGTCTCCGGCTGCTCTGTCACCAGGATCGGATGCCGCAGGCGATAGTCGTTCGACGCCATGGCAGCCGTTGTCTGCGGGCTCTGGCAGCCGGCAAGTGCCGCGCCAAGAGTAGCGACGACGCCAAGGGCCATAATCGGATTGCGCATCGACCGCTCCTTACTCGTAAATGAAGCCGACCTGGCCATGATATGCTCCCCTGAGACCCGGCGTGTTGTAGACCTTGTTCAGACGGTTCAGGAAAATGCTCTCCGCGTCGCTGGCCGGGGCAAGGTTCTGGTCCGGACGCGACAACTGGCTGGCAGCCACCGGGCGCACCACATAAGGCGTCACGAAGACGACCAGTTCGGTCTGTTGACGCAGGAAGTCACGGCTCTTGAACAAGGCGCCGAGGACAGGCAGTTGCATCAGGCCGGGGACACCGGAGATCGACTGCTTGTAGCTCTCACGCAGCAGGCCGGCGAGAACCAGCGTACCGCCGGACGGCAGTTCAACAGTAGACTCAGCCCGCCGCACCTTGATGGCCGGAATCACGAGGCCACCGAGATTGACCGCGCCCTCGTCCGTCAGTTCACTGACTTCGGTCTTGATGCGCATGCTGATATTGCCCTCGCTGAGGACGACAGGCGTGAAATCGAGACCGACACCGAACTTCTTGAACTCCAGACCAATGGTGTCGTTGTCCTGGCTGACCGGGATCGGGAACTCGCCACCAGCCAGGAAGCTGGCGTTTTCGCCCGAGATTGCGGTCAGGGTCGGCTCGGCAAGGGTGCGTATGACACCGTCACGCTGAAGCGCACGAATCTGGGCATTGATGTTGGTGCCGCCGGCCAGGAAGCCCATGCCCAGTGCGGACTGGACGGCCGAGCCGGTGTTAACCGGGAACTGGGCCGGCGAATTGAAAGATGGCGTGAAGTTGCCGGCGCCGATGGTGCCGGAGAGGCTGACGCCGAGTTGCTTGATGATGGAGCGCTCGACCTCGGCAACCGTGACCTTGAGCTGGATCTGATCCTTGCCGGCGACGGTGATCATGTTGAGGACGGCAAGATCATCTTCCTGACTGCCACTGGAGGCACCCGCCTGGGCGCCGCCGCCCTTGCTGGCCTGAGTCGCCTGTTTGGCAAAACGGTTTGCAATATCCATTGCGCGCTGCGCATCGCCGGTCGACGGCGCTGTTCCGGTGAGGATGTAGTTCCCGTTGATGGTTTCGGCGCGGATCTGGGCATTTGGCAGGAGCCGCTTCAGGATGGCGTTGAGATCGGAGGAATCCGGCTCGACGCGCACGCTGAAGGAGGCCAGTTCCTGGCCAGACGTTCCGAAGAGGACGATGTTGCCCTGGCCGAAGCGCTTGCCGACGACGAAGACGCGGTTGCGGCTGCGGACGACACCATCTGCAATGCTCGGGTCCGAGACCAGCACATCCGCGACCGGATCGGCGATCTCGATGACCACGGAACGGCCAAGACCGACGCGCAAAAGCCGTTCGCCAGACCGGTCGCCGGCGGCCACATAGACATTCTTCGGGAAATCCTCAGCGCTGACCGGTCCCGATGCCGAAACCATGGCGGCGAGGAGAGCCACGGCCACAAAGGCAAGTGTGGCTATGCGCTTCACGATCATCGCCGGGTCCTTTGTTGTCTTGATGTGCCGGGGCATGACGAACCACATGTCACTGCCCTCCGACCTGGCTGGAGACGCCATACTTCACAAAGCTGACGCCGCCTCGGGTCCGTCCCTGTTCCGGTGCGCCATCGGCAGAATCCTGCGCGCTGCGCAGCGCCAGCGAGATCTTGCCCAGTTGCTGGGCCAATGAAACGGTTTCGGCTTGCTGCGGGGTCAATTCCAGCGTGGCCGTGCGGTCAGGCTCGAGCGTCTTTTCGGACTGCTCACCGGCCGTGGTGGTGTCGATGGCGAGGACCCGGACATTTTCCATGATGGTTTCGGACGTTCCGCGCCCCTGGGTCTGACCGGCCTTGGTCAGGATGACATCGACCTTGTCTCCGGGAAGGATGAAACCGCCGGCAGCCGTCTCGGATTCAATCGCCACAGCAACTGCCCGCATGCCTTTCGGCAAAATCGCAGCCATGAAACCGCGATCCGTCTTGATCAGGCGCTGTTCGCTAATCGGTTCGCCAACATAGATGGGGGCCTTGGCAATCTGGCCGACAAGTGTCTGCTCGGCATCCGGTTGGCCCTCGCGGGTGATTGCGCCCTGGGGCACCACCTGGATCGGCCAATCAACCCAGCTGAAATCGCCCTGGCCGATCTGGTCACCCAACTTGATATCCCGGCTAGCGACGAGGACTGGCAACGTCGTGGGTACGGCCGTGGGGGCATCCGCCACAATTTCCTCGGAGCCGGACGTCATGACCATGCGCGCGGCCAGCAGGCCGGCACCAAGGGCAACTCCCAGGACTAGAAGACGGGCATATTTCATCGCAAACCACCCACACTCGAAACGCCACGGATTGCGTTCCTGCGTAATGTGGGCGGCAAATGGTCAAAACATGGTTAATTGAGCATAAGTAGGAATGGTTAACACGAATTAGGATTTACATATGGAAAATCAAAAGGCCGCGAAACACATTCGCGGCCCTCAAAAACTCTGCTTACGAAATCTGAATCAGGCAGCAGGGATCCAGTTGAACCAGCTAGACTGAGGGTAAACTTGTAAGGCAGCTACAGCGATTGCGATCCCATAGGGAATACCGCTACGGGAGTCGTGAAGTCGCAACGCCCATTCCTGCCGTCTGAGAACGCCGGGCAAGTAAGGCATCTGGCGCGCGGACACGAGCGCAATAGTCAGCAGCATGCCGTAGAAGGCAGTCAGAATGAGGAAACCCGTCAGATGGTCCGACAACCCGAACCATAGCGCAATCGCGCTCGCCACCTTTGCGTCACCGCCGCCCATCCAGCCTGCAGCAAACAGTCCAAAAGATATGACCAAAACAAGCGCACCGGCAACCAGATGAAGGCTGAACTGGCCAAAAGGCATACCCGTTGCCATAGCCATGACAACAAATGCGCTGGCAAGCATCAGAGACACACGGTTTGGGATCGTCATGGTCAAAAGATCGGAGGCGGCTGCGAATGCAACTAGCACCGGAAAGACAACAAGAATGGCGGCTTCAAGCATGAGGAACCTCGCACGCCCTGAACGCTGCTAAAAAAAATGCCAGGAACGGCCTGGCAACCGGCCCGCCCGGGTTCCGGGCGGGCAACGTTCAAGCAATCAGCTTACTTGGCCTTAGCCAGTTCCGTGCTGATCTTGGTAAAGACGGCGCCCAGATCGGTGCCGATGGTGGCAACAGTGCCGACGATGACGACCGAGATCAGACCTGCGATCAGGCCGTATTCGATAGCGGTTGCACCAGACTCATCCTTGGCGAAACGGGCGAAAATGTTCTGCATGATTTGCTCCTATCACATGTTTTGACAGCTCTAGTTCGCCGGCCTTGTTTCCAGCCGTTCGAACATGATGAGACATTACCCCCGATATCTTTCGATCTCGTTAAAATTGTCCCTATCGATAGCGGTGTTTGCTGTAGTCGTCATTCTGGTTAATCTTGTGTTTATTAAGCATGTACGTTTTTACTTGTATTGAGATTGTTAAGGGCAACTCTTTCCCATCACGTCCAATACTCCGCCAGAATCCTCGGAAAATGAGCGGCATGAGTACAAACCGGCGCCTTGCGTTAGGGCTTCATTCACCAAACCGAGGCACCATTCGCCTGATGAACAGTGGCTGCGCGTATCCACGCGGGGCCTGCCCTGTTAACGGAGTGGCTCATGCCCCGCCTGATGATGCCTGTCCTTGCAACTTTTGCCGCGACACTGATGACCTTGACCTGGGGAAATGCCCTAGCAGGCGACAGCTCGGTTGACGTGTTCGTGGACCGGGCAAAAGTGTTCAAGATCCAGCAACCGGCGGATACGGTCATCGTCGGCAATCCGGTGATTGCCGACGTCACAATGCATGACCGCTACACCGTCGTCGTCACGGGCAAGACGGCCGGCAGCACCAACCTGATCATCCTCGACAAGGATTCCAAGCCGATCATTGACGAGTTGATCAATGTCGGACCATCTCCGACGGATCTGGTCACCGTCATGCGTGGTACGAACCGGTACACCTATGCCTGTTCGCCCTATTGCGATGCGTCTGCGCAGGTGGGTGATGAAAAGGATGCTTTTGAAATCACCTCCAAACAGATCACCACGCGAAACGAGATGGCCATTCAGGCTGCAGGCGGAAACTGATGGTGAAGGTCATGCCAAACAGGCCTGAGAATGAGGGCAATCCGCCGCTTCGGGCAGAGGGCCGCAGTCCTTTCCGCCGGTTCAGGAAAGATCGCAAGGGTGCCCTTGCGATCGAGTTCGCGTTCGTCATCGTCCCGTTTCTGGCCCTGATGGCCGGGATTATCGAGTTCGGCTTGTCCTTTGTCGTCAACCGGACCCTGGATTACGCGGTTGCAGAAAGCACGCGCCTGATCAAGACAGGCCAGGCCCAGAAAGCCAGCTTCGACAAGGCGCGCTTCAAGGCGGATGTTTGCGCCAACATGGCCACGTTCTGCGACAACGCCAGGCTCGAGATCGACGTGCGGACCTTTGACAATTTTGCCTCGATCAAGAATCTGCCGCCGATGGTGGGGAACGATGGCAACTTCGCCGGTGGAATGAACTACACGAACAGCACCGGTGGGCAGATCGTTGTAGCCCGCGCCGTCTACACCTGGCCGATGTTCACCGCATTGCTGGGAACCGATCCCGGTGACGCCGGAACAAAGCGCTTTCTTTATTCCACGCAGGTCTTCAGAAACGAGCCCTTCCCATGGTGAACTGGACCTTCTGGAAAAGACCCGACCGGGTGAACCCTCAAGCCGATGGCCCGGTGTCGCCGCAATCGACCGGTCTGGCTTCATTCGCCCAGGACCGCCGGGGCGTCGCGGCCGTCGAATTCGCGCTCGCCCTGCCGGTCATGCTGATCCTGATGATCGGATCCGCCGAGACAACGGAAGCGCTCAATTACAAACGGAAAGTGAACCAGGTTGCGATCTCGCTTGCTGACCTTGTCGCGCAGGCGGAAACCGTGTCGAAGGCGGACATGACCGATATCATGTATGCCTCCAGCCTGATCATGGAGCCGTATTCGGCTTCGAAACTCAAGGTGATCGTTGCCAGCATCGAGTTCGATGCCAAGGGTGCTGCCAAAGTTGCCTGGAGTATCAATGAATCGGGCGGAACCCCTTGGACGAAAGGCTCCAAGCCGCCCATCAGCATTCCGTCGGGCCTGAACAATCCCAACACGACCATGATCGTTGGCCAAACCAACGGGCAATATATTCCGACCTTTGCCGAGCTGGCCCAGAACATCATGCCCCGGGCCACGTCCATTGACATGGAAGGCATTTACTTCCTGCGCCCGCGCTTTACCGAATCCGTGACGATGAAATAGCACGGTCAGGATTTGACCCGACCGGCTGCCAAAAACAGCGGTCGCCGGGCTTGCGCTGTGTCATAGGGCTTTGGTCGAAATGCTGCAAAAAGGAGTGCGCAGCGCGCCTCCCCGCGCTGCACCATTTCGAACCGAAAGAGCAGGGCTGATGGCCAGCAACAAGACATTTGACCAGATCACTGTCGGCGACAGTGCGACCGTGACCCGTGTCTGTACTGCGAATGATCTCTACATCTTCGCGCATGCCTCCGGAAACACGAATCCCCTGCACCTGCCCAACACCGACTGGACCGGCGATGGCCGCGTGGATCCGCCGTTTGCCCCCTCCATGTGGATCGGCGCCCTCGTGTCCGCCGTCCTCGGCAACATCCTGCCGGGGCCGGGGACGGTTTATCGGACACAGAGTTTTACGTTTCGCAATCGTGTCATTCTCGGCGATGCACTGACGGTAACAGTCAGCGTCCTGGCCAAGGAGGCGGACCGGCTGGTGCGGCTGGCAACGACCGTCGTCCGGACCGACGGGACAGTGATTGCGGACGGCATTGCCGAAGTTACCGCCCCGGACCAGACAATCACTTTTGATGCCACGGATCTGCCTGCCCTGCTTGTCGAGCGCCACCAGCATTTCGACAAGCTCATCGGCTATGCCCGCATGCTGCCGCCCTTGATCACGGCAGTTGTCGCTCCTGATGATGTGAACTCGCTCGGCGGCGCGCTGCTGGCGGCCCGCGAGGGGCTGATCCACCCGATCCTGATCGGTGCCCGGGCACGCATCGAGGCGGCGGCAGCGGAGCTGAACCAGAGCCTCGACGGATTCGAGATCATCGACATCAGTGATGAATCGGAAGCCGCAGCCAAGGGCGTTGCCATGGTGCATGAGGGCAAGGTCAGCGCCGTCATGAAAGGCCACCTGCACACGGACCATCTGCTGCATCACGTGGTCAAGCGCGACGGCGGATTGCGCACCAGCCGGAGGATCAGCCATGTGTTCGTGATGGATGTTCCCGGCCGCAAGACGCCGGTCATCATCTCCGATGCGGCAATCAACATTGCGCCGGACCTGATGACCAAGGTCGACATCATCCAGAACGCCATCAACGTCGGCCTTGCCATCGGCATGGAGCAGCCGAAGGTTGGCATTCTCTCGGCCATCGAGACAGTCAATCCGGCCATTCCCTCGAGCCTTGATGCGGCCATCCTGTCGAAGATGGCAGAACGCGGCCAGATCACCGGTGGTCTTGTTGACGGCCCCCTGGCCATGGACAATGCCATCGATCTTCAGGCGGCACGCACAAAGGGGATCACGTCCCTGGTGGCCGGTCACGCGGAAGTGCTGATCGTGCCAAACCTAGAGTCCGGCAACATGCTGGCGAAGGAACTGACCTTCATCGCCCATGCAGAGGCCGCCGGCCTCGTGATCGGAGCCAAGGTGCCGGTGGTACTGACCAGCCGCTCGGACGATGACCGGGCACGGCTGGCATCCTGTGCCCTGGCGCTGCTCTATGATCACTGGCTGAAAGCCGGGGAAACGGCAGTGACTGGCGAATTGGGGCCTGCCGAATGAGCGGCCTGTCATCGGAGCGCAACCCCGTCATTCTGGTGCTGAATGCAGGATCGTCATCAATCAAGTTCGACCTTTATGCCGGTCAGTCAGAACTGGTTCGCGGACAGATCGAGGGCTTGGGTGCATCGCCAAGGCTGAAGGCAACCCGGCTTGAGGACGGACAGGACCTGTCACGGCCGCTGTCGCACGAAGAGGGGCATGACCACAAGACGGCACTCGGCGTCCTCCTGGCCCTGATTGCCGAGACAGTCCCGGGACTTGAGGTAAGCGCAGTCGGTCACCGGGTGGTACATGGCGGGATAGCCCATGACGCCCCGGTGATCGTCACGGACGAGGTCATGGCCGCGCTGGAGAAGCTGGTGCCGCTGGCACCGCTGCACCAGCCGCATAATCTCGCCGGCATCCGGGCGGCAAGTGCGGCCTTTCCCTCGGCCGTCCAGGTCGCCTGTTTCGATACGGCGTTCCACCGGGCGCACCCTTGGGTGAATGATACCTTCGCCCTGCCCCGCACCCTTTATGACGAGGGTGTCCGGCGCTACGGCTTCCACGGCCTGTCGTATGAATACATCACCGAGCACCTGCGCCAGACACGGCCACAGGCGGTGGTGGGGCGGCTTGTGGTCGCGCATCTGGGCAATGGCGCGTCCATGTGTGCCATCAACAATGGTCGCAGCATCGGCTCGACCATGGGCTTCACCGCGCTCGACGGCCTGCCCATGGGCACGCGCTGTGGCCAGCTCGACCCCGGCGTGGTGCTGTATCTCATGGCCGAAAAGGGCATGGATGCCGCAGCGATTTCTGATCTCCTCTACAAGCAGTCCGGGCTGAAGGGCCTCTCGGGCCTGTCGCAAGACATGCGGGAACTGGAGGCGGCGGGAACAGCCGAAGCCCGGCAGGCGATCGAGTATTTCGTCTTCCGGGTGAAGCGCGAGCTGGGTGCCATGGCAGCGATCCTGTCCGGGCTTGATACGCTGGTGTTCACGGGTGGCATTGGCGAGAACGGAGTGAGTGTGCGCTCGGCAGTCTGCCGCGACCTCGGCTGGCTCGGCGTGGAGCTGGACGAGGCCCGCAATGCGGCGCGGGAAACAGTCATATCCGCAGACAGTTCACGCGTTGCAGTGCTGGTCATCCCGACCAACGAGGAAGAGATGATCCGCCGGCATACGGCCACGCTGATCGGGTGAGATCACGGCTGCGGCAGTTCCTCCGGTGCGGCGGAGGCCTCCGTCGCCGCTGTGCCGGAGAGTTGCTGCAGCTTGGCCTGTGCCTCAGGCCGGTAAGGATGCAGGGCTCCGGTCAGCGTTGCGGCGTCTGTGGCGGCGAACCCTCCGCCGAAGTCGGGTTCGATGGCGAAATAGGCGCCCGGCGCATCGTCGATCAAGGTGGTCAGGACGGATCGCAGCCGGGCCCGCACTGCTGGCGGCAGGCTGCTGCGCACTGCATGCACCGCATAAGGCAGGCGTGGGGACTGCCAGACCACGCTGAGGCGGCTCATGTCGAGACGGGTGGAGAGATAGGCCTCGTTCAGCGTGCCGGCAGAATAGCCGAACTCGGGATCACCGATCAGGGTTGACCAGACCAGGGCCGCCTCGACCCGTCCGTCAAACAGCGCTCGCAGCCCTTCGCGCGGTCCTTCAACCCTGACGAGGGCCGAGAAGAATGTCGCCGGATCAGTGCCTTGGAGCACTAGACCTGCAAGCGGCATCCGGAAAGCCGCGCTGGACGCGGGATCACCGACAGCAAGACGCCGGCCGGCGAGATCGGCAACGCTCGCGGCCTGGCTTGCGCGGGCCACAATGACTGCATGAAACCCTTCCGCCCCCTCCCCGTCCATCGGCACCACCAGTGGATCAAGACAGGCACAGGCGGTTTGCGCAACACCATAGGCGGAGGCGGACAAGCGCAGGAAATCGACATCGCCGCGCACGAGCGCATCGGTAGCCGCCCCCAGCGTGTCCATCAGAAACAGGTCGACGGGCAAGGCAAGCCGGTATTGCAGTTCCTCGCGGAATGGCTCGACCCGCTCGCGCATGTCCTCCTGCGCTGCGGTGACAACAGCAAGACGGAGCCGGAACCCGGCCGCAATGTCCTGGCTGCGCAACGGCATCGGAGTTGCCAGAAGGATACCCAGGACGAGGATGACACGGGTGAAACGGGCCGCCATGCTCAGGCCACCTTTGCTGATTCTTCTTGCCATTCTACACCCGCAAGCCTCGAGGCACCCGCATGACTTCCCCTGTGACCACGGTCGTATTCGACATCGGCAATGTTCTGATCGAATGGGACCCGGAGCATCTCTATCGCCGGCTGATCCCCGATGCGGACGCCCGGCAACAATTTCTGAGTGATGTCTGTTCGCCGGCCTGGAACCTGGAGCAGGATCGCGGGCGAAGCTGGGCCGAGGCTGTCGCAGAACGGGTAGCGCTTTATCCAGAGCATGCGGACCTGATCCGCGCCTATGACGAAGGCTGGCACGAGATGGTCCCGGGCGAGGTTCCCGGATCAGTCGCGCTGCTTGGGGAATTGGCTGAAGGCGACGTGCCGCTTTATGCGATTACCAACTTCTCGAACGAGAAGTTCGCGGAGGCCAAGGCCCGCTTTCCGTTCCTTGCAACCTCCTTCCGCGACACGGTGGTGTCGGCGGAAGAACGGCTGCTGAAGCCCGAGCCACGCATCTACGAGGTGCTGCTGGAGCGGAACGGCCTGACCGCCGAGGCCTGCGTCTTCATCGACGACAGCCTGAAGAATGTCGAAGGTGCACGCGCCGTCGGCATGGCGGCGATCCATTTCACCGGAGCCGGGCCATTGCGTCTCGAACTCCGGCGCATGGGGTTTGGCGTTTGAGGGGGTACTCCGCAGTGGCCCGCAAAGGCCCCTAGCCGTTCAGGAAACCCTCCAGAACGTTGACGCAGTTGATGCCGAGGGCGTCGACGGCGTAGCCGCCTTCCAGAACGAAGAGCGTCGGCTTGCCAAGGCGGGCAAGCCGGGCGCCGATCCTAAGGTAATCGTCGGAGACGAGGCGGAACTTCGAGATCGGATCGTGCTCATAGGTGTCCAGACCAAGCGAGACGATCAGGACATCGGGCGAATAGACGCCGAGCCAGCGATAGGCCTCTTCGAAAGCGATCGAGTAGCCACTCCAGTCGGTGCCGAGCGGCAGCGGCCAATTCTGGGTGTAGCCCTTGCCCGCCTTCTCGCCTGTCTCGTCCGCATGGCCGAGGAAGAAGGGATAGTCGTGCCTGGGGTCGGCGTGGATGTTGAGGACCATCACATCGGACCGCTCGTAGAAGATCGACTGGGTGCCGTTGCCGTGGTGATAGTCAATGTCGAGGATGGCAACGCGGGCGGTGCCCTGGTCGCGCAGCCACTGTGCCGCGATGGCGGCGTTGTTCAGGAAACAATAGCCGCCAAAGTAATCCGCTGCCGCATGATGGCCGGGCGGGCGGCAGAGGGCGAAGGCGGCGCGGTCTCCCTCGCGCAGGAAGCGCGCTGCGGTCAGCGCCGTATTGGCACTGGCGGTTGCTGCCTCCCAGGTGTTGGCCGTCAGCGGAGTTCCGGTGTCAAAGGAAAAGCGTCCGAGCAGGCCATCGATGCTCTCCGGTGCCGGGGTGGCGCGCAGCTGGCGGATGGGCCAGACATAGGCAAAGGCATCCCGGTCACGCCCCGCGGCCGTCCAGCGCGACCAGAACGTCTCCATGAAGGTCAGGTATTCGGGCGTATGGACCCGCTCCAGCGGCGCACGGCCGAAGTCCTGCGGCGTCCAGATCGGCCCGATCTTGCGGCGAAGGATTTCGTCGCGGACGATTTCCGCGCGCTGGGGAATTTCCACCGCTTCGGTCAATTGGCCGTCGGCGATCTCCATCTTCGGCGCGTGAACCAGTTGCGAAGATGAGAAAACGGTTTTCATCGTGTCTACTCTCCCGGATGAAAACGGAACTCGGTCAGCTGATGATAGGTCTCGCCCGGACGAAGAACAGCCCCGGCGAAGTCCTTATGGTTGGGGCTGTCCGGCCAGCGCTGCGGCTCGAGGCAGAGGCCGGCATGCGGGCCGAACCGGCGGCCGTCCGGACCGGTGAAGGGCAGCCCGAGACCGGAGCCATCATAGACCTGCAGGCCCGGCTCCGTGGTCCAGAGTTCCATGGAAACACCGGATGTCACGCCTTCAAGCACCGCGGCAAGACGCGGTTCCAAGGCCACATCCCGGCTGAGGCAGAAATTGTGGTCGTAGGTTCGCGGACCGGAGACACTGCGCAGATGGCGGAAATCGAAGTCCGAGCCCGCAACCGGGACGATGTCACCGGTCGGGACGCCATGGCCGTCGACTGGCAGATAGTCCTCGCCGAGAATCTGCAGGCGATGCGCCAGCACATCGGCCGAGCCGTCCAGATTGAAGTAGCTGTGATGGGCGATGTTGACCAATGTGGGCGCGTCGGAGACCGCTGTGATCGACAGGCTCAGCACGGCTGACCGAAGAAGGGAGAACCGCGCCTTGAGCGTGACTGTGCCGGGATAGCCCTCTTCACCGTCTGGCGAGACGAGGGAGAGCAGCACGCTGTCTGCGGTCAGCTCGTCGACAGTCCAGATCCGCTTGTCAAAGCCGGTGGCGCCGCCATGCAGATGCGTGCGGCTGCGCTCGTTGCAGGTCACTTGATACGCGGTGCCGTCCAGCATGAAGCGTCCGCCGGCGATGCGGTTGGCATAGCGTCCGCACAGCGCGCCGAAATAGGCGCCATGGGTCACATAGTCTTCAAGGCAGTTGAGGCCAAGGACGAGAGGCCGCCCCGCGAGACGAAGATCGCGCAGGGTGGCCCCGTAGGTCAGGATGCTGGCTTCCAGCGATCCGGCCCGCAGGGTGACTTCATCGACGGCGACGCCGTGAAGGCTGCCAAAGGGTCGGATCATTCCAACAGCTCCAGCTCAGATCGTCTGGTTGTAGGCGCCGACTTCCGGGTTCTCCCGGAGCACGGCGTCAACGGCCTTGAACATCTCGTGCAGGCGCGCTTCGGAGGCCGGGCTCTCGATGACGACAACCAGCTCCGGCTTGTTCGACGACGCGCGTACCAGACCCCAGGTGCCATCATCGGTGACGACACGGATGCCGTTGACGGTGATGAGATCCGTGATGGCGTGGCCGGCGATCTTCTCGCCCTTGGCCTTCATGTCCTGGAAACGGGCAATCACCTTGTCGACGATGCCGTACTTGATCTCGTCGTCGCAATGCGGCGACATGGTCGGCGAACCCCAGGTCTTCGGCAGGTCACGGCGCAGGTCAGCCATGGTCTTGCCCGGGTTGCGGTCAAGCATGTCGAGGATGGCGATAGCCGACACCAGGCCGTCGTCATAGCCGCGGCCGATCGGGGCGTTGAAGAAATAGTGACCCGACTTCTCGAAGCCGACGATGGCGTTCAGCTCGGTGACGCGGCGCTTGATGTAGGAGTGGCCGGTCTTGTAGTAGTCGGTCACCGCGCCATTGGCCTTCAGCACCGGATCGGTGTTGAAGAGGCCGGTCGACTTCACGTCGACGACAAACTTCGAGTTCGGGTAGATCGCCGAGATGTCGCGGGCGAGCATGACGCCGACCTTGTCAGCGAAGATTTCCTCGCCCTCGTTGTCGACCACGCCGCAACGGTCGCCATCGCCGTCGAAGCCGAGACCGACTTCCGCACCAACTTCCAGAACCTTGTCGCGCAGGGCATGAAGCATCTTCATGTCCTCCGGGTTCGGGTTGTAATTCGGGAAGGAGTGATCCAGCTCGGCATCCAGCGGAATGACCTCGGCGCCCAGCATCTCCAGAATGCGCGGCGCGAACGCACCGGCCGTGCCGTTGCCGCAAGCCGCCACGATCTTGATCGGGCGCTTCAGCTTGGCGCGGTCCGTCAGGTCCTTGATGTAGATGTCCGGGAAGTTCTCGACATAGCGGTAGCTGCCACCCTGCTTCAGGGTGAAAGTCGCATTGAGAACGATATCCTTCAGACGGCCCATCTCGTCCGGCCCGAAGGTGAGCGGGCGGTTGATGCCCATCTTCACGCCGGTCCAGCCGTTGTCATTGTGCGACGCCGTGATCATGGCAACCGCCGGCACATCCAGCGCGAACTGCGCGAAATAGGCCATCGGCGACAGGGCAAGACCAATGTCATGCACATTGATGCCAGCCGCCATCAGGCCGTTGATCACAGCCAGCTTGATCGAAGCGGAGTAGCTGCGGAAATCATGGCCGACGACGATGTCCGGGCGCACACCGCGCTCGTGCATCAAGGTACCAATGCCCATCCCGAGGGCCTGCATGCCCATCAGGTTGATTTCCTTTTCGAACAGCCAGCGCGCGTCATACTCGCGGAAACCGGTCGGCTTGACCATTGGTCGCGCTTCGTAGGCGTAGGTGTTGGGCTTCAAATGAGCTTCGGGCTTGGGAAACATGCAAAACCTCTTGGGGGCTTCAGATTGGAAAACCTAAACAATGCGGGGGATCAACAGCCGGCTGGACATTATTGAACAAGCACAAGAGTGTCACCCGAAATGTCAAAGCGCTCCAACCTGCGCAAGGCGGACATGCCAAGCAGAGCCTTAGACAGGGAAGCATCCGGTAACACCATGGCCTCCACTTCGGACAACCGGATCGAACCCAGACGAAGTTGCTTCAGGACAACCGGCGCGGCAGGAATCGTGCCGTTCGCGGTCGTGGCAGATGCCGTGAAATCGTCTTTCTTCAACGACAGGCCGGCTCGACGCGCCACGGACTGCGGCAGGGCCACGACAGTGGCTCCGGTGTCCACCAGCATTTCGACCTGCTTGCCGTTGATTTCGGCTTCAAGAACGAAGTGACCTCTGGCGTCTGCCGGGATCCTCATTGTGCGTGATTGTGACTGCGCCGCCTTTTCAGGCGATGTGTCCTGCTTCTGGCTGGAGATCCAGTCGCCAGCCCATTGCGGTACGAATGGCACGAGCGCCACCAGCACCAGAACCAGCACAAGATACCGGACCATCCCGCCTCCGCTTCAACCCCACAGAGCTTTCCGGAGCGGGACAATAGACGGTCAAGCTGAACGCCCAATGAACATCCCTGTCAGTTCAGGAGGGGCTAGCCGGGAAAACCGGAGACCAGACGTCAGCGGCGATCGACGGAGAGTGTTGCTGCGAGACGGGCGATATCGCCTGCGGCCGGTGCGCTGGACTGTGCGCCAGTCACAGTGCAGGCAAGACTGCCCGCCGCAACGCCCTCAGTCAGGGCCTGCACGAGGTCTCCGCCGCGATCCAGAGCCGCGGCAAAGGCACCGCAGAACGCATCGCCCGCGCCGGTCGTGTCGACGACGTCGACCTTGGGCGGCGCCAGCGTGAACAGCGATGTTCCATCGTGCGCAAGGACACCCTTTGATCCGAGTGTGACCACCGCAATGCGCCCGGTTGCGGCAAGGGCAGCAGCATAGGCCTGAGGCTCATGCGGCAGACCCAGAATACGGGCGATGTCGGCAGCTTCGCTTTCGTTGGAGATGGCAACATCCGCGCGGGCCGCGAGGTGGGCCACCGCCGGATCTGTGGCGGGCGCGGTGTTGAAGATCACCCTGGCTCCCGCCGCATGGGCTGCGTCGATTGCTGCGCTGGCCTCAGTCAGAGGAATTTCCGCCTGCATCAACAGGGTCGTGGATGGCGACAGCTGCCCGTTGAGCCAGCCGGCGGAGACCCGCGCGTTGACCCCGCTGCCAACGATGATGAGGTTTTCGCCGCCGCTCTCCACCCCGATCATGGCGATCCCGGTTGCCCCTTCCAGCCGATGCAGGGCCGAAAGGTCGACGGCAGCAGCCTCGAGGTTGGCAAGCGCCGGGGCGGCGAAACTGTCGTTTCCGACCGCCCCGATCATCTTTACCTGTGCCCCGGCACGCCGGGCCGCAAGCGCCTGATTGGCCCCCTTGCCGCCGGCAAAAGTCTGGCAATCGGGACCCGCCGAGGTTTCGCCTGGAAGAGGCAAACGCTTGACCATGACGACGAGGTCAAGGTTGATCGAGCCGAAAACGATGATCATCGCACGCCTCCTTCCAGAGTGGTTCTGGCTTACTTGGTGCCGTACATCCGGTCGCCCGCGTCACCTAGGCCGGGAACGATGTAGCCGTGATCGTTCAGCTTCTCATCGATGGAGGCGGTGTAGACCGGCACATCCGGATGGGCCGCGTTGAACTTGGCGACACCTTCGGGAGCTGCCAGCAGGCAGAGGAAGCGGATGTTGTTGGCCCCGCGTCCCTTAAGCTTTTCCACGGCCGCGATGGCTGAGTTCGCCGTCGCCAGCATCGGATCGACAACGATCACCAGACGCTCGCCGAGATCTTCGGGAGCCTTGAAATAGTATTCGACCGGGGTGAGGGTTTCCGGATCGCGGTAAAGGCCGATGTGGGCGACGCGGGCAGACGGCACCAGATCCAGCATGCCTTCGAGCAGGCCGTTGCCGGCGCGCAGGATCGAGGCGAACACGAGCTTCTTGCCAGCGAGCGTCGGCGCCTGCATCTCGCAAAGCGGCGTTTCAATCGTGATCTGGGTCAGCGGCAGGCCGCGCGTGACTTCGTAGCACAACAGGGTCGAGATCTCGCGCAGCAGACGGCGGAACCCTTGGGTGGAGGTGGCCTTGTTGCGCATGATCGTCAGCTTGTGCTGGACCAGCGGGTGATCGACGACAATCGCTCCAGACATGTTGGCTTGCTCCTTCGGTCCGTGTGTGCGGTTCTTGTGCGGCCTCACCGGCCGCAATTGGTGTGTTCCCCTATGCCCCGGTCAGGCATCAAAATACAGTCCCGTCGCTGAGGATATTGACGGGCCCCACGCCATCGGCGCGTTTTTCCCGCGCAATCTCGCGGCCGGCAGCCCGCGTGCCCCCCTCGACAATGCAGGACAGCGGCAGGTCGTCTTCCGTGGCCTGAAGCTCGCGGCGAATGGACAAGGCGAGCTGGTCAAGCAGGGCGACTGTGAGCGCCCGGCACTCGGTGACATATTCACTGCCTGGCTCATGCGGCTGCTTTGCCTCGGCCAAGTCGCGCGGAAGGAGGATCCCGCTATCGAGAAACAGTACACAATGATCGCGATCCGCAAGCCCCGTCAGCGCGCTCAACTCGAACACTTCCACCCCGGCCCAGGCCAGTGGCTCGATCAGCGAACCGGCAATCCACTGTGACAGCATGTGCAGGGGCATGAGTCCCGAGGTAGCATCCGCTGTCACAAGCCTGCTGTGGCCCCAGGTGTCGCCAAGGCCGATGCCATTGAGCACCGTCCGCTCCGGCCAGACCGGGCCAAGGCCTTCCAGCACCAGATCGAGAATACGCACCGCAGGAATCGCGCCCTGCTGGCCTTCATCATAGAGAATGTCGAACAGTCCACCGGGACGCGGCTCATCCTCACGGGCGAACAGGTCCGGACGCAGCCCGATGGCTTCACCGAGGCGGTTAAGCAAGGTCATGCGTCCGGCCAGCCCCTCAAGCCTGTTTCCCGGACCGGACTGGAAACCGGCAACGAGTTCAGCCTCCTCGATCCGCATCAGGGCATGCGCGTCGGCGCGCAAGGGGTCCTCGGGAACGGCGGAGAACAAGCCACTGGCGAGCATGGCGAGGGAAGCGATGGACAAGCCTGCCGGCCCTGCGAACAGTTCGCCAGATACATCCTCGGCATAGTGCCAGGATGTGCCGGGATGTGCGTTGGTCACACAGGAGACGATGGCGAGGTCAAAGGCCGCGCGGCCCATCTCACGCACATCGGCAAAGCCCCTGGCCCCCGCCAGCATATCCCACCGATCCAGTCCGCCAGCCTCGAAATGCCGCCAGCAGGATTGCAGTGGCACCGCCAGATCCGGATAGCGGCGACGAGTTGTGGCAATCACCCGGTCAGCGAGGGCGGGCAAGTGGGAAAGATCGACCGTAAAATGCTCCAGATCACCGGCAAGACCCAGTTCCAGCAAGCGGTTGGCGCGCTCTCTGACCGCAGAGGCGGCAAGAAGCGACAGGGCTGGCGAGGCGGAGGCGGGATGCGGCAAGACAGGATCCGATGCGTCAGGGCACGGATGAAAGGCTCCGTGCGGAAAACTCTGGTTGAGTTTGAACTCTGTCCGCAAACGCCGGCAATGAAAAGTCAAACGCCGGCGGGCATACGAAGCATCGGTTGAAAAAACTGCCCGGCCCCTGTGCGGCCTTGTCGCAGGCACAGTCATTGAGGCAGCATGAAGACCGTGCTTCGCGCTGCCCCGCACGCCTGTTCCGCCAGTTGGATGCCCTTCATGTCCACCGTCCTCTCGATTGCCGCCCTCCTTATCGGCTCCGCCCTGCTGCTGATGGCGGGAGGTCTGCATGGCCTCCTGCTGCCGATCCGCGGCCTTGCGGAAGGGTTTTCCGACACCTCGCTTGGCATGCTGGGGGCGGGCTGGGCTGTTGGCTATGTCGCCGGCTGTCTGGCCGTTCCGGTGATCGTCAAACGCGTCGGGCATATCCGCACCTTCGGCGTGCTGGCCTCGGTGGCGGCGATCACCATGCTGCTGAACCTTTTGTTCCTGACGCCGATGGTCTGGGTGCCGCTGCGCGCTGTCACCGGCTTCTGCTTCGCCGGGGCCGCGATGATCGTGGAGAGCTGGCTGAATGAACGTGCCTCCAACCAGACGCGCGGCAAGATCTTCGGGATCTACACGATGATCAACCTGGGGGCGACAACGGTCGGCCAGATGCTGCTGACGCTTGGCGATGCGACGGGCTTCGTCTTTTTCGTCGTCGGCTCGATCATCTATTCGCTGTCGCTGCTGCCCACGGCCCTGTCGACAGCGGCAACACCGACACCGTTGACGCAGGCACGGCTCGACATCGGCGCGCTGTGGCGCAATTCGCCGGTCGCGGTGGTCGCGGTGCTGCTGATCGGCATCTCCAACGGCGCGTTCGGCACGCTCGGTGCCGTCTATGGCCGCAAGATCGGACTGTCGATCAGCGACATCGCGGTGATGATGTCACTGGCGCTGCTCATCGGCGCGATCATCCAGATCCCCGTCGGCCTGCTGTCGGACAGGGTGGACCGGCGCGCGGTGCTCGTGGGCATGGGCATCCTTGCTACGATAACCGGACTGGCCCTGTCGGTCGCCGACAGCATGGGACCGATTGCCGTGATCGTGCTGGTGTCGGCCTTCGGCGGGATGATCTATTCGATGTATCCGGTGATCCTGGCCCATGCCAGCGATCATGCCGCACCCGGCGACTTCCTCAAGACATCGGGTGGCCTGCTGCTGATCTTTGGCGCCGGAACGATGGTGGGGCCGGTGGCCGCGGCCGCGCTGATGAGCGCATCGACCCCGGGAGCCCTGTTCCACGTCACGGCGGCGGCGCATCTCGCGATGGTGCTGTTCACCGCCTGGCGCATGACCCGCCGCGCTGCCGTGCGGGTGGAAGAGAAGTCGGACTTCGTGCCCGTCATTGCCACGGCGCGGTTCTCGACACCGGAATCGTCCGTGCTGGATCCACGCGCGGACGAACGAGCCGCCTGAGGGCTGCTCAGGCTACGCCGATCAGGTCTTGGCGCTGTCGAGGCGGGCGAGCAGGCGTTCCTTGGTGCCGCGATCACAGAAGGCAGCCTCGATGGCTGTCCGGGTGATGGCGCGCTGATCCTCCGGGCTCCAGCCGAATGTCTTGGCCGTTTGCGAGTATTCGCGGCCAAGGGTGGTGTGAAAGAACGGCGGGTCGTCCGAATTGAGCGTCACCCGCACGCCGGCGCGGCGCAGCAGGTTGATCGGGTGGAAGCGCAGCACAGGGTAAAGGCCAAGCGCCACGTTGGATCCCGGGCAGACCTCCAGCACGATACGCTCTTCTGCAAGGCGCTCGACCAGCGCCTTGTTCTCGATGGCGCGCACACCGTGGCCGATGCGCTTGACGCGCAGGAAATCCAGCGCCGCCATGATGCTTTCCGGCCCGCCGAATTCGCCGGCATGCGCCGTCAGCCCGAGACCTGCCTCGCCTGCCATGCGGAAGGCCTTGGCGAAATTGGCCGGATGGCCTTCGCGCTCATCACCGGCAAGACCAAAGCCTGTGACCAGTGGATGCGGATTGGCGATGACGTCCTTTGCCACCTTTTCGACCGCCGTCGTGCCAAAATGGCGGACGCCGATGGCGACCATGCGGCCTTCAATGCCCGTCTCGGCCTTCGCCCGCTCAATGCCGGCAGCCAGACCTTCGACATAGGCCTTGTAAGAGAGGCCCGCCGCTGTGGCATGGTCGGGCGAGATGAAGATCTCGCCATAGATCGCCCCTTCCGCAGCCAACATGCGGAAA
This sequence comes from Pannonibacter carbonis, assembly GCF_003012935.1. GTDB lineage: Bacteria > Pseudomonadota > Alphaproteobacteria > Rhizobiales > Stappiaceae > Pannonibacter > Pannonibacter carbonis. The sequence continues at coordinate 81,278 of NZ_PUDR01000009.1, read as the reverse complement.
TAGCTTTCGCTGAGCTGGGCATAGTCGCCCGGACGGCGGAAGACGGAACTCGCCAGGTCGTAGGCCGACAGAAAGGTGGTGAAATCGGACCAGATGTAGCGGCCGTTCGCGTCGATGATCGCAGATACGTCGACGTTTTCCCGCTGGGCAAACTTGCGCACGAGACTGGGCGGTGCCGCACCTTCGATGTGGCAATGCAGTTCCGCCTTCGGGACGTTTACCTCACCGGCCATGCGCTGTCCGTGCCTCACTGCTGGCAACCGCCACCTGCGACTCAGCGCGGGGCCGGTTGCCAGCCCCGCGCACTGTTCTTCCGCCGTGTCGTCGCGTCCGTCAAGGGCGCAGCAGGAACATCATCCGGATGTCAGGCGCGCAGGAAGCTGACGCCATTGGCTCCGAGCGCCACACCCAGGTGATCTGCAACGGTTTCGCCGATGTCCGCATAGGTCTTGCGGCCGCCGATGGCATGGCCAGCAACGCCAGGACGCCAGCCCAGCACGGGCACGTGCTCGCGGGTATGGTCCGTGCCGCGCCAGGTCGGGTCGCAGCCATGGTCAGCGGTGAGGATCAGGAGATCGCCCGGCAGCATCTTCGCCATGATCTCCGGCAGGCGGGCGTCGAAATGCTCGAGCGCGGCCGCATAGCCTGGCACGTCGCGGCGGTGACCATAAAGGGAATCGAAGTCGATCAGGTTGGTGAAGACCAGATCGCCGTCCTTGGCCTCGTCCATCGCCGCCAGAGTCTTGTCGACGAGCTGGTCATTGCCGGCGCCCTTCAGCACCTTGGCCACGCCCTGATGGGCGAAGATGTCGGAGATCTTGCCAACGCCGATCACCGTGCGCCCGGCTGCCGTCAGACGGTCGAGAAGGGTCGGTTCGGGCGGCAGCACCGAATAGTCGCGCCGGTTGGCCGTGCGCTCGAACGTCGCCGAAGTCTCGCCCAGGAACGGGCGCGCGATGACACGGCCGATGTTGTACGGGTCGATCAGCCGGCGGGTGATCTCGCAGACCTGGTAAAGACGCTCAAGACCGAAATGCGCCTCGTGGGCGGCGATCTGCACGACGGAATCCGCCGAGGTGTAGAAGATCGGCTTGCCCGTGCGGATGTGCTCCTCGCCAAGCTCGGCGATGATCTCGGTGCCGGAGGCATGCTTGTCGCCGATGATACCAGGTAGGCCGGCTTCGGCGACGATCTGAGCAATCACATCGGCCGGGAAGGTCGGGATGGTCGGCGGGAAATAGCCCCAGTCGAAGCGCACGGGCACGCCAGCGATCTCCCAGTGACCGGACGGGGTGTCCTTGCCGTTGGAGACTTCCGCCGCATAGCCCCACAGGGCCTCCGGGATCACGTCCGTCGTGAGGCCGGGAACCGGCTGGCCCGTCGACAGCTGTGCTGCTGCGCCGAGGCCCAAGCGCGACATGTTGGGCAGGGTGAGCGGTCCGGAGCGCACGCCTGCCTTGTCCCCTTCTCCGGCGGCACAGCGGGCCGCGATGTGACCCAGCGTGTCGGAGCCTGCATCGCCAAAACGGTCGGCATCTTCTGCGCCGCCGATGCCGAAACTATCGAGCACAACGAGTATGGCGCGGGGCATTTCCTTAGTCCTTTCATCGTGAGGCGCTGGCCTCGGACGGTCTGTTTCGGCAACCGCGTCGGGCGATCGCGGCCGCCCCCCCGTTTTGGAGGCTGAAGCCCCCCACCCCCAACCCCTCCCCACGAGGGGGAGGGGAGCAGGCCGGAGCCTGTATCAAGGCCACAGCATTTGATGCCGGAAGTCCCCCTCCCCCTCGTGGGGAGGGGTTAGGGGTGGGGGGAGACCCCGGCACAGCGCCTATGGCGCGATTGCATGTTCAATTCGCACAGCGCCCAGGGCGCAATGGCATCACTCTTTGCATCGCGCCTAGGGCGCAATGCGGGCAGCCACGATCCTGTTGTCCGGAACCGCATTGGCGTCGCCGGTGACATAGGCGGCATTGAGGGCAGCGGCGGCCTTGCGGGCCGCGTCCTCGCTGGCGGCATGGACGATGGCGATCGGGCTGTCGGCATCGACCGTATGGCCGATCCCGGCCAACTCGGTGAAGCCGACAGACGGGTCGATGTTGTCTGCAGCGGTGCGGCGGCCGCCGCCCAGTTCCACCACCGCCACGCCGACGGCGCGGGCATCAACGCCGATGACCGTGCCCGGACGCTCGGCATAGACCGGCGCGACCACCGGGGCCTTGGCGAGGTACAGTTCCGACTTCTCCATGAAGTCGGCCGGGCCACCCAGCGCGGTGACCATCTCGGCGAATTTCTCGGCCGCACGCCCGCTCTCGAAGGCAGCGCGCATCCGCTCGCAGCCCTCTTCGGCCGTAGCGGCAAGGCCGCCGGTGGCAAGCAGCTCGCCGCCCTGGGCGACGGTGACATCCCACAGACGGCTGTCGATGGCGGTGCCCTTCAGGAAGTCGACGGCGTTCTGCATCTCGACGGCGTTGCCGGCGGCGGAGGCCAGCGGCTCGTTCATGTCGGTGAGCAGCGCGGTGGTCTTGAGACCTGCGCCATTGGCAACAAGCACGAGGCTTTCCGCAAGCTTGCGCGCATCGTCAAGCGTCGCCATGAAGGCGCCAGTGCCCCATTTCACATCGAGCACCAGGCCCTGCAGACCCGCCGACAGCTTCTTCGACAGGATCGAGGCGGTGATGAGGTCGACGCTTTCCACCGTGCCTGTCACGTCACGGATGGCATAGAACCGCTTGTCCGCCGGGGCGAGGTCGCTGGTCTGGCCGATGACGGCGCAGCCGACTTCCTTCACCACCTTGCGGAACAGCTCGTTGTCCGGCTGGGTCTTGTAGCCCGGGATGCTGTCGAACTTGTCGAGCGTGCCACCGGTGTGGCCAAGGCCACGGCCGGAGATCATCGGCACGGCCGCGCCACAGGCGGCCAGCGCCGGCGCCAGCATCAGCGAGACATTGTCGCCGACGCCGCCGGTCGAGTGCTTGTCCAGCACGGGCGCATCGACATCGGACCAGTCCAGCACGGTGCCGCTGTCACGCATGGCCAGCGTCAGCGACACGCGCTCGTCGATGGTGAGGCCACGGAAGAAGATCGCCATGGCCAGCGCAGAGACCTGCCCCTCGGTGACGCCACCGCTGGCCAGACCCTTGACGAAAAACCCGATTTCCTCGCGGCTGAGCTGGCCGCCGTCCCGCTTCTTGCGGATGATTTCCTGGGCGAGCATGTCAGTATCCTTCGCGTGCGGAACCCGTTCCGCCCTTGATCACGTCGAGAAGCGCATCGAGCAGGCCGCTGGCGCCGAAGCGGAAGGTCGCGGCCGTGGCCCAGTTGGGCCCAAGGATGCGGTCGGCCAGCGCCAGATAGGCGGTAGCATCGTCCAGCGTGCGGATGCCGCCGGCGGGCTTGAAGCCGACCGGCCGGCCGTGATCGCGGCGGGTCTCCTCGATCACTGTAAGCATGATCTCCGCCGCCTCGAGCGTGGCATTAATCTTCACCTTGCCGGTGGAGGTCTTGATGAAATCGGCCCCGGCGGCAATGGCCACCTGCGAGGCCTGATGGATGAGCAGCGGGTCGCCGATCTCGCCGGTTTCCAGGATCACCTTGAGCTGGGCAGGGGCCGGGATGGCCGCCTTGACGCGGATGATCTGCTCCTCGGCAAAGCCGCGGCGGCCAGCCACGAAGGCGCGATAGGGCATGACGAGGTCAATCTCGTCGGCCCCGTCAGCGATGGCCTGCTGCGTCTCGCGGACGACAGCGGCGGTATCATCGCCGCCGGCGGGGAAGTTCACCACCGTGGCGACCTTCACGCCGGTGCCGGCGAGGCGCGCCTTGGAGCGGGCGACGAAGGCCGGATAGACGCAGACGGCGGCGACCTGACCATGCGGCGTCACGGCGCGGGCGCAAAGCGCATCGATGTCGGCATCCGTGCAGCCGTCGTTGAGGTTGGTCAGGTCAACCAGCGCCAGGGCGCGGGCGGCCAGTGCGGCGGAAGCGGACTGGTCAGCCATGGGCGATCTCCTTCACGAAACCGCGCACAAGCCGCTTCATGCGCTCCATGCCGAGCTTGGCGACGGACTTGGTCTCGTCATGCGACAGGCCATGGGCCTGCATGCCGGCGCCGAGATTGGTGATGATCGACATGGCGGCAACGCGCATCCCGAGGAAGCGACCCATGATCACCTCCGGTACGGTGGACATGCCGACCGCATCAGCGCCCAGCATGCGGGCCATGCGGATTTCGGCCGGCGTCTCGAAGGACGGGCCGGAGAACCACATGTAGACGCCTTCGGCCAGATGCTCGCCCTGGTGCTTCGCGGCCCGGTGCATGGCCGCGCGCAGTTCCAGGTCATAGGCGGTGGTCATGTCGAGGAAGCGCTTCTCGTCCTCCTCGCCGATGAGCGGATTGAGGCCGGACCAGTTGATGTGATCGGTGATCAGCATCGGATGGCCGGGGGCGACTTCCTCACGCAGGGAGCCGGCCGCATTGGTGGCAAACAGGATCTCGCAGCCGAGCGCCTTCAGTGTCTCGACCGGGGTGCGCATGATCGAGGGGTTACCGCTCTCATAGTAATGCGCGCGCCCCGACAGGATGACGACCGGAACGCCGTGCATGGTGCCGGCCACCAGTTCGCTGCCATGCGAGGACACGGTGGAGACCGGGAAGCCCGGGAGCTTCGAATACGGGATATGCACGGCATCTTCCAGCTCGCCGGCGAGCTCGCCGAGGCCGGAGCCGAGGATCATGCCAATGCGATAGGTGCCCGGGCGGGCAGCGCGGACTACTGCCGCGCAATCGTGACCAGAGCCGCTCATGGGTCTCATCGTCCTTATGCTCAAGGGATCAGGCCGCCGGCCGCCTCAGTCGTGAAGCGCGAAGCCGGCAGGCAGAAGTTCGTCGATGGTGAAGCTGCGGCGGATGCCGTCGAGGTTGGCGATATGGACCTTGACCGACCCGGCGCCGAATTCCTTCAGCTTCTGGCGGCAGCCGCCGCAAGGGGTGCAGAGCGCCGCGTCGGCGACGACGACCACCTCGGCAATGCGCTGCTCGCCGGAGAGGACCATGGCGGAAATCGCTCCGGCCTCGGCACAGACACCTTCCGGATAAGCCGCGTTCTCGACATTGCAGCCGGGCACGATGCGTCCGCCTTCGGTCAGGAGGGCCGCGCCGACCTTGAAGTTGGAATAGGGGGCGTAGGCGTTTTCGCGCGCGGCCTTGGCGGCGGCGAAGAGCTCATCAACGCGGCTCATGTGCGCTCCTTCAGATAGGGAATGCCGCTGGCCTTCGGCGGGATCGCCTTTCCGATGAAGCCGGCCAGCAGGATGACCGTGAGGACGTAGGGAAGTGCCTGGAACACCTGCACCGGAACCTCGCCGATGCCAGGGATGGACTGGCCCTGCATGCGGATCGCGACCGCATCAAGATAACCAAACAGCAGGCAGGCGAGCATGGCGTTGACCGGCTTCCACTTGGCGAAGATCAGCGCGGCGAGTGCAATGAAGCCCTTGCCGGCTGTCATGTCCTTGATGAAGCCGGATGACTGGGCAATTGCGAGATAGGCGCCGGCAAATCCGCAGAGGATGCCGCAGATGATGACAGCCCGGTAGCGCAGGAAGGTGACTGAAATGCCAGCCGTGTCCACAGCTGCCGGGCTTTCGCCGACCGCACGCAGGCGCAGGCCGAAGCGGGTGCGGAACAGAACCCACCAAGTGAGGGGCACCGCAAGGAACGCTCCATAGACGAGAATACTATGGCCGGAAAGAAACTCCGCGTAGAACCGGCCGATGAACGGAACGCTGGCCATTTCTTCGGCGAAAGGCAGCGTGATCTCCAGGAACCGACCGCCTGCAGGAAGCGATGGAGTCCGTCCGCCCTGCCCGAACCAAGCCTGTCCCAGGAGAGCCGTGAGCCCTGCGGCCAGGAAGTTGATGGCCACGCCCGAGACGATCTGGTTGCCTCGGTTGGTGATCGAGGCGAAGCCATGCAGCAGAGAGAGGCTGACGGCTACGACAATTCCAGCAAGGAGGCCGAGCCAGGCATTGGCCGTCAGGAAGGCCACCGAGGCGGCTCCAAATGCCGCACCCAGCATCTTGCCCTCAAGGCCGATGTCGACGACACCGGAACGTTCCGAGTAAAGGCCGGCGAGGCAGGCGAACAGCAGGGGCGTTGCCAGCCGGGCCATGCTGTCGAAGGTGGGATAGGAGAAGAAGATATCAAACATGACAGTCTCCTCACTTGGCAGCAGCAGGCACGGAGGAAGCCGGCGTGCGGGCGAAGGTGAAGATCCGCACCAGCGTCGGCCGGAACATGTATTCCAGCGCACCGGCGAAGAGGATCACCAGACCCTGGATGACAAGGATCATGTCGCGGGTCACGGCGGGGATCTCGAAGGCGAGTTCCGCGCCGCCTTGGTAGAGCATGCCGAACAGGATAGCGGCGAGCACGATGCCGACCGGGTGGCCACGCCCCATGAGCGCCACGGCGATGCCGACGAAGCCGTAGCCGGAGACGAATTCGATCAGCAGGCGGTGCTGCGAGCCCATGATCTCGTTGATCGCCATCATGCCGGCGAGGCCACCGGAGATCATCATGGTGATGATGATGATGCGGGCAGGCGAGATCCCGGCATAGACGGCCGCCGTGGCGTTGGCGCCCAAGGTGCGGATGGCGTAGCCGAGGCGGGTGCGCCAGATCAGCAGCCAGACGCCAAAGGCCGACAGCAGCGCCAGGAGCAGCGACAGGTTGACCGGCGCGGTGCCGAAATCGAAGAAGGGGAAGATGTCATTCAGCATCGGCAACCGGCCACCATCCTCGAAGGTGCGGGTTTCCGGCTGCATAGAGCCTTCCTTGCCGATGACGTTCACCAGCAGGTAGACCATCATCGAGGCGGCGATGAAGTTGAACATGATCGTGGTGATAACCACGTGGCTGCCGCGCTTGGCCTGCAGCCAGGCCGGAATGAAGGCCCATGCGGCACCTGCGGCAGCAGAACCGAGGATCACGAAGGGCAGCGTCACCCACCACGGCACGATGCGGTCAAGCAGCAGGCAGGCGGCAGCAACGCCGAGGCCGCCGACATAGGCCTGGCCTTCACCGCCGATGTTGAACAGCCCGGCATGAAACGCCACGGCCACGGCAAGGCCGGTGAAGATGAAGTTGGTGGCATAGAACAGCGTGAAGCCGATGCCCTCGCCGAAGCCGAGCGAGCCCCAGAGCAAGATCTGGACAACCTCGATCGGGTTCTCGCCGATGATGAGCACGACGAGACCGGAGACCAGGAAGGCGGCGGTCAGGTTCAGCAGAGGAATAAGGCCGAGATCGGCCCAGCGCGGCAATTGTCCGGCACTCATGCGGCGTCTCCCTGTCGCGAGGCGGCGGCACTGGCGTCGTCGACACCGGCCATCAGCAGCCCGATTTCGCCCTCACCAGCTGAGGGCAGGCGCTCGCCGACGATGCGTCCGTCGAACATCACCAGCACACGGTCGGACAAGGAGCGTATCTCGTCCAGTTCCACCGACACGAGCAGGATCGCCTTGCCGGCATCGCGCAGCTCAACGATGCGCTTGTGAATGAACTCGATCGCGCCGATGTCGACGCCGCGTGTCGGTTGACCGATCAGCAACACCGAGGGATCGCGTTCGATTTCCCGCGCCAGCACGATCTTCTGCTGGTTGCCGCCCGAGAAATTCGCGGTCTTCAGCATCGGATTGGGCGGTCGGATGTCGTATTTGGCGATCTCGCCCTTTGCCGTTTCCTTGATCGCGGCCAGATTCAGGAACGGGCCTTTCGCGTAGGCCGGATCGTCCTGGTAGCCGAGAATGGCATTCTCATATTCGGCAAAGGACGTGACGAGCCCCATGCGATGCCGGTCTTCCGGTACATGGCCGACGCTCTTGGCGCGCATGCCGGCAGCATCAACCGGATGATGGGCCAGATCCAGCACCTCGCTGCCGATGGTGACGGTGCCGGACTTCGGGCGGCGGATCCCTGCCAATGTCTCCAGAAGTTCGGACTGGCCGTTGCCAGACACGCCGGCAATGCCGACAATCTCACCCGCGCGAACCTCGAAGGACACGTTCTTCACGACGGTCACACCGCGCGCATCGGTGACAGTCAGGTTCTCGACCTTGAGCACGGGCGCGCCCGGCGCCGCATTGCCCTTGTCGACGGTGAGCAAGACCCGGCGGCCGACCATCAGCTCGGCCAGCTCTTCCATGCTGGTCTCGGACGTCTTGCGCGTCGCGACGATCTCGCCGCGGCGCATGACGGAGACGGTATCGGTGATGGCCATGATCTCGCGCAGTTTGTGCGTGATCAGGAGCACGGTCTTGCCCTGGCTTTTGAGCACTTCGAGGATGCGGAACAGATGATCGGCTTCAGCCGGCGTCAGGACGCCGGTCGGCTCGTCGAGGATCAGGACCTCGGCGCCACGGTAGAGGGCCTTGAGAATCTCCACCCGTTGCTGAAGACCCACGGGCAAGTTTTCGATCAATGCATCCGGGTCGACCTTGAGGCCATAGTCGGCATCCAGACGAGCCAGTTCCTTGCGCGCCTTGTCGCTGCCGCCAGACAGGAAGGTGCCATCTTCCGCGCCAAGGATGATGTTCTCGAGCACGCTGAACGTATCGACCAGCATGAAATGCTGATGCACCATGCCGATGCCAAGCGAGATGGCTGTCTTGGAATCGGTGATCGATACAACCTTGCCATCGACCAGGATGTCGCCGCTATCGGCGTTGTAGAAGCCGTAGAGGATGGACATCAGGGTCGACTTGCCGGCCCCGTTCTCGCCAATGATGCCGTGGATCGAGCCTTTGCCGACGACGAGATCGATATTCTTGTTGGCGTGAACGGCCCCGAAAGACTTGTTGATCTTGCGAAGCTCGATAGCTGGGGTCATGGGTGCTCCCGGGCGCTTGGCGTCAGACACCGGTCCGGCGTGATGGCATGCGCCCGGCTGTCAGGCGCGACGAGATGAAACGAGACGAGGGGGCGCGCCGGAAACCCGGCGCGCCCGATCAGTTCCAGTCCGCTCAGAACGGGCAGGACTTGTCGGCCATGTAGTCATGGACCTTGATGGTGCCGGAGATGATGTCAGCCTTGGCCTTCTCCACTGCAGCCTTCATGTCATCGGTGATCAGGGCTGCGTTGTGCTCGTCGTAGGCATAGTCAACGCCGCCTTCAGCCAGACCCAGGACTTCAACGCCCGAGGTCCAGTTGCCGGTCATGGAATCAACGAAAGCCTTGTTCACGGCCACGTCGACGCGCTTCAGCATCGAGGTCAGGACCTGACCCGGATGCAGGGCGTTCTGGTTGCTGTCGACGCCGATGCCGAGCTTGCCGGCGTCAGCTGCAGCCTGCAGCACACCGATGCCGGTGGCACCGGCTGCGTGATAGACGACGTCCGCACCGCGGTCGAACTGGGACTTGGCGAGCTCGCCGCCCTTGACCGGATCATTCCAGGCGGCACCGGTGGTGCCGGTCATGTTCTCGAACACTTCGGCGCTGGCGTTGGTCGCCTTCACGCCCTGCTTGTAGCCGCAAGAGAACTTCGAGATCAGCGGAATGTCCATGCCGCCGACGAAGCCAACCTTGCCGGACTTGGAGGCCATCGAGGCCAGCACGCCAACGAGGAAGGACCCTTCATGTTCCTTGAACACGACGGAGCGGACGTTCGGCAGGTCGACGACCATGTCAACGATGGCGAACTGGATGTCCGGGAATTCCTTGGCGACCTTCTCGACAGCATTGGCCTGCGAGAAACCAATGGCAACGATCGGGTTCTGGCCGCGCTTGGCGAAGTTGCGCAGCGCCTGTTCACGCTGGGCGTCGTTCTGGATTTCAAAGTCGCGGTATTCGACGCCGGTTTCCTTCTTGAACTGCTCTGCGCCAGTGTAGGCAGCTTCGTTGAACGACTTGTCGAACTTGCCGCCCAGATCGTACAGAACTGCCGGCTTGACATCAGCCGCCTGCACAGCACCAGAGATCGCAAGTCCTGCGAAAGCCGCGCTGATCATCAGAAACTTTTTCACGCTTCAATCCTCCGACTAGAGAGACGGCCCCGATGGCCGGTCCCGATTACTTCCCCACAAGCGGCCCCATCCCCGGACATGCCGGTGGACGTCGGCCTCTCAACTGATCCGGTCGCGCAGGGCCCTCGCAAGGGTTTCATCCGCAACCAGATCGGTAATGACGCCCGTGCGCAATGCGGCAAGCGTTGCATCCGCCTTGCCCTCACCGCCCACCAGCGCAATAACGCGCGAACCACGCACTTCCTCGAAATGCAGCCCGACTGCTACATCGGCGAGTGAACTTGGCGCATGATGACCGTCCAGTGACACGAAGCGACCCATGAGGTCACTTACCGCATTGGACCGGCGCAAGCCCTCCTGATCCGACTTGTTGATCATCCCGCGCTGGACCAGGTGCCCTTCGTTGTCGATCGAGCCTATGCCGACTACAAACACATTCGACCGGCGCGCACGCTCCAGCAAGTCCTGCACACTGCGCTGGCCAAGGAACATGTCACGTTCCTCGACACTCTCGGCGAAATAGGGCACGGGCAGAAAATATCCCTCGCCGCCGGTACGCTCCGCCAACTGTTGCACCACGTCATACGGGTTGGCGGACAGCTTGCGCATCAGCGAGCCGGAAATCGAGATAACGGAGAGGTTCGGCCGATGGATACGCGGCATCGCGGCCACTGCTGCCTTGAGCGTGCGCCCCATGCCAACGCCAACGCCCATCACCTCCGGGGCCGACAGGACAGACGCAAGATAAGGCCCGGCCACTGATGCCACAGCACGAATGGCTGTTGCCGGATCCGAGCCGCCAAGATCGGGAGCGATGATACAGGTCGACAGACCGAAGGCTTTGGTGAACTGCTCTTCGAGTTCCAGACACTCGATGGGACGACCGTCGATCTGGAACCGGATCAGGCCTTCCTTCTGCGCGTGCGCAATCAGCCTGTGCACCTTGGCCGGCGACACACCAAGCCGGGCGGCAATGTCGCCCTGCGTGCATCCGCCGACAAAGGACAGCCAGGCCGCCCTGATCGACAAATAGGTGGTCCAGTCCTCGTCCTGCACTGCCTCGCCCCGTCCCGGGCCTTTTGCCCGATCTCCCGCCAGTTGCTCCGGCGTGTCGCGCGATGAAAATTTCTTCACCGGCTGAGAATTTCTTCAGAGAGATTGCCCACACATATCGGCTTCGTCAAGCGGATAAAACCGCAGAGGCACCGCAATCTGGAGCCCATTCGAGCCAGAAAGCGCCTTGCCCACGCCAGCGGCAGCACGCCGGAAAAGCAGGCAGTTCTTGCCGGGTAAAGTTGCAGAAATCGAGCAGGTCGGCAAATTTTGCCGGCCTACAGGGCAAAATTTGCCGACCTCGTGAAAAAGCGCAATACGTGCGCCCGTTGATTTGCCGGCACATTCCAGCCGGCTAATTTTCTGGCACATGTTTTGCTACGAATTATCCATGCGCCAGCTAATCGCATGTCGAGGAGCTGCGTAAGGTATCGGCTGTTCTAGAAATTAACGGGACCTTTAGCCGCAACAACAACGATGAACAAGGGAGGCGTGGGTATCGGCTTCGGCCAGGCAAGGAGAACAACCATGCGTCTCACGCTGTGCACAAACCAAAAGACCATTCTCACCGGCCTGTTTGCGTCGGTGATGCTTGCAATGACCCCGATTACCGCTGCGGCGTTTGACCGCTCGCTGCCGCGCAGTCTCGCGGCCTATGACCCGGCCGCCGAGGTGGATGTCGAACTGGTTCTGGCCGTCGACATCTCCCAGTCCATGGATACGGACGAGCAGGAAGTCCAGCGCGCAGGCTATGTCGCTGCCATCACATCGCAGGAAGTCCTGGACGCCATCAAATACGGCCCGACCGGCCGGATTGCTGTCACCTATTTCGAATGGGGCGGCGTCGGCGAGCACTTCACGGTGGCCGATTGGACCGTCATCGAAGACGGCACGACCGCAGCAGCCTTCGCGGCCCGCATAGCCGAAGCTCCCATCCGTCAGGTGCAGCGGACATCCATCTTCTCCGCACTCGAGAAATCGGCGCAACTTTTCAGCAGCAACAAGTATGAAGGCATGCGGAAGGTGATCGATATCTCCGGTGATGGCCCGAACAACCAGGGCGGCACCGTGACCGAAATGCGCGACAAGGTCATCTCCGCCGGAATCACCATCAACGGTCTGCCGCTGATGATGAAATCGGAGACTTCGGCCTGGCAGGCAATGCTGCACCTCGACCATTACTATGAGGACTGCGTGATCGGCGGGCCTGGATCATTTGCCATACCGGTGCGCTCCAAGGAGGGGTTCGCGGATGCCATCCGCATGAAACTCGTACTCGAGATCGCGGGGCTGATGGATAACCAGCCTCAGGTCATCCCGGCAGCGGCACGCAAACCAGTCAGTTGCGCCCTGTTCGACTGACCGCTCACGCAAACGCGATTTTGCCACGGGCGGATCCCAGCCGACACTGATCCGGAGGCCGTCTCCTGCGGCCCCGGCAGGCTGGGCAAGAGGCGGCATGACGGACAGACCAGAACGACAGACACTCGGAGGAATTGGCAACAACGGTGTGAAGCAGGCGCACGCGCCGATCACGCAGCCTTGCGGCAGGCAGACGGTTCGCGGCAGACTGCAACGCGTCCTGTCCTTGCTGTCGGTGCTCGGGTTTCTGACCTTTGGTCCGAGCGTTTCTCTCGCTACAGCGCAGACCACACCGGAAGAAGTGGATGTGGCGCTGGTTCTTGCCGTTGACATTTCCTACTCGATGGACATGGACGAGCTTGCCCTGCAGCGCAGCGGTTACCGGGCGGCCATTACATCAAATGAGGTGATGCAGGCGATTGCCAGCGGCCTGACAGGAAAGATCGCTATCCTCTATCTGGAATGGGCCGGCAGCGAATCCCAGGCCGTCCTGGTGGACTGGCATGTGATCGGCTCACCTGAAGACGCTGCGAACTTTGCAGCAGCACTCGCCGAAACGCCCGTGCGGCGGGCCTATCGAACCGCTATCGGCGATGCTCTGCTTTACTCCGCCGCCCAGTTCGACCGCATGCCGGTCACGGCCATGAAACGGGTCATAGATGTTTCCGGCGATGGCCCGAACAACCAAGGTACCTTTGCACCGGTGGCGCGTGACGAGGTGATCGCCAGAGGTATCGTCATCAACGGTTTGCCGCTGCAACTCAAGCTCCGCAGCGGCAGCTGGTCTGACATGGACAATCTCGACGTCTATTACGAGACCTGCGTCATCGGCGGTCCTGGAGCCTTTGTCGTGCCCGTGCGAGGCGCAGACCGGTTTGCCGAAGCGATCCGGCGCAAGCTTGTGCTTGAAATTGCCGGATTGCCGCCAGCAGGGGAAACCGCAAGGGTCATCCGCGCCGCAACGGGCATCGATCCCTTTTGCCTGGAAGGCGAACGCCGGTGGCAGATGCGCAACCGTTACGAAGACCAGTAAAGCCGGCTCGAAGCTTCGTTTCGGCCAGTGGCAAAACCTCCATGCTGGATGATGCAAGCTCCCGCTTTGCGTTTGCCGTGCGAAATGGCTAATGCTGTGCCGAAGCATTGAGATCGGGCCTCTCGGCCCAGCGAAACGGGAGTTTTTGGCATGGAGCCAGATCGCACGGAGCGCTCTGTACAAAAGCCGGTACTGGCACTCGTGGCGCATGACGCGAAGAAGGACATGATCGTCGCCTTCGCCGAACGCAACCGCGACAAGCTTTCTGCCTTTCGTCTCGTGGCAACAGGGACCACCGGCGGCCGGGTCAAGGCGGCCTGCCCGGAACTGGACGTCACCGCCCTGAAGAGCGGCCCGCTCGGCGGCGACCAGCAGATCGGCGCGATGATTGCCGAGGGACAACTGGATGGTCTGTTGTTCCTCGCCGATCCCCTGTCGCCGATGCCGCATGATGTGGATGTCAAGGCGCTGATGCGCCTGGCCCTCGTCTATGACATCCCGATGGCGCTGAACCTGTCGACGGCAGAAATCCTTCTGCGTTCCGCGCGCCTGACCGGACTTGCAACGTCCTCCACCACGCCCCAGATTGCGGATCTGCGTTCATGAGCCTGACTTCCTCGCGCCCGCGTGGCTTCCGGTTTCCGGTCCTGGTCGGCGATGTGGGCGGAACCAATGCCCGCTTTGCCTTGGTGATGGACGCCATCCAGCCGGCGCTTTCGCTGCCGGCCGTCGCGACGGCCGATTTCCCGGATATCACCGCTGCCATTCGTGCCTCGATCGCCGAGGCAAAGGCGCCGCAGCCCAGGAGCGCCGTCATCGCAGTCGCCGGTCCGGTCACCGGAGACCGGATTCCGCTGACCAACGCGCATTGGGTGGTCGAACCGCTGAAGATGATCGACAGCCTGCAGCTTGAGGACGTGGTCATCCTGAATGATTTCGAGGCGCAGGCGCTGGCCCTGCCCGGCCTTGCCGGATCGGATGTCGAGCAGATCGGCAGCGGCAGCGCCCTCGCTGGAGCCTCCAAATTCGTGCTTGGACCCGGCACGGGACTTGGCGCGGCAGCGATGATCCATGCGGCCGATACCTGGATCCCGGTTCCGGGCGAAGGTGGGCATGTGGAACTGGGGCCGGTGACGGACGCCGATTTCGAGATCTGGCCGCATGTGGAGCGGATAGAGGGACGGGTCGGCGCCGAGCAGCTTCTGTCCGGCACCGGACTGCCCATGCTGGCCCGCGCTGTCGCGATCGCGCGCAACATGGACCGCAATTTCAGTCGCGGCGCTGACATTACGAGGGCAGCCGGCGAGGGCGATCCTGTCGCTGTCGAGACATTGCAGATGTTCGCGCGGTGTCTTGGACGGGTGGCCGGCGACTTTGCCCTGACCGTTCTGGCGCGCGGCGGCGTCTATATCACCGGTGGTGTCACGTCTTATATTGCGGATTACCTGAAGGATGGCGGCTTCCGGGCCGCCTTCGAGGCGAAGTCTCCCCATTCCGGGCTGATGGCGTCGATCCCGACCTTCCTGATCCGGCACCAGAACCCGGCGCTTGAGGGCCTCGCCGCCTTTGCTCGTACACCTGCCCTGTTTGCGGTGGGAACAGCCGGCCGGCAGTGGACACGCGCCGGGGCGCTGACCGTTCCGCATTGAGCCAGGGCCTTTCCGCAA
The DNA here is from genome assembly GCF_003012935.1 of Pannonibacter carbonis. Lineage (GTDB taxonomy): Bacteria > Pseudomonadota > Alphaproteobacteria > Rhizobiales > Stappiaceae > Pannonibacter > Pannonibacter carbonis. The sequence continues at coordinate 66,143 of NZ_PUDR01000009.1, read as the reverse complement.
AGAGCATGACCCTTGGCCCAGGCTGACGCACCGCTGCCCATCGATGCCGTGCTGCCGGATTTACTGGCGGTGCTTCAGACAAACATGTCTGCCGTGCTGGTCGCAGAACCAGGCGCGGGCAAGACCACCAGGGTACCGCTGGCGCTGCTGGGTGCGAACTGGACAGCAGGGCAGCGCATTCTCGTTCTGGAACCACGCAGGCTGGCTGCCCGAGCTGCCGCACGCCGCATGGCGGAAACGCTGGGAGAGCCGGTCGGCGAGACGGTCGGCTACCGGGTGCGGATGGACGCGAAGGTCTCGGCCCGCACGCGCATCGAGGTGGTGACCGAGGGTGTCTTCACCCGCATGATCCTCGACGAGCCGGAATTGCCCGGCGTCGCCTGCGTCCTCTTCGACGAATTCCACGAACGCTCGCTGGACGGCGACTTGGGCCTCGCGCTGGCGCTCGACGTGCAGGGCGTGCTGCGCGACGACCTGCGGCTGGTGCCGATGTCGGCGACGCTGGATGCGGCCTCCGTCGCGCGGCTGCTCGGCGATGCGCCGGTGATCGAGAGCAAGGGCCGCAGCTTCCCCGTGGAGACGCGCTACCTCGGCCGCAGTCCGGACGAGCGCATCGAGCCGCAGGTGGTCCGCGCCATCCGCAAGGCGCTGGCCGAGGAAAGCGGGTCGCTGCTCGTCTTCTTGCCCGGACAGGGCGAGATCCGCCGGGTGGCGGAGATGCTGGAGGGCCAGGTCGGCCCCGCGGTCCAGATCGCCCCGCTCTATGGCGCGCTCGACGGCAAGGCGCAGGATCTGGCGATCCGGCCGGCCGGGCCCGGCCTGCGCAAGGTGGTGCTGGCCACCGCCATCGCCCAGACCTCGCTGACCATCGAGGGGGTGCGCGTCGTCATCGACAGCGGGCTGTCACGGGTGCCGCGCTATGAGCCGCAGACCGGGCTGACGCGGCTGGAAACGGTGCGCGTCGCGCGCGCCACCGCCGACCAGCGGCGCGGCCGCGCCGGGCGAACCGAACCGGGCGTCTGCTACCGGCTGTGGGACGAGGCGCAGACACAGGCGCTGGCCGCCGCCGAGCGGCCCGAGATCCTCGAGGCGGACCTCTCCTCGCTGCTGCTGGACCTGGCTGCCTGGGGCACGAGCGATCCGGCCAGCCTGAGCTTTCCCGACCAGCCTCCCGCCGCCGCGCTGCAGGAAGCACGCAGCCTGCTGCAGGGCTGTCACGCGCTGGACGGCGCCGGCCGCCTGACGCCGCATGGCAAGCGCCTCGCCCGGCTGCCGCTTGCGCCGCGACTGGCGCACATGCTGGTGGAGGCCGAAGGACTGGGTCTCGGCCGGCTGGCGGCCGATGTCGCCGCGATCCTGAGTGAGCCGGGCCTCGGCGGGCAGGATGTGGACCTGCGCGAGCGGGTGAGGCGCCTCAGGGCCGACGGCAGCCCGCGCGCCCGCGACGCCCGGGCGCTGGCCACCCGCTGGCGCGATCTGGCCGGGCGGAGCCGGGGAAGCACCGATGCGGATCTGCCCGAACAGGCCGGCGAGATGCTGGCACTGGCCTATCCCGAGCGCGTCGCACAGCAGCGCGGCCAGCGGGGCCGCTTCCGCCTTGCCAACGGGCGCGGGGCCGACATGCCGGAAGAACTGGCGTTGGCCGCCGAGCCCTTCCTGGCCGTGGCCGACATCCAGGGCAAGGCTGCGAGCGGGCGCATCCTGCTGGCCGCCCCGCTCGGCCTTGATGACATCGAGACGTTGTTTGCCGCCGACATCACCGAAGAAGACGAGGTGAAGCTGGAGCCCTCCGGCGCCGTGCGGGCGCGCCGGGTGCGGCGGATGCGGGCGCTGGAGCTGGCGAGCCGCCAGATCAGTGCCCCGGACCCGGCGCTGGTCACCGCCGCGCTGGTGGAGGAACTGGCGCGCCGGGGCGTCGCGCGGCTGCCCTGGACCAACGACCAGCTGCGGCTGCGCGCACGGGCCGGCTTTGTCCGCGCCGCCGGCGAGACCACCCTGCCCGATCTGTCGGACGCGGCGCTGGGGGCGACGATACAAGAGTGGCTCACGCCCTATCTGGCTGGTCGAAGCCGTGTCGGCGATGTCTCGGCCGAGGTGCTGGGCAACGCGCTGGCGGGGCTTCTGGGCTATGGCGGCGCGGCGGAGCTGGACCGGCTGGCGCCCTCGCATTTCACCGCGCCAACTGGCTCCAGCGTGCCGATCGACTACGGGTCGGAGGCCGGACCGACAATCTCAATCCGGGTGCAGGAGCTGTTCGGCCTGGCGCAGCATCCCTCGGTCGCCAATGGCCGCATTCCGCTGACGCTGGAGCTGCTGTCGCCCGCGCACCGGCCGATCCAGATCACCCACGATCTCCCCGGCTTCTGGGCCGGATCCTGGGCGGATGTGAAGAGCGAGATGAAGGGCCGCTATCCGCGCCATCCCTGGCCTGACGATCCACACAGCGCGGAAGCCACCCGGCGCGCAAAACCGCGTGGAACATGAACCAACAGGTCTGGCGATACATGTGCAACCGTCATCGCCACTGCGAGATCACCGTGATAAGACACAAGCAATGAAGGTTCCGGCGAAAAAGGAACCGCCTTAGCAAGACAAGGATTTCACCATGACCGCGCTCGACGCTGCCAGCCTGATTGATGCCTTTACCGCCGGAGAAGGCTTTCCCGAAGACGCGGTTCAGGCTTGCCTTGACGCGCCCGAAGCGGCCAGGCCGGCGCTGATGGCCATCCTGGAAGACCGTGCCAATGGCGGCACGGGTCCCTTGAGCCAGCGCGATGCCAAGGGCGATGCCTGCTTTATCGCCCTGCATATCCTCGCCGACATTGATGCCAAGGAAGCCTTCGCTCCCTTGATGCAGTTGCTGCAGAGCGAGAACCTCGACCTTGAAGCCCTCTTTGGCGATGCCATGACCGAGACGATGGGACCGATCCTGATCGCGCTCAACAATGGCGACTACGCCCAGCTGGAAGCCGGGTTCAGCAACAATGCGGTTGATGACTTTGCCCGCGATGCCATGATGGTGGCCTGGGCGCATGGTGTGATCAGCGGAGCTGTCGACCGTGATCATGCCCGCAAACTTCTGGCAGACTTCCCGGTCACGGTGAAGCCGGAACCGGACAGCTTCATGTGGGGCACCTATGTGGCGGTCGCCGGCGATCTCGGCTTTGAGGACCTTGCCCCCATCATCGACGCGCTGTTCGAGAACGGCACCATCGCCATGGATGAAGGTGGCTTCCGTCCAGCCGACCCGGAAGACTTCGGCTATCATCTGGAAGCGCTGAAAGTGTCGAACGAAGACGCGGAAGCCAAGGACCTGTGGCTGGCCACCAACCGCTACTATGCCTTCGAAGACACCGTCGAAATGCTGGGCGACTGGTCCTGGGATGGTGACGAGGCCGAGTGGGAGGATGTCCCCATGCTGCTGGCCGCCGAAGACGATACGCCGTTCGACAAGAACTGAGACGCCTCGCGTCAGATCATCAAAACGGAAAGAGCCCGGTCGTAAGCCGGGCGTTTCAGCTTGATGACAGGCCTAGACCTCTCCGGCGTCATCCCGGCCGGGCGAAGCGCAGAGCCGGGACCGGAGAGCCGAGGCATTAATATTTCAACGAGTTAAAACTGGAAGACCGTAGCTCTCCGGTCCCGGATCTCCGCTTCGCTGCGCCCGGGATGAAGATGAAAGGTGTGTCAGCAGTCTAAAGCCCCTGCCTTCAAAGGGGTTTTTTCATCCTGTTCAAATCGGTTGCCGGTCAGCTCATCCAGCGCAGGACGCGGCCGCGTACGGGGTTCTGGAACTCCCGGCCTTCGGCCTGCGCATCCGTCCATTCGCGCTTCAGCTGCATCCACCAGCGGCCCTGGGTGTCGGCGTCGTTGATCAGCATCAGCTTCGGATTGTACTCCAGCCCTTCGCGCTGCTGGATGACCACGCGCCGGTCCTGGCCGAGAAACACGTTCATCAGATGCCGCATCAGTGGCTTGAACGGTCCGATCCAGCCCATCGATGCCCAGAACATCTGACGGACCTCCGTCTCGTCTTCCGTGACCGGAGTGATGGTGGTGAGGCCGACGACGGAGTGCTTCGAGCCCTTGATATGCTCGATGCGCAGGCCCGGCAGGGCGTAGCGGATTTCGGTGGTCACGTCGTCGCCCAGCAGCTTGTAGGCGATGTTCTGCGGCGGCAGCTTGTGGCGCACCATGGCCCAGCCAAGCTCTGACGGCTCGAATTCCTTGCGCTTGGGACGCAGCTTGGTGGCGTTCTTCTTGAACCACCAGGATGTGTGCACGAAGGCGGCGTGGGTCGGATCCATCAGGCCGAGCGCCGCGTGGTCCACTGAACAGACGAAGGGCTGCATGATATGCAGCGCCGGGCCGGTGGCGGCATCAAAGTCCGGCAGCATCGGCGGGCGCGGCTGGCGGCCGTCCTCCGGGCGTTCGCCCGCGGCAGAGAAATAGACCCAGACGAGGCCCTGCTGCTCGATCGCCGGATAGGCACCGCAGGTGATCTTGGAGAAGTCGATGACCTGGTCTTCATGGGTCGAGGGGATGTCGACGCAGACGCCGTCCGTATTGAAGCGCCAGCCGTGGTAGCAGCACTGCACCGTTTCGCCATCAAACTTGCCGTGGCGCAGCGGAATACCGCGATGCGGGCAGATGTCGCGCAGGGCAAACACCTTGCCGGCCTTGTCACGGCCAAGCAGCACCATGTCGCCCATCAGCTTCTTGCCAGTCATGGCGCCCGGCTTGATCTCGGCGCCGAGGCAGGCCACGTACCAGAGGCCGCGCAGCAGTTCCGCCTTCAGATTGTCCACGCGCTGATCTCCCAGACTGCCACACGTTTGGCTGCGTCCGCCGCAAGGAACGCGGCCGATTGATGCGGATGTAGCCGGTCAGGCGAAGTCTCTCAAGGGGGCAGGCTGTCCGGTCAATTCCGGACGCATGGCGCGGTTTAACCGGTTTGGGGCATTGCTACCCGCTCAGGCGAAGCCGGAAATCAGGTTGCCGAGCTGCTTGTCGGTGCCGGCGTAAAGCGAGGATACCGATGCGCTCTGGTAGCTGGAGGAAACGCCGTTGCCGCTGACTTCGATATTCATCGCGCTGGCGGAACGGGAGGTCAGACCGGTCTGGCTGTTGTAGGAGACCCGGTCGAACGAGACAAAAGAGGCAGAAATCTTCTGGCCACCGATCTCGCCTTCGATCACGGTTTCGGTGATCGTGGCGCTTTCGTAGGCAGCACTTGCGCCCTCTCCGCCGTCCTGACCCAACGCGCCACGAATTTTGTCGGCGGTTTGAATGTAGTCATCAACGGTGGCAAGCTTGGCGGACTTGTCGTCGCTGTCGCTCTTGGACTTGCCCTTCTCGACCGCCTCCTTCAGCGCCGAAATGACGACGGCATCTTCTTCTGCCTTCTTCGCCGCAAGGTCGAGGACATTGGTCGCTGGAACAGCCTTGGCCGTCCCCTCGTCTGCGCCGCCCGCCTTGCCGCGCCCGCCTGCGTCGAGACTGCCCTGCTGCATGGCAAAGAGGCTTGCAGTGGTGGTCGTCGACTGGATCGAGAGCTGCATCGGATGGCTCCGGTACGGTCTGCGCACCGGTTGCGGCAGATCCTGAGACCAGCCTTGCAAAAGAATGGTTAACATCACGTTAACCACTGCGACACCTCGAACCTGCGTCTGCCCGGAAGGCGCAAGCAGCCCAAGCGAGTTCGTTGCGGCGTTCGGCTTGCAGCATGGGAAAAGTATCGAACCATTAACGATCAGATGGGACACTTTGGGCGTCGCCACTGAAGAATGCCTAAAAATCCGGATCTCATCCCAACCCGACCTGCTTAATCTTGCCGGGATTGGAGGGATCCTTTGCCAGGTACCTTCGGTGCGTTTCTCCATTTGCAGGTCCTGTTGATCCATGTGCCGTCTGGCTGCCTACCTGGGGACCGAGATCCCCCTCGAAAACATCATCGCCAAGCCGAAGCATTCCCTGCTTGTCCAGAGCCTTGATGCGCAGGAGGCAAAGCTCAGGGTCAATGGCGACGGGTTCGGGATTGCCTGGTACGGCCACCAGACCGAGCCGGGCCTGTTCAAGGACGTGCTGCCGGCCTGGGCCGACACGAACCTGCAGAGCATCTGCCGTCTGGTGCAGGCACGGCTGTTCCTCGCCCATGTGCGGGCCGCGACTACGGGCGCAACCTCGCGCGACAACTGCCATCCGTTCTCCTGCGGCCGCTGGTCCTTCATGCACAACGGCAACATCGGCGATTTCACGCGCATTCGCCGTGAAATGGAGATGCTGATCGACGAGGACTATTACGCCTGCCGGAAAGGCACGACGGACAGCGAACTGTTCTTCCTGCTGCTGATGACCAATGGCCTCAACACCGATCCGCAGGCCGCGCTGGACAAGACACTGTCGCAGGTGCTGGACATCGCTGCGCGACGCACGACCGGAGAAAAGCCGATCCGGCTGACCTGCGTGTTCACCGAAGGCGAGAAACTCTACGCGTTCCGTTTCGCCGACGATGGTCAGGCCCCGACCCTCTATCTCTCCGAGTGCCTCGACCACGGCGGCCGCGCCTTTGCATCGGAGCCGCTGGAGGGCGCCTGCGCCCGCTGGCGTGCGGTGGAACCGGACAAGTTGTATGTTCTGAGCTGCGACGGCGCGTCGACCCGCCCGCTGCGCCTGGAGAACGCCTTCGCAGAGGCTTGACGGCCGACCATATTTGAGAAATATTCCCAAATATGGAAAACAAGCACACATCTCCCCCCGAGGCTGACCTCGATTCACAGATTGCCCAGCGGCTGCGCCAGCTGCGCCTAGACAAGGGTTGGTCGCTCGATGACCTTGCCAAGCGCAGCGGCGTCAGCAGGGCAACCCTGTCCCGGCTTGAGAACGCCGACGTCAGCGCAACGGCCCAGGTGCTGGCCCGTCTGACAACGGCGCATGGCATCACCCTGTCACGGCTGATGCAGATGGTCGAGGACGACGCGCCTGCATGCGTTCCGCTGGCCGCGCAAGTGCTATGGACGGATCCGGGCACAGGCTATCGCCGGCGGATCGTTTCGCCGCCAGCCCGATCGCTTGCCGGAGAGGTGCTGGAGTCCACCCTCCCCCCTGCGACCCGCATTGCCTATGACGCCCCGCCCCGGCCCGGCCTTGAGCATCATCTTGTGATGCTGGAAGGCACGCTGTCGGTGACACTTGGCAACGTCCGGCATGACCTCTCCGCCGGCGACTGCCTTCGGTTCCGCCTGACCGGCGGCAATTCCTACGAGACACCCGGCGACAGCGGCGCGCGGTACCTGCTGTTTCTGGTGTGAACGACGGCAGACCCCAAAACACAGATCAGGTCCGGGCGTGATCCCGGCCTATGAACCCCAACGAACAGAGCTGACAGATGACCCTTGCCGAGCAAACGCAGGCCCATGCCGCACGCCTTGTCCGCCTGACTGCGGACACGTTTGAAGATCACGTCGTTGGCCTTGCCGAAGTGCTGACCGCCTGCGTACTTGACGGGGCGAGTGTCAGCTTCGTTGACCCGTTCAGCCCCACCGACGCGCTGCGTTTCTGGCGCGGCAAGGTCTTGCCGGGCGTTGTCGCCGGCGACGTTGACCTGATCGTCGCGCTGGTCGGCGATGAGGTTGCAGGCACCGTGCAGCTGGCAGCCGATACGCCGGCCAACCAGCCGCAGCGCGCCGATGTGCGCAAGCTTCTGGTTCACCCCAAGCACCGCCGCAAGGGCATTGCCCGGTCGCTGATGCTGGAAGCCGAAGCCTGCGCCGCAGCCCGGTCTCGGAGCCTTCTCACCCTCGACACCCGGACAGGCGACGCTGGTGAGCAGCTCTACCTTGACCTTGGCTATCAGGTGATCGGCCACATTCCGGCCTACGCCCTCGACCCGCGCAAGCAGCGGTTCGAGGGCTGCACCTTAATGTACAAGCAGCTTGCCCAGTTGCCTGGCTGACGGCTGGACGGGTTTGGCGCATTTGCCATTCCCTAACCCTGACTTCACGTTCCGGGGCAACTACCTTGCCCCGGCCTTGCCCCGGCCTTGCCCAAGTCTCATTCCTCACCAAAACTGCAACCCTCGCAGCCGGATCTCCGGCTCGGGGCGCATGCGGGGGCGCTTGGCGGCACACGAATGAGGCAGGGCATGACATCGACAAAACGGTTCATTCTTTCCATCGACGGCGGCGGCATGCGGGGCCTCATCCCCTTGCGCGTTCTGGAAGCGCTGGAGGGAAAGCTGACACAGGCTGGCATCGAGCTGCCAATGTATCGCCTGTTCGACCTGATGTGCGGCAGCTCGACCGGCGGTTTGATTGCCGCTGGTCTTGCCGCACCCAAGGCAACCGGTGGCCACGGCGAGGTTGCGGCAACGCTTGCCGAGCTGCGCAGGTTCTTCGAGGAAGATGCCCGCGCCCTGTTCAGCCACAGCCTGCGCAAGCGGATTTCGCGCTTCGTGACGCATCCGTTCGGTGTCTTCGATGAACGTTACGACGCCCGCCTGCTCGAACAGATGCTGAAGGAACGCTTCGGCTGGACCTCCATGCAGAGTGCCCTGACGCACCTGGTCCTGACCGGCTATGACATCGAGCACCGCCGCACCTTGTTGATGGGCACGACTCCGACCGTTACGGGCGCAAGACCAGACGATTACTACATCTGGCAAGGTGTGCGCGGCGCAATGGCTGCGCCCTCGTTCTTCGAGCCGGCACGGCTCGACAACCTGACGCTCGGCCGCCAGGAGGCGATCATCGACGGCAGCGTCGTCCATGCCGATCCGGTTCTGGTCGCCTATGCGGCTGCGCGCCGGCAGGGCTGGGCGCCACGTGACATCGTCATCCTGTCGCTTGGCGTCGGCCATGCCCCGGATCGCGCCATCAACCCGGCTCAGGCAGAAAACTGGGGCGCGCATGGCTGGATGCTGCCCTCCAATGGCGCGCCGGTCTGGTCGATCCTGACCAGCGCGCAGGCGGAGGGCGTTGCCGAAGCGGCCCAGTTGCTGTTCAACGAAATGGATGGACCGACCTACATCCGCATCGACGGCACCGTCCCGGCCGAAGCGGAAGACTGGGACAATGCCCGGCCTGGCAACCTTCTGCTGCTGAACGGCGCAGCGGACCTCATCATTCGCGACCACGCGCAGGTGCTGGACCGGCTCGCGGCCATCATCGCAGCCGCCCTTCATGGGGATACCGCGCCGCAGGCCGGAACAACCTGCTTTGCCGCCGCTTGACCGCAGCCGGGGCATGATTAAGGAAACGTAAATGCCTACGGCGCAGGATTCGAAGCCGGGGCCACTGGCCCATCGCGGAGATCCGATCATGACACTGCGCCGCCGTCCGAGTTGCAGCATACGGTCAAGGCTTGCCCTTGGCTTGGTGTCCGTCGCCACCGGCTTTGCGCTGCTTGTCGGCCCGGCGGCTGCTGCAGGGCCCGTACCCACCGCAAAGCCGTCGGCCAGCAGCAGCGCCGCAGCTGCGCCGGCAGTCTCGCCCCAGCCCGACGCAGCGCCTGTAACGCCAGCGGCGCTGAAAGGCGATGCTCCGGCCAAGGACTATTTCGGCGCGATGAAGGGCCCGGCGCCGCTTGCGGCCCGCTCTATCGGATCCTACGCCAAGGGCTGTCTTGCCGGAGCGAACGCACTGCCGGTCAACGGTCCGACGTGGCAGGTCATGCGCCTGTCGCGCAACCGGAACTGGGGCCATCCGGACCTGATCCGCTATTTGCAGGACCTCGCCAAGGCGGCCCCGACGCTCGGCTGGAACGGGCTGCTGGTCGGTGATCTGGCACAGCCGCGCGGCGGGCCCATGACATCAGGCCATTCCAGCCACCAGATCGGCCTTGATGCCGACCTCTGGCTCACGCCGATGCCGAACCGTATCCTGAGCGCGGAGGAACGGGAGAACATTTCCGCCATCTCGATGGTCAAGCATCCGCAGGACAAGGCCGGGGCAGATCGCAGCGTTGATCGGTCGAAGTGGACTGACAGCCATGCTGCGCTGATCCGTCATGCTGCCAAGGACAGACGCGTGGCGCGAATCTTCGTCAATCCGGCGATCAAGAAGGCTCTGTGCGAATTCGAAACCGGTGACCGGGCCTGGCTCAACAAGGTGCGGCCCTGGTGGGGGCATGACTATCATTTCCATGTCCGCATCGCCTGCCCGGCCGGCAGCACCGGCTGTTCGGACCAGGACGCACCGCCTCCCGGCGACGGCTGCGGCGCGGACCTCACCTGGTGGCTGTCGGACGAACCCTGGGTGCCGAAACTCGATCCGGTGACGGGCAAGCCGCCACCGGTCGAGAAGAAGCGGCCGATGGCGCTCTCGGCGCTGCCTAAGGACTGCACCAGCGTGCTGACCGCACGCTGAGCCAAGTCAGACGGCTGACTCTGGAAGGCTGCTAGACCGGACCAACAGGGGATCCAACATCGATCCGGTTCCCGTCTGGATCCTCAAAAACAAAAGCCCGAAGACCATAGCCCTTGTCCTGCAGTCCCTTGATGATGCGCAGACCATGTTTGAAGCAAAGTGCGTGCACGGCATCGACATCGTCAACCAGCATATGCGCGACATTGAAGGATGGCGCATCATAGTGTGGTTGCAAGGTCAGGTGCAGCTCTGCAACTCCATTCCTGAGAATCATGAACCCGGCTGGCGAACCATTCTCGAACACCTTCGCAAAGCCGAGGACAGCGCAATAAAAATCGGTGGCCCGCTGCATGTCCCGGACGGGCAGCGTTGCGGCAATCCGGCCGAAGCCGATGCCGGAAAACTCTGGAGAGGTCATTTCCATTCCATGGTCAGGGAGGGGCATCTGCTTGCCTGGACGGTGCCCGGCTAACAGCGACACTCCCGAATAAACCAGACGAGACGGTGCTCGCGGATTACAAAATCATGGATAAACTTGCCTGTCGAGCCTTCACTACGCAGCAAACTTGGGAGGCAGCAGCTCAGACAGCCGATCCGGCGGCGGGCGGCTTTGCATCATCCAGGATCAGGGTCATCAGCACAAGATCGAGCCAGCGGCCGAACTTGAAGCCGACTTGCGGCAGACGTCCGGTCGTCTCGAACCCCAGACCTGCGTGCAGGGCGATTGATGCTGCATTCTCGGAATCGATTGCGCCGACGAGCACATGGACACCTGCGGTCTTTGCTTCGGCGATGAGCCGCTGCATAAGCGCCTTGCCAACACCCCGACCCTGCGCCGCCTCAGTCACATAGACTGAATGCTCCATGGTCAGCCGATAGCCCTCCTTGGCGCGGAAGGGACCATAGCTGCCGTAGCCAAGGATCGTTCCGGCTTCGTCAACGGCCACGATCACCGGCAGGCCGGCACCGGACCGGCCATTGAACCAGGCCTGACGCTCGGCCAGCGTTTCCTGCTTGTCCGTCCAGATCGCGGCGAGGCGGCGGACGGCGTCATTGTGGATGTCAAGAAGGGCGGGGACGTCATCGAACGAAGCAGGGCGGATCAGCATTCCAGTTTGTCCTTGTCAGCGAGGATCTGCCTTCGGCCTATCCGGTTTGCTGCCTGAATGGAATACGGCGTTTGCCGGCAGACTGTTTCGCCCGGGAAAGCGCAAATTCTCCGCGTCTTCGCCGTGCAATCCCCTTTGCGCAAATCAAAGGGAGTGGTAAACGCTCGACCATGACGAGCCAGCCCATTTCCAATATTCGCAACTTCTCCATCGTGGCCCATATCGACCACGGCAAGTCCACTCTCGCCGACCGTCTCATCCAGATGACGGGCACGATGACGGACCGGGAGATGACCGATCAGGTTCTCGACTCGATGGACATCGAGCGCGAACGCGGCATTACGATCAAGGCGCAGACCGTGCGCCTGGTCTACAACGCCAAGGACGGCAAGCAATACACGCTGAACCTCATCGACACGCCGGGCCACGTCGACTTCGCCTATGAAGTGTCGCGCTCATTGGCCGCCTGCGAAGGTTCGCTGCTGGTGGTGGACGCCAGCCAGGGCGTGGAAGCGCAGACGCTGGCCAACGTCTACCAGGCGATCGACAACAACCACGAGATCGTCACGGTCCTCAACAAGATCGACCTTCCCGCCGCCGAGCCGGACCGGGTGAAGGAGCAGATCGAGGAAGTGATCGGCATCGACGCGTCGGAAGCCGTGATGATCTCGGCCAAGACCGGCCTCGGCATCGACGATGTGCTGGAAGCCATCGTCCACAAGCTGCCAGCCCCCAAGGGCGACCACGATGCGCCGCTGAAGGCGATGCTGGTCGACAGCTGGTACGACGCCTATCTCGGCGTGATGGTGCTCGTGCGCATCATCGACGGCACGATGAAGCGCGGCCAGCGCATCCGCATGATGGGCACCAATGCGGCCTATGAAGTCGACCGCATCGGCGTCATGACGCCGAAATTTGTCACCTTCGAGGAACTCGGCCCTGGCGAGATCGGCGTCTTCACCGGCTCGATCAAGGAAGTGGCCGACACCCGCGTCGGTGACACGATCACGGACGAGCGCAAGCCCTGCGCCGAAGCCCTGCCGGGCTTCAAGCCGGCCCAGCCGGTGGTGTTCTGCGGCCTGTTCCCGGTCGATGCAGCCGATTTCGAGGATCTGCGCGCGGCCGTCGGCAAGCTGCGCCTCAATGACGCCAGCTTCTCCTTCGAGATGGAGACGTCGGCAGCGCTCGGCTTCGGCTTCCGCTGCGGCTTCCTTGGGCTGCTGCACCTGGAAATCATCCAGGAGCGCCTGTCGCGCGAGTTCGATCTGGACCTGATCGCAACCGCTCCGTCGGTGGTCTATCAGATGACCCTGACGGACGGCACCGAGGTTGACCTGCACAACCCGGCCGACATGCCGGATGTGGTCAAGATCAAGGAAATCCGCGAGCCGTGGATCCGCGCCAACATCATGACGCCGGACGAGTATCTCGGTGCGATCCTCAAGCTGTGCCAGGATCGGCGCGGCGTCCAGATTGACCTTTCCTATGTCGGTTCGCGCGCGATGGTCACCTATGACCTGCCGCTGAACGAGGTCGTCTTCGATTTCTACGACCGGCTGAAGTCCATCTCCAAGGGCTATGCGTCCTTCGACTACACCCTGACGGACTATCGCGAAGGCGACCTCGTCAAGATGTCGATCCTCGTCAACGAGGAGCCGGTCGACGCCCTGTCGATGTTGATCCATCGCTCGCAGTCCGAACGTCGCGGCCGTGCCATGTGCGAGAAGCTGAAGGACCTGATCCCGCGGCACATGTTCAAGATCCCGATCCAGGCCGCCATCGGCGCCCGGGTGATCGCCCGTGAAACCCTCGCCGCCCTGCGCAAGGACGTGACCGCCAAGTGCTACGGCGGCGACGCCACCCGCAAGCGCAAGCTTCTGGAAAAGCAGAAGGAAGGCAAGAAGCGGATGCGGCAGTTCGGCAAGGTCGAGATCCCGCAGGAGGCCTTCATCAAGGCACTCAAGATGGAAGAGTGATCCCTTCTCTTGCAGCCCGGTGCCGTGCTACCGTTTTTCGGTATCGGGTCTGCGAGGGTAAGATGTCGCAAAAGCCGCCAATGCGAGAAACGATTGCCGTCAACAGCAAGTTGATGGCTCGTGCGCTTGACCTCAAACTGGATGTTGTCCGGGCTGCTGAGGCTGGTATCGACCGGGCTATCCAGGACGAAAAGGAACGGCTCTGGCGACTGGAGAATGCTGAAGGCTTCGAGGCCGCCAACGACTGGGTGGCCCGAAACGGCCTTCCGCTGAACCGGTTCCGGACGTTCTGATGGCCCGTTTCCAGGTGCGCCGCCTGCGCAACAGCCCTGTGCTCGGCCTTGAACTGCAGGCCAATCTCCTCGACAAGCTGACGACCCGGGTGCTGGTACCGCTGGTTCCCGTCGCCGAACTTGGACAAACCATCCGCCAGATCAATCCGGTGTTCGAAATCGGCGGCGTGTCCTATGCGCTGCTGTCGCAGCACATCGCCGCCGTGCCCCTGACCGAGATCGGAGACGTGGTTGCCGATCTGTCACGGCATGCGGACGCGATTGTCGCGGCAACAGATTTCATGTTTCAGGGATTTTAAGCGCGGTATCTGCGCGTCATATCAAGCTGCCGAAGCAGTTGGCCTGGTCCAGCGCCCCTGCTCGACATCCTCGATCTGCTTGTCGATCTCGCTCATGACATAGCGGGAAAACGGCCCGAGGTGGACATAGAGTGCCATCATCATCAGCACGGGCTTGATCGAGCGCAGATCGCGGGAGGCGGCATAGGCCAAGGTCCGCCAGAACGGCCCCCGGAACTGTGGGTGCCGAATACTCATTGACCAGAGCAGGCGGCCGAACAGTTTCAGGTCATGGAAGAGCCCAGCCCCCAGAAGCTGGCCATTTGCCCCATCCAAGCGGAGGAGATCAGCAACCCGCCGCACCCGCCGGAAATATGCCTCGGGCGTGTAGATGTCGTCGACGATCTTACGATAGTCGCGCAGAATACTGGCGCGCGAGCGCCTCGTGTCGAAGTTCAGGCCCGACGTGCACTGGTCGCCCATCTGGTCGGTTTCCGCATTGGAAATGTCGAACTCAGCATGCAAACGCCCTTCCCGCTCCAGCCGGCGAGTCAGCTGTGTGTTGGGAAGGGCATACAGCAGGCCCACCATGGACACCGGGATCGCCGCTTCCTCGATCAGGGCTGAAATTTCCTCGGCGACCCGGTCATTTTCCTCGTCAAAGCCGACGATAAAACCGGCCAGAACCCAGATGCCGGCGCCATAAATCTTGTGAACGCTCTTGGCGATATCGCGCCGGGTGTTCTGCTTCTTGCGGGTGGCGTTGAGAACGTCGGGATCGGGACTTTCAATGCCGATGAAGACCGAGAAGAAGCCCGCTTCCTGCATGAGGGAGAGCAGTTCGTCATCGTCCGCCAGGTTGAGGGATGCCTCAGTCGACATTTCGAACGGCCGTTTCCGCTGCCGTTGCCATTCGGCAAGGGCAGGTAGGAAAGCCTTTACTGCCTTCTTGTTGCCGATCAGGTTGTCATCGACAAAATCGACATGACCTCGGTAGCCGAGGGCATGCAGGCGACCGAGTTCGGCCAGCATCTGTTCGTTGGTCTTTGTCCGGGGCTTCCGCCCGTAAAGCTCGATGATGTCGCAAAATTCGCAGGTGAATGGACAGCCGCGCGAATACTGGACATTGACCTGGACGTAATTGCTGAAATTCAGGAGATCGAAGCGGGGGACCGGGCTTGTGGTTACATCCGCCTTGAATTTCTCCGCTGTGAAGGTTCCCTGTCTCTCACCCCGGCCCCAGGCATCGAGAAACGCAGACAAGATGCCTTCAGCCTCTCCAAGCACCCGGAAATCAGCCTCCTCATAGACATGCGGACTGGAGGTCGCATCTGGTCCGCCGACAACCACCGGCACCCCAGCCGCACGGCAACGCCGGATCAGCGCCAGGGTGTCGCCTTGCTGGGGCAGCATGCCGCCGGTCAGAACCACATCAGCCCAGGCAAGATGATCGTCGGTCAGTTCATCGGTGTTGCGGTCCACCAGTTGTACGTCCCACGACCCTGGAAGCATGGCGGCCACCGTGATGAGGCCGAGCGGCGGGGCGGGATATTTGGCACCGATCAGTTCGCAGGTTGCCTGGTAGTTCCAGAAGGAACCGGCGTTGAACCGCGGGTAAATGAGCAGGGCCTTGCATGCCTGCCCTGCGGGCGTCGTCCCGTCGCTCATGCTCTCCCCTCCACCGCCATATGGTGGAGCACTATGGCCCCGCTTCATTGGAAGGAGATGACAACGCTACGTCAACGAAAAAGGACGGGGCGCAAACGCAACGGCAAGACTGCGGCTCCTGCCCTTTCCGCCGAGACGCAACTTCGGTATCCAGAAATTTCGATCCTGTACCAGACCAGGCTATTGATGTTTTTACGGTATCAAAATCTATACCACACAAAATAGACTTAAATATCTCGATTTGAATTATATTGTCTCCCATATCAGTCTTCGTGATGCTCCTGTTCCTGGATTACAGTTTCGAAGCCGGCTTCATCCTTGATTAACGACATATGCGGCACTGTTTCCCGACAATGTGCGGCTGATCGACCTCAAGAGGTCACACATCTACAGGAACCGGAGGCGCTTCCTGGGCGCCTGACACCGAGACAAACCACATGGCAAAGCAGAAAGTCCTGCCAACAGGCGTGGAGCGATTTTTCAGCGACAAGGATCTGATTGTCTCCAAGACTGACCTGAAGGGCCGGATCACCTACACCAACCGGATCTTCCGGGACATCGCCGGCTATTCCGGGGCAGACCTCGACGGCGCCCCGCACAGCCTCATCCGTCACCCAGACATGCCCCGCTGCGTGTTCAAGCTGCTCTGGGATACAATCGAGGCGGGCGGCGAGGTGTTCGCCTATGTCAAGAACATGTGCGCGAATGGCGACCACTACTGGGTCCTGGCGCATGTGACCCCGTCCTACGACGCGGCTGGCCGGATGGTTGGTTATCACTCCAATCGGCGCGTCCCCAATCCGACGCTTATCCGCGATACCATCACTCCGCTTTACGAAAGGCTGCTGGAAGCAGAACGCCAGGCTCCGGACCGGAAGATCGGGATGCAGGCCGGACATGCCCTCCTGACCGGGCTGCTGCAGGACAAGGGCACGAGCTATGATGAATTCATCCACACTCTCTAAGGCGCTCGTCGCCATTGTCCTTGCGCTTGGCGCATGTCTGATGTCTGCAGCCGCTGCCCTGACCGGGGCTCCGGGACTTGCCGCGACCTCGGCCTTTGCCGCGTCTGGCCTTCTGGTCCTGGCAGTCATCTTGCTGCTGCGGAGCCGCGCCGCCATCGCCCATGCGGTGGATGTCT
Source organism: Pannonibacter carbonis (assembly GCF_003012935.1). Taxonomy (GTDB): domain Bacteria; phylum Pseudomonadota; class Alphaproteobacteria; order Rhizobiales; family Stappiaceae; genus Pannonibacter; species Pannonibacter carbonis. The sequence continues at coordinate 49,314 of NZ_PUDR01000009.1, read as the reverse complement.
GTACACGCGTTGGCTGGGGCGACTTCGAAGTTCGGGCCAATGACCTGTCAGCAAAAGGTGACCTTGGCGACCTGCTGCTGGCGCTGAACCACCTGATCGACCGGACGGATGCCTTCATGCGGGAAGCCGCCGCTTCCATGTCGGCGATCCACGAGAACCGATATTATCGCCGCATCCAGCCTGGCGGGCTTGCAGGTGCATTTCTGCGCAGTGCCGAAATCATGAACAAGGCCACCGAAACCATCCAGGGCCGTGTTGGTGCCTTTCATCATTCCACCGGTGCATTCGAAGCCGAGGTCAACGAGATCGCGCGGAAACTGGCAGAGGCGGCCGGTGACATGACCGGGACCGCGCGCAACCTGAATGAGGTTGCGCAATCGAACACGGAGCGGATGACAACCGTCGCAACTGCCACCGAAGAGGCCTCGGAAAATGTCCGCGTCGCTTCCGAAGCGACCGATCGCCTGTCCCAGTCCGCGCGCGAGATCGGTGCCCAGATCAACCGCTCGGCCACCATCGCACGGCAGGCCGTCCAGCAGGTGGAACAAGGACAGGCGAAAGCAAAGGGTCTGTCGGCATCGACAGAAGCCATTTCGGCGATCATCGCCCTCATCTCCGACATCGCCGACCAGACAAACTTGCTGGCCCTCAACGCCACAATCGAGGCCGCACGCGCGGGTGAAATGGGGCGCGGCTTCGCCGTTGTCGCCAATGAAGTCAAACAGTTGGCTGGCCAGACGGCAAAAGCGACCAAGGAAATCACGGAGTCCCTCGCCGAGGTGGAAAGCGCCAGCCGGGAAACGGTCTTCGCATTCGACACGGTGTCGACCACGATTGCCGAGATCGAGGGCATCACGTCGATCATCGCCTCCGCCTCCGGCGAGCAGAGCCGCGCGACAGCCGAGATCGCCACGACCGTGGAGACGACAGCGCAGCGCACGAGCGAGGTCAGTGACAACGTGGTCGGGGTGAGCAATGCGGTCAGCAGTACCCAGGACTCGGCCGAGACAGTGCTTCACTCCGCGAGCAATGTCGCGCAGACGGCTGGCGAACTGACGGAAGTTGTGGCCCGCTTTGTACAATCACTGAAACGCGGCCCCCTGGAAGGGCGAGACGCTGCCTGACAATTTGCAGCGGGATATTTGGGACAACAAAAAAGGGCGGATCACTCCGCCCTTCGTCGTTTAAGACCGTGACAGAAGCCCTTGCAGCAGCAGCCGGGAAGGCGCGCTGCGGGCTTGGCCGTCAGAGGACCTTCACATGCTCGGCAAGGCCTCGCCCGGCCCGGAACGCCATGTCGAAGGCCACAAGCTGGCCCTCCTTCAGCGTCTCGATACCGGAGCGGCGGAGGCTGTCGATCTCGACCAGCACATCATCGCCTTCCTGCGGTTCGATTGCACCGATACCTCGGTGCATGTCGAACCATTTTACGTTTCCATGATCCATGGACTTACTTCCGTTAATACTCACTACGTCTTATACACCGGCTGTCTAGCCGGACTTTGAAACGTCTTGATGACAGTTTTGATTGAAACGTCGCCGCATCTAGCCAGCTTTGGCTTGTGGCAACCTTACGCAAGTTTGCGGACTTCTGGTTAATCAGCGGTTAATTCGCTGGCAGATTGCCACAAGGCGCATCCAGAACGGGATGCAACACTCACTCGCCACGCTAAGGTGGTACATGACTGCGGCAATTTCAAGGGGCGTCAGCGCATTCACCCTGTGATAGGTAACAGGGGGTTGGTTCTTGATTGCATGTCCGGGCCCTGGCCCGGTGCTCTGCCTGTCAAAAAAGGAAGTCTCATGTCCGCCTTGCTTCTCGGCGATCTCGCCCCCGATTTCGAAGTCGACACCACCTCCGGCCCGCTGCGCTTCCATGAAGCGATCGACGGCCACTGGGCCGTGCTGTTTTCCCATCCGAAGGACTTCACGCCGGTCTGCACGACCGAGCTTGGCATGACTGCCAAGCTGAAGGACGAGTTCGACAAGCGCGGCGTCAAGGTGTTTGGCGTGTCGGTGGATCCGATCGCAGATCACCATGCCTGGATCGGCGACATCAAGGAAACGCAAGGCGTTGCCCTCAACTTCCCGCTCATTGCCGACCCCGCCCGCACGGTCGCGAGCCTCTATGGCATGATCCATCCGAACGCCAGCGACACCTTCACCGTGCGTTCGCTGTTCATCATTGGCCCGGACAAGAAGGTGAAGCTGAAGATCGAGTATCCGGCCTCGACGGGGCGCAACTTCGACGAAGTGCTGCGCGTTATCGACTCGCTGCAGCTCACCGCCAAGCATCAGGTGGCGACGCCGGCCAACTGGACCTCGGGCGAGGACGTCATCATCGTTCCCTCGCTGAACGATGAAGCGGCCAAGGCAAAGTTCCCGGACGGCTGGAAGACGCTGAAGCCCTACCTGCGCATGGTTGCACAGCCGAAGTGACTTTCCGAGGGCGGCTGGCGGCTCAATCAGCCTCGCCGGCCGCCATCAGCGCCTCCAGCGCGACACGGTAGTTGGGAAACTGGAACTTGTAACCCAGCTCGGCCTTCACACGCGCGTTCGAGACGCGCTTGTTCTCGCCGTAGAACGAGCGTGCCATGGGCGACAGCTCAGCTGTGGCGAAGTCCTGCTCGGGCTGTGGCGTCACGCCCATCAGCTCGGCCGCATAGGTGACGACGTCCTGCGGCGGGCAGGGCTCGTCGTCGGTGACGTTGAAGATCCGCGTGCGGGGCCGGGCCATGGAGGCCTCCAGTGCGCCTGCAATATCGGCGACATGGATGCGGTTGAACACCTGCCCCGGCTTGATCAGCCGTTTCGCCGTGCCCTTCTTGAGGTTCTCGAAGGCGTTGCGCCCGGGGCCGTAGATGCCCGACAGGCGGAAGATCTGCACCGGCAGGTCAGCCTCCCGGCCGAAGGCGAGCCAGGCGTTCTCAGCGTCGACGCGCTGCACCGAGCGCTTGGAAACCGGCTTGCACGGGGTCTCCTCGTCCACCCATGCGCCGTCGTGGTCGCCATAGACGCCGACGGTCGACAGATAGCCGATCCACTCCGGCCGGGCGGCGGCGATGTCGCGGCCATGGTGCACCAGCGCCGGATCGCCGGCCTCGTCCGGTCCGATCGACAACAGCACATGGGTGGCGCTTGCAAGCGCGTCGGCAACGCCGGCGCCTGGCGCAGTGCCGTCAAACAGGAATGGCTCGACGCCCATGGCGCGCAACCGCTCGGCCTTGTCCTGCGATCGCGTCGTGCCGCCGATCCACTCGAACCGGTGCTTCACCCGCTCGATGAAGCCGCGGGACGAAAACCCGACGCCGAAGACGAAGAGACGCATGCCAAGGCTCCTGCTGCGAAAGTCTGATCACTGACCCCGTTATAGGGCGAGATGCTTGCGGCGGATTTCATAAAGCGCAATGCCCGTGGCGACAGCGAGATTGAGGCTGTCCGCCTGCCCCGCCTGCGGGATGCGCACCAGCGTCTTGCAGGCAGCGGCGAGGTCAGCCGACAGCCCCTGCTGCTCGTTGCCCATCACCAGCAGCGCCGGCTCGGTGTAGTCGACGGTGCGGTAGTCGACCGAGCCTTCCAGATGCGTCGCCACCACGGTGCCCGGCCAGCGGCCGACGAAGGCCTTAAAGGCGTCCGGGCTGGTCTTGACCAGCGGCACATGGAACAGCGAGCCCATGGTCGCGCGCACGGCTTCCACCGCAAAGGGATCGGTGCAGTCGCCGATGAGGATGACGCCCGACGCGCCCACAGCATCAGCGGTCCGGATGATCGTGCCCAGGTTGCCCGGATCCCGCACCCGGTCGAGGGCGATCCAGACCGTGGAAGCGCGCGGATCAATGGCCTCGAGCGGCATCATCTGCTGCTCGTAGACGCCCACCACCATCTGCGGATTGTCCTTCCGCGTGATCGCCTCGAGGATCGGCGTGTTTACCTCGAGGATCAGCGCCCCGCGTGCCTTGGCCGTGGCGGCGGCTTTCTGCGCCACCGGGTTGTCGCGCGCGTCCGGACCGATCGCGAGATAGCGCACTGTCCAGCCGGCGGCGAGCGCATCGGTGGCCAGTTTCAGCCCCTCGGCCACGAACAGGCCGGTCTGGGTCCGGTGCTTGCGCAGCGCCACCAGGCCCTTGATGTCCTTGATGATCGGGTTGGAGTGGCTGGTGATCTGCTTCACCGCGCCGGCGCGCGGACGGGAGGTTTCGCTCATGCGCCGCTCCAGCGGGAAAAGAGGGACGTGGAGAGGGCGCGCGGGCCGTTCTCCTCGCGGATGACCAGTTCGCCCGATTCCAGCAGGCCACCCTGCCTGGCCAGCGTCTCGGCCATCAGCTCATGAACCGACAGGAACGAGGCGCGGATGGCATAGGCGGTCAGGATCATGAACAGCGCGTTGGGCGACAGCAGCTGCCGCAGCATGTCCAGCATCTCCGGCAGGTTCACGAACAGGTCCCACACCTCGCCCTTCGGGCCGCGGCCATACTTCGGCGGATCGAGAATGATGCCGTCATAGGTGCTGCCGCGGCGCACTTCCCGGGCCACGAACTTGCTCGCATCCTCGAGGATCCAGCGGATCGGCAGATCGTTCAGGCCCGAGAGGTCCTGGTTTTCGCGCGCATAGGCAATGGCCTTCTTGGAGGCATCGACATGGGTCACCTGCGCCCCGGCGGCGGCCGGAAGCAACGAGGCAAGGCCGGTGTAGCCGAACAGGTTGAGCACCTTGATCGGACGGTCCGGCTCGGCGGCCTTTGCCGCACGCACCTTCTCCATCACCCAGTCCCAGTGCGGAGCCTGCTCGGGGAACACGCCGACATGGCGGAAGGACATGAAACGCCCGAAATAGCGCGCCGGCCCATAGGCCATTTCCCAGGTCTCGGGCACGCTGCCGGCGAACTTCCAGCGGCCGGGGCCTTCCTCGTCCACGTCGCCGGTGAAGACCGCGTCGGCCCGCTCCCAGACGGCCGGCTTCAGGCGCGGTGTGCCCATCGCCTGCGGCTCCGGGCGCACCACGGTGAAGCGGCCATAGCGTTCCAGCTTCTGGCCGCGCCCCATGTCGAGGAGGGCGTAGTCCTTCCAGCCGGCCGTTTCGAGCACGACGGGCCAGCGCTGCAACGGCGGCAGGCCGGCGCGCGGAAGGGACAAAGATTGCGGAGCGGCGGAAACCGGCGTGTCGGGCACGGCGTGACCTTTTCAACTGCGAAAGAAAACCAGAAGAAAGCCATTAGGCCGGGCGCGCCGCCCGGTCAATCAATCCGGGCCGATTTCCGGCCTTGCACGGACACGTGAGCAGCTTTCCCGGCGATAAATGCGAAAGCTTTTGACAACAGCACCGGGATTTGATCGCCTGTCCCTTCAAGAGGAGAACAAACGGGCGAAAGACCCGTCTAGGGAGGAGAGACGCATGCTGAGCGTTCCTGGACGCGGGCGCAGCCATGCCGACCGCGTCGCCGAAGCTGTCAACAGCAAGGTCTGTGCCGCAACGTCAGGCATAGCGGCATCCTGGCGCCGCTCGATGGTCTATCACGGACTCGATCCTGCCAGCCGCAGGTCGGCTCACCGTGTCGAGGACGGTTCCCTGCGCCAGGCGCGTGAACGATCGCAGGACCTGATCCGGATCGCCATGCCAACGCTGGAGCGGCTTTACTCCACGCTCGGCAGCAGCGGCTGCTCCGTGGCCCTCACCGATACCGACGGACTGATCCTCGAGGCCCGCCGCGCGGCCGGCGATGCCAGGGACTTTGACAGCTGGGGACTGGCGACCGGGGCCGTCTGGAGCGAGGCCATGGAGGGCACCAATGGCATCGGCACCTGCGCGGCGGAGCGCCGCGCGGTGGTCATTCACCAGGACCAGCATTTCCGCACCGACAACATCGCCATGAGCTGCATGGGGGCGCCGATCTTCGATCCGACCGGTCAAATGGCAGGCGTTCTCGATGTATCCAGCTGCCGCCGGGATCTGGAACTGCCTTACGCGCAGATGCTGGGTCTCATCGTGGCAGAGAGCGCAAGAGCCGTCGAAAGCGACCTGTTCCGGTCGGCGTTTCATGGCTGCCGTATTGTCGTGGCCGAAGGTCATGGCACGGCGGGCGTTTCCCTGCTCGCCCTCGACAAGGATGATGTGATCGTCGGCGCAACGCGGCAGGCACGCAAGGCACTGGAACTGACGGATGCGCTGCTCGCAGCCGCGCCGTCAGCCGCGCCCTACCTCGGCGAGCAGGAAGGCGAAGGCCGCGGAACAGAACGGGCAGCTCTGCGCCGGGCATTGGCTCGCGCCCAGGGCAACGTCTCGGCGGCCGCGCGCGATCTCGGCATCAGCCGGGCGACGATGTATCGCAAGATGGCGCAACACGGACTCAGTGACTGAGCCGCCAGCAAGCCGGGCGTCGGCGCCCTGTCTCAGGGCTGAGACATTTCTCGGCTATCGCTAGGGAACCGCGCTTGCAGGCCTGCGCTTCAGGACGCAGTCTTGCGGCGTCAGCCATTGCCGGGCCGCCCCTGGAGGAGGGGCAAGGCCGCAACCGGCTTGCGAGACGAGTGACCGGTGTGAACGATCCGAGGGGACCAACGTCCTCCGGATGGCTGATGCGGGTCACGTCTCCGCTTGTCAGGGGCGCCAAGGTCCGACACTCTTGGCTGACGCAGCGCAGCGCTACACGTCTGGCGCGCAGCCGATCCCTTCGATCAGCGGGGGAAGGTTCCGCCCGGTTTGCAGCGACGCGAAAGTGCTCCGGACTGACCGGAGACGACAGAGGGAGGCCGGACCGTCATGGATATGTCGGGTGAGTATCGCATTCCCGCGCCACGCAACGATGTGTGGAACGCCCTGAACGATCCCGAGGTGCTGAAGGCTTGCATTCCTGGCTGTGAAAGCCTGGAAATGACGTCGCCGACGCAGATGACGGCATCTGTCACCTCAAAAATCGGCCCGGTGAAAGCCCACTTTACCGGCGTCGTCACGCTCGAGAACATCAACCCGCCCGAAAGCTACACGATCACCGGCGAAGGCAAGGGCGGCGTCGCCGGTTTTGCCAAGGGCGGCGCGGATGTGAAGCTGACCGAGGACGGTGACGACACAATCCTGACCTATACCGCAAGGGCCCAGGTGGGCGGCAAGCTGGCCCAGCTGGGCAGCCGTCTGATCGATTCCACCGCACGCAAGATGGCGGACGAGTTCTTCGGCAAGTTCTCCGAAATGGTTGCTGGCGCTGCGGCGACAACCCAAGAGGATGATGCGTCCGATCCGGATATCGCCGTGATCGAGGAGGCCCGCACGATCGCAATGACCCAGGCTGGCGAAGCCGTGGTTCATGCCGCAGGCGACATGGAGCACCACATTGGCCAGGCCGTCATTGACGCGGAGGAGAAAGTTGAGGAAGCCGCCGCGAAAGGAAGCTTTGGCGGTCCGATGATGTGGGGCCTCATCGCATTGGCCGCCGTCATCGCTGTGCTGGCGCTGGCAAACTAGACGGCACAAGTTGCGGGACCACCGGTCCTGGCATGACATGAAATGACCCTGTCTGGCGGTGACGCGAACCGGTCAGGCAGACCTGAGGGAGGAACAAAAGCATGGCGAAAGTATCCATGACCGTGAACGGCAAGAAGGTCTCGGCGGATGTCGAAGACCGCACCTTGCTGGTTCACTATCTGCGGGAGGCCCAGGGCCTGACCGGAACGCATGTCGGCTGCGATACATCGCAGTGCGGCGCCTGCGTCGTGCATGTGAACGGCAAGGCCGTGAAGTCCTGCACAATGCTGGCGGCCCAGGCGGGCGGGGCGACCGTCACCACGATTGAAGGACTGGCCAACGGGGCAGATCTGCATCCGGTGCAGGCGGCGTTCCGCGAGCATCATGGCCTGCAATGCGGCTTCTGCACGCCCGGCATGATCATGGCCGCGGTCGACATGATCGAGCGGCATGGCGCGAACCTTGATGAGGCAACCATCCGCCACGAGCTGGAAGGCAACATCTGCCGCTGCACCGGCTACCACAACATCGTCAAGGCGATCAAAGCCGCGGCTGACCAGATGGCCAGCATGCGCACCGCTGCCGAGTAACCGGCACGCTTCAGTTTCCCACCTGCGCGGTTGCCGCGCGGGACATCTGAACTGGACCGGCAGGCTGGATCACGGCCGTGAGGAGGCGGCACCAGCCGGGCCGGACAAGCAGCAAGACGCTGCCTGAGGGAGAACGTCCATGGGAGTTCAAGGCATCGGGGCTCGTGCCCTGCGCAAGGAAGACAAGCGCTTCATCACCGGCAAGGGCCGGTACACCGACGACATGACGGCCGCGCGCATGACCTTTGCGGCTTTTGTGCGCTCGCCGCATGCCCACGCCCGGATCACCGGGATTGATGCCAGCGCGGCGCTGGAGATGCCCGGTGTCGAGGCCGTGCTCACGGGTGAGCAGCTGGTCGGCGACGGCGTCGGCAACCTCATCTGCGGCTGGATGATCCATTCGCGTGACGGCACACCGATGAAGATGGGCGCCTGGCGCGCGCTGGAACCGGAGATCGTGCGCTATGCCGGACAGGCGGTGGCCGTTGTCATCGCTGAGACCCAGGGTCAGGCCCGGGATGCGGCAGAAGCTGTCGTCGTTTCCTATGAGGAACTGCCGGTCATCGTCGATCCGGCCGCGGCGCTGCAACCCGGCGCACCGCAGCTGCATCCGGAAGCCCCCGGCAACCTGATCTATGACTGGGTCATCGGTGACGAGGCAGCCACCAACGCGGCCTTCGCCAAGGCAGCCCATGTCACCAGGCTCGACATCACCAACAACCGTCTGGTGCCGAACCCGATGGAGCCGCGTGCGGCGCTTGCCGACTATGATGCGGCCGAGGAGCACTTCACGCTGCATACCACTTCGCAGAACCCGCATGTGGCGCGCCTGGTGCTGTCGGCCTTCTACAACATCGCGCCCGAGCACAAGCTGCGGGTCATCGCGCCGGATGTGGGCGGCGGTTTCGGCTCGAAAATCTACATCTACCCGGAAGAGATGGTCTGCCTGTGGGCATCCAAGCGCGTTGGCCGTCCGGTGAAGTGGGTCAGCGACCGAACCGAGGCCTTCCTCACGGATGCCCATGGCCGCGATCACCGGTCTGAGGCCGAACTGGCGCTGGACGCCAACCACAAGATCATCGGCTTCCGCGTCAACACCATCGCGAACATCGGCGCCTACATGTCGCTGTTCTCGTCATCGGTGCCGACCTACCTCTATGCGACGCTGTTGTCGGGCCAGTACGACATCCCGGCCATCTTCTGTAACGTGAAGGCCGTTTACACCAACACCACGCCGGTCGACGCCTACCGTGGTGCCGGACGGCCCGAGGCGACCTATCTGGTTGAACGCATGATGGAAACGGCTGCACGCGAAGTCGGGCTGGACCCGGCCGAGTTCCGCCGCCGCAACTTCATCCGCGCCTTCCCGCACCAGACGCCGGTGATCATGTGCTACGATGCGGGCGACTATGACGCCACGCTGGATGCGGCACTGAAGGCTGTCGACTATGCCGGCTTCCCCGCCCGCAAGGCCGAGGCGGCACGGCGTGGCAAGCTGCGCGGCATTGGCCTGTCCTGCTACATTGAGGCCTGCGGCATTGCGCCTTCGGCGGCCGTGGGATCGCTCGGCGCGGGCGTCGGCCTCTGGGAGTCGGCCGAAGTGCGCGTCAATCCGGTTGGCACCATCGAGGTCCTGACGGGCTCGCACAGCCATGGCCAGGGTCATGAGACCACCTTCGCCCAGCTGATCTCGGATCGCTTCGGCGTCGACACCGACAGTGTGTCGATCGTGCATGGCGACACCGACAAGGTACAGTTCGGCATGGGCACCTACGGCTCGCGGTCCGGCGCGGTCGGCATGTCGGCCATCGTCAAGGCGCTCGACAAGGTCGAGGCAAAGGCCAAGAAGATCGCCGCGCATCTGATGGAAGCTGCCGAGGGCGACATCGTCTTTGAAGGCGGCCAGCTGAAGGTTGCCGGCACGGACAAGGCCCTGCCCTTCTTCCAGGTGGCACTCGCCGCCTACACGGCCCACAACCTGCCGGCCGGCATGGAGCCGGGCCTCAAGGAAGGCGCGTTCTACGATCCGTCGAACTTCACCTTCCCCGCTGGCACCTATGTCTGCGAGGTCGAGATCGATCCGGAAACCGGCAAGACGCAGATCATCAACTTCGTGGCTGCGGATGACTTCGGCAAGATCATCAACCCGATGATCGTCGAGGGCCAGGTGCATGGCGGCCTGACCCAGGGTATCGGCCAGGCGCTGCTCGAAAACACGGCCTATGACGAGGGCGGCCAGCTGATCACCGGTTCGTTCATGGATTATGCCATGCCGCGCGCGGACGACGTGCCGTCCTACACGCTGATGACGACGGAGACCATCTGCCCGGGCAACCCGCTCGGCATGAAGGGCTGCGGCGAAGCCGGCGCGATCGGCTCGCCCCCGGCCGTCATCAACGCCATCACCGACGCGCTCGGCATCCGCGAGATGGCCATGCCGGCAACCCCGGAACGCGTCTGGAAGGCGATCCAGGACAGCCGCCGGGCGATGGCAGCCGAGTGACCAACGGCAGCGGGCTGGCGCGCTGATACGGCAGCGCCAGCCCCGGTTCCCCTTCACGCTTTCCCCAAGGGAGCACGAACACGATGTATGAAACCAATTATCACCGCGCCGGATCGGTCAGCGAAGCGGCCAGCTTGATGGCCAAGGCTGATGACGGCAAGTTCCTCGCCGGCGGCCAGACCTTGATCCCGACCATGAAGCAGCGCCTGGCAGCCCCGAGCGATCTTATCGACCTTGGCCAGATTGCCGAGCTTCAGGGCATCACCGAGGCAGGCGGCAGCCTGCGCATCGGAGCCGGAACCAAGCATGCGGACGTGGCCGGCTCCGCGCTGGTCCAGCGCCTGATCCCCGGCCTTGCCAAACTCGCCGGCGGTATTGGTGACCCGCATGTCCGCCACATGGGCACCATTGGTGGCTCCGTCGCCAACAATGACCCGGCAGCGGATTATCCCTCGGCCGTGATGGCGCTCGGGGCGACGGTTCACACCAGCTCGCGCGACATCGCCGCTGAAGATTACTTCACCGGCATGTTCGATACCGCGCTTGAGGAAAACGAGATCATCACCGCGATCAGTTTCCCGGTGCCGGAAAAGTCGGCCTACGCCAAGTACCCGAACCCGGCCTCGCGCTATGCCATGGCCGGCGTCTTTGTCGCCCGCTTCAAGGATGGTTCGGTCCGCGTCGCAGCAACCGGCGCCGGGCAGAACGGCGTGTTCCGCATCCCGGCCATGGAAGCAGCCCTCAGCGCCAACTGGTCCGCAGATGCCGTTGCCTCGATCAACGTGCAGGCGGACGACATGCTGTCCGACATCCATGGCTCGGCCGACTACCGCGCCAATCTCGTGACCGTGATGGCCAAGCGCGCTGTCGCAGCAGCCTGATACGACAGACAATGAGGCCCTGGAGCGCGATGACGCTCCGGGGCCTCGTCTTTTGTTCGGTCCTGACCTCAGGCGGCCGCGACGGCGGCCAGGAAGCGATCCACTTCCTGCTTGAGATGCTGCGTCTTGCCGTTGACGTCGGTCGATGCGGTAAGGACCATTTCGGCAGACCGGGCCGTCTCGTCGACAGCCTCGGTCAGCGCCGACATGTTCCCGGCCACCGCCGTGGTGCCGGCTGCCGCCATGCGGACATTCTGCGAGATGTTGCTTGTCGCCGCGCTCTGCTGCGTTACAGCCGAGGCGATGGAGGCGGTGTAGTCGTTCACCTGATCCATCACGCGGCTGATGCCGGCGATTGCCGTAGCGGATTCATCGGTCGCCAGCTGGATCGCCGAAATCTGCGCCGAGATATCCTCCGTCGCCCGCGATGTCTGATTGGCCAGTTCCTTCACTTCCGCCGCCACGACCGCAAATCCGCGGCCAGCCTCGCCGGCCCGGGCCGCCTCGATGGTCGCATTGAGTGCCAGAAGATTTGTCTGGGCCGCGATGTTCTGGATCAGGGTCACGACTTCGCCGATCTTTTCGGCTGCGGCGGCAAGACTGGTGACCTTGCCGTTTGTGTCCCGTGTCCCGATGGTGGCGTCACCAACGATCTGGGTCGTCATGGAGACCTGTTGTCCGATTTCGTTGATCGAGGCGGCCAGTTGTTCGGCTGCGCTGGCAACACTCTCCACCCCGTCGGTCGCAGTTCCTGCAGCAGCTGCGGTCTCGTCGGCACGCGTTGCGCTGACACGGGAGATTTCGGTCAGTTTCTGCGCCGTTTCCCCAAGCCCGCGGGCCGTCCCCTCAACGGAGCCGATGAGCTCCTGCGAGGTCGTCCGGAAGGTCGCGATCAGATGCTCGATCGTCGTCTGGCGACGCCGCTGCGCCTCTGTTTCCGCCTGGGTCCGGGCTTCAAGGCGCATCCGCTCAAGGGCGTTGTCCTTGAAGACCTGGACAGCGCGGCCCATATCGCCAATCTCGTCCGCGCGCTCAAGACCGGGCACAGCCGTTGCCGTGTCACCTTCAGCAAGACGCCGCATGGTGGTGGTCATGGCCCGGATCGGCTTCGTGATCACAAGGTTCAGAACAAAGGCCAGCGCCAGCGCCACAACCACAGCCACGCCAAGCGCGACACCAATCGTTGTGACCGCCACATCGCCAGCCATCCGGTTCGCAGCCGACTGGGCACTGGCAAGCCCGGTTGCCGTGTCCTGCAAAACCACGGTCAGCCGGTCGAGTTCGCTCCGATTGGCCTCGAGATCACCCTTGGCCTTGCGGATTTCGGTGAATGCCGCCGCATAGTCCTCCAGCGCCTGCGGCATGGCGGCGATTGCGTCGGCGGCAGCCGGGATCAGCGTTGCCGCTCTTTCAAGCTGCATGGCATACATGCCAAGCATGTCGATTTCGGCTTCCACCGCGTCGGGAGCCGCATCGCCCATGCCCGTCAGGAAGCTCGTCGTGCCGTTCTTCACGGTCGAGATCGAGCTGGCAATCTCAAGCGCCTGCTGGCCGATCGTCGTCAGCACCGCCAGTCGCTGCTGCAGGCTCGTCGCCCCATCCAAGGCTTTGTCGAGCGCAGCGTAGACCGCAAATTGTGCCGCTGTTGTCTCTTTGGCGAGCAAGCTGAGGCTGTCGGCAACGTCTTTCTTCTGGCCCATGCGATTGAACAGGTTCGTCTCGTCCAGCATCGCCGGCAACTGTGAAGCGAGCGTCTGCACGTGTGATTTCATCGCAGCGCTCTTTTCCTCCGGCAAGACCTTGAGCCGCGAGGTGGCGATCCTGATGGCACCATCGTTGATCTGAACAAGCGCCTCATCAATCTTGGCACGCAGCTCAGGAGTGACCTCGTTCAGCTTGAAGTCTGCATTCTTGCCAAACATTGGCAGTAGAAAATCTATCTGCACCCGCATGTCGCTACCAACACGCCCGAGCTTGCGCAGGTCGTTCTGTGCCGCTTCGGCGAGCATGGATGCATCGGCGGCATCGCGCTGCTGGCGCTGCAGCTCGTTGCCAATGGTTCGCGTGAGGCTATCGAGCTGCGCCGTGGCGCGATCGACCACCTCGAGCTTGTCTTCGACAGACTGGCTGTCTCGGCGCACCGCGGCAAATGTCGAGGCAAAGGCGGTTGCCTTTTCCCGCGCCTCCGTAACGCTTTGCTGCGACTGGGGGGCGTTCGCGAGGCCAGCGCCGAGATCGTACAAGGTCGTATCAAGGGATGTCAGGGCCAGCGTGACCCGGTCGCCGGCTTCCGCGCCAGGTTTGCGCAAAAACGCCTCGCGCTCGGCTGACAGGCTCTGCAGGTCGGTGATGGAGGCAAGCGCCAGATCGGAGATTTCGCTGCGCTGCGCCAAACCGATGAGGGTGTAGATCGCCATCCCGCCAATCACGGCCATCAACAGGACAATCGAAATAAACCCGCCGGAAACCTTGAAAAACAGACGGGTGTCGTTGAACATCCGAACGAATTTAGACATCAGAGCATCTTTCCAAGTTGAATTTGCGGCGCGAATTGCAACCACCCCTCGCATCATTAGATTAATGCCCTGTATATTTTCAGAAGGACTCTCCAAGACTGAAGCAACATTCTGCTTTCATTATTTTGACGGCTATTCTTGCTTTCAATGTTATTTTTGACAGACGAGTATTTACCGATGTCCGCGGATTACGTAGCGCCCGCAAGGGAATGAAACTCTGCCCCCCACAGACTTCGTACCGCACCGCAGCAAGATCTGACGCTGGGGTGTTATTGCCTTGCCGCGCTTCACTTTTTGCGCTTCGCGATGAAATAAATTTCAGCTGGTCCATCCCCCGGGCAATAAAAAAGGGGACCAAGAGGCCCCCTCAAACTGCTGCCAAACCCTGTTTGGTCATCCCGGACGCAGCGAAGCGGAGATCCGGGACCGGAGAGCCAAGGTCTATACGGGGTTTAACTCATTGAATTATAGAGACCTCGACTCTCCGGTCCCGGCTCTGCGCTGCGCTTGGCCGGGATGACCTCGGTGAGGTCGAGATTTGTCATCAAGTAAAAGGGGGCCGCGAGGCCCCCTTGGTCTCGACGCAAGACCGCCGGTGTCAGGCTGCGGCAACAGTCGTGACAAAGCGGTCAAAAGCGGCACGCAGACGCTCGGTCTGGTCGCTGACACGCCCGGATGCGCCCAGAACCTGGCCTGCCGCCTCGCTGGTCTGGTTCACCGAAGCTGCGAGGCTGTGAATATCCTCCGAGACCTCCATCGTGCCGCGCGTTGCCTGCTGCACGTTGTGGCTGATCTCGTTGGTGGCCGCGCCTTGCTGTTCCACAGAAGCTGCGATCTCGGTGGTGTAGCCATCGACCGTCTGCATGGTCGAGGCAATTCCCTGGATCGCCTGCACGGCCTCACCGGTGGAAGCCTGGATTGCCGAGATCTGCGAACCGATTTCCTCGGTCGCCTTCGAGGTCTGGTTGGCCAGTTCCTTGACCTCTGCCGCGACGACCGCAAAGCCCCGCCCTGCATCTCCGGCGCGAGCAGCTTCAATGGTGGCATTCAAAGCCAGCAGGTTGGTCTGCTCGGCTATCGCCTGGATCAGGGTAACCACTTCGCCGATCTTGTTGGCAGCCAATGCGAGCGACGAGACCTTCTGGTTTGTCACCAGGGTGCTCTGGGTTGCCTTGGCAACGATCTGGCTGGTCCGGGCGACCTGACCGCTGATCTCGGCAATGGAGGCAGAGAGTTCTTCGGCAGCGCTGGCCACCGACTGGACGTTGCTCGACGCTTCGCTTGACGCACTGGCCGCCGTAGAGGTGCGTTCCGAAGACGCCTTTGCAATGTTCGACAGCGTTCCGGCGGTCGTTTCCATTTCATGGGTGCTCTGGGCGACGGCCGACAGAAGCGCATCAACCGTGGAGCGGAACTCGGTCACCGCCGATTCGATCTGGATCTGGCGGTCGTGTTGCGCTTTCTGCTCGAGCGCCTGCTCATCCTGAAGATGGTTGCGTTCGCGGGCGTTGGTCTGGAAGACGGCAACGGTGCGGCTCATGTCGCCGATCTCGTCACCGCGTTCAAGCCCCGGGATTGCGACATCGACCTGCCCTTCAGCAAGATCCAGCATCGCACCCTGAAGCGACTTCAATGGTGTCGTGATCGAGCGTACGATCAGTCCGGCAACGACGGCCAAAATCGCCAGAAGACCAAGCCCGAGACCCAGACGCGTCTGGAAATCAGCCCAGAAAATTGCCGAAAGGTCGTCCATATAGACGCCGGTCAGGACAAACATGTTCCAGGGCCGGAACGCCTCGAAATAGGAGATCTTGCCAACGGGAGCCTCACTGCCGGCCTTCGGCCAGACATACTGCACGGTGCCCTTGCCGGCCCGTTGGGCAATGTCTCCCATTTCCTTGGCAAACAGCTTGCCATTGGCATCGGCAAGCGTCGTCTGGTCCGTGCCGACCAGATCCGGACGCGCCGGATGCATCACAACGGGGTAGCCCGCCGCCATGCTCTGCACGACAAAATAGTTGCCGCCACCATAGCGCATGGCACGCAAAACATCGAAAGCTCGTTTCTTTGCCTCGTCTGCGGTCAGCTTGCCGTCCTGGGCCATCTTGTAGTGGTCAGCCAGAACGCCTACGGCTGTTTCAGTCAGGCTGCGCAACTCTGCCTGCTTCAACGCCGTCAAGGCATGGGACTGGCGCCAGGACTCAACCGCGATCAGACCAGCCAGTCCGAGCGCAAACAGGACGAGCAATCCATAGAGCCGATAACCAATTGAAATTTTACGTTGGGTCAAATTCATTCTGCGATCCCCAATTGCAGCCTCAGGGGAGTTTGCAGCCCTGACCGGTTAAGCCTTCCCTAAACCGGTTTCACTGGTCAGTTTTTGTTGATTTTTTGTACCCTGCGGCTGCCATTGGCTGCGCAGCAATCAGCGCGTGTTGCGCCCGGATGAAACTGCCGCAACGAGAACCAGATGAAGGCCGTCCTGCCGCTCAACCTGATTCGTCCTCACTATCGCTTCGCCGTGCCGTGTATCAATCCGTTCCGGCATCTCCGACCGATCTCCAACCAATCAGACATGCTGACCGCCGTTGATATGGATCTCCGAGCCTGTCACGTAGGAGGAGGGCGCCGTGCAAAGGAAGTGGATGGTCTCGGCAACCTCGTCCGGCTGACCAAGGCGGCGCAAGGGGATGGCGTCGATCAGTTTCTCAGTCCCCGGAGACAGGATCGAGGTGTCGATCTCGCCCGGCGCGATTGCATTGACACGAATGCCATGCGGGCCGAAATCAGCGGCCATCTCGCGTGTCAGGGCCGCAAGGGCTGCCTTGGACGTCGCGTAGGCCGTTCCGGCAAAGGGATGAACCCGCATGCCGGCAATCGAGGTCACATTGACGATCGAGCCTCGCGCGGTTTCCAATTCCTTGAACAGGCCACGGGCCAGCATGATCGGGGCAAAGAAGTTGACCTGGAACACATGCCGCCAGATGTGCATTGGCGTCGACAGGCTGTCGAGGCGCTGTCCGCCGTCATCCTTCGGGCTGATGCCGGCATTGTTGACAAGCGCATGGAGTTTCGACCCGTTCGGCTCCAGCCGACGGCGGATTTCCTGCACGGCATAACCGAGGTTTTCAGGATCCGACAGATCGATCTGGATGTGATCCTCCGGACCGGAAGGCCAGGGGCAGCGGGTGGAAAAGGCGTGGCGCGAGCAGGTGATGACACGCCAGCCCTCGGCGGAAAACTTCTTGACGGTCGCATGACCGATGCCACGACTGGCACCCGTGAGAACGATGGCTGGACGTGCGTCTACCGCCGGGCTGTCCGGCTGCTGCAACTGGCTCATGATGTGCTTTCCGGCCCGAGTTCGTGTGGCCTTGATGGGGAAAAGTTGACTCGTGAAAGAAACTTTAGTTTATGCCGCCCGTCCGTTCCATGACAGACTTGGCCCCGGATGAAGCACGGCGCAAGGGTGCGGCGGAAAACAAGACAAGACGATGATCATCTGCTCCTGCAATGTCCTGTCCGACAAACAGCTGCGTGAGGCCGCCGAGGAAATGCGGTCGGACCCTGACGCGCGCCTGCCGACGCCGGGTGCGGTTTTCCGCAAGCTCGGCTGCCGGCCGCGCTGCGGCGGATGCTTCCCGAATGTCATCGATATCATTCACGACATGCCAAACGACGGCAAGACGTGACAACGCGCGGCAACAGGATAGGGCGACTGCTTTGCGCTCCATCTCAAAGACTTAAATGAGGGAGATACAGTCATGAAGGGTGATGTCAAAGTTATCGAATACCTCAACCGGGCGCTGCGCCACGAGTTGACCGCCGTCAATCAGTACTGGCTGCACTATCGCCTGCTTGCGGACTGGGGCTTCAGCAAACTGGCCAAGAAGGAACGCGAGGAATCCATCGAGGAGATGCAGCACGCGGACCAGCTGATCGACCGCATCATTTTCCTTGAAGGCCATCCCAACCTGCAGATGCTGGATCCCTTGCGCATCGGGCAGTCGCTGAAGGAAGTGATCGAGTGCGACCTGGCCGGAGAATATTCCGCTCGGGCGCTCTACAAGGAAGCACGCGAGATCTGCCTGGAAGCCGGCGACTATGTCACCATGAAGCTTTTCGAGACGCTGATGGCCGATGAGGAAGGCCATATCGACTTCCTCGAGTCCCAACTGGAACTGCTATCCCGCATTGGTATCGAGCGTTACGGCATGCTGCAGGCCGATCCGGCCGACGCATCGGAGTAGCCGGCTTACGGGTCCAGCGAGACGATTTGCCCACCCGCTGCCGCCGCATCCTGCGGGTCATGGGTGACAAGCACAACAGGCAGCCCGGCGGTGCGGGCTGCCTCAAAGACAAGGCACCGCATGGTGTCGCGGGTACTTGCATCAAGGCTTGAAAACGGCTCGTCCAGCAAGAGTGCTTGTGGCGCCGACAGCAACACCCGGATCAGGGCCACCCGCGATTGCTGGCCACCGGACAGGGTCTGCGGATGGCGCGTAAAGAACCCGTCCAGTCCGGCTTCCGTCAGGGCCATCGTGATCCTTTCGCGCCGGTCGTGGCGTGAACCGCCCGGTGGCAGGGCGAACAGCAGGTTCTCGCCGACACTCAGATGCGGAAACAGCAGGGAATGCTGAAACATCAGACCCATGCGCCGGAGTTGAGGCGGCTGGTCCGTGACATCGCGCCCGGCGAGAATGATCCTGCCCTCGACCTGAAACGGCGCGGCCACAAACCCTGCAAGCGCTGCCAGCAGGCTCGACTTACCACTGCCTGACATGCCCATCACCGTGAGCACAGTGCCTTGGGCAACCTGCGCGTCGAGTGAAACCAGGACGCGGCCATTGAGCCGCAGCCGCAACGATTGCAGGGCCAAACCGGAAGAAGGGCGAAGAGGGCTCATGAAAACGTCCCGGAATAAAGCCGAGGCACCAGCAGGCGCGGCAGGAGCGCTGCGGCGGCAAAGCCGGCGAAGGGCAAGACGATTTGCGCCAGCGCATGCACCGCGATCAGCGGCCTGCTGCCACCGCTGGCCAGAGCCACTGCCTCGGTGGTGACCGTCACCACCCGGCCACCGCCCACCAGAAGCGTCGGCAGATACTGGCTAACCGACACCGCAAGGCCGAGCGCGACCGCCGTGGCAAGCGCTGGGAGCATCAGCGGCAGGCGGATGCGCCAGAACACCTTGGCTTCACTTGCACCAAGACTGAGCGCCAGCAGCCGATATCGCGGATCGAGGGCCGCCCAGGGGCCTGCAAGTGACAAGATGACATAGGGCAGAACGAACACCAGATGCGATAGGGCAACGGCCCACCAGCTGCCGTCCAGGCCAGCTTGCAGGAACAAGACCTGCAAGCCAAACAGGAAGGCCACCTGCGGCACGAGCAGCGGCAGGAACACAAGCGCCGACATCCAGGCACCGCCATGGCGAAGAACCGGTTGCCCCCGAGCCCGGACGCCCTCCTGCAACATCGCCACGACAACGACTGCTGCCACCAGACTGACCGACAGCCCGAGAACCAACGTCGTGGAGACCGATCTGGTCAGATCTGAGCCGGCCAGGAGCCATGACTGCACGGTCCATCTGCGCGGAAGAACGTCGGGATAATGCCAGGTTCCGGCAACCGACCACAGGGCCAGCACGCTCAGCGAGGCAACGGCAAGAGCCACGAGGATATAGATCCAGACAAGGCTCAGCGCTCGCACGGTCCGGTCTGACGACAGGCGGCAACCGCCAGTTGCCATGTACCGAACCAGATTGCTGGTCAGCCGCTCGCCGGCGATCCAGACAAGCACCGCAAAGCCGCTGACCCCGAGCTGCAGCAGAGCTGCTGCTGCGCCTTTCATGCGGATGAGAAGATCCGGATCTCCCATCCAGCCGGCGACACGAACGGACAGGGTTGCTGGCAGACCTGGCCCCAGGATCAGCGCCATGTCCACGACAGACGTCGAAAACGCCAAAACGGCCAGAACCGGCAACCGTATTTGCCAGTAGAGCTGCGGAGCGACGGCATAAGTAAAGGCGGCGATGCGGCCATAGCCAAGACTTTCTGACAGGCGCACGCGCGGCAAGGCATCAACCTGATGCAGGGCGGCCAGCGCCATCAGCAACAGAAACGGCACTTCTTTGATGACGAGACCAAGCGTCAGGGACAGGGCGAAGGGATCCTGCAGGATCAGCCAGTCCGGCGGCCGGTCGAGCGCCGGACTGAAAGGCGCAGCAAGACGCACCAGCAGGCCGGACGGTGCGATGACGAGGGCAAGGCCCAAAGCCGCCGCAGCATGGGGAACCGACAGAAGTGGCGCCAGCAAACGGCGCAATACCCTAAAGACAGGGCTGTTCATCCACCCTGCCAGCAGCAGGAACACCAGCAGCAGCGACAAAGCTGTGGCGGCAAGGCCGCTGCCGAGACTGAGCAACACCGAACGGCTGAGACCCGGTGTTTCCATCAGCATGGACACGGGCGTCAGAGACATCTCCCTGGCCCCGGCAGCCGGCAGATAGCCCAACGCCGGCAGGGCGGTCCCGATGAGGCCTGCGGCAACCGGGCCAACCAGAAACACGGCAATTGCCAGTGTTGCGGGACGTAGAGCCGCCGGCGTCAAGGTGACTGGCTCATTGTGCGCCGTAGCGTTTGGCCCAGGCGGCCTCCAGCGCCTCCATCCAGCTCGGATGCGGTTCGGGAAGTGTCGGGCCGAGGGCGGACGGAGAAAGTCCGGCCTTCCCAAGATCAATGGCGGCGAAGCGTGCCTTGTCGGCATCGGCAAGCGCGGCGACATTCAGCACGGTCGGATCGCCCCAGATCGCCGGGTCTTCCTTGCGTGCCTGCGCTTCGAGCGACAAGAGGAAATTGGCGAGCACCTTGGCAGCTGCCGGAGCGTTGGCATTGAACGGAATGGCGACGAAATGGCTGTTGCCGATGGTGCCGCCAGCAAACACGAAACTGCGGACGGTATCCGGCAGTTCACCTGCGGCGATCGCGGCCGAGGCGTCGCCGGGGTTGAAGCTGAAGGCGATGTCGACCTCGCCATCGGCCAGCAGCTGCCGGAGGGCCGCGACGGACTGCGGGAAGGCCTTGCCGCCGCGCCACAGGTTCGGGTGGAGGGCATCGAGCCAGGCGAAGAGCGCGGCCGTATCGGCCTCGAACCGCGCCGGGTCGACCGGACGGGCCAGCTTTTCGCGGTCGTCGATAAGGTCGCTCAAGGCCTGTTTCAGGAAGGTCGAGCCATGGAAGTTGGGCGGCTGAGGATAGGTGAAGCGTCCCGGGTTCGCCTTGGCAAACTCGGCCAGCGCCTGAAGCGAGGCCGGGGGTTCGGCCAGTCTTGCGCTGTCATGCATGAACACCAGCTTCGCCATGCCCCAGGGGCTTTCGAGGCCATCGGTGGCGACGGTGAAATCCTTGCGCACCGTCGGCTTGCCCTCGACATCGACCAGTGACCAGTTCGGCAGGCGTTCGGCCCAGGCCTCGGCCTGCAGCAGGCCTTCGCGCTTCATGGCGGCGAAGTTCTCGCCGTTGATCCAGACGAGATCCACCGCGCCGCCGCTGGTCTTGCCGGCGGTCTTCTCGGCCAGTACCCGCGCGACCACATTGGCGGTGTCATCGACCTTCACGTGTTCCAGTGTCACGCCATACTGCTGCTTCAGCTCGCCGGCGACCCAGTCGATGTAGGCGTTGATGCGCGGCTCGCCGCCCCAGGCGTGGAAATAGACCGTCTGGCCCTTTGCGGCCTCCTTGATGCCGGCCCAGTCTGCTGGCTCGGCCGCGAGGCTTGGGCCTGTCGCCAGAACCGCGACGAGCGAGACGGTGGCAAGGCCTTGCAAAAACTGGCGGCGGATCACCTGCATCGAAACAACTCCCGGAACATTTCTCAAATTTGCTAAAGGTCTTCGTGCCTTGGCGCTGCGATGACGGTCAACACACAGCTCCGTGACGCTGGCATGGGCCAGGTCAGATGGGAAGGACGTGCGTGTCCTTCACGTCCTCCATCACCGCATAGGTGTGGGTTTCGCGCACGCCGGGCAGGTTGAGGATCACCTCGGCGAGAAACTGCCGGTAATGCGTCATGTCCCGCACCCGGCTCTTCACCAGATAATCGAAGCCACCGGCCACCATGTGGCATTCCAGCACCTCCGGAGAGCGCGAGACGGCGGCGGCGAAGGCGTCGAAGACGTCCGCCGTCGTCTTGTCCAGCTTCACCTCGACGAAAACCAGCAGCGACAGATTGAGCTTCTGCGGATTCAGCTCCGCCGTGAAGCGCAGGATGTAGCCATCGCGGATCAGCCGTTTCATCCGATCGGCGGTTGCAGTCGAGGACAGGCCGACCTTGTCGGCCAGATCGGTGGTGGTGATGCGGCCGTCGGTCTGCAGCACGCCGAGGATCTTGCGGTCGATCCGATCCAGATCCGTGGAATTTTCAGTCATGACAGCCTCAAAAATTAAATTTCCCGGATTTTATGCCAAAAATACCCGGAAAAGAAGGCCTCCACGCTGATATCTTCGCGGAAAATCAGGTCCCCGCCGCGTCCAGTGGCGGAAGCGGAGTAACGTCTCGTGACAACGGCAAGCGCTCTCGATTCCACCCCCCCGTTTCGTGCTGACTTCGCGCCGGAGGATGCCGATCTCGTCAAACGCATGCTGGCCGAAACGCGGCTGTCGCCGGATGCAGAATCCCGCATCGACGCCAAGGCCACCGACTACATCCAGACTATGCGCGCCACGCGCTCGGGCCTCGGCGGTGTCGAGGACTTCATGCGCGAGTTTGGCCTGACCACCCGCGAAGGCCTTGCGATGATGGTGCTAGCCGAGGCGCTGCTGCGCGTGCCGGATGCGGCGACCGCCGACAAGCTGATCGAGGACAAGCTGGCCGCTGCCAAGTTTGGCGAAGGCGACGGCATGAAGTCCGATACCTGGCTGGTGTCCGCCTCCTCCTGGGCTCTGGGTGTGACCTCGCGCCTGCTGCACCCCGGGGATACACCGGACACCATCCTCGCTTCGCTGGTCAAGCGCCTCGGCATGCCGGCGGTGCGCACCGCAACCAAGCAGGCGATGCGCCTGCTTGGCCACCAGTTCGTTCTGGGCGAGACGATTTCCAAGGCCCTGTCCCGCGCCAGCGGCCAGGAGCCGAAGGGCTACCGTTTCTCCTATGACATGCTGGGCGAAGGCGCCCGCACCCAGGACGACGCCGACCGCTATTTCCGCTCCTATGCGGCGGCCATCGAATCCATCGGCAAGGCCGCCGGCGAAAAGCCGCTGCCGGACCGCCCGGGCATCTCCGTCAAGCTGTCGGCCCTGCATCCGCGCTATGAGGCGACCAAGGGCAAGCGCGTCGAGACCGAGTTGCTGCCGAAGGTCCTGGACCTCGTGAAGATGGCCCGCGGCTACAACCTCAACTTCACCATCGACGCGGAAGAGGCCGACCGGCTCGAGATCTCGCTCGACCTCATCGCCGCCATCGTCGCGCATCCGGTGCTGGATGGCTGGGACGGCTTCGGCCTCGCGGTCCAGGCCTACCAGAAGCGCGGCCGCGAGGTCATCGACTGGCTGATTGATCTGGCCCGCCTGCACAACCGCCGCCTGATGGTGCGCCTCGTCAAGGGCGCCTACTGGGACACGGAAGTGAAGCGCGCGCAGGAGCGCGGCCTTGACGACTATCCGGTCTTCTCCCGCAAGGCGGCGACGGACCTGTCCTATCTCGCCTGCGCCCGCCGCATGCTGGCCGCGCGCGATGTGCTCTACCCGCAGTTTGCCACGCACAACGCCCTTACCGTTGCCCAGATCCAGGAAATGGCTGGCAACCAGGGCGGCTACGAGTTCCAGCGCCTGCATGGCATGGGCGAGAGCCTCTACAAGTCCGTGGTCGAGCGCGACGGCTTCCCCTGCCGCGTCTATGCGCCGGTCGGCGGCCACAAGGATCTCCTCGCCTATCTCGTCCGGCGCCTGCTCGAGAACGGCGCCAATTCTTCCTTCGTCTCCATCGTCGGAGACGCTTCCATCCCGGTGGGTCAGATGCTGCAACGTCCTGGTGATATCCTCGAAGGGGGCGACCGCGCCCGCAACGGTTCCATCCCGCGCCCCGAAGGCCTCTATGGCAGCTCGCGCGCCAATTCTGCCGGCCTTGAACTGGGCCACGCAGCCGAGCGGCAGCAGCTTCTCGCCGGCATGGCGGCTGTCGGCCTGCCGGCCGGCACGGCCCGCCCGCTGGTCCCCGGCCACGAGGCAACTGGCGCTGCGCGTCCGCTGCGCTCGCCCATCGACGGCAGCCTTGTCGTCGGCGAAGTGATCGAGGCCGATGTGTCCCTCGCCTCCTCCGCGATGGTCGTTGCCGCCAAGGGCTTTGAAGCCTGGTCGCGCACCCCGGTCGAGACCCGCGCCGCCGCGCTGGAAAAGATGGCTGACCTCATGGAAGCCAAGCGCGACCGCCTGATGACGCTGCTGGCCGTGGAAGCCGGCAAGACGCTGTCCGACGGCATTGCCGAGATCCGCGAGGCGGTCGACTTCTGCCGCTATTACGCCGCAGAAGCCCGTGGCCTGTTCGGCGAAGGCCGGCTGATGCCGGGGCCGACCGGCGAGGAAAACCGTTACCGCCTGCGCGGCCGCGGCGTCTTCGTCTGCATCTCGCCCTGGAACTTCCCGCTGGCCATCTTCCTTGGTCAGGTGGCCGCAGCGCTCGTCGCCGGCAACGCCGTGGTCGCCAAGCCGGCCGAGCAGACGCCGCTCGTCGCCTTCGAGGCGGTGAAGATGCTGCATGAGGCTGGTGTGCCGGAAGAGGCGCTGGTGTTCGTGCCCGGCGACGGCCGTGTCGGCGCCGCGCTCACCGGCCACCCGCATGTCGGCGGTGTCGCCTTCACCGGTTCGACCGAGACCGCCTGGGCGATCAATGGCGCGCTTGCCACCAAGCGTGGGCCCATCGTGCCGCTGATCGCCGAGACCGGCGGCATCAACGCCATGCTGGTGGACGCGACGGCCCTGCCGGAACAGGTCTGCGACGACGTTGTCACCTCGGCCTTCCGCTCGGCTGGCCAGCGCTGCTCGGCCCTTCGCCTTGTCTATCTGCAGGAAGACGTTGCCGATCATCTGATCGAGATGATCGAGGGTGCGGCCAAGGAGCTGGAACTGGGCGATCCGCGCCTGACGACCACGGATGTCGGTCCGGTGATCGACGCCGAGGCGCGCGACAATATCCTGTCGCACCTTGCCCAGATGGACAAGCTCGGCCGCATCAAGTTTGCCGGCAAGGTGCCGGGCGGCGCGCTGTCCGGCGGCACCTATGTCGCCCCGCATATCGTGGTGCTGGACCGTCCGGAAGACCTCACCCGCGAGGTCTTCGGCCCGGTGCTGCATGTGGTGCGTTACAAGGCCAAGGACTTTGACGCGATGCTCGACAGCATTGCGGCCACCGGCTACGGCCTGACCCTCGGCGTGCACAGCCGCATCGACGCGACGGTGAAGCGCGTCGTCGACCGCCTGTCGGTTGGCAACGTCTACGTCAACCGCAACACCATCGGCGCGGTCGTCGGCACCCAGCCCTTCGGCGGCTCCGGGCTCTCCGGCACCGGCCCGAAGGCTGGCGGCCCGGCCTATCTGCAGCGCTTTGCGCTGGAGCAGGTGGTGTCGATCAACACCGCAGCCTCCGGCGGCAACGCCTCGCTGCTCGCCCATTCCGGCGAGTAAGCGTCACCCGTTTGTCCCGGACCCGGAGAGGTCCGGACAAGTCAGGCCCCGGCCAGTTGGACCGGGGCTTGTCGCACCTGCGCCCCATCGCAGCCCAAAAGAACAAGCCGCCGCGGGCAACTGCGGCGGCTTGTTGTCTGTTTGCATGCGTTCAATCGTTCTCAGGAGCGGATTGACACGAGCGTTTGCTTCCTCTCCCCCCGTGAGGGGGAGATGCCCCCGGTAGGGGGCAGAGGGGGGTAAACGGCCTCTCAGATCCCATGAAAGTCGGTTTTGAGCGGCAGCGCTGCTACCCCCCTCTGTCTGCTAACGCAGACATCTCCCCCTCAAGGGGGGAGAGGGGCGCTTGCTGCTGGGCGGAAGACAAGCAACTTCGAGCGCCGTTGGCCATTGCGGCAGCACTCCACTTCGCGCGCGTTTGCAGGCACAGCCGCAAACCGGCCATTGGTTGGCGGGAAGAGGCGTTGACGCGGGCGGGGAGCGGTGTAAACAGCGGGGGAACCCTTGGCGAGCGGCGGTTGCGCCCCATGTCGACCCGACCCACATTAGATGACGCGATTGCCTTGGCCGATACGCTTTCCATGACCGATCCTGCCGCAGCGCCGGCCTCCCTTCTGGGTCCGGGTACGGTTATTCTTGTCGATGCGCTGACCGAGCGGCGCGCGCGCGTGTTCCGGCAGCCGAAGCGGGTGCTGACCTGCCATGCGCTCGACGAGGCGCAGGCCTTTCTGGCCAGGCTGCAGGCTGAGCAGGCTGCGGGTGCGCATCTGGCCGGGTTCCTGGCCTATGAATTCGGCTTTGCCTTCGAGCCGAAGCTGGCAGCGAGCTGGCAGGCCGATGGCGAGCCGCTGGCGTGGTTCGGGGCCTATGAGGCTCCGGAGATCCTGTCGCTGGACGCGCTGGATGAGGTGCTGCGGCAGGCGAGTGGTCCGCTGGAGGGCACCATCGACAGCTTCAGCTACGACATGGACCGGGCCCGCTATGCCCGGGCCTTCGCAGCCGTGCAGCACCATCTGGCGGTGGGGGACATCTATCAGGCCAACCTGACCATGCGGGCCCGCTTCCGCCACCAGGGCCCGGCGGCGGCACAGTTTGCCCGGCTGATCCGGCGCCAGCCGGTGGCGCATGGGGCATTCCTGCAGCTCGCAGACCGGGCGATCCTGTCGCTGTCGCCGGAACTGTTCCTGGAGCGGGAAGGCCAGCGGCTGCGCACCCGGCCGATGAAGGGCACCGCCCCGCGCGGGCGCGACGGCAGCGAGGATGCGGCGATTGCCGCAGCACTTGCCGGTGACCCGAAGCAGCGGGCCGAGAACGTGATGATCGCCGACCTGATGCGCAACGACCTGTCGCGCGTCTGCAAGCCCGGCTCGGTGAGCGTGCATGACGTGTTCGCGGTCGAGCGCTACAGGAGCCTGCACCAGATGGTGACCGGCGTCGAAGGCGAGCTGGAGGACGGCGTTGGCCTTGGCGAGATCATCGCCAACCTGTTCCCCTGCGGCTCGATCACCGGAGCGCCAAAACTCTCGGCGATGCAGATCATCAAGGCCGAGGAGACGGGGCCACGCGGGATCTACACGGGCTCCATCGGCCATGTGACGCCCGAGGGAGACTTCCGCTTCAACGTGGCGATCCGCACGCTGGTGCTGCGCGACACCGGACTGGGCGAGGCCGGCGTCGGATCCGGGGTGGTGTTCGATTCCGGTGCCGCGCCGGAATATGACGAGTGCCTGCTCAAGCTGAAGTTCCTGACCGCCGCCGAGCCGCCGGCCTTCGGCCTGATCGAAACGCTCGGCTGGAGCCCGGACGAGGGCTATCTGCTCCTGGAGCGGCATCTCGACCGGCTGGCCGAGTCGGCCGCCTATTTCGGCTTCACCTGCGATCTTGCAGCCGTGGATGCGGCGCTGCAGGGCGTGGCAGAGAGCTTTGCCGGGCTGACGCGGGTGCGGCTGGAACTGGCCAGCGGCGGCAGCCACCAGATCACCCATGCGCCGATGCAGGCCGTTGCCCCCGGCGAGGTCTGGGATGTGTGCCTGGCGGATGTGCGGACCGATGCAAGCGACCGCTTCTACTATCACAAGACCACCAACCGGGAGATGTACGACGGCACGCGCAGCCGCATGGTGGCGGCGCAGCCGGGGCTTCGGGAAGTGATCTTCGAGAACACTGACGGGTTCCTCACCGAAGGCAGTTTCACGACGCTGTTCGTGGCACGGAACGGGCGGCTGCTGACGCCGGCGCTGCGCCACGGGGTGCTGCCGGGCACGCTGCGCGCGGCGCTGCTGGAGAGCCGGATTGCGGCAGAAGCCGACCTGACGCGGGCGGATCTGACGACGGGCGATCCGGTCTATGTCGGCAATTCCGTGCGCGGACTGATCCGGGTGCGGCTCGTCAATTCCGTTTGACCGACGCGGCAATAGCGCCTATCGGCGTGGCTGTCCGAACGAGACTGGAGCCCTTTGCGTGACCACGCCGACCAATCCGATCCTTCCGCGCAACGGCATCGCGCCGGCTGAAGCTGACGGCAAGCGTGTGGTCGGCTGGAAGGAGTGGGTCAGCCTGCCGGATCTGGGCGTGCCGCGCCTCCTGGCGAAGTTCGATACCGGCGCGCGCTCCTCGGCCCTGCATGTGCCCCGGGCGCGGGTGATCGAGATCGATGGCCAGCCGCATGTCAACTTCGACCTAGATGAAGACACGCTCGATGCCAGCGGCGTGCTGAAGCACACCGCCCCGCTCGTTGACCTTCGAACGGTGAAGTCCTCGTCGGGTCATGCGGAGCAGCGGCTGACTATCCACACGACTTTGTCCTTCGCCGGATTACAATGGCTGATCGAGCTGACACTGACGGACAGGTCAGACATGAAGCTGCCAATGCTTGTGGGCCGCTCGGCAATGCACAGCCGGCTCATCATTGATCCGTCGAGAAGCTTTCTTGCCGGACGAAGGGTCAGAAAACCTTCACAAAAATCCCGCTAGCGGACACGCATGGAATTGGGATATTGGCGCTGCTTCCTCGCTGGAGAGTGACTTGCCATGCGCCTTGCCATGCTTGCCCGGAATCCGGGCCTCTATTCGCACAAGCGCCTGGTCGAGGCGGCTGAGGCGAGAGGCCATACGCTCGACATCTACAACACCCTGCGCTGCTACATGGACATCACGTCCCACCGGCCCTCGGTGATCTACAATGGCGAGCGGGTTACCGGATATGATGCCGTGATCCCGCGCATCGGTGCGTCGGTGACCTATTACGGTCTCGCCGTGCTGCGGCAGTTCGAGATGATGGGCGTCTATCCGCTGAATGAGTCGGTCGCCATCGGCCGCTCCCGCGACAAGCTGCGCGCGCTGCAGATCCTGGCCCGCGATGGCATCGGCCTGCCGGTGACCGCTTTTGCCTATGATCCGAAGCAGGCGGAGGAAGTGATCAAGCTCGTGGGCGGCGCCCCGGCGATCATCAAGCTGGTGGAGGGAACGCAGGGCATCGGCGTGGTGCTTGGCGAGACCATGTCCAGCGCAAAGTCGGTCGTGGAAGCCTTTCGCGGCGCCAAGGTGAATATCCTGGTGCAGGAGTTCATCAAGGAAGCCGGTGCTTCCGACATCCGGGCACTGGTTGTCGGGGGCAAGGTGATCGCCTCGATGCGGCGCAACGGCGGGGTCGGCGAATTCCGCTCCAACCTGCATCGCGGCGGTTCGGCTGAGGCGATCAAGATCACGCCGGAGGAACGCTCGACAGCCATCCGTGCAGCGAAGGCCCTCGGGCTCAACGTCGCCGGCGTCGACATGCTGCGGTCGAACCACGGGCCGGTCGTGATGGAGGTCAACTCGTCGCCAGGCCTCGAAGGCATTGAAAAGTCGACAGGGGTGGACGTCGCGGGAAAAATCATCGAATTTATCGAGAAGAACGCCAAGATGGGTCAGACGAAGACCAAAGGAAAGGGCTGAAGAATGCGCGACACCGTGCGGCGCGATCCGTTCCGGATCGGGCCCTTCGAGATTGCCGCCGGCGAGCGGCGCACGGTGGACCTGCCCTTCAGCCTGCTGTCGAACCACACGCCCATGACGCTGCCGGTGCAGGTGGTGCATGGCAAGAAGCCCGGGCCGGTGCTGTTCATCTCCGGCGTCGTGCATGGCGATGAGGTTCTTGGCGTCGAGATCATCCGCCGCATCCTCAGGAAGCCGCAGCTGAGCCGCCTCGCGGGAACGCTGCTGGCCATTCCGGTGGTCAATGCCTACGGCCTGATCTCGCATTCACGCTACCTGCCGGACCGGCGCGACCTCAACCGCTCGTTCCCCGGCTCCGAGCGCGGGTCGCTGGCTGCCCAGCTGGCAGACCTGTTCCGCAAGGAAATCGTCGCCCGCTCCGATGTCGGCATCGACCTGCACACCGCCGCGCTGCACCGGACCAACCTGCCGCAGCTGCGTGTGGCACGCTACAGCGGCCGGATGCGTGAGCTTGCCGATGCCTTCGGTGCACCGCTGGTGATGGAGGCCAACCTGCGCCATGGCTCGCTGCGCGAGACGGCGCTGGCGATGGGCGTGGATGTGCTGCTGTATGAGGCCGGCGAGGCGCTGCGCTTTGACGAAGAGGCGATCCGCGTCGGGGAACGGGGCATCGTTGCGGTGATGCACCGGCTTGGCATGCTGCCCGGACAGACGCCGAAACCGGTGTTGAAGGCCGGTCAGACGCCGCTCTACTCACGCAAGTCCTTCTGGATCCGGGCGCCGGAAGGCGGGATCTTCCGGGCACTGAAACTGTCTGGCCATCGGGCATCGGCGGGTGAACTGCTGGGGGTCGTCGCGGATCCCTTTGGCGATACGGAGTTCGAGCTGCACAGCCCGCTTGACGGGCTGATCATCGGTCATTCCCATCTGCCCGTGGTCAACCAGGGCGATGCGCTGTTCCATGTTGCAAAGCTGACGTCCGCTGGCCCGGCGGTCGCCGAAGAGGGCGAGGCGCACGAGCGCGACACCCTCTTCGACGAGGACGAAATCATCTGATATCAAGGCGTCAGCTGCGGCTGGCGCAGATTGCGTAGCGATGCTGGATCGAGCGCTCCAGCCCCTTCAGGAAGCTGAAGTTGGACCGCTGCGCCTTGTGGATCGCCCGCATGTTGGTATCGACCGTGATGGTCTCGAATCCGGCTTGCCGCAGAAGCTTTACGACCTCTTCCGCTCGGGCACCTTGCGAGAAATGAACGCGGGAGAGGATCGACAGATGGGTTTCCATCTGGCTGGGAGCGGGACCGTTCTGCACTGCTCCGTCGCCTGACAGGCTTGCGACAAATGCCGAGAGCCGCTTGATCAGCCGGGCAGCAAGGCCGGGATTGACGTGATCGCCGTCCACGATCAGCAACTTGCCGCCAGGCTTCAGCACACGGTGCCAGTCGCGGAAGGCGGGCAGCGGATCGACCAGAGTCCAGACCAGATGCCGGTTGGTGATGACGTCATAACTGGCATCCGGCTCCATGGTGTTTTCTGCGTCGCCCATCAGGAAGCGGATCGACCGGCCGCGGGTGCGGGCCTTGGTCCGGGCCAGCTCCAGCATGGGCTCGGCCCAGTCGAGACCGGTAACGGCATAGCCGAGATCATCGAGGAGATGTGCAATGACGGCCGTGCCGCAAGCCACATCCAGAGCCTTGCGGCCCCTGCCCTCCCCCAAATGCCGGCGCAACAACCTGTGCCATGCCTCGCGTTCTTCCTCCGAGAAAATTTCATGTCCCGGCTGGCTGTCGAAACTCGCCGCCCGGGCAGACCAATAGGCCTTGATTTCCTCGCGAAGTCCGTGGTTTGCGCCATGTGAAAGCGTGGTCATCGGGCCGGGTTCCCCTGCAAGTCATTGGAAAGACTGGAAGCCTTCTAAAAGAAAAATGTTGACTATGAAAGTCATAAAAAACTAGACCACAGCATTCCTCCCTAAGGAGATTCAAAGTGCTGACGTTCAAGAATGTGGCTTTTGCCGCAGCGGTATCGCTCGCCCTGATTGCAGAGACTGCAGTTTCAGGCGAACTGGTGAAGATCAAGGACATCACAGGCCGTGAAGTCGAAGTCTCGATTCCCGTTGATCGCGTGATCCTTGGCGAAGGTCGCCAGATCTATTTCACGGCGGCTCTGGACACAGAGAAGCCGTTTGGCCGCGTCGTCGGCTGGCGCGACGACTTCAAGAAGGCCGATCTCGACGGCTACAACGCCTATCTCGAGAAGTTCCCCGAGATGGCCACGATCCCGACCTTCGGCGGCATGAAGGACGGCACCTTCGACATCGAGCAGGCCGTGGCGCTGAAGCCCGATGTCATCATCATGAACACCGAGGCCAAGTCGGCGACAGAAGAGGCCGGTTACATCGAGAAGCTGGCCAAGGTCGGCATCCCGCTGGTCTACATCGACTTCCGTGAGAAGCCGATGCAGAACACCGACGCCTCCATGCGCATCATCGGCAAGCTGTTCGGCAACGAAGCCCGCGCCGAGGAGTTCGTCGCCTTCCGCCAGGAGCAGATGGCGGCGGTGACCGACCGTCTGGCCAAGGCCGGCGATCTGAAGAAGCCCGTCGTGTTCATGGAACGCGCCGGCGGCTACAGCGACGATTGCTGCATGTCCTTCGGCAACGAGAACTTCGGCAAGATGGTCGATCTGGCCGGCGGCATCAACATGGCGGCCGAGTTCATTCCCGGGACCTTCGGGACGGTCAACCCGGAGCAGATCATCGCCTCTAACCCGGATCAGGTGATCATCACCGGGTCCAACTGGGAGCTGTTCGTTCCGGGCGGCAAGTGGGTCGGCGTCGGCCCCGGCGCTGATCCGGTCCGCGCAAAGGAAAAGCTGGCGGTTCTGACCGAGCGCCCGGCCTTCACCGGCATCAAGGCGGTCAAGGACCAGAACGTCCATGCGATTTGGCATCAGTTCTACAATAGCCCGTACCAGTTCATCGCCGTGCAGCAGATCGCCAAGTGGCTGCATCCGGAGCTATTCCAGGACGTGGACGTGGATGCGACCTTCAAGGAACTGCACACGCGCTTCCTGCCGGTCGAGTACCGCCCGGGCTACTTCGTCTCGCTCAAGTGACCAGATTCAGGGCCGGTGGAAACACCGGCCCCCTCGCGCAGATGGACAATGCGATGACACACGGCATCACCCGGGCGGCAGTCGCCCTTTTCCTGCTTCCGGCGACAATCCTGACGAGTGAGGTGCGGTGATGGTAGCCGTTGCCGATACAACAAACCTGGCCAAGACCCCGGCCGAAGCCGGTGACGCCGGCGGGCTGCGCTACAGGGCGCTGACCGCGCGGCGGCTGGTCATTCTGGCGCTGATGCTGGTAACGCTTGGCCTCAGCGTCGCCCTCGACATGGGCCTCGGGCCGGCCCGCTACAGCCTCGGCGAGGTTCTGTCGGCGCTGATCGACCCGGCCGGTGTCTCCGACCAGCTGCGCGTGGTGATCTGGGACATTCGCATGCCCATTGCGCTGATGGCAGTCACGGTGGGTGCGTGCCTGTCGCTGGCCGGTGCGCAGATGCAGACCATCCTCGCCAATCCCTTGGCCAGCCCCTTCACGCTCGGCATTTCGGCGGCGGCCAGCTTTGGCGCGGCGCTGGCACTGGTGGCCGGCGTTGCCGTGTTCCCGCTGGCGCTCGAGCTGATGGTGCCGATCAACGCCTTCCTGATGGCGATGCTGGCCTCGATGTTCATCTATGCCGTCTCGACGCTGCGCGGAGTGACGGTGGAGACGATCGTGCTGCTCGGCATCGCGCTGGTGTTCACCTTCAACGCGCTTCTGGCGCTGCTGCAGTATCTGGCCTCCGAGCAGGCGCTGGCGGCGGTGGTGTTCTGGACCATGGGCTCGCTGACCAAGGCGACCTGGAGCAAGGTGGCGGTGACCGGTGCCGTGCTCGTCGTCTGCGTGCCGCTGTTCGCGCGTCAGGCCTGGGCGCTGACGGCGCTGCGGCTCGGCGATGACAAGGCGGCCTCCTTCGGCATCAACGTGAAGCGGCTGCGGCTCGAAACGCTGATGCTCGTCAGCCTGCTGGCGGCGATCCCGGTGTCCTTTGTCGGCACCATCGGCTTCATCGGCCTCGTCGGCCCGCATATCGCGCGGATGCTGCTGGGCGAGGACCAGCGCTTCTTCTTGCCCGGCTCGCTGCTCTGCGGTGCGCTGATGCTGTCGGCCACGTCGGTCCTGTCGAAGATGATCATCCCGGGTGCGATCCTGCCCATCGGCGTGATCACCGCGCTGGTCGGCGTGCCGTTCTTCTTCTCGCTGATCTTCACCAACAGGAGGCGCGCATGGTGAGCCTGACGCTCGAGGCGCTGGGAGCGCGCTATGGCAAGCAAGCAGTGTTCTCCGGTCTGTCCGCCGGGCCGCTGTCGGGCGGCACCCTGACGGCGGTGATCGGCCCGAATGCGGCCGGCAAGTCGACCCTGTTCAAGCGCATCGCCGGACTGATCAAGGGCGAGGGCCTGGTCAGCCTGTCGGGGACGGACAGCCTGTCGCATCCGATCTGCTACATGCCCCAGGACACCGGCGCCAATGCGGTGCTGACGGTCTATGAGTCCGTGCTTCTGGCTGCCAAGCAGGGCGGCTCGTGGCGCGTTGCCGACGGCGAGTTGGACGAGATCGACCAGATCCTCACCTCGCTGAAGATCACTGACCTTGCCTTCCGCGACCTCGGGCAACTGTCCGGCGGGCAGCGCCAGCTCGTCGCCATCGCCCAGGCGCTGGCGCGCAAGCCGCGCGTGCTGCTGATGGACGAGCCGACCTCGGCTCTGGACCTGTTCCGCCAGATCGAGGTGCTGCAGCACATGCAGGGCCTTGCCCGCCGGCAGGGCATCGCGGTGCTGATCGCACTGCATGATCTCAACCATGCCCTGCGCTACTGTGACCAGGCAATGGTGGTGGCCAACGGCCGACTGGTGGCCAACGGGCCGGTGGGCGAGGTGATCACGGCCGGTCTGCTGCGCGAGGTCTACCGGGTCGATGCCCGGATCGAGGCCTGCAGCCATGGCCGGTCGCATCTGATCGTAGATGCGGCGCTCTAATACGCCGATTTATTAGCCGAATAATTATATGCTTAAAAGAAAGCCCCGCGCGGGTCACGCGCGGGGCTTCTGCATTCAGGATCAGACCGCTCAGCCGCGCAGGGTGCCGCCGGTGGCTTTCTCGACGGCGGCGACGATCTTCTTCGCAACAGCGTCGATTTCCTCGTCGGTCAGCGTGCGGTCCTTGGGCTGCAGCGTCACGTCGATGGCGAGCGACTTCTTGCCGTCGCCCACGCCCTGCCCTTCGTAGATGTCGAAGAGGTTGACGTCGGCGATCAGCGTCTTCTCTGCGCCACGGGCGGCCTTCAGCAGCTTGTCGGCGCTGAGGTCCTTGTCGACCACGAAGGCGAAGTCGCGGCGGACCGGCATCAGATCGGCGATGTCGAGCGCGCCCTTGGAGCGGGTCGGCTTGGCCTTCGGCTCCGGAATGGCGTCGAGATAGATCTCGAAGGCCACCAGCGGACCGGCAACGTCCATCAGCCCCAGCGTGCGCGGATGCACCTCGCCGAAGACGGCGAGCGTCTGCTTCGGACCTAGCTTGAAGGCACCGGAGCGGCCCGGATGGAGCCAGCCGGGCGCATCGGTGAAGACCTGCAGCTTGTCGACCGGCGCGCCGGCGGCGGCCAGAACGGCTTCCGCATCGGCCTTGGCATCAAACACGTCAACGCTGCCGGCGGAGCCCGACCAGTGACGGCCATTGCCGGCGAGCTTGGCGGTGCCGCGGCGGACGCCGGCGACGACCATGCGCTGGCCATCCTCGCGGGCGGTGAGGAATACCTGCCCCACCTCGAACAGGGCGACATCGGCATAGCCGCGATCGGCGTTGCGCTGTGCGGCGGCGATCAGGCCCGGCAGCAGGCTCGGGCGCATCTGCGACATGTCGGCGGAGATCGGGTTGGCGAGCTCCAGCTCCGGCGCGCCGCCGCCAAAGGCTTCCGCATGGGCCTTGGCGATGAAGGACCAGGTGACGGCCTCGTCCATGCCGCGCGCGGCCAGCGTGCGGCGGGCGCGGGAACGACGAATCTGGCTGGCTGTCAGCACCCGGGCTCCAACAGAGCCACCACGCGGCAGCGGCGTCGGCGCGACCCGGTCGAGACCGACAATGCGCACGACTTCCTCGGCAAGATCGGCCTTGCCCTCGATGTCCGGACGCCAGCTCGGCGGGGCGACGCGGACGGTCTCACCGCTGCCGGAGATCCAGAAGCCGAGCGACTTGAGGATCAGGTTGATTTCCGGAACCGGCAGGTCGAGGCCGGTGAGGCGCTTCACTTCGCGGTAGGGGAAGTCGATGATGCGCGAGGTGTCCGGCACCTGGCCGACGCTGACAACCTCCGACGGCGTGCCGCCGCACAGGTCCAGCACCATCTGGGTCGCCATCTCGAGACCCGGCAGCATGAAGTCCGGATCGACGCCGCGCTCGAAGCGGTAGCGGGCATCGGTGTTGACGCCGAGCTTGCGGCCGGTGCGGGCGATGCCGTTCTCATCCCAGAGCGCGGATTCGATCAGCACGTCGACGGTGG
The DNA here is from genome assembly GCF_003012935.1 of Pannonibacter carbonis. GTDB lineage: Bacteria > Pseudomonadota > Alphaproteobacteria > Rhizobiales > Stappiaceae > Pannonibacter > Pannonibacter carbonis. The sequence goes on along the minus strand of NZ_PUDR01000009.1, from coordinate 13,152 downwards.
TCTCGTCGCAGCCGGAATGCTCGCCGCCGAGGATGCCGCCGAGCGACTCCAGCCCCTTGTCATCGGCGATGACACAGATGCTGTCGTCGACCTGGTAGGTCTTGCCGTTGAGGCCCTGGATCTCCTCGCCGGCGCGGCCGCGGCGGACGACCAGATTGCCGGTCACCTTGGCCGCGTCGAAGACGTGCAGCGGGCGGCCCTGGTCGAAGGTCATGTAGTTGGTGATGTCGACCAGCGTGTTGATCGGGCGCAGGCCGATGGCAACCAGGCGGTCCTGCAGCCACTTCGGCGACGGCCCGTTCTTGACGCCCTTGACGAGGCGCAGGCCGAAGGCCTTGCACAGGGCCGGCGTGTCGCCGAAGTCGAGGACGACATTGGTCGGGCACGGGCAGCTGCCCCGGATCTGCAGGTGCTTGCGCTCCTTCAGCTTGCCAAGGCCGGCGGCGGCGAGATCCCGGGCGATGCCGTAGACGGCGGTGCAGTCCGGGCGGTTCGGCGTCAGGCCGATCTCGATCACCGGATCGCCAAGACCCATGTACTCGGCGAAGGGCATGCCGATCGGCGCATCTTCCGGCAGGTCGATGATGCCGTTGTGCTCGTCCGACAGCTCCAGCTCGCGCTCGGAGCACATCATGCCGAAGCTCTCGACATCGCGGATCTTGCCGACGGAGAGGGTGACGTCGAGGCCGGGGACATAGTCGCCCGGCTTGCCGAGCACGCCGACGAGGCCGGCGCGGGCGTTGGGCGCGCCGCAGACGACCTGCAGCAGCTCACCCGAGCCGGTGTCGACCTTGAGCACGCGCAGGCGGTCAGCGTTCGGGTGCTGTTCGGCCGATACGACCTTGGCGATCTTGAACGGGGCGAGGCGGGCGGCGCGGTCGGTGACGTCTTCGACTTCCAGACCGATCATGGTCAGGCGCTCGACGATCTGGTCGAGCGTTGCGTCGGTCTCCAGATGCTCCTTGAGCCAGGAAAGCGTGAACTTCATCGTGTCATCTCGTGTCTTTGGCAGCGCGCGGGCCGGGCTGACGGCCCCTGCGCGGCACGCCGGGAGGGATCGATCGGGTCAGGACGACAGGCCGCCGAACAGCGTCGGCAGGTCGAGCGGGCGGAAGCCGTAATGCTTGATCCAGCGGACATCGGCATCAAAGAAGGCGCGCAGGTCCGGCATGCCGTATTTCAGCATGGCGATGCGGTCGATGCCCATGCCCCAGGCAAAGCCCTGGTACTCATCCGGATCGAGGCCGCAGTTGCGGATGACATTGGGATGCACCATGCCGCAGCCGAGGATCTCGAGCCAGTCGTTGCCTTCGCCGAACTTCACCTCGGCGCCCGAACGGTCGCACTGGATGTCCACTTCCATGGACGGCTCCGTGAAGGGGAAGAAGGACGGGCGGAAGCGCATCTTGATGTCCTTGACCTCGAAGAAGGCCTTGCAGAACTCCTCCAGGATCCACTTCAGGTGACCCATGTGGCTGCCCTTGTCGATGACGAGGCCTTCCACCTGATGGAACATCGGCGTGTGGGTCTGGTCGCTGTCGCAGCGATAGGTGCGCCCCGGAATGATGACGCGGATCGGCGGCTGCTGGCTGCGCATGGTGCGGATCTGCACCGGCGAGGTGTGGGTGCGCAGCAGCAGGCGTTCACCGGCTTCGTCCGGATGGAAGAAGAAGGTGTCGTGCATGTCGCGCGCCGGATGGCCAAGCGGGAAATTCAGCGCGGTGAAGTTCAGCTCGTCACTTTCGATATCCGGACCTTCGGCCACCGAGAAGCCCATGTCGGCAAAGATCGCGGTCAGCTCGTCGATCACCTGGGCGATCGGATGGATGCGGCCCATTTCGGCGGGCGCGGCGCGCTGCGGCAAGGTGACGTCGACGCGCTCGCTGGCCAGACGCGCCTCGAGCGCGGCTTCCTTGAGCACGTCCTTGCGGGCGGCGAGTTCGTCGGTGACGCGGGTCTTGAGGCCGTTGATCGCGGCGCCCTTGGTCTGGCGCTCTTCCGGGCTCATCGAGCCCAGCGTCTTCAGCATCTCGGAAATGCTGCCCTTCTTGCCAAGGGCGCTGATGCGCACCTCCTCGAGGGCTGCCTCGCTGGTGGCCGCGGCGATGGCGGCCGAAATCTCGGTGTAAAGGCTGTCGATGTCAGACATGAGCTCTTCGGTCGTTGGGCCATGTGCGGGTCCTCGGCGGGCGGATCCGGCAGCAGGCGATCAGGTCGTTGGGTCTTTTAGCAGAAATGCGCGCGCATGCCACAGGAAGGCAGGCGAAGGCGGACGGGAATGTCAGAGGCGCTGAGAGCGTCCTCAGCGGCTAAATCGTCCGCAGGCCGGGCCCTGGGCGGCCGTGTTGCGCAGACGGCGCACGACGAAGCGCTTCGCCCGCATTCCGCTGGCGGCGAGGCTGTTCCCAGTCGTGGCAAGGCCGGTGGTCATGGCGCATCCCCTTGAAGCGAGCGGGAGTATACGCAGCCCGTGTTCAATGGCAAGATGAGCTTGGCCAGTCGCCTCTGGACCCATTTGTGAGGGCGCGCTGGATGACCAAAGTGACCGTTGACTTGCCGCGGTCCGTCAAGCGGTGTCCTTGCGTTGATCGTGCCTTGGTCACCCGTTCAAGCCCAGCAGAGCCTTGATCTTGCCCTGGATCTCGGGACCGATCTGCGGGCAGGATTCGATATAGGCGGCCGCGCGGGCCGACCAGTCGAAACTCTTGATCTGATCGGACAGGACGGCTCCCGAGGTCAGCGCGCCTGCGGGCAAGGCAACCTCGAACGGGTAACCCTTGATCTGCGACGTGATCGGGCACAGGACGCAGAGGCGGGTCAGCGTGTTGTAGCGACGCGGCGACAGAACCAGCGCGGGCCGGCGCTTGGACTGTTCCCTGCCCTGCTGCGGGTCAAAGCTGATCCAGATGATGTCGAAGCGCTCGGGGCAATAGGCGTCCAGATCGGGCCGCGCGCTCACGGTCAGGCCTCGTTGCCAACGGAGGGGCCGCCGCTGATCTCGTCATGCAGGCTTTCCGGTGTGATGCCGTCCAGCAGCTGATCGAGCGAAAACTCCTGGGTATCGGCCACAGGCTTCAGCACCAGCGTGCCGTCAACGACCGAAATGTCCAGCTGCATGCCTTCGCGAGCCGAGATTTCGCGGGCAAAGGCGGTCGGGATCCGCAACGCAAGGCTGTTTCCCCATTTGGCGACTGTGGCGATCATGGCACGAGCTCCTGTTGGCGCAACCCGCTGGATATACATTGAAGATACATTCCCGCTGCTCCCTCCACAACCGGAAAGGTAACCGTCGACCGCAAAAGAGACTTCCCCGGCGCTGGACACAGGCCTAATCTGATGGTTCCCAAATCACTTTTCAGGAACATTCCTTCCATGAACATCGATCTGTTGCGCCGGCTGTGCGAGACCCCGGGCGTTCCCGGTCACGAGCACCGGGTGCGGGCGCTCATCGAAACGGAAATCAAGGGCCTGTTCGACGAGGTGACCGTCGACCCGATGGGCTCGCTCCTGTGCCGGCGCGATCCGCGCAAGAAGTCGAAGTCGCCGAAGAAGGTGATGCTGCTCTGCCATATGGACGAGATCGGCTTCCTGGTCTCGCATGTGACGGACAAGGGCTTCGTCCACGTTCATCCGGTCGGCGGGTTTGACCCGCGCAACCTGTTCTCGCGCCGCGTGCTGGTGTCGACGGACAAGGGGGATTTCAAGGCCGTGATGAACCCCGGTGGCCGGCCGATCCACATTTCCTCGCCCGACGAACGCAAGAAGGTGCCGGAGCCGGACGAGTTCGTCATCGACATGGGCCTTGGCGAGAAGGCCAAGGAAATCGTCAAGATCGGCGACATGGTGACCATGGACGAGCCGCTGCTGGAAATGGGCGACACCATCGTCTCCAAGGCGCTCGACAACCGCATCGCCTGCTGGCTCGGCATCGAGGCGATCCGCGCGCTCGGCAAGGCCAAGCATGAGTGCGAGATCCATGTCGCCTTCACGGCGCAGGAGGAAGTGGGCCTGCGTGGCGCGCGCACCGCGTCCTACGCGATCAAGCCGGACATCGGCCTTGGCATCGACGTGACCCTGGCCTGCGACACGCCGGGCGTGCCCGAGCAGGACCGCACGACGACGCTCGGCGGCGGGTTTGGCCTGCATGTGAAGGACGGCTCGTTCATCGCCGACCGCCAGCTGGTCAGCGAGATCGAGGCGCTCGCCATTGCCGAGAAGATCCCCTACCAGCGCACCATGCTGCGGTCTGGCGGCCAGGATGGCGCGGCGGCCCAGCAGGCTGCAGCCGGGGCCCGGGCGGTCGGCATCGTTGTCGGCACCCGCTACATCCACACGGTGACCGAGATGATCGCCAAGAAGGACCTGGAAGCTGCCCGCGACATCATCGCGGCCTATCTGAAGCAGGTCTGATCGGCTCCCTCACCTCTCCTGTCTTCCGGCGGCCATGCCGCCGTGCAAGGCTCCGGGCGTCCAGATGATTCCCGGAGCCTTGTCATGTCCGCCAGCCTCTCCAGCCTTGACGACGTCAGCCGCGACCGGCTCCGGCTGGGCGATCCGGCGCGGGCCAGCGAGGATGAGCGGCGGGCAGCGCTGATCCGGCTGATCGGCGCGATGCCGGTGGTGCTGCAGATCCTGGAGGCAATCCGCGATCTCCGCCTGCCCGATGCGTGGCTCGTTTCCGGCGGGATCTACCAGAACGCCTGGAACCTGATGACCGGCAAGCCGGTTGGCCATGGCATCAAGGACTATGACGTCACCTATTTCGATGGCGGCGACCTGTCCTACGACGCGGAAGACCGGGTGATCCGGGCCGTTGCTGGCGCGCTGCCTTCGCTGTCCGGGATGATCGAGACGCGCAACCAGGCGCGGGTGCATCTCTGGTATCCCGAGCGCTTCGGCAGTGCCTATCCAAGGCTCACCTGCAGCACGGAAGCGCTGACGCTCTATGCGTCGAAGACGCATGCTGTTGCCGCCCGGATGACTGGGCAGGGCGCGATCGAGATCGCCGCGCCGTTCGGCCTTGCCACTCTCTTTGCCATGCGGCTGGTGCCGAACAGGGTGCTCGACAATGCGAAGACCCACGCGGAGAAGAGCGCAAGGCTGAAGCGCCTGTGGCCCGAACTTCAGGTGATCGGCAGGGACGACGCGGAGGCCTGAGCACGGCCCGCGTTTGCCTGCTGCCACCCGGTCGGGCTCTGGTCGGTGACACGCCGGAACTCGCGGTTGAAGTTGGACTTGGTGCGGAAGCCGGCCTCGAACATTGCTTCGGTGACGCTGGTCCCGGCCGTGAGCGCCCGGCAGGCCAGCTCGACCCGGTAGCGGTTGACGAACTGGCTGACGTTCATCTGTTCGACCCGGTTGATGGCGGCGGACAACGTCTTGGCGGGCACCGTGAGACGGCGGGCGAGGCGCGCAAGGGTGAGGTCCGGATCAGCGGCCAGTCGCGAGGTCGTCAGAAGATCGAACGCGCGGCCAACCAGCTGCCGCTCCTCTTCGCTCGGATGCGCCGCGTCCGCCCCATCGACCGCCTCGATTGGGGCGTCTTCGCTCGAGGCCGGCACGTCCGGTTCATCCTGCGCCCGTTCCAGCCCCATCAGCCCGACGCCGAGCAGCAACAGCGAGGACGTGACGCTGGTGATGCTGCCCTTGAGGTCACCGGCGAAGAGCAGGATATCGGCGACGATCAGCACGTCGCTGGCCGCCGATCCGATCAGCAGGATCGCGAGCAGCCGCCAGGAGCGCAAGGACGGCGCGCTGGATTCCAGCCGGGCCAGCGGCAGGCGGTCCGCCCCGTTCCGCATCGCATGCAGCATCAGCAGGCCGTAGCCGGTGAAGAGCGCCGGCAGGACTGCGTCGAGCGTCAACGGGGCAAAGACGATGCAGAAGAGCACAAAGGCCGGTGCGGCAAGCTGCACCAGCACATCCCGTGGCGCCAGCGGGCGCAAGGCGCCATGCACGAAGGCGAGCCAGGTGAGCGGCGGAATGAGGGATGCCGTGAAGGGTTGAAGGAAGCGCAGCTCCACAATCCCGTAGTGCTGCACGGCGGCGGCAATCAGCGACTGGACCGCCGTGACGGCGATCAGCAGGCGCAGCCAGCGACTGCCCTCCCCGCTCCAGACAAGACGCAGGAGCAGGCAGGCAAGGATCGCCGCGGCAAAGACGGGGACGGGAAAGCTCGGCATCGGGCCAATCGGGTGTGCGTGGCGACAGCGCGACCGGATCCGGGGTCCAGATGCAGGTCCCGGACCGATCGTTTCCCTGTCTCTACCTCCTTGATCCGGTTCGTGGCGACCTGAATCCGGTTCGAGGTCGCCAAAAACGGCGCGGGCCGGTCATCTGGCCTCGGCGTTCCCGCTGATACAGGAGACATCTGCATGCCCGTCACTTCTCGCAACTTCGCCCACACTCTCACACGCCATCTCGTGCAGTCCGTTTGCCTCATCCTCGCCCTGGCAGGGCCGGTCGGGGCAGCCGACAGGCTTGATCCTGGACACGAACGGCTGCAGGTCGCGGCCGCGCACCGGGATGGTCCGCTGACGGCCTCGGTCTGGTATCCGGCAGGCGGCAAGACCTATCGCGGCCTCGTTGGCGACAACCCGGTTTTCGTCGGCAACCCGGTCAACATGGGCGCGCCCTATCCGGCGGGCAAACATCCGCTGGTTCTGCTGTCGCATGGATCGGGCAACAACATCGACGCCATGAGCTGGCTGGCCAACGGGCTGGTGGCACGGGGCTTCATCGTCGCCGGCGTCAACCATCCAGGCAGCACCAGCGGCGACAGCTCGCCGCGCCGCAGCCTCCGCCACTGGGAGCGGGCCGAGGATGTCAGCGCGCTGCTGACCAGCCTGTTGCAGACCCCGGAACTTGGCCCGCTCATCGACACGGACAGGATCTCCGTCGTCGGCTTTTCGCTGGGCGGGGTGACGGCCTTGGCGCTGGCCGGGGCTGAGACGAGCCAGCAGGCCTTCGTGGACTATTGCGCCGAGCCGGCTCCCGGAAAGGTCGATTGCCGCTTCTACGCCAAGGGCCGGACGGACCTGACCGGCGTGCCGCAGGCCGAGTTCGAGCAGTCGCTGACCGATCCGCGCATTTCGCGGAGCGTTGCCGTCGATCCGGCCATGGCGCAGTCCTACAAGGCGGGCAGCCTGAAGGCGATCCGCATTCCGGTTGCCGTCATCAGCCTGGGGGCGCCTGGCGAAATCCCGATCGCGGCGGATGTCGGGGCAAGCGGCGGCAAGTTCGCGGAGCTGATCCCCGACTTCAGCCACAGCTACATCGCACCGGCGCATCACTACAGCTTCCTCGCCCTATGCAAGCCCGGTGCGGAAGCCTTACTTCAGGCCGAAGGCGAAGACGCAATCTGCGATGATCCGGCGGGTTCGGACCGGGAGGTCGTGCACACCGAAGCGCTAAGCCGGATTGCGGAGTTCCTCATGCTGCCGGCGGCGAAGTGATCAACCGGCCATGGCCGGGAGGGGACCTTGAGATCCCTGCCAACAAAAAGACCGGCGCGTTCGGGCGCCGGTCTGTTGCTTGTCTCGTCGTTGCCGGGTCAGGCGACGTCGCGCAGGAAAGTATCGATCATGGAGCGCATCCGGGCAGCTTCCTGCTCAAGCTCTTCTGCCGTCCTTGCGACATTGGATACGGAACCGGTCGTCTGTTCGGCCGAAACGCTGAGGCCACTGACGTTGCTGGCAACCAGTTCCGTGCCATGGGCGGCCTGGGCGACGTTGCGCGAGATTTCGGCGGTTGCCGCTCCCTGCTCCTCCACCGCTGCGGCGATGGCGCCGGTGTAGCGGTTGACATCTTCCATGGTCAGCGCAATGGCCCCGATGGCCTCGACTGCGCCCTTGGTTTCAGCCTGGATCGCGGTAATCTGCGCCCCGATCTCTTCCGTTGCCTTGGAGGTCTGCGTGGCCAGTTCCTTCACTTCGGCAGCGACAACAGCAAAGCCGCGACCGGCTTCACCGGCGCGGGCAGCTTCGATCGTCGCGTTCAGAGCGAGGAGATTGGTTTGCTCGGCAATCGCCTGAATGAGCGTGACGACCTCACCGATGCGGCTCGCGGCATTGGCGAGACTGGCGACCTTGGCATTCGATGTCTGCGCCCCTTCCGTTGCCTTGGCCACGATCTGGGTTGTCTGTGCCACCTGCCGCGAGATCTCGGAGATGGACGACGAGAGTTCCTCTGCTGCAGCAGACACCGTCTGAACATTGTCAGATGCCTTGTCGGAGGCGGCGGCTGCCGTTGCCGCCTGGCTGGCTGTGCCGGAAATCAGGGTACCAAGCTGAGATGAAGCATCACGCATCTGCTTGCTGCGATCGGACATACCGGAAAGCAGGGCTTCGATCTCGCCGCGGAAGCTGGCAATGCGGGCGATGACGGTTTTTTGCCGTTCGCCGTTGCGGCTGGACTGATCTTCCATTGCAATTTGCGCCGCCTTAGCAGTGCTTTGCGCTGCTTCAGCCGCTGCAAGAGCCGTGCCTGCCTCCTGGAAGGCCTTCGATACCTGTTCGGTCAGCCACCAAAGCGCCCCGACCTCGACCACGACAATGACCGCATGAAAAACAACGCGGCCAAAATTCGCTCCAGCCGGAAACACGGCCATCGGCAGGGCAAAATTCAGCACGAGGTGATGAACTGCGACGACGCCGGCATAGGCCACCAGGGCACGCCAGTCGACCCAACCGGCCAGAATGGCGAGGACGGCGAAGAAATACATGTGGCCATCAAGCTGGAAGGACGAAGCCGGATCGCCTCCTCCCAGTGATGCAACGAACAGGGCCACCAGCCCGGCCAGCGAAATTGCCGACACGATCCGCGTTTCCGCTGCCGTGCCGCATTTCATCCAGGTTCCGGTTGCCACGGTTCCAAACAGAAGCGCAATGCCTGCGATGGCGACGCTGGCAACAGCATCGTTGGAAAGGGCCGTCCCGATCACAAGCAAGACATTGAACCAGATAAAAAACATCAATGCTTTCGCGAAAGTCTCGCGAATATTCTCCAATCCGCTCATCATCTCGCTACCTCGCTTGCATCTAAGGAAAATCCAGCCGCATTTAACGTCATACAGGCTTTCGCGAACCATGCGGCTGTGACCAGACTGGCGCCGGCATCATAAAGTGCGCCGATGTCGCCGGCCGCCAAAGTAGGTGTTACGGCAATCCGGCCATTTGCCGAGATCAACAGCAATTGCCCGTTTGCCCGCGCAACGACCTCCGCAGCAGTCGCCGAACCCGCCCATGTAAACACGGCCACCTGACTGCCCTGAATGGGAGCCAGAACTGCAGCGCCCATCAATCCGCAGGCCACAACAAAGTACAGCCCGATCAGGCTACGTCCGAGGCCGGAGATCGGCTTTGATGTTGATGGGGCTGTGGGGCGCATGTGTTTCAACCACGGCGGTGACGCTGAGAGAATCACACGACCTTGGTTAACAACTCTGAAAGACAGGTGAAAGTTGCACTCACCGGCCAGGTGCTGGTGCGCCATCCTTCAACGGTGATCCTGAAATCAGTTGCCCGTGTCGAGCGCCGAGCGTTGCCGATCCCGGATCCGACGCCACAACGCCTTGCGTTCGAGCCGGACCGCTTCGGGGGAGGCCAGGGGAACCGCACCATTGGCCTTTTGCGCGCACAATCTGCGATACAGCGCATCAACTTTGAGATATCTCGCCAGATCCTCGGCTTGGGCGTTGATCTGCAGTGACGAGAGAGTGGTGTCTCCGCGCCATTCGGCCGCCAGCAGACGGGCCATTTCAGCCTGACGGCGTAGTGCTTTAAGCCAGCGTCGGCACTCTTCAGGTTCCCGCGTGGACAGGGCGGACCTTGCGCGGGTGAGACTTTGGCGCCGCGCCTTTGCCAGCGCCTGTGCTGCGCCGACGGCGTCAATTAACCCAGGCGCCAGGCTGACCGCATCCACTTCGCAGCGGCGCAAAAGGCCGTCCAGTTCCGCAATCCGCCGGTCCTCTTCCAGTTCCGGCGCACCGCTGGTGAACACCAGTCCGACCGGTGCCCGCTGCGGCTCGGCATCCAGCATTTTCAAGGCGCCCGCGCAGAGTTTCAAGCGCGCGGCCCGTGCCGCATATGACGGACCAAGGCTGTCCCGGCACACCTTCAACAGCAACCGTGCCCGCCGCACCGCCAGCCGCGCCTTGGCAACGCGCACCGACAAAGGCAATCGCAGATCAGCCAACACATGGCGCGCTTCAATCACGGCCTGCAGCAGATTGGCGCGAAGGCGCATGCCGAACGGATCCTGCAACCGGGCCCGGGAAGCCCGCACAGGAACAGCCCTCGCCTCGTCCCTGTCATCCATGACCTGGCCAGACCGGACCAACTCCAGTTCCAACCGCTTGCGCAAATCATCTTCCCCGTTCATCCGAGGGGCCCTTCCGGATTGGGGCCGTCGAAGAAAGGCCCAGCCGGTACGCCGCAGCCGCGCGTTCCGCAAGTCGCGCCCTCCACACGGGCCAGATGCTGCTGCTGATAGGCCTCGGCAAAGTAGAAGGTCGTGTCGACGGCGAGGCTCGTCGTGATGGCGCGCGGATGCCCGGCTGCAGCAAGAGCCTTGGCATAGGCTTCGCGGGATGCTTCGACGAGGCTCAGATCCTCCTGATCGGGAACCAGGATCATCGAGCGAAACTGGGTGCCGATGTCATCGCCTTGCCGCATGCCCTCTGTCGGATCATGACCTTCCCAGAATATGGCCAATAACTTGCGCAAGGACACGGTTGCAGGATCATACACCACGCGCACGACCTCGGCATGGCCCGTGCGGCCGGTGGCCACTTCATTGCCAGTTGGATTGGGCGTCAGCCCGCCCGCATAGCCGGCTGCCGTAACATGGACGCCCGGCACCGACCAGAAGCGCTTTTCCGCCCCCCAGTAGCAGCCCATGCCGAAAAGCGCGGTCCGATAGCCTTCCGGTACGGCGCCGCCAAGGGGCCGACCCAGTACGGCATGATCCAGTTGTGGCACAAAAGCCTCCGGCCGGCCCGGCAAGGCCTCGGCCTCGGTCGGCAAGGTGAACTTCTGGCTTAGTAGACGCATGAAGGACATGGCACCCTCTCAGACCGACGACACGGCCGGGCGCCGGCGCATGCCCAGGATAAGCAGCGCGACAGCGAGCGGCGGCAGAACCACCCACACGGGCCAGCCCAGCAGCGTCTGGATGACAGGATCCCATAGGACGGGGCTGACATGGCGCTGGATTGCCGCCTGCGCGATGTTCAACGAGGCTGGCGCCAGTTCGAACCACACCTGGCCCACCGGCGTATAGGCAAAGGCAGCCGCAGCAATCGACTTGCTGCCGTCAACGACGGCAGCCACTACGGCGACACCAAGAAAAAAATAACCCGAGAGCCTGAATAGGGCACGCAAGACAGCAAACATTAAAAATCCTCCCGGCATTTCAAGCTGCACCGGCGCCAACCCCGGCAACACCGCCCTGCATCGTCCGAGCAGAAGTCCGACCCGGCGCTCGGCTTTCAGATCCCGGACAGACAGGGCCATCGCAGCCTGAACGCCTTCAACTACCTTGGGCAGCACAGGAGCGCGACGCCACTACTCCAAGACTGACACCCCAGGGTTAGACCAAGGGGCCAGCCCCCAGAACCAGAACCAGAGCCAGAGCCAGAGCCAGAGCCAGAGCCAGAGCCAGAGCCAGAGCCAGAGCCAGAGCCAGAGCCCAGGCCAGCCTCCAAGCCAGCCACTGGCCAGGCCTTTCATGACGACCGGCAGACCTTCTGCCTCGACTGGCACTGCGAGTAGCGCCAGCTGAAGCGTTGATGCCACTATAGCTAGTTCGCCGGCCCGATCGCGGCAACGCACAAGTCCGGCACTGCCTTTTCCCATGGTTTTTTCAAGGGTTTTCCGTCCATTTTGCCAATCGCCAACGCCGAACGAAAAAAACTTCACAAGAGTTCTTGCGCTCCCCGGCGTCCTGAGTATATTCCGCCCACCTTGAGCGGCCTGCCGCTGAAGAATGGACAGGTGGCCGAGTGGTTGAAGGCGCACGCCTGGAACGCGTGTATACGGGAAACCGTATCGAGGGTTCGAATCCCTCTCTGTCCGCCATTCTCATTCTCTTAAATATTGATTTCATTATATTTTTTTAGGTTGTCGATTAGACAGCCCTAAAAACAGCCCTAAAGCAATCCATGGCGTAAGGAGGCCCGTTCGGTTTGGCCCTTACCGACCTCGCCCGAAGCTGAGACGAAGTTGAGCCAACACCTGCCGGATGCATAGCGCTCTTTTAGCCTCATTCGCCGTGTGCCCGCTGAGTGGAGTTGACGGACATACGTGCGGCACAAGTCACGGCAGCAACTTTCGACGAGGGTCGCAAGTCATGGTCGCGAAATCTGGCCAGCGGCATTTATGCTGCCTCGAGCAAGCTTGGCATTGACGCGATAAAACCCGCGCCGCACCATCAAAGTTGCACATATATCCAAGCGCGCTGCAATGCGGCCTTCCAACAAAGACGCAGCTAGGCTCAGAGCTAGGTGACTATCCGGCAAAAGAACTTGAGTTTACCGGGCATTTTCCAGGCGACATATTTGAAAGTATCGCAGGGCAGCTACACACCTCATTTCCATGAAGGTTCCTTTTTGACCTTGATTTGCAATCGCTCTAGCGTTTGATTTTTGGACCGGAACGTTGAGGTTTTCTTATGGATTTTTCGTCAGCGCAGAACCGCAGGCTTTGGAGTAGCGTTCTTTACGCTACTATTTTTGACATTGTCGTCGTGCTCGCGATTGCAAGCCTAGCCGGGGTCGACAGGGACTTCTGGGTTTTAGTGTTTTTTGGCGTTCTCGCGATGTGGATTGCCCAAATCACTATCAGCCTCAAAAACGCGGCATTTTCGCACATTTACTTCGTATTTATCGACAAGAAAAGGCGCGTCGAAACCGTTTTTGGCGAGCTAGTCAAATGCAAGGTGCCAAAATACGAAGAAGATTTCTTTCCATCACCCGATTTTTATCTTGGCAAAGTCCTAAAGGAAAGAGATATACTAAGCTACCCCCAGAAAATCGGACAGTGACGGAAGCTACGATCTGACGTCTGCTGGTCTCCAAGAACGAGGAGATCAGGACATGAAGAAACGCAGGAACCATGATGCTGGGTTCAAGGCCCGCGTGGCGCTGGAGGCCGT
>NZ_PUDR01000008.1 GCF_003012935.1 Pannonibacter carbonis | reverse complement strand
TTGCTTCTTACAGAAGTCTGCGTACCTGCGTAACCCTTGCTTCATGCCGAACTCTCTCAAGTCCGACCGCGCAAGAACAACGCCGACCACGCTTCCCTTCCTTCAAAACATAAATTGTCAAAGAACCGGGCAAAGCCCTCAACCATCAACCGACAAACCAGCATGACCTCCGAGGAGGTTTTGACTGTTCTGTCTGTCAGGCAGAACCGACAGCGTCTGGCGCCTCACCAAGTGGCGGCGCCGCCGTCGATGTGTGGGTTATACGGGGAGCCCCTTTTCGAGTCAACACAGTTTGTCAAAAAAGATTCACACGGGCAAAACCCCAGCAATTCCCTAGGTCAAAGCCCTCCTGCTCCTGTGGGAAAGGCGAATTCATGTCTTTTGCCTGCGAAATAATTCTATCGGTCCGGCCGGTCGAGGCGACCATCGGATGCTCCAACGGACATATTGATGCCGGAAATCCCACGTAGCCCCCTATATAAGAAAGCCGCTGCACAGCTTGTCGGCATGAGGGAAACTCCCTAGCCATGACCGCGTCATAGGGCTTAGCTTTCTGGTTGATGTTCAGCCGTTGACCTTTCGTTGGTGAGCCTGCATTTTTGCGGCCACTGTGAAATAGACGGCATACGGGTCGGCACAACGGCCACCAGGCTGAACCGACGGCGGACCAGCGGCTGCGGCCTGCGTGTCCCTAACAACAAGGCAATCCATGCACCTGGGCCCTTTCCAGTCCCACGCACAGTCAACGGTCGATCTCGGCGAGACCCCGCCGCTTGTGGTCTATGATGAAGGCAACGGCCTTCCCGACCGGCGCAAGGTCAGCCTGCGCTGGCTCACCGGAACGGTGCTCACCGGCCTGACCTCCGTAATGCTGATGGGCGGCGCGCTGGTCGCAGCGCTCGATGGCCAGTATCGGGTGGCAGCGGCCACCAATCCCGATCCCGCCGGTGTGTCCGGCAGCCTGACCTCAGGAGCAAAAGGCGACCGGGTTGCCAGGCGGTCGGCCCATTTCACCAACCGGCAGATCATCCCGGTCAATGTCATCACCCGCGTCGGTGACCGCGACTTTATCAAGGCCCGTCCTTATGTCGCGGTCAATGCCAGCCTGTCGCGGCAAAAGGCACCCGACCTTGAGGGGCGCATTCCCCCCTTCAATCCCTTGCAGATGTTCACCGACGGACAACAGATCCAGGATCGCGGCATCAGCGACGGCATCTATTCTGCCCGCGCCGAGGGCGAGCTCAGCCTGAGCCAGTCGGAGTTCCCGGTGAACAGTCCGATGATCGACCTGGACCTGACACCCAGCGAGGCGGAAGTGGAGCGTCTTGTCCGGATCAGTGCAGCCGCACTCGGCAACGACAGCGTCGACATGGCCGCCCGGGCAATCGTCGATCCGACCCGGTTCGACTTCAATCTGGCCCGCCTGTCCGAGTTCTCTCGCCTGCAAGTCCGCATCACCCAGGAAAATGTCTCCTTCGTCTCCAAGCAGGACGACGACACCCTGCCTTCCGGCATGGACGAGAAGATTGTTCCGGTCTTCGCCGACATGGATTTCAAGGATCTTCTGGTCGACAACGAGGCCAATGATGTGGAGGCGGAGTCCATCCTGGCCGCCTTCCGTCATGGCGCCGGCATTGTCGAGGTCAAGGAGGGCGATCGCTTGCGCATCGCCATGGCACCGGACCCCAATGAAGAGGGCCGCATGCGGCCAGAGCGAGTCAGCATCTATAGCGAGACCGACCACAAGGCGACCGTCGCCCGCGCCGATACCGGCACCTTTGTCGTCACGGACGCCCCCGCCGACGACATTGCCGATACCTTTGCCGAAGCCGGACCGCAGGAAAGCTCCCCGAGCGGCAGCGTCCCCTCGCTCTATGAAGGCGTCTACCAGACCGCGCTGGAGCAGGAGATCCCGGAGCCGATGATTGGCGAGCTGGTGCGGGCCTTCTCCTATGACGTGGACTTCAATGCCCGTGTCCAGCCCGGTGACGCCATCGAAGTCTTCTACGGGATGAACGAGGAAGGCATCGATGAACCGGCGGAAATCCTGTTTGCCTCGCTCAACACCGGTTCGACCCTGCGGCGTCTCTACCGCTTCCGCACGCCGGACGATGGATCGGTCGACTATTATGATGAAGCAGGCCGCAGCGCGAAAAAGTTCCTGATGCGCAAGCCGCTCTCTGGCGGAACCTTCCGTTCCGGCTTCGGCATGCGCCGGCATCCGATCCACGGCTTTGCCAAGATGCATACCGGCGTCGACTGGTCAGCCAGCCGTGGTGTGCCGATCATGGCCGCCGGCAACGGCACCGTGATCAAGTCGCAATGGGTTTCCGGCTACGGCAAACGGGTCGAGATCCGCCATGCCAATGGTTATGTCACCACGTACAGCCACATGAACGATTTTGCCGGCGGCATCACGGAAGGTGCCCGTGTCAATCAGGGTCAGATCATTGGCTATGTCGGATCGACCGGTCTGTCGACCGGGCCGCACCTTCACTACGAAGTCCTGGTCAACGCCAATTTCGTTGACCCGATGCGCATCCGCCTGCCGCGAGGCCGGGTGCTGGAGGGAGAGATGCTGGCCGCCTTCGAAGCCGAACGCAACCGCATCGACGCCCTGCTCGACCGGGGCCAGCGGCCCTCCCGGCTTGCATCGGCAGCTGCAATCACGCGCTGAGACTTGCTGTCTATCTCTGCAAAAAACGGCCCGCTTTTGCGGGCCGTTCTGCTTTCTTGCATCCGACAAGCAAGCCGGAGGCAATGCTCAGGCGGCGGCCGAACGGCCTCTCTCGCAGCTGAAGATCAACCGGTCCGTCCCGGCAGAGACCACCAGATGATCACCGTCGAGGATCTCGCCGGAGAGGATACGCTCGGCCAGGGGATCCTGCACGTCCTTCTGGATCACCCGCTTCAGCGGACGGGCACCATAGGCCGGATCATAGCCCTTCTGCGACAGCCAGGTAACGGCTGCAGGATCAAGGTCGAGCGTGATCTTTCGATCAGCGAGAAGCTGGCGCAGCCGGCCGAGCTGGATCTCGACAATGGCAGCCATCTGGTTGCGCTGCAGCCGGTGGAACAATACGATTTCGTCGAGCCGGTTAAGAAACTCCGGTCGGAAATGTCCCCGAACCACACCCATGACTTCGTCACGCACCTGATCGGAATCCTCGCCATCGGGCTGGTTCACGAGATACTCCGCCCCGAGGTTCGAGGTCATGATGATCAGCGTGTTGCGGAAATCGACGGTGCGGCCCTGGCCATCAGTCAGACGGCCATCGTCCAGCACCTGCAGCAGCACGTTGAAGACATCGGTGTGCGCTTTCTCGATCTCGTCGAACAGCACGACCTGGTAGGGCCGGCGGCGCACTGCTTCGGTGAGGCTGCCGCCCTCCTCGTAGCCAACATAACCGGGAGGTGCGCCGATCAGCCGGGCGACGGAGTGTTTCTCCATGAACTCGGACATGTCGATGCGCACCATCGCGGTGTCATCGTCAAAGAGGAAAGAGGCCAGTGCCTTGGTCAGTTCCGTCTTGCCGACACCCGTCGGCCCGAGGAACATGAACGAGCCGATCGGCCGGTTCGGATCCTGAAGACCGGCGCGGGCCCGGCGGACCGCAGTTGACACAGCATGGATGGCCTCGGCCTGGCCAACAACCCGTCGGGCCAGTTCGTCTTCCATCCGAAGCAGCTTCTCGCGCTCGCCCTCCAGCATCTTGTCGACCGGGATCCCGGTCCATTTCGAAACGACCTGGGCGATGTGGCTCGGCGTCACCGCCTCATCGACCATCGCCCCCTTGGACGAAACCGCCACGCCAGCTGCAATCTTGCGCTCAAGCTCAGGGATGACGCCATAGGCCAGCTCACCGGCGCGGGCGAGATTGCCCTGGCGCTGAGCTTTTTCGAGTTCGCCGCGCGCCTGATCAAGTTGCTCCTTGAGCTTCTGCTCGGAGGTCAGCTTGGCCTTTTCAGCCTGCCAGCGGCCTGTAAGTTCGGCAGACTCCTGTTCCAACTCCGCAAGTTCCTTCTCCAGCTTGCCGAGACGGTCCAGCGTTGCCGCGTCGCTTTCCTTTTTCAGAGCCTCGCGCTCGATCTTCAATTGGATGATCCGGCGGTCCAGCTCATCCAGTTCTTCCGGCTTGGAGTCCACCTGCATTCTGAGGCGGCTCGCCGCCTCGTCCATCAGATCGATGGCCTTGTCCGGCAGGAAGCGGTCCGTGATGTACCGGTTCGAGAAGGTGGCCGCAGCGACAATGGCCGCATCCGTGATGCGCACGCCGTGATGCAGCTCGTATTTCTCCTTGATGCCACGCAGGATGGAGATCGAGTCCTCGACTGTCGGCTCGCTGACAAAGACGGGCTGGAAGCGCCGGGCCAGCGCCGCGTCCTTCTCCACATGCTTGCGGTATTCATCGAGCGTGGTCGCCCCGACGCAGTGCAATTCACCCCGCGCCAGCGCAGGCTTCAGCAGGTTGGAAGCGTCCATCGCTCCGTCCGCCTTGCCGGCCCCGACCAGCGTGTGCATCTCGTCGATGAACAGCACGATGCCGCCTGCGGCCGTCTCGACCTCCGACAGGATGCCCTTCAGGCGCTCCTCGAACTCGCCGCGATATTTGGCCCCGGCGATGAGGGCCCCCATGTCGAGGGCGAGCAACTGCTTGTCCTTGAGGGATTCAGGAACATCGCCATTGATGATGCGCAAGGCAAGGCCCTCGGCGATGGCCGTCTTGCCAACGCCGGGCTCACCGATCAGAACCGGATTGTTCTTGGTCCGGCGGGACAGGACCTGGATGGTGCGACGGATTTCCTCGTCGCGACCGATGACCGGATCGAGCTTGCCGTCGCGGGCGGCCTGGGTCAGGTCGCGGGTGTATTTCTTCAAGGCATCATACTGGTTCTCGGCGCTGGCACTGGTGGCGGTCCGCCCCTTGCGCAATGCGTTGATTGCCTGATTGAGATTGGCCGGCGTCACCCCGGCTCGGGCAAGGATCTTGCCGGCTTCACTGTCACTGTCCATGGCCAGCGCAAGCAGCATCCGCTCGACGGTGACGAAACTGTCACCCGCCTTGTCGGCCAGCTTTTCCGCATGGTCAAAGAAGCGTGCAGTTGCCGCAGCCATATAGAGCTGGCCGGAGCCACCGGAAACCTTGGGCATCTTTTCAAGCGCGCGCTCAAGTTCAGCCTTCGCCTCACGCGAACGGCCACCGGCGCGGTCAATCAGCCCGGAAGCCATGCCCTCCGGATCATCGAGCAGCACCTTGAGGATGTGCTCGGGAGTGAACTGCTGATGGCCCTGCCCCAGCGCATAGGTCTGGGCCGACTGCATGAAGCCACGCGCACGTTCCGTGTATTTTTCAACGTTCATCATAACCCTCCTTGCCGCCGGACCACCCGAAGCATGGCCGGCGTATCGGAACTGCGGCCCTCGCGAGGCGGGCGGCCGCACCATCCATGGGATGGCACTCCCGATATAGTGTTGCAAATCGACAACAAAAGGGGGCCAGCGACAACTCCGGATCTTTCCTAACAGCCGAGGCTGGTCCGACGCTGAAGTCGATTGCTCTCAGGGAGAACTGCTGCAGAAACACAAACGGCGCGCGGATGATCCGAGCGCCGTTTGTGCATCTTGTCAAAAGGTCAGGCTGTCAGGCGTCGCCGCCAGCTGCAGCTTCTGTTTCCTTGGTCCGGCGCGGCCGAACGGTCCGGCGGGCCCGCGGCTTGGCTTCGACTTCTTCGCTCGCGGCAGTGCTTTCGACCAGCGCTTCCGGCGCAGCGGCAACCGGTGCCACATCGACGTCGGCAACCGGATCGTTGACATCGCCACCGTCTTCATTCGGACGGCGAACACCACGGCCACGCGTCCCACGGAGGCGACGACGCGGCTTGTCGTCCTCACCACCCTCGGAACCGGCCTCATGGATCTGATCAATGATCTGGTCCTGGACCGGCTCGGCGCGATTGCCATGACCATTCAGCTCGACAACCGGCATGTGCTCGATGAAGGGCTGGGGGGTATCCGTGGTCACGATGTCGACGGGACGCGCAGCACGCTCATATTGATCACTGCGTTCACGGCGATCCACGCGGTTGCCGCGTTCGGCTCGGTCTGGCCGATCGTTCCGTTCGGGCCGATCAGTCCGCTCAGGCCGATCTGGCCGATCGCGGCGCTCCGGACGATCGCCCCTCTCCGGGCGCTCCATCCGCTCGGGGCGCTCGGCACGGTCCGGCCGGTCGCCACGATCTGATCGTTCCGGACGGTCGCCGCGCTCATAGCGGTCACCCCGATCAGGGCGCTCGCCCCGTTCGGGACGCTCGTAACGCTCCTGCCGCTCAGGACGGTCCGAACGCTCTGGGCGCTCCTGCCGATCGGAGCGTTCACTCCGCTCCGGACGCTCGGGACGCTCGTAACGCTCCGGCTGATCATAGCGCTCGCCGCCCTGATCCTCCTCATCCTCGTCGTCCTGGCTGCCGTCGTAACGCAAACCATTGGCGGAGAGCATGTTGGGCTGGGCAGCAGCGACGATACGCAGGTAGTGCTCGGCGTGCTGGTAATAGTTTTCCGACATCACCCGGTCACCGGCTGCATGCGCATCACGGGCCAATTGCTGGTACTTCTCCGCAACATGCAGAGCCGTACCGCGGATCTTCACGTCCGGTCCGTTCGATTCAAACGTCCGGTTAAGCGGGCTGGGTCCCTTGCTACGGCCCCGGCCCCGCATACGCTGCTTGTTTTGATTTCCTGGTCTCATCCTGCCGTTAACTCTTGAGGAACGGCGACCGGCGCTTTGCCGGTCAAACACGTGACGCCGCTTGCGATGCGCCGGTCACTGCTTCCCACTCATGAAAAAACAGCCACCAGCGGGCACACGACCGCCTGTTAGTAAAGCCCGACGCAATTGGTCCATCCCGGAAGGGAGAAAGCAATCGCCATCATCTGCGACAGACCGACTTGCCGGAACTTTATGAAATGTATCGGGTCCCAAAACGCGTCGCGATCGTTCGGCCCGATATCCCCGTCCAGGCTAGATCGCTGAGCAGGCAGTATAGTCCTGCCCCGATTGCGTCATTCCGGCTTCAGCGAGGAGAAACTATCCGGTTCCTTCAGGATTTCCAAGCCCTTTTTCAAGGATCTCAGACCTGATTATCATGCCGTTTCCAGCCAAGCACGACGCGGTCCAGACCAGCAAGATCGCGAAGTATTTCAACCCCTTGAAAGTGATGGTGACGCAACAGGCCGCCAACAGATGCACCTTGTGCGGCACCGATCTCCAGAGCCAGAAGCCCGCCTTGCACAAGAAGGTCAGCCGCTTCAGGAACAATACGGCGATAGGCATCAAGCCCGTCAACGCCGCCGTCGAGGGCCAGAACCGGATCGTGCAGCGCGACTTCAGGGGCCAGAACCGCCAGTTCCGGGTGGCTGATATAGGGGGGATTGGACACGATGACATCGAGCCCGCCGGCAAGCGCCGCAGCGTAATCCCCGCACAGGAACAACACACGATCCGACAGCCCATGGCGGACCGCATTCCTGCGCGCCGTTGCAAGGGCATCCATCGACAGGTCGACGGCCAGCCCTTGCGCCTGCGGTAGATGCGCGAGAAGCGCAAGCAGGATGGCGCCTGTTCCAGTGCCAAGGTCTGCAAGACGCAGCGCCCGGTCCACGCTCCTTGCCAACACCGCCTCGACAAGGATTTCCGTATCCGGTCGTGGCTCAAGCGTGCCGGAGGACAATTCCAGCCCGAGACCAAAGAACTCGCGCTGGCCGAGGATACGTCCGACCGGAGCGCCAGATAGCCGACGCTCGCCGTATCTGGTCGCCAGAGCCGCAGCATCGTCACTGACGGCGAAATCCTGGCTCAGCAGCAGCGCGCCCGGTTCGATCCCGAGCGCTGCGGCAACCAGAATGCGCGCATCCAGCTCCGGGGTCGGGACATGCGCCTCCCGGAAGCGGTCGCGCAGCAGACGGTAAAGAGTGCCGCGCGTCTGCATCACATCTCCTCGGCGGCCATCAGTGTTGCCTGATGATCGAGTGTCAGCGGCTCGATGATCTCGTCCAGCGCTTCGCCAGACAGGATCTGCTCGAGTTTGTAAAGGGTAAGGCCGATGCGGTGGTCCGTGACCCGCCCTTGCGGAAAATTATAGGTTCGGATGCGCTCGGAGCGGTCGCCGGACCCGACCTGAAGCCGGCGGGCCTCGGTGCGCTCGCCGGCAAGCTTTTCGCGCTGCGCATCATAGATGCGCGCCCTGAGCAACTGAAGCGCCCGCGCCTTGTTCTTGTGCTGCGAGCGCTCGTCCTGCACGGCAACGACGATACCGGTCGGCATATGCGTGATGCGGACGGCCGAATCGGTCGTGTTCACGTGCTGTCCGCCGGCACCGGATGCCCGATAGGTATCGATCCGAAGATCCGCCTCGACGATCTCGACATCCACCTCCTCGGCCTGCGGCAGCACTGCAACGGTGGCGGCCGAGGTATGGATCCGGCCGCCGGATTCAGTCTCGGGCACGCGCTGGACCCGGTGCACACCGGATTCGAACTTCAGCCGGGCAAACACGTTTTCGCCAGTGATGGAGGCAATCACTTCCTTGAAGCCGCCAACTTCGCCCTCGCTTGCGGACAGGACCT
Organism: Pannonibacter carbonis; assembly: GCF_003012935.1. Classification (GTDB taxonomy): domain Bacteria; phylum Pseudomonadota; class Alphaproteobacteria; order Rhizobiales; family Stappiaceae; genus Pannonibacter; species Pannonibacter carbonis. The sequence continues at coordinate 251,733 of NZ_PUDR01000008.1, read as the reverse complement.
CGACCTTCCAGCCGCGCAGGTCGGCAAAGCGCTGGTACATCCGGAACAGGTCGCCGGCGAACAGCGCGGCTTCGTCACCGCCCGTTCCAGCCCGCACTTCGAGAATCGCATCGTTCTTGTCAGCCGAATCCTTGGGAAGCAGGCCGACGCGAACCGCCTGGGTCAAGGCCGCGACTTTTTCTGTCAGTTCGTCACGCTCGGCTTCCGCCAGTTCCCGCATTTCCCGGTCGGAGCTGGCCTCGACAATCATCGCCTCGGCCCCGGCAAGTTCCTCCTCCGCCTTGCGCAGGGCCTGGACAGCGCGGACCAGCGGCTCGATTTCGGCATATTCGCGCGACAGGCGGACATAGGTCGCCGCATCCGGGTTGGACGACAGGCGATGCTCGATGTCGGCAAAGCGATTAAGAAGGGTATCGAGTTTGGCTTGCGCAAGCATGCGCGAATCTCCTCGGCCCCACGACGTGTCCGGCGCAGGCACAGGGTCAATGGGTGTCTAGAGGGCGACGTCCTGTTCAGCCGCGAACTGGCGCAGGAACTGGCGCAGGTCCTTGTCGGGATGCCCCGGTTCCAGACGCGGTAAAAGCCGGGCCTGCAAGCGGCCAAGATCAAGGCTGCGCACCATCGCCTTCACTGGCCCGAGCGCTGCCGGGGACATGGACAGCGAACGGAAGCCGATGCCGACAAGAGCCATGGCCTCCAGCGGCTTTCCAGCCAGTTCCCCGCACAAGGTGACCGGCACATGATGGCGGCTGGCCGCATCCGTGATCGACTTCAAAGCCCGGAGGAAGCCGGCGCCCATCGTGTCATAGCGATCAGCGACGCGGGTGTTGCCACGGTCGACCGCATTGAAGAACTGGAACAGGTCATTTGAGCCGACCGAGACAAAGTCGACCGCCTGCATCAGTTCTTCAAGCTGATACAGCAACGAGGGCACCTCGATCATCGTGCCTAGCCGGATGGCATCAGGCACCGAATGACCATGCCGACGCGAATGGCGCAGTTCCCGCTCCACCAGGTCCTTTGCCCGGTGGAACTCCTCCACCTCCGAGACCATCGGGAACATCAGCTTGAGTTCACGCCCGGCCGCAGCGCGCAGCAGCGCCCGAACCTGTGTCCGCAAAAGACCCGGACGGTCGAGGCCCAGGCGCAGGGCACGCCAGCCCATCGCCGGGTTTTCCTCGTGGATCGCCCTGAGATACGGCAGCACCTTGTCGCCGCCGATATCGAGCGAGCGGAACGTCACCGGCTTGCCGGCAGCCGCATCGAGAACCTGCGTATACTGGTTCTGCTGGTCAGACAGGCGCGGGAATGACGAGGCGACCATGAACTGCAACTCGGTGCGGAACAGACCGACACCAACCGCGCCCGATTCCGCCAGATGCGGCAGGTCGACAAGCAGCCCCGCATTCATCTGCAGTGCCACGTCGACCCCGTCCTTGGTCACCGACGGCTTGGACCGCAGGCGGCGGTACTCGGCCTGGCGTCTGGCGCGGAAACGCACCTTTTCCGCATAGGCGTCCTGCACGTCCGTTGCCGGTCGCAGGTAGACTTCGCCCGTTCCGCCATCAACGATAATCGCATCGCCGGCATCGGCCAGGCTGACGATGTCCTCGACCTGGCCCACCGCCGCAATGCCCAGCGCGCGCGCGACAATGGTGACGTGGCTGGTCGGTCCACCTTCTTCAAGCACGACAGCGCGAATGCGGTCACGGCCGTAGTCAAGCAACTCCGCCGCACCCATGTTGCGGGCGATGATGATGGCATCCTTCGGCAGCACGCCCGACGACGAACCATGCTGACGGCCCATCAATTCGCGGATCAGCCGGTGTGCCAGATCATCAAGATCATGCAGGCGCTCACGCAGATAGGGGTCGGTCTGGCGCAGCATGCGGGCACGCATGTCACTCTGGACCTTTTCGACAGCAGCCTCTGCCGTCAGGCCGTTGTTGATCGCTTCCTCGATCTTGCGGATCCAGCCCTGATCATAGGCGAACATGCGATAGGCCTCGAGCACATCGCGGTGCTCGCCGGACTGGGCCATATCGCCACTGGACAACAGGCTATCGATGGACAGGCGCAGCCGGTTCACCGCGCCATCAAGCCGCGTGCGCTCGTGATCCGTATCCTCGGCGATCAGATTGGTGACGACGACGCGCGGTTCATGCAGCACGACATGGCCAAGGCCGACGCCATCGGCCAGGCCGACGGCTGCAAAGCGGATCGGCCGGGAGAGATCAAGCCCGGTACCAGGCTTGGCAATCGCCTCCAGCTCGCCAGCAGCAACCATCTCCGCGATGACCATCGCGGTTGTCTGCAGCGCCTCGACCTCATCCTCGTAATAGGTGCGGTGCGACTTGTTCTGCACCACCAGAACGCCGAGCGTCCGGCCGGCGCGCAACACAGGCACGCCGAGGAACGAGTTATAAGCCTCTTCACCAGTCTCCGGCAGATAGGCAAAGGCGGGATGAGCCCTGGCATTGGGAAGATTGAGCGGCCGTGCTTCTGCGGCAATCAGGCCGACGAGGCCTTGACCGACGCGGAGGGAGGCCTGGTGCACGGCTTCCCGCTTCAGGCCTTCGGTGGCGTACAGCTCGAGCACGCCGTCGGCACGTAAAATATAGACGGAACAGACTTCCGCGACCACGTTGGACGCGATCAGAACTACGATCTTGTCGAGCCGTTCCTGCGCATTGATCGGCTCCGCCATGACTTCGCGAAGCCGGCGGAGCAACAGGCGCGGACCGGCCAGATTGCTGCGCATTGTCAGCTCCGTTCCCGTCAGCGTGAAAGCCACTGGCGGGAGGGCCCCGCCAGCGCATGCTCCACGGTAAAGCTTATCCGTCCAATCCGTATAGCGAATGGAGAGTCCGCACTGCAAGTTCCGTGTAGGCGGAATCGATCAGAACGGAGATCTTGATTTCCGACGTCGTGATCGCCCGGATGTTGATGCCCTTCTCCGCAAGGCCGCGGAAACACTGGGCGGCAACGCCGGCGTGGGAGCGCATACCGATCCCGATGACAGACACCTTGACGACATCACGCGCGCCTTCGACAGCGGCGTAGCCGAGCGTGGTGCGATTGTCCTCGAGAACCTTCAACGCGCGGTCGTAGTCCGATTCGGGCACCGTGAAGGTGATGTCCGTCGTCTTGCCGTCCGGCGTGATGTTCTGAACGATCATGTCCACGTTGATGTTGGCATCGGCAAGCGGACCGAACACCGCCCCGGCGACGCCAGGCTGGTCCGGCACATTGCGGATGGAGATCTGGGCTTCGTCCTTGGCAAAGGCGATGCCGGTCACAACTTGCTGTTCCACGAGCTCATCCTCGTCGCAGATAAGGGTTCCGGGGGGAAGACCATCCTTGCCCGTCTGCGGGGCATCGGGATCATCAAAACTGGAGCGCACGAAGGTGCGTACGCCATGCACCATGGCCATCTCGACCGACCGCACCTGCAGCACCTTGGCGCCGAGGGAAGCCATTTCGAGCATCTCCTCGAAAGCGACACGGTCGAGCCGGCGAGCCTTCGGGACAATGCGCGGGTCCGTGGTGTAGACGCCATCAACGTCGGTATAGATGTCGCAGCGATCGGCCTGGATCGCTGCGGCAATGGCAACGGCGCTGGTGTCGGAACCGCCACGGCCGAGTGTCGAGATCCGGTTATCCGGGGCAATGCCCTGGAAGCCGGCAACCACGGCCACCTGTCCCTGCTTCAGCCGCTCGACCATAAAGGCACCGTCAATCCCGGCAATCCGGGCGGCGCCATGCGAGCCGTCTGTGCGGATCGGGATCTGCCAGCCCTGCCAGGACCGGGCATTGACGCCCATTTCCTGTAGGACGATGGCGAGAAGGCCCGAAGTGACCTGCTCGCCCGAGGCAACGACTGCGTCATATTCACGCGCGTCATGCATCGGGGCGGCCTCGCGGCACCATGCCACCAACTGGTTGGTCGCTCCCGACATGGCGGAGACGACGACAGCCACTTCATGGCCGGCATCGACTTCGCGCTTCACGTGACGGGCCACGTTGCGAATACGTTCGATATTGGCGACGGACGTGCCGCCGAACTTCATAACCAGTCGGGCCATCGTGGTCCTGGTCTTCACTCTCGAGGGCCAATGGGCGCGACAACTACGCCCGGCGGATCGGGCGAAATGCATACAGCGACATGGCCCCTGCTGCAACACCGCGCCTTGACAAAGTAGCTGCAAGCGAGAAGGTCATCCGCAATGCACAAGCCCCGCGTATGACTGTCGGGGATAGCACCCCGCGAAGACATGACCCGGCAAAAAGGACAAGCCATGAGCCCGAACAGCAGCCCCCACATCGCCGGCACCGTCGACGAGCGCGAAGTGGCCCGGTTCTCAGCCATGGCGGCCGAATGGTGGAGCCCGACGGGCAAGTTCCGCCCGCTGCACAAGTTCAACCCCGTCCGCCTCGCCTATATCAAGGACAAGGTCTGCGAGCGCTTCGGCCGCGACCCGAAGGCCAGCGACGCCTTCAAGGGCCTGCGCATTCTCGACATCGGCTGCGGCGGCGGCCTCCTGAGCGAACCCATGGCCCGACTTGGCGCAACAGTAACGGGCGCTGACCCGTCCACCACCAACATCGAGATTGCCCGCCTGCACGCGGCCCAGTCCGGCCTCGAGATCGACTATCGCGCCGCCACGGCCGAAGACCTGGCCGCTGCCGGCGAGAGCTTTGACGTGGTGCTGAACATGGAAGTCGTCGAACATGTTGCCGACGTGCCGCTGTTCCTCGGCGAAGTGTCACGCATGGTTCGCCCCGGCGGACTGATGTTCGTTGCCACCATCAACAGGACATTAAAAGCCTATGCACTGGCCATTGTCGGGGCCGAGTATGTGCTGCGCTGGCTGCCCAAGGGCACGCATTCCTATGAAAAGTTGGTGCGCCCGTCCGAGATCGAAGGCCCGTTGGGCGCTGCCGGCCTGGAGATCCTTGACCGCAGCGGCGTCAGCTACAACCCGCTCGCCGACACCTGGCACCGGTCGCGCGACATGGACGTGAACTACATGCTCCTGGCTGGCCGGCCGGGCCAGACAGCAGCTTGATCGGGGCATCATGATGGAACCGATCGTTCTCATCCCGGGGCTGCTGTGCACCGAGACGTTGTTTGCCCCGCAGATCGTCGCTCTCGCCGACCGGCCGGTGATGGTGGCCAATCACCGGGACCACGACACCATCCCGGCAATCGCGGCAAACATACTGGCCGTGGCCCCGGAACGGTTTGCCCTGGCCGGCCTGTCCATGGGCGGCTATGTGGCAATGGAGATCATGCGCCAGGCGCCACAGCGGGTCAGCCGTCTCGCCCTTCTCGACAGCAGCCCCAAGCCCGACGCACCGGAACAGGGTGAACGGCGGCGCGTGCTGATCGGTCTTGCCGAGAGCGGGAAGTTCTCGAAAGTGCCACATCTGCTCTACCCTGGACTGGTCGACGCCAGCCGGCTGGAAGACGATGGGCTGAAATCCGTCGTCGTCGAGATGGCAGCGGATACGGGACCCGAGGCTTTCGTGCGGCAGCAGACAGCCATCATGGGCCGGGTCGACTCACGGCCTTTCCTCGCAACAATCACGGCTCCGACACTGGTCCTGGTCGGCGAGGGAGACACGCTGACCCCGCCGGCGGTCGCGCGCGACATGCACGACGCCATCACCGGCAGCCGCCTTGCGGTGCTGCCTGGCTGCGGCCATCTCTCAACGCTCGAAGCCCCCGGCGCGATCACAGCCGAACTGCAGGCCTGGCTGCAGGCCTGAGCAACTTAAGGCATCAGAACATAGGTTCCTGGTGCCGGACACAGTGGCTCAAGCCCGGCCTCCGGTTTGCCCATGGGCGGCAATGCTCCAGGCACCCCGGACCGCTCGGCAAGCCACGCGCTCCAGGCCTCCCACCAGGACCCGTCGCGCAAGGCAGCCGCAGCGATCCAGCCTTCCGGATCGAGATGCCCGTTATGTGCCGGGCTCGTCAGGATGCGGTAATGCCGGTTCTTGTGGCCGGGCTCGCTGACGATCCCGGCATTGTGTCCGCCTGTGGTCAGGATGAACGTAACGGGACTGTCAGCCAGGTGACGGATCTTGAAGACAGAGCGCCAGGGCGCGACGTGGTCCTGTTCGGTCCCCACGGCAAACACAGGCGCCGTGATATCCTCGATGGAAACAACCGCACCATCGACCCGGTAGCGGCCTTCGGCAAAGTCATTGCGTAGGAACAGCTGGCGCAGATACTCCGAATGCATCCGGTAGGGCATCCGGGTGCCATCCGCATTCCAGGCCATCAGGTCAAACATCGGCGCCCGCTCGCCGAGCATATACTCCCGCACGATACGGGACCAGATCAGGTCCTTGGACCGTAGAAGCTGGAAGGCCCCAGACATCTGCGCCGTGTCGAGGTAGCCCTGTTCCCACATCAGGTCTTCCAGGAAGGACACTTCGCTTTCGTCGATGAACAGCGTCAGTTCCCCGGCCTCGGTGAAGTCGGTCTGTGCCGCAAACAGGGACAGGCTGGCAATGCTCTCATCGCCACGATGGAACAGCCCTGCTGCCGTGATTGACAGAAGCGTCCCGCCGAGACAATAGCCCGCGGCATGGACCTTCGGGGAACCGGTGATCTCCTTTGCAGCCGCAAGCGCAGCCTCGATGCCAAGCTTGCGGTAATCGTCCATGCCCAGATCCCGGTCGTCAGCACCGGGATTGCGCCAGGAAATCATGAAGACGGTAAAGCCCTGTCCGACCAGATAGCGGACAAGCGAGTTTTCCGGTGACAGGTCGAGAATGTAGTATTTCATGATCCAGGCCGGGACGATCAGCACCGGCTCGGGATGCGCATTTGGCGTGGTCGGTTCGTACTGGATCAGTTCAATCAACCGGTTGCGATAGACGACCTTGCCCGGTGTTACCGCCACCGCCTTCCCCGGCAGAAAACTCTCCCGCCCGGCCGGCATCCGTTTACTGCCAAGCCGCTCGAGATCCTCAAGCAGATGGCTCCAGCCACGGGCGAGGTTCATGCCACCCTCATCCAGCGTCTTGCGCAGCACCTCCGGATTGGTCAGCGGAAAATTGGACGGGGCCGCCAGATCGAGCAACTGCCGCGTCACGAAATCGATAATACGCTCATGGTGCGGCGATACCCCCCGCACCCCGGTCATCGCCTGGCTCCACCATTGCTGTGTCAGCAGGAAGGACTGGGCATAGAGGTTGAACGGCCAGGTTTGCCAGCTTTCATGGTCGAAGCGGTGATCCTGCGGCATCGGCTCGATGCAGCCGTCCGGGTTGCCACCGGCCGTGGCGCCAGTCGTGGCACAGGTCATCGCATAACGGCACAGGCGCGAGGCCTTGCGGACCGCATTCTGCAACAGGCTCGCCTGCTTGCCGGGCAGCACCGCCAGATGCATCAGCCAGTCAGCATAAGCCTCCACCAACGCCCCGGGCGACACACCTCCCGTCAGCCGTGCCAGAAAAGCCCGGCTCGCCCGGTCCATCAGTTCCGTCGTGCCTGTCTCTGCATCCATATCGTCGTGGGACATTCCGGACATCACGGCCTTGCTATAGGCGAGCGAAGGGGCAAGGGCAGACGCAAATGCGGGGGGCAGGAACGGCGGTTGAAGGAACTCAGCGCCTGAAGACTTCTGATCCGGCATCGATCGCTCCTTGAGATGGAGATGCAATTCATGATTGCAAAACTCGGAATGTCGGGCCAGTATTTTGCAGTGCATCAGACCCTGCAATGAGCCAGATCAATCCAACATGCCTTCCGTAGCGCTATACTGCGCTGCAGAACGGCTTATCATCAAAATGACGCGTTGCGCGTGTATGGCTGCGCGGGTTTTGACAGCGGATTTGCCGGGGGAAACCGGCCAGCCGGCCCTCCTCGCGCCGGCATCCTGTGATGGGAGGAAGATATGTCGCAGCATGACAGCACGCAGCATGAGGACAAGCAGTCAGACGGCAAGCTGCACGACAGCAGCCATCCGGAAGCGCCGGCAGGAATGTCGGTGATGGACCAGGTGCTGTCACCGGCCTGGCTGACGCAGACCCCGAGCAACTGGAGCTGGGCAGAACGCAGCGACAAGATCGAGGCCCAGGCTTTCCGCAGCATGGAAGACGCCCGCCGCCGGCTGACCGCCAATGCCGAGAAGGCGCTGGCGAACCATGTCGATTTTGTATCCCATCGCCTCAATGCAGACATGGAATGCTTCCGGCAGCTGACAACCTGCCGTTTGCCCGATGAAACGATGAAAACCCTTCAGGGCTTTTTGCGCTCCATGTGGCAGGACTACGAAAGCCAGGCACAGCGGTCCTTTGCCTTGCTGCAGGAGACCCTGACCGAGACCGTCGCCAGCGCCGAAGCCTTGACCGAGACCGCCATCGAGACCGTGGCTGCCCTGGAAAGCGCAGTCGAGGAAGAAGTCACTCTCGCTGACGCCGACGAACCGGTGGCAGCAACGATCACGACCGAGGCCGACAAGGCCTCTGCTTCGCCATCGCCCTTTGAGGCTATGGGTCCGGACGTAGCCCCCGCCAAGGCGGCCGCGACGAGAGCAACCGTCAAATCCGAAAGCTCTGCAGCCCGGCCACGCAAACCTGCCGCGTCAAGGACCACGCGCAAGCCGGCCCCGCCGACGACGTCAGAAGCCTGATCTCGGGCCTGACCATTGGGCCTGGGGCCTCTCCCGACACCGGTCGGATAGATGCAACGCCGCGGCCAGGGCTGCGGCGTTTCATCTTTCAGAAAGCAAGAACGGCCAGCGTCTCAGTTCCGTTCATCCGGAAGCACCGGCAAGGCTAGGATATTGATACCCTCTTCAATCAGGGCCTGCGCATCATCAGGATTGGTCTCGCCATAGATGTTGCGATGATCAGCCTCGCCATAATGCATCTTGCGGGCCTCTTCGGCAAAGGACGCACCGACGTAATCGGCGTTTGCCGTCATCAGTTCCCTGAGTTCCCGCAGCTTTCCGACAAGTTCGGCATGTCGCGCATCGGAGGGGATCAGTGCCGCATTTGACGCATCCGACGCCGGCGTCAACGCCGGGGCAGATGGCTGGGCCTGTGCCGTGGTCTCCGCCTTGCTGCTGGCCTCGGCCGCGAGCCGGGCAGCCTCCTGCCGCTCCGCCCGCTTTTCAGCGGTCGCCACGGCAGGCGCCATCAGCGCCTTGCTGACCAGGGGCGAGCCGCAAACAGGACAGGCCACCAGCCCTTTCGAGCTCTGCAGGTCGTAATCAGCGGAATTGCGGAACCAGGCCTCAAACCCATGCGCATTGTCACAAACCAGCGAATAGCGGATCACGAACGAGCCCCCTCACGCGCCAACAAGCGCAAAATCGCGCTCATTGGCAATTGCAGGAATGCGCTGCCTCACCTTGAGCGATTCCGCCGGATCGACTGTCGCCAGTACAAAACCCGGTTCGTCATGGTCCAGTTCGGCGATCACATCGCCCCAGGGGCCAATGATCAGGCTATGGCCATAGGTCTCGCGGCCATCCTCATGCGTGCCGCCTTGCGCCGCCGAGACAACATAGGCACCGTTCTCGATCGCCCGCGCGCGCTGCAACACATGCCAATGTGCCGCGCCGGTCTGGCGAGTGAAGGCGGCCGGCATGGTCAGCATCGCCGCACCGGATCGCGCCTGGCTGCGGAAAATTGCCGGGAAGCGGACATCATAGCACACGGCCATTCCCATCTTCAGCCAGGGAAGCTCCGCGACGATGCTTTCCTCGCCCGGGCGATAGGTCGCGGACTCGCGCCAGCTCTCGCCATTCGGAAGGTCAACATCGAACATATGGATCTTGTCGTAGCGCGCCAGGATGGCGCCATCAGGCCCGATCAGGAACGCCCGGTTCGCGACCTGACCATCGGCAAGGCGGATCGCCAGGGAACCGGCATGCAGATGAATGCCAAGTTCGGCTACCAGTTGCCGAAACCGCGCCAGCATCGGATCATCCGCTTCCAGCGAGATCTTTTGCATGAGATCCGCGCGGCTGCGCTCCAGGATGTTGGACATTTCCGGGGTCTGCACATACTGCGCACCGGCTCCGGCGGCCTGGCGGATCAGGTCCTCCGCTTGCGCGATGTTGTCAGCAACGGAACGGGAAGAGCGCATCTGCACGCAGGCGGCGGTAAAGCTGGTCATGGTCATCCTCAGGCAGCGAGCAACGGGTCAAGCTTGCCGGACCGCTCCAACTCATGCAGATCATCGCAGCCGCCAACATGCTGGCCGCCTATGAAAATCTGCGGGAAAGTCGTCCGGCCATGCGCCTTGCCAATCATTTCGGCGCGCAAGGCAGGGCTGAACGTTGCGTCATGCTCGGTGTAGCGGACACCCTTGCTGTCAAGAAGCCGCTTGGCTGCAACACAATAGCCGCAGCCCTGCCGAATGTAGATGGTCACATCAACCACGTCGAAACTCCTGCTGGCGATCCGGCCCGGTCACTGGCCGATCATCACCCTTAAGCGACCCGCTTATATTGTCCCTGCACAGTCTGGCACAAGGGCAAGACCGAAGCCTGATCGTTCCGAGTGCTAAGAACACTAGAGGTCATTGGTTACCGGATCGGCAATGGCAAAGGTCAGCACATCGACCTGTGTAGCCCCCGCTGCCCGCAGCACACGGGTACAGGCCGCGAGCGTCGATCCTGTTGTCAGGACATCATCGACAAGTATGACGTTGCGGCCATGGATCTTGTCACGGCCGGCTGGCGAAACGCGGAACGCGCCGCGGACATTCACCTGCCGCTGCTTGGCAGTGAGCCCCACCTGCTGGCGCGTCCGCCGGGTGCGCTCCAGGGCACAGGGCTCGACAGCAACACCACTGACCCGGGCAACAGCTTGCGCCAGCAGCGCCGCCTGGTTGAACCGCCGCTGCCACAGGCGCAAGCGATGCAGCGGAACCGGGACAAGCAGGCTACCCGGCAACAGGACATCCTGGCCATTGCGCGCCATCAACTGCCCCATCAAGCCGGCGACATCCCGGCGGGCGCCGAATTTCAATCCCAGCACCAGGTCGCGGGCCGCCCCTTTATAAAGTGTAGCCGCCCGCGCCCGGTCATAGACCGGCGGATCGGCGATGGCCCGCGCACTCAGCGCTCCCTCGCCCAGATCATGTGAAAACGGGGTCCCGAGCCGGTCACACCAGGGCGCCTCGATAAAAGGCATCGCAGTCCAGCAAGCCGGACAAAGACTGTGGTCGGCGGCGATGACTGCGTCACAGACCGGGCATCGTGGCGGCAGGAGGCCGTCGAAGGCAGCCTGGGCAAAACCGCGCAGGCCACGCGCGACCCTCAGGCAGGACGAAACCACCAACCCCATCAGACTGCTCCACCGCAACAGCACATGGTCACACTACTGCAAGTCACGGAAGCCGCGAAGTCCCGCCGTGTCTCATGACAAGCCGAGCAGAAGTTTTGACCTTCGAAGGTCGGACGGCATATAGGGAGGCAAGGGACGAAACCCCGATCGCCAGGAAAGTCAGCAGGATCATGGCCCAGATGGATTTGTTCGACCGCCAATTGTTCGCCCGCCGCCGCAAGCGGGCGTTGATCCAGCGGACGGACGGCGCAGATTTCCTGCTCGCGGCCGTCGTCGAGGAACTGGCCGACAGGCTCCAGGCGGTGACACGGCAGTTTGACATCGCCGTTGACCTTGGCGGACACACCGGACGCCTTTGCGCGGCGCTGGCAGCCAGCGGGCGTGCGACTTCGGTCCTGCGCGGCGACTTGTTCCTTGCCGACCCGGACCTGTCCCCACCGGATTTCGTCTGTGACGACGCCTTTCTGCCCCTGAAAGATGCGTCCGTCGGCCTGATAGCGTCTGCCCTGTCGCTGCATCTCGTCAACGACCTGCCCGGCGCGCTGATTCAGATCCGCCGGGCGCTGCAGCCGGACGGCTTGTTCGTGGCCGCCGTCCTTGGCGGAGAGACGTTGAGCGAGTTGCGCGACTGCCTGATGCGGGCGGAGCTTGAACTGACAGGTGGGGCCGGCCCACGCGTGGCCCCCTTTGCCGACACCCGTGATCTTGGCGCCCTGCTGCAACGAGCCGGTTTCGCCTTGCCAGTAACCGACACGGACAAGCTGACGGTTCGCTACGACAGCCTGTTTGGCCTGATGCGGGACCTGAAGGCGATGGGTGCGACTTCTGTCCTCTCCGAACGCAGCCGCAAACCCCTGTCAAGGGCCGTGGTCCTGAAAGCGGCAGAGCTCTATGCGACAAACCACGCCGACGCGGACGGACGCATCCGCGCCACGTTCCAGGTCATCTATCTGTCTGGGTGGGCGCCGCATGAAAGCCAGCAGAAGCCCCTGAAGCCTGGCTCCGCCAAGATGCGCCTGGCCGACGCGCTCGATCCGATGCGAAAAGGACCAGGGAGCTGAGGCTATTCGCCGGTCAGTTCGACCGGCAGGCCTCATTTGGCCTTGCCGAGATTTTCCGAAATGTAATTGAAGTCCGTCTTGATCTCTTCACTGATGGACAACAGCGTTCCCATGATGGCGGCCGAAATCATCGCGACAAGCAGGCCGTACTCGACCATCGTTGCCCCGGATTGATCCGCAGCAAAGCGCTTTGCCAGCGCCTTTGCGCCCGCCAGAAGGGAATGTTTGCCACCCGTCGGGATCATGCCCAGCTCCTCGCGGCCAGTCCTTGGCCGTTCCGTCATTCGTTTCAGGCGCCGACCAGCCCGATGAGATGGGAGATCAGCGGTTCGTCGGCTGGAGGCATCGGGTAGTCCCGCAACTTGCCTGCGCGGACCCATTTCAGGGCCTGCCCTTCCAGCGGCTGCGGTGTGCCTTCCCAGCGACGACACACATAGAGTGGCATGAGGAGATGAAAATCTTCGTAAGCGTGGCTGGCGAAGGTTAAAGGGGCAAGGCACGCTTCCTTAACGCTGATCCCAAGTTCTTCGGACAGTTCCCGGATCAGGCTCGCCTCAAGACGTTCGCCCGGCTCCAGCTTTCCGCCCGGAAATTCCCACAAACCTGCGAGATTCTTGCCCTCTGGCCGCTGCGCGATCAGGATCCGGCCATCAGTGTCAATTAGAGCACAGGCAACAACCAGAACAATACGCATGGAGGGCTGTTCCAATTCTGGACAATCCCGGACGTCTTTTTATCTGACATCCGGATTAAATCTGACAATGCCCCGGATCAGCTCCGGTAGTCGCCATTGATCTCGACATAAGCCTTGGTGAGGTCACAGGTCCACACGCGGGACGAGCCTTCGCCAAGCCCCAGGTCAACCCGGATGACGATGTTTTCCTGCTTCATGGCCGCCGATGCGGCAGCTTCGGAGTAACCGGCGTCACGTTCGCCCTCGACGGCGACGCGCACATCCCCGAACCAGATCGCAAGACGATCGCGGTCGGCCGGCTCACCGGCCTTGCCAACGGCCATGACGACGCGGCCCCAGTTGGCGTCTTCGCCAGCGATTGCCGTCTTCACCAATGGGGAATTGGCGATCGACAGCGCAATCCGCTTGGCCGAGGCATCGTTGACTGCACCTTCGACGCGAACTTCCACAAACTTGCGCGCGCCTTCGCCGTCCCGAACGATATGGTGCGCCAGCTCCAGCATGACTTCGCCAAGTGCGACGCGGAAAGCGGCAAGGCGCGGGTCGGCCGCATCCGTGATACGCGCAGCGCCGCGCGATGCGGCCTTGCCGGTCGCAAACAGCAGCGCAGTGTCCGAGGTCGACGTGTCACTGTCGACGGTGATGGAGTTGAAGCTGCCGCCGACAGTCTCAGAAATCAGCACCTGCAGCACCGGCGCGGCAATCGGGGCGTCGGTGAACAGGAAGGACAGCATAGTCGCCATGTCCGGCGCGATCATGCCCGCGCCCTTGGCAATCCCGTTCAACGTCACCGGAGTGCCGCCAAGGTCCACCGTCCGGGTCGCGACCTTCGGGAAAGTGTCAGTGGTCATGATCGCCTTGGCCGTCTCCAGCCAGGATCCCGCCGCCGCACTGCTGACGAGTTCGCCGATCACGCCGGAAAACTTGTCGGCCGGCAGCGGCTCGCCGATGACACCGGTCGAGGCGAGATAGATTTCAGACGCAGCGCAACCGACGGCCTTGCTGACGATCTCAGCCGACAGCTCGACCGCCGCCTTGCCCTTCTTGCCGGTGAAGGCATTGGCATTTCCGGAATTGACCAGCAGCGCCCGCGCGGTGGCATGGGGAAGGTTCGCCCGGCACCAGTCCACCGGTGCCGACGGGCACAGCGAGCGGGTGAAAACGCCGGCAGCTTCCGTACCCGCGTCCATCAGCACCAGCAGTACATCGGTGCGGCCCTTGTACTTGATCCCGGCGGCGGCAGTGGCAAAGCGGACGCCTTCGATCACCGGCATGTCGGGATAGGACTTGGGCGCAAGCGGGGAAATCTCGGTGGACATGAAAGCCTCGTCAACAGGGCGGAAACTGGCGCAGACTTGCCCGACAGCCGCGTCTCGCGCAACCAGTTTTGCGAGGAGGCCCCCGCCTGCACACAAGCGCTGCGACTGCTGGGCGCGGGCCGGCACAGCCGACCCGGAAATCCATGCTCCGGCGGCGGCGAACAAGGGCGTCCTGCCACCGCCGGAACGATCAGGAGCTTACTGCTGCGCCGGTTTGGCCGGATCGGCAGCAGGCACCTCAGGCTGAACGATCTCCACCTTGTGGGTCGCCTTCAGCTCCGTCATCAGTGCGGTGTAACGGTCCCGCATCAGCTTGTTGCGCAGGCCGTCCTGGACATCCTCGAAGGCCGGGGCCGGCTGGATACGCTTCTCGTCCAGCTTCAGCACATGCCAGCCGAACTGCGACTGCACCGGCTCCTTCGTGTAGGCGCCCGGCTCAAGCGCAAAGGCAGCCGCTTCGAACTCCGGCACCATGCGGCCCTTGCCGAAGAAGCCAAGGTCCCCACCGGCGGCGGCCGAGCCGTCGCTGGAATTGGTCTTGGCGAGTTCAGCGAAGTCCGCCCCGCCATCGAGATCCTTGATCAGTTTCTCGGCTTCTTCCTTGCTTGCCACGAGAATGTGACGTGCGCGGACCTCTTCTTCACCCTTGAAGTTGGCGAGTTCTGCGTCGTAGGCGGCTTTCAGCTCGGCTTCGGTGATGCCGGCTTCCAGCTTCTGCGAGATATAGGCGTTGCGCAGAGCCTGGGTGGTCAGGAACCTGACCTGGCGCTGGAAGTCCTCGTCTTTCTGCAGACCTTCCTTTTCCGCTTCCTTGGCCAGAAGCGTCATGTCGACCAGAACGTCAGTCAGGATCGAGCGCCACTGGGCCGGCGGGAACCGCTGCAACTCCTGGCCGAGGTCCCGGGCGGCAAAGGCGATATCAGCTTCGGTGATGACAGTGTCACCCACCTTGGCGACCACGTCGCCCGGCTCCTGGGCAGTCAGGGACGCTGCGGAAAGCGTCAGCGCGGTTGCTGCAATCAAGGCAGTGCGTAGCGGCTGGCGCAGGATGGAACGGAACATGAGGTGTCCTTGTGTGTGAACTCTAATGCCTGCCTCCCCGTGAAGAGAAGCGGACGGCGCTGCAAACTTGCGCAAACCGGCGGCGTTGACAAGCATTCGACCCCCTCTTATCTGTCGGACGGCGCGTCAGTCCCCTGGCGCGAAGCCTGCGGTCCTGACCTGCCGTTGCTCTGAAGCAGGCAAGCCGGGCAAACCTGGATCGCAATTGAGATTTTTTTGAGGGCCGCGCCGGACTGATCCGTTCGCCCGCCGCCCGCCATCTGGAAGGACCGCCATATGGCAGGCCTCGGTGCACTGGCACGTAAGATTTTTGGTTCTTCGAATGATCGCAAGATCAAGTCCATGAAGTCCAAGGTAGCCGCCATCAACGCTCTTGAAAGCGAGATGATGGCTCTGTCTGACGAGGCGCTGCGCGCCCGTACCCAGATGTTCCGCGAGCAGCTGGCGACTGGCACTCCGCTTGAGGATCTGCTGATCCCGGCCTTTGCGACGGTGCGCGAAGGTGCGCGTCGCGCCCTGGGGCAGCGCCATTACGACGTCCAGCTCATCGGCGGCATGGTGCTGAACGCCGGCGAAATCTCGGAAATGCGTACCGGTGAAGGCAAGACCCTCGTTGCCACCGCGCCGGTCTATTTGAATGCGCTCTCCGGCAAGGGCGTGCATGTCATCACGGTGAACGACTATCTCGCCCAGCGCGACGCGATGTGGATGGGCAAGGTCTACCGCTTCCTCGGCCTGACCGTCGGCGTCATCGTGCATGGCCTCTCGGACGAGGAACGCCGGGCAGCCTATGCCGCCGACATCACCTACGGCACCAACAATGAGTTCGGCTTCGACTACCTGCGCGACAACATGAAATATGAGCGCGCGGCCATGGTCCAGCGCGGCCATCACTACGCAATCGTCGATGAGGTGGACTCCATCCTGATCGATGAGGCGCGCACGCCGCTGATCATCTCCGGCCCGCTCGAGGACCGCTCGGAATTCTACAACACCATTGACGCCTTCATCCCGATGCTGGACGAAGGCGACTACGAGCTGGATGAAAAGCAGCGTAGCACCTCGTTCACCGAGGCTGGCAACGTCAAGCTGGAGGCCCTGCTCGGCGAAGCCGGACTGCTTCGCTCGGATTCGCTCTACGACGTCGAGAATGTCTCGGTAGTGCATCACCTGCAGCAGGCGCTGAAGGCACACAAGCTGTTCCAGCGCGACCGTGACTACATCGTCCGCGGCGGCGAAGTGGTGATCATCGACGAGTTCACCGGCCGCATGATGCCGGGCCGGCGTTACTCGGAAGGCCTGCACCAGGCGCTCGAGGCCAAGGAAAAGGCCCGGATCCAGCCGGAAAACCAGACCCTGGCGTCCATCACCTTCCAGAATTACTTCCGCATGTACGAGAAGCTGGCCGGCATGACCGGAACGGCCTCGACAGAGGCGGACGAGTTCATGGACATCTACGGCCTCGCAGTCGTCGAAATCCCGACCAACAACACGGTCAAGCGCATTGACGATGACGACGAGGTCTATCGCACCGTTGACGAAAAATTCGGGGCAATCGTTGAACTGATCGACGATTGCAAGTCACGCGGACAGCCGATCCTCGTCGGTACGACATCCATCGAGAAATCCGAATTCCTGGCCGAACGGCTGAAGAAGCATGGCTATCGCCAGGTCGATGTGAACGACCCGAACGCCTTCGTCCCCCTGTTCGATGCCGTGGACGGCACCGCGAAGGACAAGATCTTCGCCGTGCTGAACGCGCGCTACCACGAGCAGGAAGCTTTCATCATTTCGCAGGCCGGTCTGCCGGGCGCGGTGACGATCGCCACCAACATGGCCGGCCGCGGCACCGACATCCAGCTTGGCGGCAATGCCGAAATGCGCATTGAGCGCGAACTGGCCGACATGCCGGAAGGCGAGGAGCGGGCCGCACGCGAAGCTGCGATCCGCGCCGATGTGGAAATGCTGAAGCAGAAGTCGCTGGCGGCCGGCGGCCTTTATGTGATCGGCACCGAGCGCCACGAAAGCCGGCGCATCGACAACCAGCTGCGCGGCCGTTCCGGCCGTCAGGGCGACCCGGGCCATTCCAAGTTCTTCCTGTCCCTGCAGGACGACCTGATGCGCATCTTCGGCTCCGACCGGATGGATTCGATGCTGCAGAAGCTTGGACTGAAGGACGGCGAGGCGATCATCCATCCCTGGATCAACAAGGCGCTCGCCAAGGCGCAGCAGAAGGTCGAGGCGCGCAACTTCGACATCCGCAAGAACCTCCTCAAGTTCGACAACGTGATGAACGACCAGCGCAAGGTGGTGTTCGAGCAGCGCGTCGAACTGATGGATGGCAGCGACCTCAACCAGACCGTCACCGACATGCGGCATGACGTGATCGAGGATCTCGTCTCGCGCCATATCCCCGAGCGGGCCTATCCCGAGCAGTGGGATACGGCTGGCCTGCAGGAAGAGGTCCGCACCATCCTGGCCCTTGACCTGCCGGTCATGGACTGGGCCAAGGAAGAAGGCATTGCCGAGGACGAGGTGAAGGAACGCCTGCGCAAGGCGGCCGATGAGATCATGGAAAGCAAGATCGCCCGCTATACGCCGGAGATCATGTCCCAGGTCGAGAAGGCGATCCTGCTGCAGACGCTGGACAACCTGTGGCGCGAGCACCTTGCCAACCTCGATCACCTGCGCTCCGTCGTCGGGTTCCGCGGCTATGCCCAGCGCGATCCGCTGCAGGAGTACAAGACCGAGGCCTTCTCGCTGTTCGAGACCATGCTGGCGCAGTTGCGTCAGGTGACGACATCACAGCTGATGCGCGTCGAACTGGTCACCCAGCAGATGCCGGAAATGCCGCATGAGCCGAGCGAGATGCACCCGCATCACATCAATCCGCTCACCGGCGAAGACGAGGAAGCTCCATTGCGTCCGCGTGGACCGGCTGCCGTGGCTGGCGGGTTTGCGGCGACAGGCGTCGCCCGCGACCCGAACGATCCTTCGACCTGGGGCCAGGTCGGCCGCAACGAAACCTGCCCCTGCGGCTCAGGCAAGAAATTCAAGCACTGCCACGGCGCATTCGTCTGAAGACGGCAAGACACTCGGCGCTGCCGGACGCATCCAGGCCCCGGCAGCGGCCCCGGCAGCAGCCAAGAGACAGCAGGGGGAAGCCCGCATGATCGACGTCCAGAGCTCACCGCCGGGCCAGTCGATCTACACCGAGCGCAGGGCCGCGAGCCGCCCTGCAGTCCCGCTGTTGTCAATCGTCGTGCCCGTCTTCAACGAGGCCGAGGTTCTCGATATTTTCCTGGAAGAAACCGAAGCGGCCCTGACCGGGCTGCATCTCTCCGTCGAGTATGTCTTCATCGATGACGGCAGCACTGATGCCACGGCGCGAATCATCAGCCGGCACCTGGCAGCCGGCCTGCCGGGGCGGCTGATCGGACTGTCGCGGAACTTCGGCAAGGAAGCCGCCCTCTCTGCTGGCCTGGAACACGCCCACGGCGATATCGTCGCCATTCTCGATGCAGACCTCCAGGATCCGCCCGGACTTATTCCGCAAATGGTCAGTTTATGGCGCAGCGGCTTTGATGTCATCTATGGGCTGCGGGTCGACAGATCGCAGGAAACCCTGGCCAAGCGTGGCACGGCGCATCTGTTCTACAAGGTCTTTGACCGGCTGACGCAAATCAGCATGCCGGCCAACGCGGGCGATTTTCGGCTGATTGACCGGAGCGTCGTCGACGCCCTCAAGCGCCTGCCGGAACGCAGCCGCTTCATGAAGGGCCTGTTTGCCTGGGTCGGCTACCCCTCGACCTACATTGCCTACGAGCGGCCATTGCGCCGGGCTGGTCAAGGCAAGTGGAACTACTGGCGGCTGTGGAACTTCGCGCTCGACGGCCTGACGAGTTTCAGCACCGTGCCACTACGGATCTGGCTGTATGGCGGCGGAACCGTCGCGGCCCTTGCCATCGCCTATGCCGTGTTTTTGATCTTGCGCGTGCTGATCTACGGCATAGATGTGCCGGGCTACGCCTCGTTGATGGTCAGCGTCCTGTTCTTCTCCGGTCTCCAGTTGCTCTCGATCGGGATCGTCGGCGAATATGTCGGACGCCTGTTCATCGAGACCAAGCAGAGGCCGGTATTTCTGGTGCAGGATGTCATCGACTACGCGGCCGCGAAAGACGAGCCGGCACTACCCACCGACAGATCTGCCGAATGACACCGCTGGCTGACAGGCGCCGGCTGGTGCGGGAAATCGGCACCATTGCCCGCTTCGGCGCGGTCGGCCTCACCGCTGCCTGTGTACATGCCTCCGTTGCCATCGCGCTCGTCGAATATGGCGGAGTTCCCGCCATGGCGGCAAATGTCTGCGGCTTCCTCGTTGCCTTTCTGGTGTCCTTCTTCGGCCACCATCACTGGAGCTTCCAGTCGGACCGGAACACCGGTTCGGCCAGGCGCATGCGTCGGTTCTTCGTGCTGGCCGCCGCCGGTTTCGTGCTCAACAACGGCGCGCTGGCCGCCTGGCTGCAACTGACCCCCTGGTCCGATACAATCGGCATCATCGTTGCGATCTTCGTCGTGCCTCCACTGACTTTCCTCGGTGCCCGGTTCTGGGCATTTGCCGCAAAGACGGATCCCGATCCACAATGACCGAACGCCCGGTAGCTTCCGCCAGCCGTACGGCGGTGTTTTATGTCGCGATCTTCAGCCTGCTCTGGGCAATGCTGCCGACGCTGCTGTTCCCCAACCCGCCGCTGGATGTTGTCGAAGGCTTTGCCTG
The DNA here is from genome assembly GCF_003012935.1 of Pannonibacter carbonis. Lineage (GTDB taxonomy): Bacteria > Pseudomonadota > Alphaproteobacteria > Rhizobiales > Stappiaceae > Pannonibacter > Pannonibacter carbonis. The sequence continues at coordinate 231,501 of NZ_PUDR01000008.1, read as the reverse complement.
GGGCCGCGATCTCGCCCTTGGCTACACGAAGCACCCGCCGCTGCAGGCATGGCTGCTGGAGGCGAGCTTCCATGTCACCGGCGGGCATGCCTTTGGTGCCTATTGGCTCAGCCAGATCTGCTTTGTCCTCGCCTACGTCTTCATCTGGAGCCTGGGCCGGGATGTCGGACTGTCCCGGCCGCAAAGCCTGTTGGCCCTGGTGGCCACAAGCTGCTCGTTCTACTTCACCTTGCCTGCGCCTGAGTTCAATCCCAACATCCTGCAGATCCCGGTCTGGGCCGGCATGCTGCTGTTCTTCCACAGAGCCTTGCGACGAGGCGCCCTCACCGACTGGCTGATTCTCGGCCTCCTGGCGGCTGCAGGGCTCTATGCCAAATATTTCGCAGCGCTTCTGATTGGCAGCATCGGGCTTTATGCGCTCGTCTTTGCCGATGCCCGCCGCTGCCTGAAAACCCCCGGCCCTTATGTCGCCATGGCCACGGGCGCCATTCTGTTCATCCCGCATGTCTATTGGCTGCTGGAGACAGACTGGCTGACCTTCACCTATGCAGCCGACCGCAGCATGCCGGCTGAAACCTGGCTTGATCACCTGCTCTATCCGGCAAATTTCCTGGCGGGCCAGATCGGCAGTCTCGCCCCGGTCCTTCTGGTGCTGGCCGCGGGCCTTGGCCTGTCCGGACTGCGGGCGCTTCTGAGAGCTAGGCCAAATCTCGTCGCTGCGCCCGGCACACAGCCAGACCTGCGCTTCATGCTTTGGTTCACCCTGGCTCCATTGGCTGTGGTTCTGCTTGTCTCCGGCGTCACAGGACGCGAGTTCAAGCAGATGTGGGGCGCATCGATGTTCACCCTCATTGGCATTGTCCTGGTGCAGCTTGTGGCCAACAGGACAGCCGTCTGGTCGCTGCGGCGGGCCCTCGGCGCTGCTGTTGCCATCCAGCTCCTGTTCCTGGGCGTGGTCACCGCGCAGGCCCTGGTGGAGCCGATGTTCAAGTCCAAGCCAACACGGATCCATTTCCCCGGCGACGCACTCGCCCGCGTCGTCACCGACGCCTGGCGGCAGGCAACGGACCTGCCACTGGCTTATGTGGCAGGCGACATGTGGCCAGCGGCGCATGCCACCCTGTTCTCGCCCGATCGCCCTTCCCTCTTCACCGACCACACGGCAGCTGTGGCGCCCTGGATCGATCCGCAGGATGTCCAGACACGCGGCGTGCTGGTGCTCTGGACCGGCGACAGCGAGGTCCCCACCGGCACCCTTGCGGAGATCTACCCGAACCGGATCCGAGATGGCTTCGCTGATATCCCCTATGCGGCTCCGGCAGAGTGGCCACCGCTGCGGGTCAACTGGATCATTGTCCCGCCCGGCCAGATGCCTGAGCTGTGAAGGGGACGAGCCAGCTGGATTGACGGGCCGCCCTTTGACTTTTCAGGCACCTGTGGCAAGGCTGCGGGATCGGGGCGGGCGGAGAGACAGACATGCAGACCAATGAGCAGATTGAGGCCATCGAAGACTGGCTGATCACCGTTGCGCTCAGGAACTCGACTGTCGCAACGATCCTCGATGGCCTTTGCCAGCGGCTGCGTGCCATCGACGTGCCGGTTGATCGGGCGTTGCTGGCCTGGAATACCCTGCATCCGCTGATCGAGGCTGAGAGCATTTTCTGGCAGCACCAGGCGCCCGTCGCGCATGAAAGCTTCCACCATGAACAGGAAGAAACCGACGAATGGTTGCAAAGCCCGATGCGGTGGCTCTGGAAAAGCGGCGAGCGGCAACTCAGGCTGCGGTTGGATGGCGCCGAGACCGATCCAAGGTTCCCGCTGCTGCGTGAACTGAAAGATACGGGCTTCAGCGACTACCTGATTGTCATGACCCCATTCGAGTTGCCGGCCATCGAAGAGAACCAGGGCAACACCGGCGTGCTGGTGAGCTGGGCCAGTCGCGCGCCCGGCGGCTTCACCGATGTCCATGTTTCCACCATCGAGTATCTGCAGAAGCGTCTGGCGCTGGCCGTTCGCGCGACTGTTCAGGCCCAGATCACACGGACGGTAGCGGAGACATACCTCGGACGCTGGGCCGGGACACAGGTCCTGAACGGCCAGATCCGCCACGGCGACGGGCAGAGCATCGAGGCCGTGATCTTCTACTCCGACATGCGCGAATCGACAGCCCATGCCGAAGCCCTCGGACCGGATCTCTATCTCAGATTGCTCAATCGCTATTTCGAGGCCACCGCAGGCGCTGTGGAAGCGGAAGGCGGCGAGATCCTCGACTTCATCGGCGATGCCGTCCTCGGCATCTTCCCGATTTCAGCGGACGGACTGCCAGCGGCGGCGGCCCAGGCGGTCGCGGCAGCACAAAACAGCGTGACGCGGCTTCAACGGCTCGGCCTCGGTGACCTTGCGACCGGCATGCCGCCGATGCAAGCAGGCATTGCGCTTTCCGTTGGCCGCGTCATGTTTGGCAACATTGGCATCGCCAATCGGTTGACCTTCTCTGTCATTGGGCAGACCGTCCATGCGGCAGCACGCATGGAAGCACTGACCAAGCAGTTGCATCAGGCCGTTCTTCTGACGGAGGATGTTGCCTGCGCTGCGAAGGCTGATACTGACCCGGTAGGCGAGTTTCTTCTGGCCGGCTTCCGCGAACCCCGGCCGCTTTTCGCTCTGCGACTGGCATGATCGGCGGGAGTTCCATGTAAGAGCGCAAATTCCAGGAAGGCCTGCAAGGCTTCCTGGAACTGGGCAGTCAGACGTTAGCGGATCACGACCTTCGCGCCGACCGGCACCTGGCTGTAAAGATGCTCGACGTCTTCGTTCCACATCCGGAAGCAGCCGGACGAAACCGCCTGGCCGATGCTCCAGTCCTCGTTGGTGCCATGGATGCGGTAAATGGTGTTGCCGAGATAAAGCGCCCGCGCGCCCATCGGGTTCTTCGGCCCGCCCGGCATGAAGGCCGGCAGCTTGCGGCCATTCTTGCGTTCACGGACGATCATTTCCGGCGGCGGCGTCCAGCCCGGCCACTCGGCCTTGCGCGTCACCTTCTGCTCGCCGCGCCAGGTGAAGCCGTCGCGGCCGACGCCAATCCCGTAGCGCATCGCCGTGCCATCACCAAGCACGTGATAGAGAAAGCGGTCCTCGGTATCGACGATGATCGTTCCGGGGGCTTCGGAGCTGTTGAAGTCAACGATCTTCCGCTTGAACTTCCGGCGGGCAATCTTGCCGGCGACGTCCGGCGTCATTTTCAGTTCGACCCACTGTTTGGTCACCGGGTCATAGAACTTGTTGTCCGCAAAGGCCTGCGCCGGCGAAACCGGCGGCAAGGCAAGACCCAGGCAAAGGGCAAGAAGTGAAAGACGATATCGTAGCCGCATTGAACCCGCTCGCAAAAGATTTGTCCCGAAATCCGGATGAACCGGCAGACAGGCTTTCGGCCACCACGCCGATTTTTACGGTGGCCTGACCTGTCCGACGGTTTTCCGATTTTATGGTGAACAAAGCATTACGTTTCGTCAATCATGGCTCACGCCCGCAGAAATGCCTCGACATCGGTGCGGCGCGGCAACGGCGCGACCGCGCCATAGCCAGTCACCGACAGTGCCGCCGCCGCATTTGCATAGTGCGCTGCCGCAAAGGCATCATCGGTCCGCAGGTACTCAGCCAGGAAGGCGCCATCGAAAGCGTCACCCGCCCCAGTCGCGTCAACGGCTTTCACCTTGTGGGAGGCAATCCGCTCCCGGCGCTCCCCGGTTGCCACCAGAACGCCGTCGCCGCCCATGGTCAGGGCAACGATCCTCGCGCCAAGACCCAGCAGTTCGTCTACGATCCCGTCCGCATCCTGCGCCTCGCACAGCTTCTGTGCATCATCGAGGCCCGGCAGGATGATGTCGCTGAGACCGATGGTGGCGCGGATGACAGCGCGCGCCCGCGCCAGTGGCCACAGCGCGAGACGCAGGTTGGTGTCATAGGAAACAAGCCGGCCAGCTGCACGCGCGGACTCGACAGCTGCAAACGCAGCATCACAGGCTGACGGCGAGATCGCCTGGCTGATCGCCGAGAAATGCAGGACCTTCGCGCCGGTGATGAGCTCCAGCGGCAGGCTGCGCGGGCTCATCCGGCTCGCGGCCGAGCCGGCGCGGCGGTAGGAAAACGTATGGCCGGCAGGGCCATGGGTGACGAAATAGAGCCCGGTCGGCGCGTCCGGATCCGCCGGCACGGCCGAATGATCGATGCCTTCCGCCGTCCACATGGCGCGCAGGCTCTCACCAAACACATCGGCACCAAGCGCGGTCGCCATGGCGACCTTGAGGCCTTGCCGGGCAGCCGCGACCGCGGTGTTCGACACGTCGCCACCGAAACCGGGGTGGTAGGGGCCACCTGCCAATTGCTGGTTGAGTTCCACCATGGGCTCGCCAAGGCAGACGAGATCGATCGCAGCGGTCATTTGAGGTTCCAGATCATGACAGGACAACACGGCTCACAGCCGGAATGGCCAGACACAGCCATTTAAATCGATTTAGTCCAGTCCGACCCCGCTGTCCATCCGTCCTTTTGCCGGGCAGGTTGAGCAGCTTGCGCAAGTCGCCGTGGCTTTTCTTTGCGTGGCGCGGCAGCTATCAGTGTGACCACATGAATGCGACAAGGACCCCGCCATGTCCAGCCCTGCCACGCCTCTCGTTCCTGCAGCCAATGCCCATCTGCCCTATCACGAGCAGGGCGACGGGTCAGGGGCACCCATCGTTCTGCTGCATGGCTTCGGCGGCGATCACCAGACCTGGCTGAACATCCAGACCGGGTTGTCACCGCGCCGGCGCACCATCGCCTTCGATCTGCCCGGTCACGGCAAGGCGCTCGCCTGGCCACGGATCGGCAATGCCGGCGTCTCCGCCAAGGCCGTGGTGCAGTCGCTGGAGGCAATGAACCTCGCCCCCGTGCATCTGGTCGGGCACTCCATGGGCGGCGCAGTGGCCGCGCTGGTCGCCATGCGCGCGCCGGAGAGCGTCGCGAGCCTGACGCTGCTGGCACCGGGCGGCTTTGGCCGCGAGATCAATGACAAGCTGCTGCGGCGCTACGCCCGGACCGAGAGCGAAAAGGACTTGGAGCCGCTGCTGGAGCAATTCTTTGGCTTTGGCTTCCGCATGCCGCGCCTGTTCGCCCGCCATGCGGCAGAGCTGCGCCAGAAGCCGGGAGCCATCGAGGCCCTGACCACCATCGTCGAGGAAATCCTTGATGGCGATGGCCAAAAGACCATCGAGAAGGCGGCCCTTGCCGATCTCGGCATGCCGGTGAAACTCGTCTGGGGCCGGCAGGACCGTGTGCTGCCGGTGCATCAGGCTGGCGATCTGCCGGGCACCGTCGCCTGCCACCTGTTCGACGGCATGGGCCACATGCCGCATCTGGAAAACCCGCAAGCGGTGATCCGGCTCATTCTCGAAGCCAGCGCGGCGCGATAAGGGCATTGACGATGAGCAACCAATCCGCCCTGCCCGTGCCCACCGTTCCGGGCTGGCACAGCACCCCGGTCGAACCGATTCGCGCCGACGGCCCGCTGGACGCCATCGTCACGGCTGTCTCCGGCTACAGGCCGGCAGACATGGCGGTCTGGTTCAACTCGCTGAAGGCAACAGGATTTGCCGGGCGGGTTTTCGTCGTCGCCTATGACGTAGAGGCCGAGCTGGTGCGCTGGATGGAAGCGCAGGGCGCCGTCGTCTTCACCTATCGCCAGGATGGCACGCGCTACCGTTACAGCCAGCTCGACGAGGAACTCGCCGATCATCTCGACGGCAGCAAGCTGAGGGTCGACAGCCGCTGGACCTGGACGCGCCGCATCCTGCGCTTCCGCGACAAGATCCACGACCGCCGCTTCTTCCACTCGAGCGAGCTGTTGCGTGATCACGCCGAGCGCACGGGCGAGACGTTCCGTTTCCTGGCCTTCTCCGATGCGCGCGACGTGGCGTTCCAGGGCAACCCGTTCGACTGGATCGCCGCCAACCTGCCGGCGGACAAGGACCTGATTGCCTCCGTGGAAGGCATCACCCATGCGGACCCGTGGAACCACCGCATGACGATCAAGGCCTTCGGCAAGCACGCGTTGCGCCGTGTCGCGGGCAAGCCGGTGATCTGCTGCGGCTTCTTCGCCGGCCGGTTCGAGGCGATGCTGGAGCTGATGCTGGCGAACTACTATTTCGACCAGAGCAAGCGCATCGGCGACCAGATCGCCTTCAACCAGCTCCTGTCCTTCGGCGCCTTCGGCCGGATCACGCTGCTGACCGACTGGCAGCAGCCGTGGACCCTGCACGCCTGCACGCTGATGGAACCATCGAAAAGCCCCGGCGCCTTTGCCGATCCGGCCACGCTGCCGCGCTTTGAGGACGGCGTGGTCCTGACCCGCGCCGGCGATCGCTTCGCCGTGATCCATCACTATGACCGGGCCCCGGCGGTCGAGGCCCGGTTCAAGGCGCTCTACGGCACGCCGTGAGCCATCAGGCTGCAGCGGGCAGAAGATCCGCGCGCCAGGGCTCGCCGATCGCCTTGCGGGCCATCATGTGGGAGCGCGGCGAGTTGATGCTGTCGACGGCAATCAAACGGCCCTGCTGCAGATAGGCGACGTAGAACTTGTCCTCGGCCGGTTCGCCCACGGTGACGACCTCGTCATAGCCTTCCGACAGGCCGGCGATCTGCAGCTTGACGTGATACTGGTCGGACCAGAACCAGGGCAGCGGATCATAGTCCACCTCCTGACCCAGGATCGACTGGGCGACGACCTTGGCCTGGTCGATGGCGTTCTGCACACTCTCCAGCCGCACCGAGCGGTCATAGCGCGGCAGGAAGAAGCGGGTGCAGTCGCCCGCCGCATAGATGTCCGGATCGCTCGTCTGCCCGCCGCCATCAACGAGGATGCCATTGTCAGTCTCAAGCCCGGCCGCTTCTGCCAGCGCATCATTCGGTTCCGCACCAACGGCCATCAGCACAAGACCGGCCGGCACCAGACTGCCATCAGCCAGCCGCACGCCGGACACCTGACCATTCGCGCCCTCGATTGCCGACAGGCCCGTGCCGAGACGCAGCTCGACGCCCTTGCCGCGATGCAGGGATTCGTAGAAGGCAGAGATGGCCGGGGAGACAACACGTTTCAGCACACGGTCCTGCGCCTCGATCACAGTGACCGTCTTGCCCATGGCCCGCGCAACGGCTGCGACCTCGAGGCCAATGTAACCGGCGCCGATTACGGCCAGGCGATCATGCCGGCCAAGCGCATCCCGGATCCGGTCCACATCAGCGATGGACCGGAGCGTCAAGACACCGGCAAGATCGGCTCCAGGCACGGGAATGCGGCGCGCCCGCGTGCCCGTCGCCAGCACCAGCTTGCCGTAGGAAACCCGCTCACCACTGGCCAGGACGACAGCGTGGGCGTCCCTATCGATTGCAGCGACCTCGCTCCCGGTGAGGAGATCAACCGACTGGGTCTCGTAAAAGGCAGCGGGTCGCAGCCAAAGGCCTTCTGCGTCCGTTTCACCGGCCAGAAACTTCTTGGACAGCGGCGGGCGCTGATAAGGCGGATGCGATTCTTCCCCGATCAGGCGGATCGAACCGGTGAAGCCACCTTGCCGCAGCGACTGGGCAACCTGGGCACCAGCCTGACCGGCACCAACGATGACGATACTGTCCTGCATGGCCACTCCTGTCATGGGCACGAATTGGAGCATCTCCGACGGGCGAAGCGGCAAAGGGATACCGGAGCCTTGCCCACAAGGCAAAGGGCATCAACCAACTTTACAGCAAGCCGGGGAATACCTGCGCGCAGACAGAGCGGTTCAACAGCATGAAAAACGGCGCGCGACCGTTGGCCGCGCGCCGATTGAAAGACCGATAAAGGGACGTGATGTCAGGCAGCCCGCACGCCTTCGAGGAAACCACGGACTTCACGGCGCAACAGGTTGGCCTGTTCGGAGAGAACCTTCGACAGGCGGTCGACCTCGTCGCCGGATGCCCGCGCATGGCTTGTTGCTGCGACCACCGAATCCATCCGGTTCGCCCCTTCCTCGGAGCGATTGGAGGCATCAGCGACGTTGCGCGAAATGCCCGATACCGCACGGTCCTGCTGCTCGACGGCCTGTGCAACGGCGGAGGCCAGACCATCCATGTCAGCAATGATGTCGCGCACTTCCGAGATGGCCGAAACAGCCCCTGCGGATGCACTCTGGATTGCATCGACCTGTTTGGCGATGTCTTCCGTCGCCTTGGCGGTCTGGTCAGCCAGTTGCTTCACTTCCGCCGCCACGACCGCGAAGCCCTTGCCGGCCTCACCAGCCCGGGCAGCTTCGATCGTAGCATTGAGCGCAAGCAGGTTGGTCTGATTGGCGATGTCGCGGATCAGGCTCATGACAGCCCCGATCCGGTCAGCTGCGTTCGACAGCTCCTGCATGGTCGAGAACGTGCTGTCGGCACCCGCCACCGCGCGTTTCGCCACCTGGGTCGAGCGACCGGCCTGCGAGGCGATTTCCTTGATCGAACTTGCCAGTTCCTCGGTTGCCCCGGACGCCGAAGTTACGTTCTGGGCAGCAACACGGACGCTGTTGCCAGCCTGATCGGCAAGCTCGGCCACTTCGTCCGACGCCGATTCCACCGCGCTGGATGCATTGCCGAGGTCAGCCGATGCCTTGTCGAGACTGTCGAGCGAGCGCTGCACGGCCGCTTCGAAATTGGAGATGATCGTTTCAAGCCGGGCGACGCGGGCGTCTCGCCCTTCGTTTTCGCGTGCCTGTTCGGCGGCCAGCCGGTTGCGTTCGGCCGCGTTGTCACGGAACACCCGGACGGTGCGGACCATGGCAGAGATTTCATCGCGGCCATTGGCTTCCGGAAGGTCGATGTCCGTCTTGCCGGACGCCAGCACCTCCATCGATCCCTGCAATCTGGCCAAAGGCCCGGATATCGAACGGCCAATCATGATCGCGAGCGCCGAAAGAATGATGACCAGACCACCGATCGCCCCAAGGACCACTTTGGCGGACAAGGAGCGGATAGCTGACAGCTCCTTCTGCGCCTCCATGTCCCCTGCGCTTGCCGACGCCAGCAAGGCGTCGATATGCGGCGGCAGCAGGCTAAAGAGATCCTCAGCAAGTGTGATCTTGGTGACGCGCGCCGCAAGCGCTGCGGCGTACTGGTCAAAGGCGGCCTTGTAGGCCGTCATGCTGGTCTCGATCTCGGCCTTGATTTCGTTTGGAATATAGACGCGCCCGATCAGCTTCTGGAAAACAGCAAAGGACTTGTTGAACGCCTCAAGCGTCTCCGGGCTGCCGCCGGACTGTGTGAACCGGCTTTCCGCCAGCTGCACATCCATAACGGTACGCGCCAACTTTTCGAAGTCGGACGCGCCGCCGAACTTCAATTCGTCATCGATACGGCCCTTCGCCTTCCCCGACAGGGTGCTGAGCTGGGCACGCAGGCCGGAGGCCGCGTCGAAGCCGATCTCGGACTGCACGCCATGCAACTCGTTGAAGGACCCGACGATACCGTCAAGCGTATCCGCAAGGTCCCCGGTCTCGGCTGTCAGGGCCTGGGCGGCTTCCATTTGCCGGACTTTCTGCAGGATTTCCACCGTATCCGCATGTCCGGCGAGCAATGACTGGTGCAGACTGTCCGAAGGTTCAACCAGATAGGCCTTCTCAAGCAGCCGGAGATGATCGGCAGCCTTCAGCAATTGATAGGTCTCGCGGGACAGGTCCGCGTTGCTCTCCGACGCTCGGAATGCGCCATCCACACTTGCCTGGCTCCACCAGAACACGGAAGCGACCGCGATCAGACCAAGTGTCGAAATCAGGCTGAGAACAACAATCCGGAACCTGACCGTCATGCCTGCGAGAAGACCATTGCCTGCGGGCGAGGAATGGGATTGCAAAGCTTTGCTCATTGGGCGAAACCCTACTGGCCTGTCCGTTCTGGCAGGCGATCACCTTTCCCAGACCATGGCGCCAGAGCGGTTAACAGCGGCTCAACACGCTACGGCAATTTCAAGTCCTGAACCGCCCAAATTCTAGTCAGTTTGGATTGAACTCAGGCAAGACCGAGCGGAATGCGTCCGTGCGAAAGCCAATTCTTGCAGCTATTGCCCCTGGCTTGTTTGTCCTCCTGTGGTCGACTGGCTTCATTGGTTCAAAACTCGGCGCACCCTACGCTGATCCCTTTGTCTTTTTATCTTTGAGATACATCGCCGTACTGCCTTTCCTGCTTCTCATTGCAGTGGCTGGCCGATCGCGTTGGCCCGGCAACCCGCTGGCCATCGGACATTGCATCGTCACTGGCATGCTCGTTCACGGGATTTATCTCGGCGGTGTGTTCTGGGCGATCGACCGCGGCATGCCGGCAGGTGCCAGTGCCCTGATGGTCGGATTGCAGCCTGTTCTGACAGCGCTTGCCGCCGGATGGTTGCTGAAGGAGCGCATTGGTCCGCGTCACTGGGCCGGCATGGCCGTCGGCTCTGTCGGGCTGATCCTGATTCTCGGTCCGAAACTTGGCCTCGACGGTTCAGGCGTGACCATCGCAACCGTTTCGGCGCTGGTGGCAGCCGTCCTCGCCATGAGCCTCGGCACCGTCTATCAGAAGCGGTTTGTCCCGGTGACTGACCACGTCACCGCCACTGTGTGGCAGTATGTCGGTGCGCTGATTATCTCGCTGCCCTTGACACTTGGCGAAAGCTGGCAAGTCGAATGGAGCCCGCAGTTCATCTTCGCGATGGCCTGGTTGGTGCTGGTGCTCTCCATTGGTGCGATTCTGCTGCTGATGTATCTGATCCGTGCGGGCGCCGTAGCGGAAGTCGCATCGCTTTTCTATCTCGTGCCTGTGGCCACTACAATCGAAAGCTACTTCCTGTTCGGTGAGACGCTTGCGCTGATCCAGATTGCAGGCATGGGACTGGTGGTGGCGGCAATCCTGCTCATTCGTCGGAAACAGTCTGCTGTTCCACCCGTCGACGCTGCCTGATCCGGCGCGCCCGCAGAAGTGACGCATTGAGTTCGCCGCCCGCCAGCAGGGCAAGGGCGACGATATACAGGAACACGAGCGCAGTCATGACGCCCGCCAATCCGGCATAGGTCGAGACATAATTGGCGTAGCTGGCCAGGTAATAACCAAAGACCGCGCCCGACCCGATCCACAAGACGAGGGTCAGCAGGACCCCGGGCAGGATATCGACCAGCCGCCTTCGTCCCGCCGGCAGGACGAGATGCACGACCAGGAGCCCGACAACGCTCAACAGCCCGGCCACAACGTAGCGCGCGATATGCAGCCCATCGAACCAGGGGGCAAGGGCCGGAGCGAATCGCAAGGTCGCGGCAATCACCAGCGGCGCGAGAACGATCAACACCGTGAAGGCGATCAGGGCCACAGATCCGAGCACCACGACGACCAGCGCCTGCAACCGCAGCAGCAGAAAGTTCCGGGTCTCCACGATCCGGTAGGCGCGGTTGAGTGCGACCCGCACCGCACTGACGCCATTGGAGGCAAACCACAGGGCCGCGATCACGCCGAAGGTCAGAAGATCTCCACGCGGAACCGTCAGAACCTTGTTGATCTCGCGCGCCACCGGAGCTGCCACAGCGTCCGGCCAGGCATCAAAGATGAGCTTTGACACCTCTGTCGCGGCCTCGCCGAAGCCGAGAAAACCAGCCAGCGCAGCAATGAAGATCAGAAAGGGAAACAACGCAAGCAGCGTCGAAAGGGCGACATGGCTTGCCATGGCCCAGCCGTCATCCGTGCTGAAATGCCCGAACGCATCCGCAAGGACGCGAAATGTCTCGCGCAAGAGGCCGTGAGAGATCGGTTTCGCCATCATGCCTCCGGTGTCGCCCGAAGCCCTGAACACGTCAACCCTTTCACTCGGCAGCCGCCAGCCCATCAGACCGTCAGCCAAAAGACTTACATCCACTCCTCTCGACAAAGCGTAAGGTGCAACGCAACATGCTTGCCGGATTGCGACGCAGCAAACAACAAATGCAAAGGGAAAACCCATGACGACAGCCCTGAACCTCGCCGGGGCCAAGGCCAGCGCCACGGAGAATCTCACCGACCTGACCCGGGATGCGGTCAACGCGATCAGTGCCCTGGTCGACACCGCCATCCGCAATGTCCGGGGCAAGGTGAGCCTTGAGGGCAGGATCTCGTCCGAGCTCATGGACACCGAGCAACGCGCAACACATGGGCTTGCATGGTTTGCGACCTATGGCGAGGCCTTGCGGCAACTGGATGCCTACGCCGCGCGCCTCTCCGCCGAAGGCCGCTACGGGGAGATCGAGGAGCTGATCGTTCGTCTCGGCTTTGCCGAGTATCTCGCCCAGATCCTTGGCGGCATCCCGATGAACCAGGGCGAATTCGTCCGCCTTGCCGACCTCGGCCTGACGCCCCAGGACATCGCCTTGGCCCGCGTCCCTGCCGTTGACCTGCTGATCGCGGATGGCAACACGCCAGCCCTTCGTGCCCGCCTTGCCGAACTGATCCGGCTACAGGCCGGCCGCTCGACCTTCGGCGACTGTGGCCTCGACGAGACGCTGGAACAGATTCGCGGCGAAATGCGCCGCTTCGCCGAAGACAAGGTGACGCCTTTCGCCCATGAATGGCATCTGAAGAACGACTATATCCCACTGGACGTGATCAGCCAGATGGCCGAACTCGGCGTCTTCGGCCTGACGATCCCGGAGGAATACGGCGGGCTTGGACTTGGCAAGGAAAGCATGTGCGTTGTCTCGGAAGAGCTGTCGCGCGCCTACATTGGCGTCGGTTCGCTGGGCACCCGCTCCGAAATTGCCGGTGAACTGATCCTGTGCGGCGGCACGGAAGAGCAGAAGCAGAAGTGGCTGCCGCTGATCGCCTCCGGCGAGATCCTGCCGACGGCCGTCTTCACTGAACCCAACACCGGATCGGACCTCGCCTCCCTGCGCACCCGCGCAGTGCTTGACGGCGACGTCTGGAAGGTCTCCGGCAACAAGACCTGGATCACCCATCCTGTGCGCGCAGATATCATGACCCTGCTGGCCCGCACCAACCCGGACGAGGCAGGCTACAAGGGCCTGTCGATGTTCATCGCGGAGAAGCCGCGGGGCACCGACGAGGACCCGTTCCAGGCCGAAGGCATGTCCGGCGGCGAGATCGAGGTGCTCGGCTATCGCGGCATGAAGGAATACGAGATCGCCTTCGACGGCTTCGAGGTGAAGGCGGAAAACCTGCTTGGCGGCGAAACCGGCCAGGGCTTCAAGCAGCTGATGCAGACCTTCGAGGGTGCCCGCATCCAGACAGCGGCGCGCGCCTTGGGTGTCGCGCAGGCCGCCCTTGATCTTGGCCTGCGCTATGCCGAGGAACGTATCCAGTTCGGCAAGGCCCTGATCAATTTCCCGCGCGTCTCGGACAAGCTGGCGCTGATCACGGCCGAGCTGATGATTGCCCGCCAGCTGACTTACTTCTCCGCCTGGGAAAAGGACTCTGGCCGGCGCTGTGATCTCGAAGCCGGCATGGCGAAGCTCCTCGGCGCCCGCGTCGCCTGGGCGGCCGCAGACAATGCGCTGCAGATCCACGGCGGCAACGGCTTTGCGCTGGAGTACCAGATCAGCCGCGTGCTGTGCGATGCCCGTATCCTGAACATCTTCGAGGGGGCAGCGGAAATCCAGGCCCAGGTCATCGCCCGCCGCCTGCTCGAAACCCGCGCCCTCGACTGAGGCGATTTAACCCGCGCCAAGGCGCAACTCAGGCCGCCGCTGGACCCCCAGCGGCGGCTTTTTCAATTCATCGCCATCACCAGCCAGAGCGAAATCATCGGCACGCCGGTCAGCAGCGCCAGACGCAGGATGTCCATGATCCAGAACGGGGTAACACCTTTGAAGATCGTCTGCAGCGACACATCCTCAAGCACGCTACGCAGGACAAACACATTCAGTCCGACCGGCGGCGTGATCAGGCTGATCTCCGTGACAACCACCACCACGATGGCGAACCAGATCAACACCAGTTCCGGGTCAGACAGGAGCCCGGGCCCGAAGTCGAGGCCGGCAACCATCGGATAGAAGACCGGGACAGTGAGCAGCACCATCGACAGGCTCTCCAGCACGCAGCCGAGCAGGAGATAGATCGCGATGATCGCCAGGATAACGACCCAGGGGCTGACGTCGAGCCCCGAGACGAACTCCGCAAGTGCATCGGGCAGACCGGCAAAGCTGATGAAATTGGTGAAAATCTCTGCCCCGATGATCAGAGCGAAGATCATGGCCGTCGCCCGGATGCTTTCACCAATGGCTTCAAGCAGTGCCTTGCCTGTCAGGTTCCCGAACAGCGCCGACAGCGGGATCGCCGCCCCTGCTCCGATGCCGGCAGCTTCGGTCGGCGTGAAGAACCCGCCGTAGATGCCGCCCATGATGATGGCAAACAGCAGAAGCAAGGCCGCAACACCAAGTGCATCCCGGCGCGTCAGCGGCACTGGCTTGGAGCCTGACGGCGCAAGTTCCGGCTTGACCCAGACCGCCAGTTGAACAGCGAGCAGATAGAACACAAGGCCCATCACGCCCGGAACAACCCCGGCAATGAACAGCTTGCCGATATCGGATTCCGTGAGCAAACCATAAATAATCAGAATCACACTCGGCGGGATGAGAATGCCGAGCGTACCGCCGGCGGCAATGGATCCGGCTGCCAGGCTGTCCGCATAACCATACTGGCGCATCGAGGGCATCGCCACCTTGGACATGGTGGCGGCTGTGGCAAGCGACGAGCCGCAGACGGCCGAAAAGCCGCCGTAAGCCATGATCGAGGCCATCGCCAGTCCGCCCCGCATCCGTCCGGTGGCAAGGTTGGCTGCCGCGAACAGCCCGTGACTGACACCAGACCGCGCCAGCACATTGCCCATGAAGATGAACAGCGGCACCACCGACAAGGAATAGGCAAGCCCGGTATCGAAAACCAGCGTACCGGTCATCGACATGGAGGCGTCGAAGCCGCGCATCACTGCAAAGCCCGCCATTCCAACCAGCGCCATGGCAAAGGCGACGGGAACGCGCAGGAAGATGAGAGCAAGCAGAACGGCAAAGCCGATGAGGGAGGCTGTCATGGCAATGTCCGTCAGGATTGATAGGGCAGGCGCAGGCGCAACAGGCAGATGAGGCTGCTCAAGGCGCAGGCGGCAGCCGCCAGATACCCGAGCGGTGCCAGCGGCAGGGACAAGGAATCCGTGACCGCCCCGTCGGTTTGCAGGTTCACGGCATGCACCAGCACGCGCCAGGCAAACAGCCCGAGTACGAGACCGCAGACGAGATCCGCAAGACGCTGCATGACCGCCCGCACGGACTTGCTCGCGAACATCTCGACAAGGTCCACATCGACATGCTCGCGCCGCGCAGTGGTTACCGGGAGCGCAACAAAGATCAGCGCAGACAAGAGAACTTCCGTCAGTTCATAGGCACCGGCGAGAGGCCGATTGAACCAGTAGCGCGCCACCACGTCGATGCAGGTGACCAGCGTCAGCGCAAGCAGCATTGCACCGGCAGCCCCGGTCAGCACGAGTTCGAGGATGGCGGAAAAGGTCCGGCGCGAACGCCGGACCGCAGAAGGTTGGTGAGCCATGGGGTGCAGGGCTTAGTAGGTGACGCCAGAGATCTGGCGCATCTTCTCAAGCGCAGCCTTGCCGTCAAGGCCCTGCGCGCTGACCTGCGCCGCCCAGGCGGCCTCATACTTGGCGGCACTTGCCTTGATGGCATCCATGACAGCCGCGTTGGCCGAATGCAGCTCGATCTTGCTGGAAGCCAGCAGATCGGCCCCACCGGCATCCGCTTCATCCCAGACCTTGCCGGCCCGCTCGGCAAAAGCAGGACCTGAGATGATCTCGATGGCCGCACGATCCGCATCACTCAGGCTGTTCCACTTGGCTTCGTTCATCACCAGGAACCATGAGGTGTTATAGATCCCGCCAGGAACTGCCATCGTGTAGGACAGATGATCGGACAGCTTGAAGGCCTGCAGCGCTTCCATCGGGAAAGTCACGCCGTCGATGACGCCGCGTGACAGCTTTTCATAGACTTCACCCGGGCCCATGAATTGGGTGGTCACGCCCACGTCCTGCATCAGATCGGCGATATAACCACCTGGCGTGCGCAGCTTGAGCCCCTTGAAGTCCTCAGGCTTCTCGATCTTGATCTTGTTGTTGTGGATCATGCCCGGACCATGTGCAAACACCGAGAGCAGCTTGGTGCCCTTGTGTTCTGAGGCCGCATCCAGATCGCCGGTATAGACTTCCCAATAGGCCCTCGAAACCGTCACGGCATCATTGCCAAGGAACGAGAACTGGCCGACGCGCGAGCGCAGGAAGCGGTCGTCATTGGTGAAGGAATGCAGGCCATAGGTGATATCGGCCACGCCATCCTTGGCCATGTCGAAATGCGCCGGCGGCGCTCCGAGCGGCTTTGCAAGGACGCGGATCTTCACCCGGCCTTCGGTCGCCTGTTCCACCTCAGCGGCCCAGGGCTTGATCGCATTCTCGACCAGCGGATGTTTCGGCGGCAGCCAGGACGACAGAACAAGTTCCGTTTCCGCATGCGCGGCGGTCATGCTGAACGCCATCGTCAGAACAGCGGAAATCAATCCCGCACGCAGGGTGTTCGCCTTCAGTCGCATGTGAATTCCCTCCCAGGCGCAAATTCGTTGCGTCTGTAACCTTTCAGGAAAGACGGCGCGCGTCAAGGTGTCGCTGATCGGCTATTCGGCCAGAGATACTGTCGCACTGAAAAGATGCAAAGCATTCAGGCGTTCAAGAGAAACCTCAAGTATGTCGCTCAAGCAGGGCCTGAAGTAATCCCTGCATCAAGGCCGCCTGCTCTGCCGCTGTAGAGACGTGATAAAGATTATACCCAACACTGACATGATAATAGAAGGCAAGGACACCTTGGGTCAGAACAGCAATATCAGCTGCAGACCTGAGAGCATTCCGCTCCGAAAGAATTGAAAGCCCACGCATCACCTTTGCCTCCATACCGAAACAGGCATCGAGGAACTGCCGGGTGTAGGGCCCGTCCTTTAACGTCGACTGGACCAGGAACAACCGCGCAAACTCCGGATTCTCCCGGTAAAGCGCGAGCCAGGGCGCCAGTAACCGCGCCATTTCAATGCTGGCTGATTTCCTGGCCGGGTCTTGCGCCAGTGCCTCAACCTCCGCCTCCATCGCCGTGCTCAGGTTTTCCAGCTGCTCCAGGTGCAACGCGATCAACAGGCTGGCCTTGTCCGCGAAATGCGCAAAGACGGTTGCCTTGGCGACACCGGCCTCGCTTGCGATCACATCGACGCTGGTTGCATCAAACCCTTGCTCGACGATCAGGCGGCTGGCGGCCTCGAGAATCCGGCGGCGCGTCGCCAGTGTCCGTTGCTGCGGCTTCCCCGCCATTCGTTCTCCACGGGGATGCTCACCCCACGCCTCTAGTTATTGACCACGGTCAGAATATCATCTAACAACCTTGACCACGGTCAATAAATGCCATCCTCGTCCCGGACCCGACCCGTCCGCGCAAACTGGAGATGAACAATGAGCAAGCGGATCGTCATATTGAGCGGCCATCCCGGAACCAGCAGCTTCTCCGCCGCTCTTGCCGAGGCCTATGCCGACGGGGCCAGAGCAAACGGGCATGAGATCCGCGTCCTGAACCTTGGCGCCATGCAGTTCGATCCCAACCTTGCTGAAGGCTACAACCGCATCCAGCCGCTTGAACCGGATCTGGTTTCCTTCCAGGACGCGCTGACCTGGTGCAATCATTTTGTCATCGCCCATCCGCTATGGTGGGGAAGCATGCCGGCCAAGTTAAAGGGCCTCTTCGACCGCACGCTGCTGCCAGGCTTTGCGTTCAAATATCAGGACAACAGCCCTTTCCCGGCCCAACTGCTGAAGGACCGCAGCGCCGAGGTGTTGGTGGCCGCTGACACGCCGGTCTGGTGGCTGTATCTTGTGCTGCGCGCGGGTGGATACCGGGCCATGAAAAGCCAGATCCTTGGATTCTGCGGCTTCAAACCGGTCCGCTTTCATACATTCGCGCCCTTGCGCGGCTCATCACCCGAAAAGCGGCAAAGCTGGCTGGACAAGGCGCGCAAGCTCGGCGGGAAAATCTGAGGTCCGTTGCGAAGCCAGGTCGGACCTCCCATATGCCGCATCAAGACGCCGGACGGCAGGATTGCCGAACCGGGCAAAACCAGGAGGAACCGTCATGACCGCAGGCGTGAATGATATGGGCTTCGACCCGGAAATCCTTGGTCCGGAGCTTGGCAGCGAGGAGCAGAAGATCCGCAGCCTGCGTCAGCGCCTGCTGGCGACAGCGAGGCGGGCCGCGCGTCAGGTGCCTTTCGTCGAGGATGTCATCGCCGGCTATTATTGCGCGATGGACCCGGCAACACCGGTCAAGGTGCGTGCAACGGTCCTGGCGGCACTCGCCTATTTCGTCCTGCCTTTTGACATGGTGCCCGATTTCATCGTCGGCATCGGCTTCGGGGATGATGCAACGATCCTGCTCGGCGCCCTGGCCATGGTCGGCACGCATATGCGGCCCGAACACCGGGAAGCTGCAAAGGCAGCGCTGAAGGACAAGCAGACGCTCTGACTGGTCGTCAGGCACCCTGCTCCGGGCGATGCCAGGTCCCCGACAGGCGTCCTGCAACCAGCCAGTAGATCGCACCGGCGACGAAACCGGCGGCAAGAGCAATGGTCGTGCCGGGACGCAGAGCCGCATTGTCGCCCGCGTTCCCGGCGCTGGTCTCGCCAAACCCCCAGATCACAAAGGCAATCAGCCCGCCAATGGCGATGTGATAGACGGCGCTGCGCCAGCGAAAGCTTTCCGCCAGAACGATGGCAAAACAGGCGGGAACAAACGCCAGCGCTCCAATCAACGCCGAAGAAACAAGGCCTGCCGCAATCACGGCAACCGCCACACCCGGCTCACTGTCTGCGGTCAGGGCCTGGAAGAAGCCGAAGACCAGGAACACGCCTGCCCCGACGAGGGCGAGAATAAAGCCGAGCACAATCCGCACCGCCTGCAGGGCAAACCCCGAACCGCTCACCATCGCATCACACCCTGTCAACGTTGCATTGATGGCAGATGGATAGCCGGTCAGGCCGCGAGCGGAAAGGCCTCCTCGACCAGGTAAGGGCCGCCGCCAATACTCGCACGTGACGAAAACAGCACGAACCGCCCAGCTTTGAAGGCTGGCGCCTGGAAGTCTCCCCGCTCCATCAGCCAGCGCGCCACATCCTCATTGCTGGCGGTCTTGCAGCGGGCAATCGTAACGTGAGGCATATATTTGCGCCGCTCCGGCGCAAGCCCAAGCCGCTGCAGGATGCGTTCCTGCTCGGCCTGCAACTCGGCCAGTTGCGGCGTCGGCTGAACCCTCGCCCAGACGGCATGCGGCTTGCCGTTGCCGAAGGACCCGAGTCCGCACAGCCGGATCTCCACCGGATCGCGGCGCACACGCGACAACGCATCAGCCACCTCGTCCGCCGTGCGGTCGTCGATGTCGCCAATGAAACGCAGGGTAATGTGATAGTTTTCAGGATCGATCCAGCGGCTGCCTTTGAGGCCACCACGGAGCATGGACAGGTGCAGCCCTGTCTGGGCAGGAAGTTCAAGACCCGTAAACAAGCGCGGCATCGGGCGGATCCTCCGCTGTCGCTGACGGGATCATTCAGTCCGCATCTTGCCGCAGTGCGCAAGAAAAATCGCAAGATTTTGAAATCACGCCGATTTTCATCACATGCGCCCTGCAAACCCCAAAAAGAAGGGCCGGAACGGTGCCAGATTGATTCGGCTTTTGCCGTCAGGCACCAAATCGGGCCGCAACAGGACGGAGCCCCCGCCCCTCCGGACGGGACGAGAGCTGCCGGTTCGCGCCTCGGCTTACGGACAGGGATTGCCGTGCAACTGGTGCAACTCGTCGATCCGCGCCAGGACGTCTGCGGACAGCTCCAGGTCCGCCGCCCCAAGCGCCACGTCCAGCTGTGCCATGCTGGTCGCGCCGATGATGACGCTGGTCACGAAGCTGCGCGACAGGGCAAAGGCAATCGCCATCTGGGAGGGATCAAGGCCGGCGTCCCGGGCGAGATCGACATAGGCATTGATCGCCGCTTCACCGCCCGGCTTCTCATACCGCTGCAGCCGGTTGAACAAGGCCTTGCGGGATCCTGCCGGCAGGGCACCATCGCGGTACTTGCCGGTCAGATAACCCTGCCCCAATGCGGAATAGGCCAGAAGACCAACGTCCTCGCGCAAGGCGACCTCTGCCAGTCCGCTCTCAAAGGTACGGTTGACCAGATTGTAGGCGTTCTGGATCGACACCACCCGTTCCAACCCGCGCATCTCCGCCGCCTTCACGTAGGACATCGTCCCCCAGGGGCTCTCGTTCGACAGGCCAAGGTGACGCACCTTGCCCGCCTTCACCAGCGCCGTCAGCGCCTCAAGCGTCTCCTCGATCGGCGTCTCATCGGCAACCGGTTCCGGATCAGCCCAGCGGGTCGGATTGGAGCCGAACCCGGACACGTTCCGGTCGGGCCAATGCACCTGGTAAAGGTCGATGTAGTCGGTCTGCAGGTTGATCAGGCTGCGATCAACCGCCTCGTTGATCTGGGCCGCGGTCAGGCGGCCTTCCGCACCATCCTTGCGGAAATGCGTCATCTCGGAACGACCCACCACCTTGGTCGCAACGATCACCTTGTCGCGCAGGCCCCGGGCCTTCAACCAGGTGCCGATGATGCGTTCGGTGCGCCCTTGCGTCTCCGGACGTGGCGGGATCGGGTAGAGTTCGGCTGCATCGAGGAAATTCACGCCGGCAGCAAAGGCGCGATCAAGCTGGGCATGACCTTCCGCCTCGGTGTTCTGCTCGCCGAAGGTCATGGTTCCAAGGCAGATTTTGCTGACCGCAACATCCGTGCGGCCGAGACGGCGAAGGTCCATCGGTGTGTCCTGATCAGGTCTGACAAGAAGGCAGGCGGATCCGGTCTGTCGGACCATGCCCGTGCGGGAAAGGAAGGAGAGTCAGATCGGCGGCCTACCGGGTCCGCGCGATCAGCTCCTCGACAAGCGGTAGCATACGGGCGACGATCACCGAAACCCCCTCGCCGGTTGGATGCATGCCGTCAGCAAGATTGAGTTTCGGGTCCATTGCGACCCCGTCGAGGAAAAACGGATAGAGCAGCGCATCATGCGCAGCGGCGATCTCGGGAAAAATCGGGTCAAAGTTGCTGGCATATTCCTCCCCCAGATTGCGCGGCGCCAGCATGCCGGCGACCAGAACCTTGACCCCGCGCGACGTCAACCGTGCCACGATGGCCTCGAGATTGGCCCGTGTCGCGGCCGGATCAATGCCCCGCAGCGCATCATTTGCGCCCAGTTCGACAATCACGGCATCCGCCGTCGGCGGCACGGACCAGTCGAGACGGGACAGCCCGCCAGAAGACGTATCACCAGACACCCCGGCATTGATCACGGAAATGTTATGCCCCTTTTCCCGCAGGGCCTGTTCCAGCTGGCTTGGAAACGCTTCGTTCGGCGGCAGCAGGTAGCCAGCCGAAAGACTGTCGCCGAGCACCACGATTTCCACGGCTTCGCCGCCTGCTGCGGCTGGTGCGCTGCTTTGGGCAAAGGCTGCGGACGGCAGGAAAGCCGCAACGGCTGTCACAATCAGATACAAGAACAAACGCATGGCGGTCTGGATCGCTCCCTGATTTGGCCCCATATGCTGGCGCACGATGCTCTCGGCACATGCACTATATAGGGATGACCATGACGTCTGGACCAGCCATCACTCTCAAGGACGTTCACCTGACCCTTGGCGAGGGCGCCGGACGGGTCCACATCCTGAAAGGCATCAGCCTCGACATCCAGACCGGATCTTCCGTTGGCCTCGTTGGCCCATCCGGCTCCGGCAAGTCAACATTGCTGATGGTCATGGCCGGGCTGGAGCGTGCGGACCGGGGCACTGTTGAAGTCGCGGGCACCGACCTGACGCCGATGGGCGAGGACCAGCTTGCCCGCTTCCGTGGCCGCAACGTCGGCATCATCTTCCAGTCCTTTCACCTCGTGCCGAACATGACGGCGCTGGAGAATGTGGCCGTACCACTGGAACTGGCTGGCGACCGGCAGGCCTTCGACAAGGCCCGCGCCGAACTCGAAGCCGTCGGCCTTGGTCACCGCCTCGGCCATTATCCGGCACAGATGTCCGGCGGCGAGCAGCAGCGCGTTGCCGTCGCCCGCGCGTTGGTCGTCGAGCCGGCCATCCTCATCGCCGATGAACCAACCGGAAACCTGGACGCTGCAACCGGCGACCAGATCATCGACCTGATGTTCGCTGCCAAAACCCGGCACAACACGACGCTGGTGCTCGTGACCCATGACCCGGCCCTGGCTGAGCGCTGCGACCGCGTCGTGCGTCTCCGCTCCGGCGAGATCGAGAGCGAACAGGCCGGCTCTCCCCAGCCCGCGAGGCAACCGGCATGAGCGCCTTCGTTCCTGCTCCGGAACCGGCCGGCGGACTGCGGCTGGCACTGCGCTTTGCCCTCAGGGAGCTGCGCGGCGGCCTGAAGGGCTTCTACATTTTCATCGCCTGCATCGCCCTTGGCGTTGCCGCCATTTCGGGTGTCACTTCTGTATCCCGCGCCATGACCGACGGGATCGAGGGCGAAGGCCAGACCATCCTGGGCGGCGACATTGCGTTCCGGCTGATCCATCGCGAGGCCGACACCACTGAGCGCGCCTATATTGAAAGCCTCGGGCCGACCTCTCGCGTCGCCACCCTGCGCGCCATGGCCCGCAAGCCGGACGGCAGCGATCAGGCCCTTGTTGAACTGAAGGCCGTGGACGGCGCCTATCCGCTCTATGGAACATTCGCCGTAGAAGGCGGCGGGACCCTGGCCGAGAAGCTGGCGGCCGGACCTGATGGTGTGCCTGGCGCACTGGCCGATGCCTCGCTGCTGGCCCGGCTCGGCATTGCAGTCGGTGGCAGCCTGTCCCTTGGCCGCAGCATGGTTCGTGTCACCGGTGTCATCGCCTCTGAACCGGACAAGCTGTCCGAGGGGCTCGAGTTCGGCCCGCGCCTCCTGCTGTCGGACAGCGCCCTGCCCGCGACCGGACTGGTGCAGCCTGGCAGCCTGGTCAACTGGTCCTACCGTGTCCGGCTTGCCCCCGGCACGTCCGATGAGGCCACCCGCGCCCAAATGAGCGAGGCAAGGGCGAAATTCCCCGATGCCGGCTGGCGCATCCAGTCCCGCGCCAATTCAGCGCCCGGCCTGCAACGCAACATCGAACGCTTTTCGCAGTTCCTGTCCCTGGTCGGCCTGACTGCCCTGGTCGTCGGCGGCGTTGGCGTTGCCAACGCGGTCCGCGCCTTTCTCGAGACAAAACGCGAGGTCATCGCCAGCTTCAAGTGCCTCGGCGCAACCGGCAACCTGGTGTTCTCGATCTACCTGATCCAGGTGATGCTGATCGCCGCCATCGGCATCGGTATCGGCCTTGTGATCGGCGCGATCCTGCCCTTCGTCGCCAGCGCTGCGCTTGCCGGCGTTTTGCCGATCCAGCTGGTCATGTCGGTCTATCCGGTGGAGCTTGGTCTTGGTCTTCTTTATGGTTTCCTGACCGCCCTCGCTTTCGCCCTCTGGCCCTTGGGCCGCGCCCACGACATTCCTCCGACGGCCCTGTTTCGCGATCAGGTGGATGCAAGGCGCAGCCAGCCGCGGCGCCGCTATCTGGTGGCCACCGCGATTGCCGCGCTGAGCCTTGCTGCAATCGCGATCCTCCTGGCCCATGACAAGCGCATCGCGCTGGTCTACGTCGGCTCGTCGGCGGCCTCGTTCCTTCTTTTGATTGCGGTGGCGCGTGGCATCATGATGCTGGCCCGCCGTGCGCCGATGGTCCGCTCCACCGCCCTGCGGCTCGCCATCGCCAACATCCATCGTCCCGGTGCGTTGACCCCCTCGGTGGTTCTGTCGCTCGGTCTCGGCCTGACGCTGCTGGTGGCCCTCGCGCTCATCGACGGCAACCTGCGCCGCGAACTCAACGCGACGCTTGCCGAAAAGGCCCCGAGCTTCTTCTTCATCGACATCCAGAGCGGCGAACGGGATGCGTTCGAGGCCCTGCTCCGGCAGGAAGCGGCGGATGGCAAGATCCAGAGCGTTCCCATGTTGCGCGGGCGCCTGACCAAGGTGAACGGTGTGCCCTCCGATCAGGTGACGGCCACGCCTGATGCCGCCTGGGTGCTGCGCGGCGACCGGGGCATCACCTATGAGGCGAGCCTGCCCGCCAATTCCAAGCTCGTGGAGGGGCAATGGTGGAGCGCGGATTATAGCGGAGAACCGCTCGTCTCCTTCGACGCCGAACTGGCAGCGGGCCTGGGGCTCAAGATCGGCCAACCCATCAGCGTCAACGTCCTCGGGCGTGAAATCACCGCGCGTCTGGCCAACACGCGCACCGTCGAGTGGCAGAGCCTTGCGATCAATTTCGTCATGGTGTTCTCACCCAACACCTTCGCCGGTGCGCCGCATGCGCATCTCATGACCGTCACCTGGGATCCCGATGTCAGCACCGAACGGGAACTGTCCCTGCTGAAATCAGTGTCTTCCGCCTTTCCAACGGTCACTACGATCCGGGTGAAGGACGCCCTGTCGCAGGTGAATTCGATTGTCGAACAGCTTGCACTGGCGATCCGCTCCGCCTCCTCGATCACGCTGATTGCAAGCGTGCTCGTCCTTGCCGGTGCCCTGGCTGCCGGCAACCGCAGCCGCATCTATGACGCAGTGATCCTGAAGACGCTCGGTGCCACACGGGCCAGACTGATCTTCGCCTATGCGCTCGAATACGCCATACTCGGCCTTGCAACCGCCCTGTTCGCGTTGGCCGCAGGGGCCGCTGCGGCCTGGTATGTCATTACCGGGATCATGGGCGGCAGTTTCACCTTGCTGCCAGCCACAGCCGCAGGAGCCGTGTTCGGGGCATTGATCCTGACGGTCGGATTTGGCCTGATCGGTACATGGCGGGTGCTTGGCAAGAAGCCCGCCCCGGTGCTCAGGAACCTCTGAGCCCGGAGCATCGGCTCACATGGACAATCTGTAATGGTTTTTTCTGAAGGACCGTCTTGTTCAGGTAACGTATTTTTCCCATATTCCATGGCAAACGAGTTTGGAGGCCTCCGCCTCCACGTTGCCAAAAGGGGATAAGTTACATGTCGTCGTTCGACCGGAACAACCAGACGCCCTACGCGGTCGCCGGCCGCTACGCCGATGCCGGCATTGACCAGGGCCTGCGCTCCTACATGCTGGGCGTATACAACTACATGACCATCGGCCTGGCCATCACCGGCCTGTTCGCCCTTGGCGTTGCCAATTTCGCCGTGGACTCATCGGGTCAGCTCACCGCACTCGGTGAAGCGATCTACCTCAGCCCGCTGAAGTGGCTCGTTATGCTGGCGCCGCTCGGCATGGTGATGTTCCTGAGCTTCCGCATCCAGTCGATGAGCGCCGCCACCGCGCAGATCACCTTCTGGGTCTATGCCGCCGTCATGGGCGTGTCGCTCTCGTCGATCTTCATGGTCTACACCGGCGGTTCCATCGCCCGGGTGTTCTTCATCACAGCCGTGTCCTTCGGTGCGCTCAGCCTCTTCGGCTACACCACCAAGAAGGACCTGTCGGCCTGGGGTTCGTTCCTGTTCATGGGCCTGATCGGCATCGTGCTGGCTTCGATCGTCAACATCTTCCTGGCCTCCTCGGCCATGCAGTTCGCGATCTCGGTCATCGGCGTGCTGGTCTTCGCGGGCCTGACGGCCTATGACACCCAGCAGATCAAGGAAATGTACTACGCTGGCGATGACAGCGAAGTGGCTGCCAAGAAGTCCATCATGGGTGCCCTGCGTCTGTACCTCGACTTCATCAACCTATTCCTCATGCTGCTGCAGCTGTTCGGCAACCGCGACTAAGCAGCAGCATCAAACAGAAACGCGAAAAGGCCCGGGCACCTGCCCGGGCCTTTTTATTGCATGACAGTCTCCACCCTCAGGCGTCCACCAGCCGCAGGCGTTTCTTGTCCAGAACCTTGAGCACGGAAGCCAGTTCATGGCCACGCTTCAGGATCATTCCACCGGACGCAATCACGCTGTAGGCCCCCTGGCGCCGGGCCAGTTTCGGATCCTTTTCGATGCGATATAACGGCATTTCACTGGAGCGGCGAAAGACGGAAAAGACGGCCTTGTCCTTCAGCAGATCGATGGCATAGTCACGCCATTCGCCATCGGCCACCATGCGCCCGTAAAGCCGCAGGATCTGGTCAAGTTCACGCCGGTCGAAGGCCACGATCGGGCGTGCAGGGGGCGCCGGGGACACGGCGAGCGGGATGGCACTGGTCCGCTCGCCGCTGCGTTCGGATGCTTCGGTATCGCACTCGTTCATGACGCCTCCTGCTGCCGAGCGCAGTCGCCCGTAGGGATCTCCACGACCTGGCAGTGGCTTCTCGGGCCAGCAAGGCGCGTGTCACGTGTCTGTCATGATGCCCTGCTCAGCGAGACCTTGGCAACCCTCGTTGAGTCTAGCCGTCAAACCGATCCGCCAGCTCAAAAATCTTGCTTTTGCCTCATTTGAGCCCTGCACCGGCCAAATTGGCTCTCCATATTTTCATCATCCCCGTCCGGTCCGGACAGGATTGGTCCTCGGTACGCATCAGCCCCCCAGCCCCCCGAGGCTCAGACCAATCCGGACAAAAGTGCTCGCGTGCGCGGGCGGGGCACCTGAAGGGCCGGCCTTGTCGCCGGCCCTTTTCATGTTCGCAGACCGGTCGCAACCGCAGACTTGAGCCCGGGACATGCCATTGCCCGAAGCCGGATCACCTGCGCGCAACGGAAAAACACCCGACTGCAGCACCCTGACGCAAGGTTCCTTTTGCGACTTGCAGCCGGTTCTGTATCATCTCCCCATGAGAACCCATCTCGTCGAAACTCGTCCGGCCCGGCATACGGATGCAGCAGCCCTTGCTGACGTTCATGCCGCCGCTTGGCGCGGTGCTTACCGCGGCCTTCTCGACGGCCTGGACCTCGAACGACTGGTCACCAACCGCTCTCCGCGCTGGTGGGCGGATGCCCTGTCCAGGGGTGTCAGCATTGACCTTCTGGAGGTCAGCGGTGAAGTCGCGGGTTATGCCACCTCCGGCCCCTGCCGGATGCGCGGCCTGGCATCGGCTGGCGAGATCTATGAACTCTATCTTCATCCCCACTATCAGGGTCTCGGCTTTGGCCGGCAGTTGTTCGAAGCCACGAGAGCCAATCTCGAGGCCAAGCGCATGGCGGGTCTGGCCGTCAGGGTTCTGGGTGAAAACACGCCTGCCTGCGGCTTCTACCGGGCCATGGGCGGCAAGCTGGCAAACCGGACCTGGCACAGCACCGGTGGGCGCAAGCTCGAGCTTCTGATCTACTGCTGGCCCGCCCGCCCGGGCTGAGCGACCCGCTCGACGACTCCAGATTTCATTCTTTGCTCATCCGGCACCTAGGCTTTTCGTTGCAACGCAGCACTTGCCCCTTGCGCGCGGCAACGCGGGCTGCAATAGACCTGCGCACCAACTCAAGGAGCAATCCCATGCGTATTGATGCCGTGCCGATTGGCAAGAACCCGCCGGAAGAAATCAACGTCATCATCGAAGTCTCCGTCGGTGGCGAACCGATCAAGTACGAGATGGATAAGGCCGCAGGCGCGATGTATGTCGACCGGTTCCTGTACACCCCGATGCGATACCCGGGGAACTACGGCTTCGTTCCGCACACCCTGTGCGGCGATGGCGACCCGATCGACGTGATCGTCGCCAACCAGCGTCCGATCGTGCCGGGCGCGATCATGAGCTGCCGCCCGATCGGCGTGCTGATGATGGAAGACGAAGGCGGCATGGATGAAAAGATCATCGCCGTGCCCAGCTCGAAGCTGACCAAGCGCTATGAGAAGGTACAGTCGGTCGCCGACCTGCCGGACATCACCATTGCCCAGATCAAGCACTTCTTCGAGCACTACAAGGACCTTGAGCCAGGCAAGTGGGTGAAGGTGACGGGCATCGAAGGCCCGGAAGTCGCCCGCAAGATGATCGTTGAGGCAATCGAGCGCGCCAAGGCCGAAGAAGCCAAGTAAGCGCTTCCTCTTTTCGAACTTCATCGAGGCCGCGCGGTCAATCCGCTGCGGCCTCGATTGCTTCCATGTCCTCGTCGGACAGGCCGAAGTGATGGCCGATCTCGTGCACGAGCACATGGGCAATCACATCGCCGAGGCTTTCCTCATAGTCGGCCCAGTAGTCGAGGATCGGACGGCGAAACAGCCAGATCCGGTTTGGTTCCTGGCCGGTGACGAACGCACCGCCAGTTTCCGGTAAGCCGGCGCCCTGGAACAGGCCGAGCAATTCGAACGGATCCTCTAGCTCGACGCTGTCCAGCATCTCGTCCGTCGGGAAATCCTCGATGCTGATGACAAGGTCACGGCACAGGGCGCGGAACTCGTCGGGCAGCCCGCCATAGGCCTCGGCAGCTAGTGCCTCGAACGTGGCAAGGTCCGGAGCACTCAGCCCTGCCCAGAGGAAAACTTTGTCACTCAACGTCTCAGGTCACCTGTTGGCACGCAGCGGCCATCAACCGCCTATCCCAGATAGGTAGCGGCGAGATAGATGAGAAGACCCGCCGCAACGATGAGCCCAAGCGAGCGGCCGATCCGCGTGCCCCAGACCTCGACGCGATCACTCTGGTCCTTGTCAGCCCCGCCAAGATGATCTCTTGCGCGCGTCGCCATGCGACGTGTGGAAGATCCGAGGATCGTCTCGCTCTCGGCATTGACCCGGTCGATTGCCTTACGCGCTTCTTCAGCCCGCGCCTTCTCCCGACGTTCCCGTTCTCCCATGCCCTGTCTCCTGTTCTAGGCAGGTTTACCGGCTTTGCGGGCAAGGACTGCCGCGCCGAGCGCCAGCAGGCAGAGCCCGGCGGAGGCGACAGCGTTCCAGCCGGCAAAGGACAGACCCAGCATGCGCCAGCTCGCTTCAGTGCAGGAGACGACACGGGTCGTCTGCAGGGCCTGAAGCATGTTGGCTGCCGAAGTTGGCGCTGCAGAGCCGCCGCCACAATCGGAAGGGCCTGCCCAGAACTGCCACTCCCCTCCGGCCTGATAGATACCCAGCCCTGCACCATAGGCAAAGACCACGGCAACGAGAAGCAGCAACACCGCCGCAACGCCGTATCGGCGACCGAACAGGGCAAGCAGCGACAGGAGCGCCAGCGGCAACCCGATGTAATAGGGCACCCGCTGCTCAAGGCAGAGCTTGCAGGGCACATATCCGCCGATCAACTGAAAGCCCCAGGCCGCGGCAATTGCCGTGCTTCCTGCAGCCAGCAGCAGCCCGGTAGCCACACGAGCGAGAAGCCCTCTATCTGTGCCGGTCATCATTGCGACGATCTTCCCTAGAGCAATTTGATCAGTGCAAATCCGCCCAACAGCAGCACCACGAAGACGGTGAAAACAAGGCCCAACCGCTTTTCGATGAAGTCGCGGATCACCGGCCCAAAGAAATACAGCAGGCCCGCCACGATGAAGAAACGCAAGCTGCGCGACACGATACTGGCAATGAGAAACACCGGCATCGACAGCCCTGTCGCGCCTGCAGAGATCGTGATCACCTTGTAGGGAAACGGTGTCAGACCTGCGAAAAAGACAAACCACCAGCCCCATTCGTTGAAGATGACGCTGAACTGGTCGAACTTGTCCATGTAGCCATAGAAGTCGAGGATCGGCCGTGCGATTTGTTCGAAAAGGACGGCGCCAATGAAATAGCCAAGCACACCGCCCAGCACCGATGTGACTGAGCACAGGAACGCGTACCACCAGGCCTTTTCGCGCTTGGCGATGACCATTGGGATCAGCAGCAGGTCCGGCGGGATGGGGAAAAAGGAGCTCTCGATGAAGGACACCGATCCAAGCGCAGCCGGCGCACGCGGGCCGGAGGCAAGCGAAAGGGTCCAGTCGTAAAGGCGTCTTAACATGTCCGGTCGCAATCCCCTTGAAACATGCCCGACTGCATAGCGGCGCAGCAGCGCTTTGTCACTGCACCCGGTGGCTCACCTCTCTCATTTCAGCATCCGGAGCCAAAGGAGAAACAGGGCGGGGATAGCGACGGCAAAGCGATTGACGGCTGAATCTTTGCGGCTATAGTCGCGCTCCACGACACAGGCCCCTGTGGCGGAATTGGTAGACGCGACGGATTCAAAATCCGTTTCCTGTGAGGGAGTGCCCGTTCGAGTCGGGCCAGGGGCACCATGCCGGCAAAGTGCCTTTGCCAGCGCCCGTTGCGGCACATTCGCCTTCCCTTCTCTTTATCCTTGATCGCAGCCGCTTGAGGTCTCAGGCGAATTCCTTGATTGTCGCGTGACCGGACAGGCGGCAAAAGGGGAGAGGCATGGGGCAGGCAAAACGCAAGAAGGACGCTGGTGCGCGCGTGTCCTGGTGCCGGACCTGCACATACTGCTGCGAACTTCCCGAAATCGGCCCCCTCGACAAGCCCATGTACAGACCCTGCAACCACATCGAGGGCGGCGGTTGCGCAATCTTCGGAGCGCCGGAACGCCCCGCCGCCTGCCTCGCCTATCACTGCGCCTACCTGTCCGCGCGCGTCACGAACTCACCCGACCGCAATCGCATCCCGCATCCTCTGGATGCTGGCGCCTATTTTCACCGCGATCCGGTCGAGCAAGTGTACGTGATGTTCGTCGATCCGGCCCGTCCGCTGGCCTGGAAAACCAGTGACGCGGTCCCCTATCTGCGCGAACGGATTGTCCAGGGCTTCGAGCTGCTCATCTTCGACCGTGGGCGCCGGATGGTCGTCGCCTCCCTGCCCCTCTTCGAGGCAGTCCTTGCCCGCGACATCGTCGCCTTTGCCGATCAGGAGGGCCGCCCGCATGACATCGAAAGCTGGGCGCAAGAAGCTCCGAGGTATCACCGACAAGTTGATTGAAACCGGCGACCATTGATTAACTGCTTCTGCAATCAGTGGCTTCATCCAGCCCTCGTTAAACCTGACTGAAATCAGAAGTGTGAGACACCTGACATCAGAACAGGCGCCCGCAAGAGGCGCGACAGGGCAGATGAGGCGAGCACGATGACGATTGCCGAGATTGACAGCTTGAGCCGGGAAGCCGATAGCAATCCGAGCCTGGACGGCTCGATCAAGATCGTCTCCGAGCCGCCCGCCTTCGCCTATGCCGCCCTGACCAAGACATCCCTGCGCAGCGCACCGATCCGCAAGGAATGGATCATCGACGGCACCCCCCAGGCCCGGCTTGACAGCCTGTCGGTCGGCACCAACGGCTGGTCCTCCACCGATCACTGGGACTGTACGGCCGGAAAGTTCAACTGGCACTTCGAGTGGGATGAAACCGTCCTGTTCCTCGAGGGCGAGGTACATATCACCGACGACAGGGGCAACACCTATGTCGGCCGCCCCGGCGTCAGCATGCTGTTCCCGGCCGGCACCCATGCTGTCTGGCACGTCCCGGTCTACGTCCGCAAGATTGCCTTCAATCGCCGCCCGATCCCTTGGGCGGTATCCATCTTGATGAAGATTTCAGCCCGCCTGAAGCGTCTTCTACGCCTCGCATAAAGTAAGCCGGATAAGCAAAAGCGCACCTGTTGCATCTTTGTAGACAGCATCCAGCCGCTTCGATAAAACCGGCATATGGCTACTTCAAACAGGGAAATCGAGCTGAAGCTCGAACTGGCACCGGAAGATGCGGCCGCGATTGCAACTGTCGCGCTGCCTTTCGGCTTTGACTCAGGCAAGGGCAAGACCCAGACCCTGCGGTCGATCTACTATGATACGCCGGACACCGCGCTTGCCCGCGCCAGGATCGCTGCCCGCGTCAGGTTGAAGGGCAAGCAATGGATCCAGACGGTGAAGCTGCCAGGGGACACCGCCGGCAGCGGCCTGCATTCTCCCCGCGAATATGAGACCAATGTTCCGTCCGCCCAGTTCGATCTGGAGGCCGTCCCGGATGAAGCGGTGCGCGCGGAAATCCTCGCCGCGCTTGCTGGCCAAGCCCTGTCGCCGCGCTTCGAGACCGTAGTCAACCGCACCACCCGCATGGTCAAGACCAGCGACGGCAGCGCCGTCGAGGTCGCCGTCGACCACGGAGAAGTCGTTGCTGGGGCCCGGCGCGAACCCTTGACCGAACTGGAACTGGAACTGAAGGCCGGGTCTATCGGCGGTCTTTACAGCGTGGCACGCCAACTTGTCGGCCCACGCCCGTTCCGGTTTTCTGAGCTGAGCAAGGCCGAGCGCGGCGACCGCCTCGCAAACGGACTGTCCAGCCAGTCGACAGGCGCACCAGCGCTTGCCGAAGACATCACCCTGTCCGTGAGCCAGTCGGCAGAGCGGGCCTATCATGCCATCCTGCGCTCCTGTCTCAGCCAGGTCGCGCGCAACCGGATGGCCATCCTGTCCGGCAACGACCCGGAAGGTCCGCATCAGTTGCGCGTTGGCCTGCGCCGCCTGCGCACGGCATTGCGCCTGTTCCGGCCCCTGATCAATCCGCGCAGCACGGGCCCGCTGGATGACGCCGCCCGCAAGCTTGCCCTGGCGATCGGGCTGGTCCGTGACCTCGACGTCCTGGCCGCAGACATCATTGCCCCGCTTCTGGCCGCAGCGCCTCAGCGGATCGACCTGGCGCATCTGGAGCGCCACCTCGACACCCTGCGTTCGGACCGCCGGGAGGAAGCAGCGGCGCTGCTTGCCAGCAAGACATTCAACGATTTCCTGTTTGATCTTGCCGCCTATACCGAGACACGTGGCTGGATCTCGCCGGAAGACTTCGGCCAGAGCGAACGATTGGCCGTTCCCGTGGCCGACTTTGCCGGCACGGCACTTGATGCGCAGTGGCGCAAGCTGCAGAGATACGGCAACCAACTTGATACATTGACGATCCCCGAGCGGCACGACATGCGCAAGGCGCTGAAGAAGTTCCGCTATGGGCTGGAGTTTTTCGCTGCCCTGTCCCCCAAGGGCGCGCGCAAGTCCTATCTGAAGCGCCTGAAGTCGCTGCAGGATGTCTTCGGCTACCTCAATGATGTGGCCATGGCCGAGGCCTTGCTCGACCTACCGTTGCCCGACGGTCCAGCCGCAAAGGATCTGGCGCAGGCGGCGGGCTTTGTCATCGGCTGGCACGAAGCCTCGGCCCGGCACGCCTGGCGTCAGGCAAAGGACTCCTGGGAAGAAGCAAACAAGGCGCCGCGATACTGGCGCTGACGCCAGCCTGATCAGTTCGGAACGACGATCTGGATCCGCTCTGCCGCAACCCGGGCGCGGCCATACTGGATGCGGCGGCCGGCCGGATCGAGATTGACGCTTTCCATGATCAGCACAGGCGTGCCCAAGGGCACTTCCAGCAGGCGCGCATCTTCCGGATCAACCAGTTCAGCGCTGATGCGCGTTTCCTTGCGCGTGTAATCCTCGATACCGCTGCGTTTCAGCGCCGCCGTCAACGAATTGGTCTCGGCATAATCGCGCAGCAGGTTGGGAAACCGGGCTTGCTCCACCCAGGCCGCGCCGACCATAAGCGGCACGCCGTCGACGACACTCAGCGTGTCGAGACGCAGCAGCAGGGTTCCGACCGGAACCTCCAGCCATCCGGCCAGCAACGCATCTGCCTCCTCGACGGCCGAGCCAATCAGGCTGCCGCCAGGCTCCCTCGACTGGCTGGTGATGATCTCGGAAAACCTCGTCCGCGATGTGATCGGATAGGAGATCGGCTGGCCGGTGACGAAGGTCCCGCGCCCCTGGTCCGCCCGCAGGATGCCCTCTGCGGTTAGCGCTGCGATAGCGCGGCGAACCGTATGCCGGTTCACTCCGAAGCGTTCGGCAATCTCCGTTTCCGTCGGCAGGCGGCTGCCTTGCTCGAACGTGCCGGCGTTCACCTCCGCCCGCACCCATTCTGCAATCTGCCGCCAGACGGCAATGCCCGCGCCCCGGTCGATGTTCACTCGCTGCGTCATGGGTTCGTCATCAATTTTCGCTATCAGTCAGTCAATCGAAAAATTCGTCTATACAAGTATACAAATCAAGTCTAGATACGGATCGCCGATCCAAATCACCAAGGAGAACGGCCATGCCTCACCAGGCCCCGCCCCCATCCGCATCCCCAGACACCTCCAATGAGCCCCGCCGCCGCTTGATGGCAGCGCTCGCCAACGCAACGCCGGACCGGCTCGCCGCCGCACTCGCACCGTTTGCACCGTTGCCCGCCCACGAGATGGTGCGCGCGCCTGAGACCGGCCTCGTGATGGTCCGCGGCCGCATGGGCGGAACAGGCGCCCCCTTCAACCTCGGCGAGGTGACCGTCACGCGCTGCGTCGTCCGGCTCGAGAACGGCGTCGCCGGATCCTCCTATGTCATGGGCCGCTCGAAGCAGAAGGCCCTGCACGCCGCCCTCGTCGACGCCCTCTGGCAAAACCCGGCTCTCACAGAGGCGGTGGAACGCGAGATCATCGCCCCGCTCGCTTCCGAAGCCGAGGCGGCAGACGCCACCGTCCGCGCCGAAACGGCTGCGACGAAGGTCGATTTCTTCACCATGGTTCGCGGAGACGACTGATGACTGCCCGCCTGCTCTCCGCCGCCGCTCTCAGCCCGGGTTTCTCCGATCCGGTGCACCAGGGTCAGCAGGTTTTCCGTTCGGTCATGATGGCCCTGGCGCGGCCCGGCCGCCTCACGGCCATCGAGGCCGCCGGCATCCAGCCGCCCGCTCCGCTCACGCCGGCGCTCGCTGCGATGGCACTGGCTCTTGCAGACTATGACACGCCGCTGTGGCTCGATCCGGCGCTGGCCCGGTCAGACGCCGTCGGCCAGTTTCTGAAGTTTCACACCGGAGCGTCGGTCATGACCTCCCCGCTGGAGGCGACCTTTGCCCTCGTCAGCGACGCCCGGACGCTGCCGGCCCTGTCGAGCTTCGCGCTCGGCACGCTGGAGTATCCTGATCGCTCGACAACGCTGCTGATCGGCGTCGACAGCTTCACGGGCGGCAAGGCCGTCACACTGACCGGTCCGGGCATCGAGACGACGCAGCCGCTGCGCGTCTCGCCCGTGCCCGTCACCTTCTGGGACCAGGCTGAGGACAACACCCGCCTGTTCCCGCGCGGGGTCGACATGGTCTTTGCCGCTGGCAACGAGATCGTCGGCCTGCCCCGTTCCACCAGCATCACCCGGTCGGAGGCCTGAACCATGTATGTTGCCGTCAAGGGTGGCGAGAAGGCCATCCGCAACGCCCATCGCCTCATGGCCACCAAGCGCCGGGGCGACCGGTCGGTTCCCGGCCTGACGCTGGACCAGATCGCCGGTCAGCTGGCCATCGCCGTGACCCGCGTCATGGGCGAAGGCTCGCTTTACGATGAGGGTCTGGCAGCGCTGGCCATCAAGCAGGCGCGCGGCGACCTGATCGAGGCCGTGTTCCTGCTGCGCGCCTACCGCACCACGCTGCCGCGCTTCGGCTACAGCGAGCCCGTCGACACTGGCGCCATGCTGGTCGAACGCCGCATCTCGGCCACCTTCAAGGACCTGCCGGGCGGCCAGCTGCTCGGACCCACATTCGACTACACCCACCGTCTGCTCGACTTCAAGCTCGCCGCCGATGGCGAACTGGACACGCCGCTGACGGCCGAGGTGACCGAGACCGCCATGCCGCGCGTCACCGATCTCCTCAGCGGTGAAGGCCTCATCGAGGAAGACGTGCAGCCGGAAGAGACCGCTGCAGTCGGCGACCTGACCCGCGAACCGCTCTCCTTCCCTGCGGGCCGTGACCTGCGGCTGCAGAACCTTGCCCGAGGCGACGAGGGCTTCCTGCTGGCACTGGCCTACTCCACCCAGCGCGGCTACGGCCGTACTCATCCCTTCGCCGGCGAGATCCGTTATGGCGCGGTGGAGGTGGAGTTCTTCGCCGAGGAACTGGGCTTTGCCGTGCCGCT
Source organism: Pannonibacter carbonis (assembly GCF_003012935.1). GTDB lineage: Bacteria > Pseudomonadota > Alphaproteobacteria > Rhizobiales > Stappiaceae > Pannonibacter > Pannonibacter carbonis. The sequence continues at coordinate 195,509 of NZ_PUDR01000008.1, read as the reverse complement.
CGGCCGCATCAACGTGACCGAGTGCCAGATGGTCAACCAGTTCAAGGGCTCGGCCAAGGTACCGCCCCAGTTCACCCGCGGCTACGGCCTCGTCTTCGGCCAGGTCGAGCGCAAGGCCATGTCCATGGCCATGGTCGACCGGTCGCTGCGCTGCGAGGAGCTGGGCGAGGAACGCACCGCCCCGGCGCAAGACGAGGAATTCGTCATGTCCCATTCGGACAACGTCCAGGCAACCGGCTTCGTCGAACACCTGAAACTGCCGCACTACGTCGACTTCCAGGCCGAGCTGGATCTGGTGCGGCGCATGCGCGGCGAGTGGTTCGACCGGCAGGCCGCCGACCAGGCCGCAGCCAGCGACGCCATCGGATCCGGAGCGACGGACACAAGCGAGAAGGAGGCAGCAGAATGACCGCGGTTGCCATCACCGAGACCGAAGGCGAGTACAACTTCGCCTATCTGGACGAGCAGACCAAGCGGATGATCCGCCGTGCCATCCTGAAGGGCATTGCCATTCCCGGCTACCAGGTTCCCTTCGCCGCCCGCGAGATGCCCATGCCCTACGGCTGGGGCACCGGCGGCGTACAGGTGACCGCCGCCGTGCTGGGCCGCGAGGACACACTGAAGGTCATCGACCAGGGCTCCGACGACACCACCAATGCAGTCGCGATCCGTGGCTTCTTCGAAAAGACGGCGCAGGTGAAGACCACCTCGGCGACGAAGGACGCCACGATTATCCAGACCCGGCATCGTATCCCGGAGAAGGAGCTGACCGAGGACCAGATCCTTGTCTTCCAGGTTCCGATCCCCGAGCCGCTGCGTTTCCTGGAGCCGCGCGAGACCGAGACCCGCAAGATGCATGCGCTTGAGGAATACGGCCTCATGCATGTGAAGCTCTACGAGGACATCGCCCACCACGGCCGCATCGCCACGACCTATGCCTATCCGGTGAAGGTCGCCGACCGCTACGTGATGGATCCCTCGCCGACGCCGAAGTTCGACAATCCGAAGATCGACAACATGAAGGCGCTGCAGCTCTACGGCGCTGGCCGCGAGAAGCGCATCTACGCCATCCCGCCCTACACCAAGGTCAAGAGCCTCGACTTCGACGACCATCCCTTCGAGGTGCAGAAGTTCGACAAGCCCTGCGGCCTTTGCGGCGCACGGCATGTCTATCTCGATGAAGTCGTGCTCGATGACCAGGGCGGGCGCATGTTCGTCTGTTCCGACAGCGACTATTGCGAGGAACGCCGCGCCGACGGGCATCTCGGCGACATGGCCGCCAATCCGGCAGCATCGCATTTAGCCGGCAAATCATCCGGCACAGCCAAGACGGAGGCGGGCGAATGACCGACTTTCTGAGCGAAGAGCCCCTGCTGCGGGCCAGCGGCGTCACCCGCTTCTACGGCGACCGGATCGGCTGCCGCGATGTCTCCTTCGAACTGTGGCCGGGCGAGGTTCTGGCCATCGTCGGCGAGAGCGGCTCCGGCAAGACCACCCTCCTGAACTGCCTCGCCACCCGCCTCGCCCCGACCGCCGGTGCCATCGAGTACCGCATGCGCGACGGCGCGATGCGCGACCTGTTCCAGCTGACCGAGGCCGAACGCCGCTTCCTGATGCGCACCGACTGGGGCTTCGTGCACCAGAACGCCGCCGATGGCCTGCGCATGACAGTATCCGCCGGCGCCAATGTCGGCGAGCGGCTGATGGCTGTCGGCAACCGCCACTATGGCAACATCCGCGGCACGGCGCTTGACTGGCTCGAGCGCGTCGAGATCGACGGCACCCGCATCGATGACGACCCGCGCGCCTTCTCCGGCGGCATGCGCCAGCGCCTGCAGATCGCCCGCAATCTCGTCACCGGTCCGCGCCTTGTGTTCATGGACGAGCCCACCGGCGGTCTCGACGTGTCGGTACAGGCGCGCCTTCTGGACTTGCTGCGCGGCCTCGTGGCCGATCTCGGCCTGTCGGTGGTCATCGTCACGCATGATCTCGCCGTCGCCCGTCTGCTGTCGCATCGCATGATCGTCATGCGCAACGGCGAGGTGATCGAGACCGGCCTGACCGATCAGGTGCTGGACGACCCGCAGGCGCCCTACACCCAGCTTCTCGTCTCTTCCATCCTCCAGGTCTGAGGTCATCCATGCGCACCCGTCTTTGTCTCAATGACGTCGGCAAGACCTTCACCATGCATCTGCAGGGCGGTCTGGCCATTCCCGTGGTGGCTGGTGTCAGCTTTGCGGTGGATGCCGGCGAATGCGTCGTGCTTGGCGGCCCGTCCGGCGCCGGCAAGAGCTCGATCCTGAAGATGATCTACGGCAACTACCGCTGCGAACGCGGTCAGATCCTGGTCACCGAGAACGAGAAGATCGTCAACATCGCAAGCGCCGCTCCGCGTCAGGTGCTGGCCCTGCGCCAGAAGACCATCGGCTACGTCAGCCAGTTCCTGCGCGTCATCCCGCGCGTGTCGGCGGAGAACGTTGTTGCCGAACCGCTGATCGCCCAGGGCACCGGCGAGGCCGCCGCCCGCAAGGTCGCCCGCGATCTGCTGGCCCGGCTGAACGTGCCGGAAGCCCTGTGGGGCCTGCCGCCCGCCACCTTCTCCGGCGGCGAGCAGCAGCGCGTCAACATCGCCCGCGGCTTCATCGCCCACTACCCGCTGCTGCTGCTGGACGAGCCGACGGCCTCGCTGGACGCCGCCAACCGCGCGGTGGTGATCGACCTCGTCAACGAGAAGAAGCAGCAGGGCGTTGCCATGCTTGGCATCCTGCATGACCTCGACGTGCGCGAAGTCATCGCCGACCGCGTTGTCGACGTTTCTGGCTTCTCGGCCCGGGCAGCCTGATCGGACAGGGGAACTGGCGATGGACAGCGTCAAGGCAAAGGCCAAGCTGGCGGAAACGGTGGTCCATGCCACCGTGCGCCAGCGCGAGGTGACGATCGGCCGGCACTGCGAGGTGCTGGCCCACTCCCGGCTGGAATATGCCAGCATCGGCGACTTCAGCTATCTGGGCGAATATTGCGAGGTGGCGGACACGGTGATCGGCAAGTTCACCGCCATCGCCAATTCGGTGCGGATCGGCGCGCCGAACCACCCGATGGACCGGCCCTCGCAGCACCGCTTCACCTATTGCCCGGAGTACTATGACCCGGCCGCCAGCCGTGATGCCGGCTTCTTCGCCGACCGCCGCGCCGCCCGTGTGCTCGTCGGCAATGACGTGTGGATCGGCCACGGCGCCATCCTCCTGCCCGGAGTGACCGTGGGCGACGGCGCCGTGATCGCCGCCGGTGCCGTCGTCAGCCGCGATGTGGCGCCCTACACCATCGTCGGCGGTGTGCCCGCGCGGCGGATCCGTGACCGCTTCGCACCCTCGATCTCGGCACGGCTTTCCCGCATCCGCTGGTGGGACTGGCCGGACGAGGTGATTTTTTCCCGGCTCAGTGATTTTCAACAGGCGGACATCGCCACCTTTTGCGATAGCTACGACCCGGAGCGCTGATCGCCGCAAAACTGTCATCGAACCGACACGCTCGCCCTCTAAGCGCTCTGCCATTATCAGGAAGAAGTCCGAAAGTTAGCCGCCCATGCGTTATGCCATCTATTACACCGCCCCCGCCGATGCGGAGCTGACCCGCCTCGGCGCCACATGGCTCGGCCGCGATGCCGTCACGGATACGCCGCTGACGCAGCCGGACGTCGATGGGCTGACGGCGGACGAGGTGGCAAGCCTGACGACCGATCCGCGCCGCTACGGCTTCCACGCAACGCTTAAGGCGCCGTTCTCGCTGAAGGATGGTGTCAGCGAGGCCGATCTGGTCGACGGCTTCCGCCGCTTCTGCGCCCGCGCGGCCGCCTTCGAGATCCCGGCGCTGGACGTGACCCTTCTCGGCCGTTTCCTGGCCCTGACACCGCAGCCGGCAAGCGCAGAGCTGAACGCCTTTGCCGCCGCCTGCGTCACCGCCTTTGAGCCGTTCCGGGCTCCCCTCAGCGAGGCCGACATTGCCCGGCGCATGGCCTCCGGCCTCAACGCCCGCCAGAAGGAGCTGCTGGCTGCCTGGGGCTACCCTTACATTTTCGAGGACTTCCGCTTTCACATGACCCTGTCGGTGAAGCTGGATGACGACGCCGCGCGCGCGGCGCTGCAGCAGGCGGCAGAGACCTATTTCGCCTCTGTCATCCGCCGCCCGCACGCCATCGCCAGCCTTGGCCTCTTCTGCGAACCCGAGCGCAACGCCCCCTTCAGGATGGTGGATGTGCTGCCATTGACCGGCGCCCTCGCGCCGGCCGAACCGGCACTTGGCCAGGCACTCTGACTTTTCAGGATGATCCGTTCATGACCGAAATGACCCACAGCTTCCGCAACGCCCGCCTCGTGCTTCCCGATGAAGTGATCGACGGCAGCCTCGACACCCGCGCCGGCCTGATTTCCGGCATCGACAGCGGTGCCGCCAGCCACGGCCATGATTGCGAAGGCGACTACCTGATCGCGGGTCTGGTCGAGCTGCACACGGACCACCTCGAAGTTCATTACGCCCCGCGTCCGAAGGTGCGCTGGAACCCGGTCTCCTCCGTCCAGGCCCATGATGCGCAGATTGCCTGCGCCGGCATCACCACCGTGTTCGACGCCCTGCGCCTCGGCATGGACGAGGACGCGGACCTCAAGGCTGACGACATGCGGCTGCTGGCTGACGCGATCGAGACCGCCCAGGCCGAGAACCGCCTGCGCGCCGATCACTTCATCCACCTGCGCTGCGAAGTGTCGGCGCCTGACGTGATGGATGGCTTCGAGGTCTTCGGCCATGATCCGCTGGTCAAGCTGATCTCGCTGATGGACCATACGCCAGGCCAGCGCCAATTCGTCTCCCTCGACGCCTACAAGCTCTACTACAAGTCCAAGAAGGGCTTCACCGACGAGCAGATGGCCGAGTTCATCGAGAAGCGCCGCGCCCGTGCCGATGACATCGCCCCGCGCAACCGCAAGCTCCTGTCTGCCATCGCCGCCGAGCATGGCGTGATCATCGCCAGTCATGACGACGCCACGGTCGCGCATGTGGACGAGGCGATCAGCCTCAACACCCGCATCGCCGAGTTTCCGACCACCCTGGAAGCGGCCCGCGCCTCCCATGCGGCCGGCATGGGCGTGCTGATGGGCGGCCCGAACGTCGTTCGCGGCGGCTCCCACTCCGGCAACGTTTCGGCCAAGGCCCTGGCGGAAGACGGCTGCCTCGACATTCTCTCGTCAGACTATGTTCCAGCCTCCCTGCTGCAGGCCGCATTCCAGCTGGCCGACGAGATCGACAGCCTGACACTGCCCAAGGCCATGGCCATGGTCACTTCGACCCCGGCGGAAATGGCCGGCCTGCATGACCGTGGCCGCCTCGTCGAGGGCCGGCGCGCGGATCTGGTGCAGGTGCGCATGGTCGGATCCGTGCCGGTGGTGCGCGGCGTCTGGCGCGAAGGCCGCCGCGTCGCCTGAAGCCGAAAATCGCCGGAAGGCGGACGTCCAGACGGAGCCGGACATGACCGACATTGCAGCTATGGACAGTCTGGAGACGCAACAAGTCGCGCCGGTCGGTCCCGGCCGGCTCGTTCTGGTTGTCGGGCCGAGCGGAGCGGGCAAGGACACGCTGATGAACGCGCTGCGGGCCGATCTCAGCGCCGATCCCAGCTTCGTCTTCGCCCGCCGCCAGATCACCCGCGCCGCTGACGGGGCAACGGAGGACCACGACGTCATCGACCGGGCCGAGTATGACCGCCGCTGCGCTTGCGGCGAAGTTGCGCTGGCCTGGGAGGCGCATGGTCTCGGCTACATCCTGCCGCCGAACGTCGACACGGCCGTGCGGCAGGGTCTGACGGTCATCGCCAACGGCGCCCGCCGCGCGCTGCCGCTGGCTCAGGCCAAATACGCCCATGTTCGGGTGCTGCTGATCACCGCCCCGCGCGACATCCTCGCCGAGCGTCTTGCTGCCCGTGGCCGCGAAACCCGCGAGCAGATCGAGGCCCGTCTTGATCAGGCAGATCTCGACATGCCGGGGATCGACGGCCTTATCCGCATCGACAACACCGGCACCATTGCCGACAGCCTTGCCCTGATGCGGGCCGCCATCTCCGCGCCGGACTGACGTTTCGACAACAGCGCTTACGGCGGCGGCGGCGCGGCCGGCTGGTCCGGGATCACGACGGGGCCAGCTTCGCCCTGGGTTTCCTGACCCGGCAGCAAGCCCTTTACACCGAGCGAACCGAGAAAGCCGCTCGGCAGTCCGAACCCCTGCTCGACGGCCTTCAGCACTTCCTGGTCATTCACTTCGCCGTCCAGCACTTTCTGCACGTCGATCTGGGTCCTGCCGCCCGTCGCCTGTTCAATCAGGGTCCCGGCAGTCGTGCTCAGGATATCCTCTGGCTTGGCGCGTAGCAGCTTGACGAAACCACCCCCAACCTCTTCCAGCTGCTTGTAGGCAGCCGCCGGGTTCTCCAGGATGCCCCGGATATCGGGATAGATCTGCGGCTGTGACCAGGGGCCGCGAATGACAATCGGCACGCCAAGGCCGCCCATCACTTTGTCCGCGCCCTTCTTGCGCGGCTGTGGTGCGATGCCTTCAAGGCTCGGCACGATCTGCGGTTCCACGCGCCAGTCCAGCGTCATGGCCGGCATGTCCGTCGTACCGCCGCCGGTCATCTGCAACAGGGGCCCGTTCATCGCCAGATCACTGCTGACCGCGACGCCGTTCTGCAGCGAGAACGAGGCGCTGAGGCTGGTAAAGTCCGTCTGGTTGTCCTTCGCCGTCTGCCAGCCCAGCAGGGTTTCAACCGCAAGGCCGCGCACCATCTTCGGAATGTTGACGCCGAGGATGGCGCCATCGGCAAACGCAACCCGCGCCGTGCCGCCAAGGTTACCAACCAGCTCCGCCTCGCTGCCGCCTTGTGTGGTTACATCGAAGGACAGTCCAGCCTGCCCCTGCAGCCAGGAAATCCCGGCCGCATCGCGCAGGAAGTCGCGTCCATTGAGCCCGGCAAGCTCCAGCGCTGCGCTGATCCGGGGATGCCGCGCGCCGCCCTCGACCGAGAGGTTGCCCTTGCCGCTGCCACCGTACAGCGCCATGCGCTCCAGACTGGCGGCGAGCGTGCCATTGGTGATCAACACGGCGACCATGCTCTCGCCAATGCTGATCTTGTCCCAGGTGATGGCTCCGGTGGTCAGCGAAAGGTCGGCATTGATGGCCGCCAAGCCGCCGAAGTCGACGGGAGCATTGCTCCAGCCGGCTGAAGCGGCTGATTTCTGGTTCTTGCTGCCTTGCTGTTTGCCAGCCGGCGCCGCCGTTGATGTCGCACGGCCCAGATACGGATCGAGCGGCAGGCTCTCCAGAATGAGCTTGGCCGTCAATTTCGGCGTCGCGCCAATCTGAAGGCTGCCGTCGCCCGTTCCCTTGATGCCGTCAAGAGTGAAGCGGGCACGTGTGAACTGGACGGCCTGCGGCGCAACCGATAGCTGCCCCGCGAGCGAAAAGCCTTTCAGTCCATCGCCACTCGGCAGCGGCCGCCCCATCCAGGACAAAAGACCGCGCAAGTCGGCGGTTTCCAGCAGGACGTCACCTTCCAGCCCCTGCGCCCCGGCCAGTTGCCCGTCAAAGCCGACGGTCACCCGCTGGCCTTGAGCCCTGACTTCGACCGGCGCCGGCAGCCCGGCCAGCAGCGGCGCCGGCGTTGCCTTGCCGCGAATGGCAAAGGGTTCACCGCGCCAGTTGACCTGACCCGTGACAGAGACGGGCTTGTCCAGCCCGTCGAATTTTGCCGTCATGTTGAGGCCGGTCAATCGATCCGCCTGCGGATCGCCACCAGCAACAGATGCTAGGCCGAGGCCGGAAACAGTGCCATCCTGCAACGACACGCTACCGGACAGGGCAAGGCTTGCGAGCAATTCAGCCGCTGAGGCCCCGCGGGCGGCAAAGGCCACATCCGCACCAAAGGCCCCCTCCGCTGGCAGGGTGCTGCCGGTCAATGCCAAGAGATCGCCAAGGGCACCGCCCGTCGACTGCAGGCGTCCGGAGATGCGGGGAGCCTTGCTGCCAAGTTCGGCTTGCGCAGCACCCGACAGTTTCAATGCCCCGACACTCAGCGCAGCTTCATGCACCAGAATTTCTGCCGGACTCGCGGCGACGCGGCCTGCGAGACTGACGGCACCCGCAAGCCCCGGAAGATCTGCCGGAGCCACGCCAGCCAGGGCGCCTGCCTCGGCCAGGGACGGCGCTGCCCCGTCAAGCCTGAGGTCAAGCGCCAGCGGGCGAAGGCCGAGACTGCCCTTGGCCGACAGGCTGGCGCTACCGGACGACAGCGTGATAGACACGGCTGCCGACGCCCCGCCTGCGAGCTTCACCGGGGAATCCGCTTCCGCTACGACACTGACCGGCTGCTCCTGCCATTTGGCCGATCCCGACAAACGGGCCGGACCGGAAAGATCAGGTACCGACAGGCGGGCATCAACTTCCTTCAGAAGAACAGACTGGCCGCTGCGCGCATCGGCATAAGCGATCCGGCCCTTGACGATCTCGATGTCATCAAAGCCAACACGGGTGAGACCGGACAGTTCCCTTACTGTCCCTGCATCCGGGCCGGTGATCGCGATCTCGGGTTCCGCTGTGCCAGCCCCCGGTGCCGGCGCTGGTGTTGCCCCGTCAAACTGGGTGAAGACGCTCTCGATCCGCTTCATTGGCTGACGCGGCGCCCAGCTCGTCCGGCCATCTACTCCAACTTCGAGCTGCAACTGCGGCGCCTCAAGCCGAACTCCGGTGACCTGGATCGCACCGCCGAACAACGCGTCCCAGGCAAGCGAAAACTCGATCGCCTCCGCCTTTGCGAACTCGATGCCTTGCGCACCGGCCTCGCCTGACAGGCCGACATCACGCGCGGTCAGGTGTAAACCGGGGATCAAGGAAACCGACACCGGTCCGTCAACCCTCAGATACCAGCCCGTGGCCGCTTCCAGTTCCTGCACCACCCGCGCCTTGATCGCGTCGCGCGGAAGGAACATGGGCACAACGAACACAGCCGTCCCGACGACGAGGCCCGTTCCGGCCAGTGCGATCAGCGCGCGCTTCATCCCGTCTCTCCGCAATCGAATCGCGGCTAGTCTAAGGCAAAGCGTGTCAACAGCGTGACCATTGATCGCCCGGCGACCTCCGGGATCGTCTAAACTGTCAGGTGGCGGCGGACTTCCTGCTCGTCCAGCTCGGCGCGCGCGCCAGCCATGACCACCTCGCCGCGATCCATGACCGCGAATGTGTCAGCCAGATCGCGGGCAAATTCGAAGTACTGCTCCACCAGAACGATGGCCATCGTGCCTTGCTGCCGCAACCAGTCGATGGCCCGGCCGATATCCTTGATGATCGACGGCTGGATGCCTTCGGTCGGCTCGTCGAGGATCAGTAGGCGCGGCCGCGTCACCAGAGCGCGGGCAATGGCGAGCTGCTGCTGCTGGCCACCCGAAAGGTCGCCGCCGCGACGCGACAGCATCGCCTTCAGCACCGGAAACAGCTCGAAGATCTCGGCCGGAAGCTTGCGGTCGCGCCAGGGCAGCGGCGCAAAGCCTGTCTCAAGGTTTTCCTTCACGCTCAGGAGCGGGAATATCTCGCGCCCCTGCGGCACCACGGCAATTCCAAGCTTTGCCCGCTGATGCGGCGCTAGTTTCGAAATGTCCTGCCCGTTCCACAGGATGCGTCCGGCACTGATGCCTTGTTGCCCTGCAATCGCGCGCAAGGTCGACGTCTTGCCCACCCCGTTGCGCCCCATGATGCAGGTCACTTCGCCAACCTTCGCCTCCAGCGACACCGCCTTCAACGCCTGCGCGGCCCCGTAATGCAGATCAATCTTCTCAACGCTCAGCATGGCCTGCTCCAGGTTGTTCATCGCCAGGCCCATCGGCCTTCGTCAGTGCACCCCGATGCGGTCGAGGCCATTCTCCGATTGGTGGCACGGCCTCTCAGCCCCCCCTCCCCCTCGTGGGGAGGGGTGAGGGGTGGGGGGACTGAGCTCGCAAGATTTCGAAATGGTCGATCCGGCATAGCGCCCTTGCCAGACCAGCGCTCTCAGGCAGGCATGAGAGGCCTATCCCCCCACCCCCTGCCCCTCCCCACGAGGGGGAGGGGAGCTGAGAGGCCCAGTAGAAACGCTCACCGCCCCAAATAAACCTCCACCACCCGCTCGTCAGACGACACGTGGTCGATCGAGCCCTCGGCCAGCACCGATCCCTCGTGCAGCACCGTCACCTTGACGCCCAGCGCGCGGATGAAGGTCATGTCGTGTTCCACCACCACGACCGAGCGGGTCTTGTTGATGTCACGCAGGAGATCGGCCGTCTCGGCAGTCTCCGCGTCGGTCATGCCTGCTGCCGGCTCGTCGACCAGAAGCAGCTGCGGTTCCTGCGCCAGCAGCATGCCGATCTCCAGCCACTGCTTCTGGCCGTGGCTGAGGTTGGCCGCCAGATCGTCCCGCCGGCTGCCGAGCCGGATCAGCTCCAGCAAGTCCTCGATGCGAGCTCGTTCTGCAGGTCGCAGCACATGGAACAGCGTCGAGAACGGACCGCGCGGTGCCTTCAGCGCCAGCTCGAGATTGTCCCACACGGTGTGGCTCTCGAACACCGTCGGCTTCTGGAACTTGCGGCCAATGCCGAGTTCCGCAATCGCCGCTTCATCCATGCGGGTCAGGTCCGTATCCCCGCCAAAAAACACCTCGCCGCTGTCGGGCCGGGTCTTGCCGGTGATGACATCCATCATCGTTGTCTTGCCGGCGCCATTGGGGCCGATGATCGCCCGCATTTCCCCCGGCTCGATCACCAGCGAGAGCGAATTGAGCGCGCGGAACCCGTCGAAGGAAACACTGACGCCGTCGAGATAGAGAAGGCTGGACTGGCGCATGGCTTACTCCGCTGGTTGGGGTTCGCCCGTGGAGGGCGTTGCGGGTTCGGGCTTCTGCGTCCGGCGCTTGGGCAAACGGGTCCGCACCATGGCGACCAGACCGACCAGCCCTTTCGGCAGGAACAGGGTGACGACGACGAACAGGGCTCCAAGGGCAAACAGCCAGACCTCCGGCAGCACGGCCGTGAACCAGGTCTTGCCGTAGTTGACGAGCACCGCGCCAAGGATCGGCCCGAACAGCGTGCCACGCCCGCCAACGGCCACCCAGATGACCGCTTCGATGGAATTGGCCGGCTGAAATTCACCCGGATTGATGATGCCGACCTGTGGCACGTAGAGCGCACCTGCGAGCCCGGCCATCATCGCCGACAGGGTCCAGACAAACAGCTTGTAATGCTCCACCCGGTAGCCGAGGAAGCGTGTCCTGCTTTCCGCATCACGCACCGCCACCAGCACCTTGCCGAGCTTGGAGCGGGTGACCGAGCGGGCCAGCAAGAAACACAGCACCAGGGCCAGACCCGAGGCAACGAACAACGCCGCGCGGGTTCCGTCCGCCTGCACCGGGAAGCCGAGGATGTCCTTGAAGTCGGTGAGGCCGTTGTTGCCGCCAAAGCCCATGTCATTGCGGAAAAAGGCGAGCAGCAGCGCATAGGTGAGCGCCTGGGTGATGATCGACAGATAGACCCCGGACACGCGCGAGCGGAAGGCGAACCAGCCGAAGATAAAGGCCAGCACGCCCGGCACCAAGAGCACCATCATCAGCGCATAGGGGAACATGTCGAAGCCGGTCCAATACCAGGGCAGCTCTTTCCAGTTCAGGAACACCATGAAATCGGGAAGCACCGGGTCACCATAGACGCCGCGCGGTCCGATCTGACGCATCAGATACATGCCCATCGCATAGCCGCCGAGGGCAAAGAAGGCGCCATGTCCGAGCGAGAGGATGCCGCAGTAACCCCAGACCAGATCCACCGACAGCGCCAGCAGCGCATAGGTCAGATACTTGCCCATCAGGCTGACCGCATAGGTCGGCACATGCAGCGGATGGTCCGGCGGCAGCAGCAGGTTGAGCGCCGGCACCGCGACAATGACAAGACCGAGGATGGCCAGAAACAGCGCCGCCTGACGGTCGAAGGCGCGAACGAGAAACGACGTGATCATGCTTCGACTGCCCGGCCCTTGAGGGCAAACAGCCCCCGCGGACGCTTCTGGATGAAGAGGATGATGAAGACGAGCATGAGGATCTTGGCGAGCACCGCCCCGGCATAGGGTTCCAGGAACTTGTTCACCACACCAAGCGTCAGCGCGCCAACCAGTGTGCCCCAGAGATTGCCGACCCCGCCGAACACCACGACCATGAAACTGTCGATGATGTAGCCCTGACCGAGGTTTGGCGACACGTTGTCGATCTGCGACAGCGCCACTCCGGCGATGCCGGCGATGCCCGACCCAAGCCCGAAGGTCAGCGCGTCGATCCAGGGTGTGCGGATGCCCATCGAGGCAGCCATGCGCCGGTTCTGGGTCACAGCCCGCGTATAAAGGCCGAAGGGCGTCTTCTTCAGCACCAGCATGAGCCCCGCGAAGACCAGCAGCGAGAACACCACGATCCAGAGCCGGTTATAGGTGATCGTCATCTCGCCCAGTTGGAAGGCACCGGACATCCAGTCCGGATTGCCGACTTCCCGGTTGGTCGGGCCGAAGATGGAACGCACGGCCTGCTGCAGGATCAGCGACAGGCCCCAGGTGGCCAGCAGGGTCTCCAGCGGCCGGCCATAAAGGAAGCGGATGATACCCCTCTCGATGGCAATGCCAATCAGCGCGGTCACAAGAAAGGCAAGCGGCAGGGCGATGGCGAGCGAGCCGCCGAACAGTTCCGGCGCACTGGTCCGGATCACCTCCTGCACCATGAAGGTGACATAGGCCCCGATCATCACCATCTCGCCATGCGCCATGTTGATGACGCCCATCACGCCGAAGGTGATGGCAAGGCCAATGGCGGCCAGCAGCAGCACCGACCCCAGCGAAATGCCGTACCAGACATTCTGGCCGATATCCCAAAAGACAAGATTCTTTGAAATCGCCGCCACCGCGCGGTCGGCAGCATCTCGCAGCGCCACAGGCGTTTGCGCATTTGCAGCGACGCCTGTCAGGATCGACAGCGCTTCCCTGTCGCCACGGCTTGCGAGCACCTGGACAGCCTCAAGCTTGGTTGTCTCCGGCGCGTCAACCGCCAGCAGCACCGCCGCCCGTGCTTCCTGCATCGCTTTCAGCACGCGCGCATCCGTCTCGGCAGCCATGGCCGTATCAAGCAGGGCCAGGCCTTCCACATCCAGCGACTTGAACATTGCCGCCGCAGCCGTCATCCGCACCTGCGGATCCGGCGCCATCAGCGTCAGGCCTCCCAGCGCGCTGCGGATCGTGCGGCGCAGGCCGTTGTTGACCTTGATCTTTGTCAGCGAGGCGGCCGGCGCGGTGCCCAGCGCCTCGCCGGTCAGCGGATCGGTCAAGGCAAGATCAGCTCCGGCCTTGGTGCCGATCACGACCAGACCATCGCTCCTGCGTTCATAAAGATCACCATTGGACAGCGCCTCGAGCGCAGGCGCAACGACCGGATCTCCGATGGCAGCCAGAGCCCCGACCTGCGCCTCCGTTTCCTTGAAGCCGCCTTTGGCCAGCGCATTGACCTGCGGCCGGAGCGCCTCAATGTCTTGCGCATGACCCTGCGTCTGGACCATGCAGCCCATCACCAGAATCATGAGGCAGATCATCAGATTTTTCAGAGACATATGCGCCACCAGGCTGGAAGGAATCATGGCAGCGAGAGGCTGCAGCCCCCCACCCCTACCCCCTCCCCACCAGGGGGAGGGGTGCGTTTGGCACCTGCGCCAATGAACAGGCGATATCAATCGCTGGCGACTGGCTCCGCCCCTCTGCTCCCCTCCCCCTCGTGGGGAGGGGTCGGGGGTGGGGGGCAGCCTCAGCATCTCGAAAATCCCCTTCCCGGACATCCGGAAAGGGGACCTCGCTTGCGCTCACATCAGCTGCCGGAACCGCCGCACTTGCCGGTCTTGACGTTGAAGTTTCCGCAGGACAGCGGCGCGCGCCAGTCGGCGATCAGATCCATGGAGCCTTCGAGGTAGTCAGACCACTCGTCGCCCACCACGAGGCCGGGGGTTTCCCAGACGGTCTCGAACTGGCCGTCGGCCTGGATCTCGCCGATCAGCACCGGCTTGGTGATGTGGTGGTTCGGCATCATGGCCGAGTAGCCGCCGGAGAGGTTCGGCACGGACACGCCGACGAGGGAGTCGATCACGGCATCCGGATCAACGGTGCCAGCCTTCTCGACCGCCTTCACCCACATGTTGAAGCCGATGTAATGCGCTTCCATCGGGTCATTGGTCACGCGCTTGTCGTTGCCGGTGAAGGCGCGCCAGCTGGAGATGAACTCGGCATTGACCGGGTTGTCGACGGACTGGAAGTAGTTCCAGGCGGCCAGGTGACCAACCAGCGGCGCGGTGTCGAGGCCGGCGAGTTCTTCCTCACCCACCGAGAAGGCGACGACCGGGATGTCTTCGGCCTTGACGCCTGCGTTGCCCAGTTCCTTGTAGAACGGCACGTTGGCGTCACCGTTGATGGTCGAGACCACTGCCGTCTTCTTGCCTGCCGAACCGAAAGCCTTGATATCGGACACGATCGTCTGCCAGTCGGAGTGACCGAACGGCGTGTAGTTGATCATGATGTCCTCGTCCTTGACGCCCTTCGACTTCAGGTAGGCTTCAAGGATCTTGTTGGTCGTGCGCGGATAGACATAGTCGGTGCCGGCCAGAACCCAGCGCTCGACGCCTTCGTCCTTCATCAGGTAGTCAACCGCCGGGATCGCCTGCTGGTTGGGGGCAGCGCCGGTGTAGAACACGTTGCGCTGGCTTTCCTCGCCCTCATACTGGACGGGGTAGAACAGGATCGAGTTCAGCTCCTCGAACACCGGCAGGACGGACTTGCGCGACACCGAGGTCCAGCAGCCGAACACGGCCGAGACCTTGTTGACCGAGATCAGCTCGCGCGCCTTTTCGGCAAACAGCGGCCAGTCGGAGGCCGGGTCAACGACCACGGCTTCCAGCTTCTTGCCGAGCACGCCGCCCTTCTTGTTCTGCTCCTCGATGAGGAACAGCATCGTGTCCTTCAGCGTGGTCTCGGAAATCGCCATTGTGCCCGAGAGCGAATGCAGGATGCCGATCTTGATGGTCTCTTCGGCCATCGCACCGCCCATCATGGTCGATGCCATCAGACCTGCGAGCGTCAGCCCTGCCATGCGGCTTTTCAGCTTCATCATCTGTTTGTCCCCTTCTGTCCCCGCCTGCCTTGACCTTGGCCATTCTTGCGGCCGGCTGGTTCCCTCAGCCGTCGAAGGGGATCGTGCGCTGCGATATCGCGGCGCAACATACGTCGATTGACGTAAGCGCCCTGCGTCATCCGCGCCGTCGCCCGTGCGATAGGCAGGCAAAGCGGCACGAACCCTGCAATGCCGGGTGAGACGACGCGGGATCCGGCAGAAATGACGGTTCAGGCCGGGCCGAACCTGCCGCAACGGCTTAAAATTTCGGCACATGCCCAGAAGGGAGGCGGATTGCATGACCGCGCGCCAGCGCATCCTGCCGGTGCGGCGGCATTACAACCAATGGGTCAACAACCAGACCCTGGAAGACTATGCCCTGCGCTTCACCGCCAAGAGCGCCCGTCGCCTGTCCAGCCGCGCCATCTCGCATACGGCCGGCGGTGCAATCGCCTTTCTGGCACTGGAGGCCATCGGCGGCGCCATCACCCTGTCCTACGGCACGGCCAATGCCTTTGCCGCGATCCTGGTCGGCTGTCTCGTGCTTCTGCTGGTCGGCTGGCCGATTGCCCGCTCGGCCATGCGCCATGGCGTCGACATCGACCTGCTGACCCGCGGCGCCGGTTTCGGCTACATCGGCTCGACGCTGACCTCGCTGATCTACGCCAGCTTCACCTTCATCCTGTTCGCCATCGAGGCCTCGATCATGTCGAGCGCGCTCGACTACGCCTTCGGCCTGCCTCTGTGGATCGGCTACATCGTCAGCGCGCTGGTGGTCATCCCGCTGGTCACCCATGGAATCACGCTCATCAGCCGCTTCCAGATCCTGACGCAGCCGTTCTGGCTGGTGCTCAACATCCTGCCCTTTGTCTTCATCGCCTTCGCAGACTGGGGTGCCGTGGCGGACTGGCTCAGCTTTTCCGGCATTGATCCGGCGACAGGAGCCCCCCGCGCGCCGGACTCCAACCCCGTCGATCTGATGCAGTTCGGTGCTGCCTCGGCAGTCATCCTGGCGCTGATGGCCCAGATCGGCGAGCAGGTCGACTTCCTGCGCTTCCTTCCTCCGGGGGAAAAGCCCGGGATCCTGCGCCGCTTTGCCCTGTTCCTGGCCGGCCCAGGCTGGGTCATCATCGGCCTGCCGAAGCTGATCGCCGGGTCATTCCTGGCCGTGCTGGTGCTCTCCGCCGGCGTCCCGGTGGCGGAGGCAGACGAGCCGTCGCGCATGTATGCGGTCGCCTTCGGCTACATGCTGCCGTCCGAGCAGGCCGCCGTGCTGCTGATGGCCGCCTTCGTCGTGGTGGCACAGCTGAAGATCAACGTGATGAATGCCTATGCCGGGTCGCTGGCCTGGTCGAACTTCTTCTCCCGCCTTACGCATTCCCATCCAGGCCGCGTGGTCTGGCTGGTCTTCAACGTCGGCATCGCGCTCCTCCTGATGGAACTCGGCATCTACGGCCTCCTGGAGGAAACGCTCGGCGTGTTCTCGATCATCGCCATGGCCTGGCTGTCGGCGATCTCGGCGGACCTGTTCGTGAACAAGCCGCTCGGCCTGTCGCCCCCCGGCATCGAGTTCAAGCGCGCGCATCTTTATGACATCAACCCGGTCGGCACCGGCGCCATGAGCCTTGCCGCCATCGTCGCGCTGCTCGCCCATTATGGCACCTTCGGGCAACTGGCGGCATCCCTCGCCACCTTCATCGCGCTGGCGCTCGCCTTCGTGCTCGCCCCGGCCATCGCCTTCGCCACGGGTGGCAAGTACTATCTCGCGCGCAAGCCGCGCCGGCACTGGCAGACAAAGACGGCCATCACCTGCTCGATCTGCGAGAACCCGTTCGAGCCCGAGGACATGGCCTATTGCCCGGCCTATCAGGTGCCGATCTGCTCGCTCTGCTGCACGCTGGATGCCCGCTGCCACGACAGCTGCAAGCCGAAGGCCCGGCTGAAATATCAGACCCGCAGCGTCGCCGAGGCCACGCTGCCGTCCTGGATCCTGGCCCATCTTTCCACCCGGCTCGGCCGCTATCTGATGACCGCCGTTCCGGTCATCGCCGGCATCGCCCTGATCCTCACCGTGATCACCCACCAGGCCGCCACCAGCCTGCCGCCGGGCGCCGATGTGGTCGGACGGACGGTGGCGCTGATCTTCGTCGTCTTCGCCATCTCGGCGGGCATTGGCGTCTGGTTCCTGGTGCTGGCGCATGACACCCGCCACGTGGCGGAGGAAGAATCCCTGCGCCAGAACTCGCTGCTGCTGAAGGAGATCGAAGCGCACCGCAAGACCGACGCCGCGCTGCAGAAGGCGAAGGAAGCGGCTGAAGCCGCCAACCTTGCCAAGAGCCGCTATGTCATCGGCCTCAGCCACGAGCTGCGCACACCGCTCAACGCGGTGCTGGGCTATGCCCAGGTACTGGAACGGGACGAGGCCATCCCGCGCGAACGCAAGGCATCAATCCGCGTCATCCGCCGCAGCGCCGAGCACCTCTCCGGCCTGATCGACGGCTTGCTTGACATCTCCCGCATCGAGGCCGGCCGGTTGCAGGTGGACATGGCCACGGTCAACATCCACGAGTTCCTCGACCAGATCGTCGCCATGGTGCGGCTACAGACCCAGGCGGCCGGCCTAGCCTTCGCATTCCGCAAGGCACCCAACCTGCCGACGCTGGTGCGCACCGATGAAAAGCGCCTGCGCCAGATCCTCGTCAACCTGTTGTCGAATGCGGTGAAATTCACCAGCGCCGGCACCATCACGCTGGAGGTCGGCTACAGGTCGCAGGTCGCCACCTTCCGCATTTCCGACACCGGCACCGGCATCGGCGAGGAGGACATGACCCGCATCTTCGAGCCCTTCGGACGCGGCAGCGGCGAAAGCGTCGCCCGCACGCCCGGTCTGGGACTGGGCCTGACGATCACCAAGCTGATGGCGCAGACCCTCGGCGGGTCGCTGGCCGTCACGAGCCGTCCCGGTGAGGGCAGCACCTTCGAGGTGCGGCTGATGCTGGCCGCCCTTGCCGACCAGCAGCCGCTGGTCTCTCCCGAGCGCCCCGTCACCGGCTACACCGGCCCGCGCCGCCGGATCCTCGTCATCGACGACAATGCCGATCACCGGGCGCTGATGGTCGAAATCCTCGCCCCGCTCGGCTTTGAAGTGGAACTGGCCGACGACGGGCCGCAGGGCATCGACAGCGCCTTCCGCGCCAGACCGGACTTGCTGCTGGTCGACATTTCCATGCCCGGCATGAACGGCTGGCAGGTGGCAAGCCTCTTGCGCCAGCGCGGCCTCACCGCGCCCATCGTCATGCTCTCGGCCAACATCGGCGACACGGCCCTACGCCCGGCCGGCGAACCGGCGCATGACGACGCCCTGTCGAAACCCGTCGATCTCGCCCAGCTCTTGGACCGCATAGGCCGCCTGCTGGGCCTGAGCTGGACCCGGGCCGGCGATGCCCCCTCCTTGGTCCCGGCCCCTGCGGCGCCAGCCCCGGCCGTGGTCGGCGAGAACGACAAGGCTCCGGTTGCAGCCGCCTCCCTGTCATCGCGGCACATCCGCGACCTGATCAGCCTCGGCGACATCGGCTATGTCCATGGCATCGAGGCCAAGCTCAGCGAGCTGGACGGCGCGGGCGCAGATGCCGCGCTCATCGCCCGTCTTCGCACGAGCATCGAACAGTTCGACTTTGCCGGCTATCGCAAGATCCTCGAGGACACAGCCCCCCATGACTGACGCCGCCGGATCCCCCGCCGCCTCGCGCGACATCGTCCTCGTGGTGGATGATTCCCCCGAGACCCTCGGCTTTCTGACGAAGGCGCTGGAGACCTCCGGCGTCACCGTGCTGGTCGCCACCTCCGGCACCGCCGCGCTGGCCATCTGCGACCGCATCACGCCGGACATGGTGCTGATGGACGCAGTGATGCCCGCACCCGACGGCTTCGAGACCTGCCGCCTGCTCAAGGCCCGGCGCGGGCTGGAACATGTGCCGGTGATCTTCATGACCGGCCTCAGCGAGACCGAGCATGTGGTGCATGCGCTGGAAAGCGGCGGTGTCGACTTTCTCACCAAGCCGATCAATCTCGACGAGCTGCAGGCCCGCATCCGGGTGCACCTCGCCAATGCGCGACAGGTCCAGAGCGCCCGCATTGCGCTGGATGCCGCAGGCCGGCACCTGATCGCCGTCAGCGCGGATGGCAACATCAAGTGGTCCACACCGCAGACCAGCCAGGTTCTCGAAGCCCTGGATCGGGGCACCGTTGCTGTGGGCGAAACCGCGCTGGACCGTATCCGAACCGCGCTGGCCGGCTGGATCGCCACCGCAAGCCGGCAGGCGACAGGACGGCCCGACCCGCTGGTGCTCGACCTCGGGGCCGCCGGCCAGTATGAATTCGCCCCCATCGGCTCGATCAGCGCCGACGAGCACCTGTTCCGCCTGACCAGCGCCAGCCACCCCGGCCAGACGGACGCCCTGCGCCAGCGCTTCGGTCTCACCCCGCGCGAGGCGGACGTCCTGACCTGGATCTCGCGCGGCAAGCCCAACAAGGACATCGGCGACATTCTCGGCCTCAGCCCGCGCACGGTGAACAAGCACCTCGAGCAGATCTACGTCAAACTCGGCGTCGAGAACCGCGCCTCCGCCGCCGTCCGGGCCAGCGAGGTGCTTCGGGACCTCTAACTGGATCATTTGACCTTGTATTATGGTCCATATGATCTATTTTAGAGTATTGAACCGCATTGGCACGGTGACCGCATGGAAGCTGCCCTCAAGCCCCGGCCCGTCGACGACCTTCAGGCCGTCGGCCTCAAGGCCTACAGCCGCGTCGCCGACGCCTGGTCGTTGACGGTTCGCGAGGCCGCCGGTCTTTGCGACATGTCGGACTCCTCCTGGAAACGCGCCAAGTCCGCGAGCTTCCGCGGCGAGCTGACCCGCGATCAGCTGTTGCGCCTCAGTGCCCTCATCGGCATCTACAAGTCGCTGCAGCTCTACTTCAGTCCGGATCTTGCCGACCGCTGGATCAAGCTGCCCAACACCGGGCCGGAATTCGACGGCCAGCGCCCGGTCGACGCGATGATCGACGGCGGCCTGCCGAAGATCCTCAGCGTGCGGACCTATCTCGATGCCCTCCGAGGTGGCGCGTGAAGCTTACCGCGATCGCCGACCGCGCCCTGATCCGGCTGATCTCGAAGACGCACCACAAGCCGCCCGTGCTGCGCGGTCTTGTCGACAGCGACCGGGAAGCGGAAATCCTGGCCGAGTTGGAGGGCCTGACCAACGCGCGGCTGAAGGCCGAGCGGGAGGGCAGCCCCGGCATCGACAGGCGGGAGTTGGCGTTCTTCCGCCGCAAGGCCGATCTCGCCCTCTATGGCGAGACCCATATCAACGCCGCGTTTGTCTACACGCGGCCAACCGGCAACCGCTTCAACGGCGGCGACCGCGGCGCGTGGTATTGTGCCTATGATCCATTGACCTCCGCCGCCGAGGTGGGGTTTCACCGCACGCGGGAACTCTCCTACATCGGCCATTTCCACGAAGAGGCCGCCTATGTGGAACTCCTCGCCGACTTCATCGGCGACTTTCCGGACCTGACAGACACGCCCGAGCACCCGGCGCTGGCGGCGGAACCGGCGGCCGGCTATCCGGCTGGCCAGGCGCTGGCGGCCGATCTGCGCCGTCAGGGACATCGCGGACTGCTCTACCCGTCCGTGCGCCAGCCTGGCGGCCGCTGCTTTGTCGCCTTCGATCCTGGCATCATCCAGAACGTTCGGCCGGGGGCCAGCTGGACGTTGCGCTGGTCCGGCACACAGTACTTCTCCATCGCGATGGACGCCGGATAGACAGTCCGCGCTTGTAACGTAATTACATTACATATAAACACCGGGTGCTCTCGTCCAAACCCGGTGACATCGCCTTGACAACACACGCCCCTGCCCTGATCATTCGCCGTGATGGTTCCCGGCGAACAAGCGCTTTGCCGGGTGAAAAGGGAACACGGTACGGTGTAGCCAACAGGCGCCAAGTCCGTGACTGCCCCCGCAACTGTAGGCGGCGAGCCGACCCCAGACAGCCACTGTCCCAAGTGCCACACGACCGGCGCGGGATGGGAAGGCAGGGCAAGGCGACGACCCGCAAGTCAGGAGACCTGCCATCACCGACCCACAACAGCCACCGGGCGGGGTGCCCCGGAAGGAGAAATTCGGTGACCATTCAGCGGCCGGTTACGGCCCATTCCCCTATTCCCGGCGACGACCGGACCTTGTCCACCGAGCCGACGCACGAGCTCGTGGTCTGCGTGACATGCCGCCCGCGCGGCAGTGAAGACCGCCCTGGCAAGGCACTTCTGGCAGAGCTAACTGCACAGATGGCTGCAGACGCTGCCTGGCGCGTCGGCGGCATCGAGTGCATGGCCGCCTGCGGTCGTCCCTGCGCCATCGCCCTCCAGTCGCAGGACAAGACCACCTGGCTCTTCGGCGACATGGACCTCACCGATGCCGAGGACATTGCCCGCTTTGCCCGCCAGTACGAAGCGCTGCCGGACGGCTGGTGCAAGGCCTCGGAGCGGCCCGGCAAGCTGGCCCGGACCGCCCTCGCGCGCATCCCCGCCTCCGGCCGGGTGCTGCCCCCGGATGCCGATGCCTGCACATGAGCGCGCCCTTTTTCGAGGCGGAAGGCCTCTGCTGGGGACCGCGCGGCCGGCCTGACCTCCTGGCCGACATCAACCTCACGCTCAACCAGGGCGAGGTTCTGGCGATCTGCGGCGCCAACGGAGCCGGCAAGTCGTCGCTGCTGCGGCTGCTCTACCGCTTCCATCGTCCCCGCCGCGGGCAGGTCCGGCTGGAAGGCACCGACATCTGGAGCCTGCCCGCCCGCGATGTCGCCTGCCGGATTGCTGCCGTGCTGCAGGAGCAGCCGACGGACTTTGCCCTGACCGTGCGCCAGATCGTGGCGCTCGGGCGCCTGCCGCATCAGCGCGGTCTCAGCGCGGCCGGTTCGGCCGACCGCGATGCGATTGCCCATGCGCTCGCCCGCCTGCATCTCAACGCTCTGGCCGAACGGCCCTTCGGCACCCTGTCGGGCGGCGAGCGCCAGCGCGTGATGGTGGCCCGGGCGCTGGCCCAGGCGCCCAAGCTGCTGATCCTGGACGAGCCGACCAACCACCTCGACATCCGCCACCAGCTCGAGCTGATGGCGCTGCTGCGGGGCCTTGGCCTCACGGTCATCACCACCCTGCACGACCTGACGCTCGCCGCCGAATACGCCGATCGCGTGCTGCTGCTCGCTGGCGGCCGCGTCCTGACCGAGGGCGCGCCCGCCGAGGTCTTCACCGAAACCCACATCGCGGGCGCTTTTGCCGTGCGCTCGCGGATCGATCTCAGCGGACAACATCCCCGCTTCTCCTTTCACCTGTGACTGAAGAGACCCTGACATGCGTCTGAAACTTGCCCTCGCCGCCTTCCTGCTCTCCACCGTGGCCGCCGCGGCCTATCCGGTGAACGTGAAGAGCTGCAACCGCGACGTGACCTTCGAGGCCGCGCCGAAGCGCGCCATTTCCAACGACGTCAACCTCACCGAAATGATGCTGGTGCTCGGCCTGACCGACCGCATGGCCGGCTACACCGGCGTGTCTGGCTGGAAGACGCTGGATGAGGAAATGCGCAAGGGCGTTACCGAGCTGCCCGAGCTTTCGGAAAAATACCCGACCAAGGAAGTGCTGCTCGGTGCGGAAGCCGACTTCTATTTCGCTGGCTGGAACTACGGCATGAAGGTCGGCGGCGAGGTCACGCCCGAGACCCTCGCCCCCTTCGGCATTGCGGTCTACGAACTGACCGAAAGCTGCATCCATATCGGCCCGAAGGAGAAGATCTCCATGGCCGACATGTACAACGACCTGATCAACCTCGGCCGCATTTTCGGCGTCGAGGACAAGGCGAAGGAATTGGTTGCCGGTTACGAGGCAAAGCTGGCCGAGGCAACCGCCAAGGTCGACAAGTCCAATCCCTTGCGCGTCTTCGTCTATGACAGCGGCGAGGACACCCCCTTCACCTCCGGCCGCTACGCCATGCCGACAGCGCTGATCGAGGCTGCCGGCGGCAAGAACATCATGGACGACCTGGACAAGAGCTGGGCCACCGTCGCCTGGGAGCCCGTGGTCGACCGCAACCCGGAAGTGATCGTGATCGTGAACTACGGCAACGTCACCGCCGAGCAGAAGATCGCGTTCCTCAAGGCCAACCCGGCCTTCGCCAATGTCGATGCCGTGAAGAATGACCGCTTCGTGGTGCTCGAATATGTCGAGGCGACGCCTGGCCCCCGCAACATCCGCGCCGTGGAGAAGCTCGTTGACGGTTTCGCTGGAAAGTGAGGCAGCGGCCGCCGTTCCGGGCGAGCAACACCGGCTCTGGCCGGTGCTGCTCACCGGCGTGATCGGCCTGGGCCTCCTCGTCCTTGCCATTATGACCGCCGTCGCCGTGGGGGCCATTTCCGTGCCCCTCGGCGACGTCGCCGGGATCGTCGCCAACAAGCTTCTGCCCGGCTCCGTGACCAAGACCTGGACAACGGCCCGGGAGGCGATTGTCTGGGACATCCGCTTCCCCCGGGCGCTGCTCGCCGCCCTTGTCGGAGCCGGACTTGCCGTCACCGGCGCGGTGCTGCAGTCGGTCACCCGCAACCCTCTGGCTGATCCGCACCTGCTTGGCATTTCGTCGGGCGCGGCCTTCGGTGCCATCCTGGCGCTGCTGCACACGGGGCTGTTCCTTGGTCTCCTGACCGTGCCGCTGCTGGCCTTTGCCGGTGCGCTGGTAGCAACCGCCATCGTGCTGGGCGTGGTGAAGGTCGCCCGCGCCGGCTCGCCGGACCGGCTGGTGCTGGCCGGCGTCGCCGTCTCCTTCATCATCATGGCGCTGGCCAACATCCTGATCTTCCTGGCCGATCCGAAGGCCACCCACACGGTGGTGTTCTGGATGCTGGGCGGGCTCGGCCTCGCGCAATGGAACCACCTGATCTATCCGCTTGCGGTGCTGGTGCCCTGTGGCCTGTGGCTGTGGTTCAAGGCTGGCGCGCTCAACGCCGTCACCCTCGGCGACGAGACCGCCTCGACCCTTGGCGTGCCTGTCACGCGGCTGCGCCTGTCGGTGTTTGTCGCCGGAGCGCTCGTCACGGGGGTTTGCGTTGCCTTCTCCGGCATCATCGGCTTCGTCGGCCTCATGATGCCGCAT
Source organism: Pannonibacter carbonis (assembly GCF_003012935.1). Classification (GTDB taxonomy): domain Bacteria; phylum Pseudomonadota; class Alphaproteobacteria; order Rhizobiales; family Stappiaceae; genus Pannonibacter; species Pannonibacter carbonis. Next base: position 171,072 of record NZ_PUDR01000008.1, on the reverse strand, counting down.
CTGGTGCGCCTGATTGCCGGGGGCGACAATGCTCGCGTCATCCCGCTGTCGGCGCTGGCCGGAGCCCTGTTCCTGATCCTCGCCGACATCTGCGCCCGTGTGATCATGGCACCCGAGGACATGCCCATCGGCATCGTCACCGGCCTCGTCGGCGGGGTGTTCTTCATCTGGCTGATGGCGCGGGAGCGGTAGGGACTGACGATCATGCGGCTGCGTTACAGCGCAGCCAGAGCTTGATGACAAACTTCAACGTCTCCGCAGTCATCCCGGCCAAGCGCAGCGCCGAGCCGGGACCGGAGAGTCGAGACCTCCATTTTTCATCCAGCAAATCCCGGAGAGACCTAGGCTCTCCGGTCCCGGATCTCCGCTTCGCTGCGTCCGGGAAGACGATGGAAGGGTTTGTCATCACTCTGCGTCTGGGCTACAGCGCAGCCATGTGATTGTCCCAGGACACACCCGCCGGCCGGGCATAGGGCTCAGCCGCCGGCTCGCGGCCCGTGCCGAAGGCAAGGCCACCCGCACCATCGGAAACCAGGAACCCGTCGTCGAGCGGGGCCAGCCCGCAGACATCAGCAATGGGATGGCTGCCGACCGGCGTTCCGTCAGCGGCCGACAGATAAAGCACATGGCCGCCGCGCGGACTGGACAGGGCGACGAGCCCGGCCGGCGCATTCACCGCCACCGAGCCGACATAGTTGCCGAGCCGCTTCAGCAATCCCTCGGGCACATCCACCACCGACAGGCCGCCCTCCCTCGACAGTCTGGCGACCAGGGGCGGGGTCAATCCCGCGTCGCCCTCGAACTGTCCGCCGATCCAGACTGATCCGGCCGCATCCAGCGCCATGTGGCGCAATGATACTTGAGACAGGTCCGGCGGCAGCCTGAAGAGCCCAAGCAGGTCGCCGCTCGCAGCATCGATGCGGGCAATCGACGGCTGCATCCGGTCGAGATTGAGCATGTCGCGCCCCGTGACCGGATGCGTGTCGATACCGCCATTGGCGACCACCAGCACCCGGCCCTCCTCGGCCAGCAGGATGTCATGCGGCCCGACGCCATGGGTGTCGAACTCGCCGATCCGGATAAGGCGCTCGCCGCTTGCATCATAGACGCCGACGCGGCCGCGCGTTTCCTCACCGACGGGGCCGAATGCGTTCTCGACCGCATAGACCAGCCGTCCGTCGGCGGAAAACACCCCGTGGCCATAGTAGTGACGCCCCAGTTCGGCGCTCGTCACCTGTGGCGCCTGCCGTTCTTCGCGGTCGACAAGCATCAGGAACTGGCCCGGCCGGCGTGCGAAGGTGACGAAGCGGCTGCGGTCCGGCGACAGGGCGATGCCGTGGCCCCGGTCGGGCAGCGGCACGTCCAGCACGTCCCGGCCGTCAGCCGTCAGGATCGCGACGGCATGGCGTCCGTCCGCATTGCGCCGCGCGCTGGCAAAAAGCGGTTCATCCGGATCTCCCGCCCCGAGAGCCGCCGCCGCGCGATCCGGCAACAGCGGCAGGAGACCGGCTGCGGCAAGGCCGGAGAGAAAGCTGCGGCGGTTCAGAACCGCCGCCTCAGTCCCCGTCCAGCGCATTGAAGCCTCCGGAAAGGTTCAGCGACCCGGCGAGATTGAGCGCCACCGTGTCGCGCAGGCCTTTCAGCACGAGCGCAACATTGGACAGTCCGGCATGCGTTTCCGGCTCGGCAAGGGTCACGCGCATCGGCTCGCGCAGGCGTGCCAGCATCTTCAGCGCATTGCCGAACTCGAACTCGAGCGAAGCCGGGATCCAGACACCCTCGCTGTCGAGCCCGCGCTCATAGCCGCCCGCTTCCAGCGCCTCTGCCAGCCCGCCGATCTCCGCCGACAGATAGGCCAGCGTAAAGCCGGAGCGAGCAAAGGGCAGGCGTCCTGGCTTTGCACTGTCCGGTCCGCTCGCCAGCGCCGGCAACAGATCCTGATCGCGGACGATTACGAAGCCGGTGACCAGTGCGTTGAAGATCAGCTCCGCCGCTTCCTTCTCGCTCTTCAGACGTGGCCGTTCAGGCCCGGGGCCAAGCAGTTCCCCGGAAAAACCGGCCGGGTCAGCCCAGTCCCGGGTCAGCTCGCCGGCGATGGTCGCGACATTCGTGGCAATGGCGAGAGAATAGGCACAGGCAAAACCAGCATCCTCTCCCTGCCCGCCCAGCATTACGGCTCCAGCGTCATCAAAGGCAACGAGCTGAAGGGCCGTCAGCCCCTGCACGGCCACGCTCTTGCCAGCAAGCTGCTCTGCGGTCGCAGCGGTCGGATCCCTGTCGGCCAGGATCTTGCGCACCTGTCGCTGGGCAACACCACGCGCATCCGGCATGAAGGCCAGCCGCTCCAGCCGGTTACCTTCCGCGAGAGGGCCGAACCGCAGAAAGCTGATTCGGGCAAAGGACGCCAGCGTTGCCCCGTACACCGCGCGGAATTCCTCGCGGGCGCTGTCATCACCGTCCACGCAAGCCCCCTGCACGGCATCGGGCAGCCGTGCGGCATCAGTGGCAAACCGTCCCATCGCCGGACGGATGTAGCCCTCAAGGCTCGCGCGCGCATAATCCCCGTAGGTAGCCGCAACCTGAGCCGGCTGCCCGACCTGAACAGGCTGAACAGTCGTTTCACCACGCGCGCCCCCGGCCGTCAGCAGGGACAGGGCAACGAGCGCGGCGGGGATTCTCAACATGTTACAGCGACTCCAGGAAGCGGATCAGCGCCGCGCGGTCATCGGGCGCAAGGGCAACGACGCCGTCGCGCGCGGCCTGCGCCTCGCCGCCATGCCACAGCACGGCTTCCAGTAGAGACCTTGCGCGGCCGTCATGGAGGAAACGCGTATGCCCGCTCACCGTTTCCGTCAAGCCGATGCCCCACAGTGGCGGCGTCTTCCATTCCCGGCCATCCGCGTCCCCGTCCGGCCGGTTGTCCGCCAGTCCCGCGCCCATGTCATGCAGCAACAGGTCGGTGTAGGGCCAGATCAGCTGGAACCGGTGCGCCGGATTGGCCGCCTCGCGCGAGGTGACATATTTCGGCGTATGGCAGGAGGCACAGCCCAGCGTGCTGAACAGCGCCTTGCCGCGCAGCACTTGCGGGTCATCCACCTTGCGCCGCGCCGGCACCGCCAGGTTTTCCGAGTAGAAGGTCACCAGATCCATCACCGGATCGGGCGCTTCCGTCAGCCCCAGCCGCTCCTGTTCGCCGGTCGGCTGGGCGCGGCAGGCGGTCTGCGCGGTCGTGCAATCGCCATGTGGATCGGGATGATCCGGCGTTGAAATGCCGATGTCGCCGGAAAACGCTCCGGCACTCTGGACGCGGACATTGGGCGTCGTCGCCTTCCAGCCAAACCGGCCAAGCACCGTCTCTCCGGTCTTTGGATCAAGCACCAGGTTCGGCCGGCCGGATATCCCGTCGCCATCCCGGTCCTCCGGGTCGGCTTTTGCCAGGATATCGCCTGGATGGATCGCCTCCAAGAGCCCCAGACCGATCATCGGCGGCGCCACGCGCGGCGAGATCATCGTGTCCGGCTGCATCGGGCCATAGTTGAGATCAACGGCGGCATAGACCGGCTTCTGCAGCGTCACGACCTCGCCGCCGGTCAGCGTCACCGGGATGTCTTCATGCGTGATCGACATCCGGCCTTCGCCAGGCAGACCGGTCACGGCAAAGGTCTGGAACTGGCCGCCATAGGTTGGCTCCGGCACAGACTGGATCTTGCGCGCAGCCAGCGCCTCCCGCTCGGCGTCGGTGCGCGGCGGCACGGAGAGCCGCAAGAACAAGGACACGGCCTCGTCACCCGGCAGAGGCGGCTGGCCCCGGCCATCCTTCAGGTGGCACCCCTGACAGGAACGGGCGTTGTAGAGCGGCCCCAGCCCGTCGGAGGCCTGTGTTGACGAGGGCGCTGCCACCCAGAGCTTGCGGAAGATACCGTTGCCGATCCGGAACGTCTGCTGCTCTTCGAAACTCAGATTGGCCGTCGGATGCGAGAAGGAGTCGCGGTTGATGCGCTTCTTCGACGTCGCCGCCCCGGCGCTCATGGCCTCGAATGCTTCAGCCCTGGAGAAATCCTCCGGCGCTTTCAGGATCTCGCCAACCCGCGCCCGGTCCGCTTCCGTCAGGTCGGTGCGGTGGGACAGGTCCTGGGCATAAGCCGGGAGGGCCAACAGGCACGCCGCGGCGAGGCCTGCGGTCATCTTGATCGCCCGAGCCCCCCACCCCCAACCCCTCCCCACGAGGGGGAGGGGGGCAGACAGGCCCTGCGACAAATCTCGGAGACGATCCGGGCGAGAGCCCCTCAGCTCCCCTCCCCCTCGTGGGGAGGGGCTGGGGGTGGGGGGCTCCTCCCCAAAAAAGCAAGGTGTTGCGCCGAACCCCACGGAACTGCTGCCATTCGTCCACGTTGACGAATGCCGCGCAGCAAGCCCACCCAGAACATCATGTGTCATTTTCAGGACCACCCCGGTCGCATCCGTGGCCAGCCGGGATCCCTCTCACCACCGGCAGCATCCCGGGCGGCCGTCCGCCGCCCGGAAATTTCACAGTGATTTACTGGAACACTGCCGTCGGATTGTCGAGGCTGTCGGAGCCTTCAAACGCAATCGCTTCCAGACCAAGTGTCGCAACCACGCGTTCGATCGACTTTGTCTGGTCCACCAGCGCGTCAATTGCAGCCTGCACCACGGCATTGCCGTCCTTGTTGCCTTCACCGATCATCTGGTCATAGGCCTCGACCGTTTCCGCCCGCGTCTTCAAGGCTTCGAAGGCAGCCAGCGTCTTGTCCAGCTTAGCCTGCATCTCCTCGGCCAGCTTCGGGTCTTTTGCCTTGACCAAATCCGCCAGCGACGCACCGACAACCTTGCCGCCGTAAGTGCCGAAGTAGACGTTCCGGATGCCGATGACGTCATTGTAGTGCGACATGTGGGTGTTGTCGGAGAAGCAGTCATGCTCCTCTTCCGGGTCGTTCAGCATCAGGCCGAGCTTCATGCGCTCACCGGCCAGTTCGCCATAGGACAGCGATCCCATTCCAGTCAGGATCGTCGCCAGACCGCCAGCCTCACCCTTCGCCTTCAGTTCCATCCGGGCTGCGCCGCCGGGCGCCCATGCCTTGGCCATTTCCTCCAGATCGGAAATCAGCAGATCCGTCGCCGCTTTCAGATAGGCGATCCGGCGCTCACAATTTCCGCCCGTGCATTTGGCAATATCGAAGTCCGTGGCCGGGCGATTGCCGGCACCGGCCTTGGTGCCGTTCAGGTCCTGGCCCCAGAGCAGGAACTCGATGGCGTGATAGCCGGTGGCCACATTCGCCTCGACCTCGCCGGCCTCCTGCAGCTTCTCGGCAAGCAACGCCGGGGTGATCTCCCTGGCGTCGATCTCGACACCGCCAACCTTCAGGGTCGGATTGGCGATCACATTGGCAACAAAGAAAGCGTTCTCTTCCGAACTGTCGCCATAGGACGCGGTATCGACGTAGTCGATCAGGCCTTCGTCCAGCGGCCAGGCATTCACCTTGCCTTCCCAGTCATCGACGATGGCGTTGCCGAACCGGTACGCCTCCGTCTGCTGGTAAGGGTTGCGCGCCGCGATCCAGGCCTTGCGGGCGGCGGCCAGCGTCTCGTCCGACGGCTTGGCGACAAGGGCATCAACCGCCACCTTCAGCGCCTTGGCACCGGCAAGGGAGTCCGCGTAGGCAGCAGCAGCGACATCCTGATAGGTCGCAAGCACATCGGCAGGAGCTACGTCCTTGGCAACGGCCGGGAAAGCACTCAACGCAGTGGCCGCAACGAGGGCGAGGCGAAGCGAGCGGAACATGGATTGATCTCCATTTGAAGGGAACAGCTCCGGTCAACCTCCGCAAGGCACACTGCCGCAGAGGCCGAATGCCGGAACCTGGTGCGGGATCCAAACAATTCCTGAGACGCAGTGTCAAGTTAATAGGGTCGAAAAATCAATAGTTTAGAATACATCTAAACGGACCTCTGATCTTGCACTGTGTCCTAAGTGCCGCAAGTCATTCGCAAACTGCCTCCAAAGCGCCATATAAAAAGGCTCCGTAAGGATTATGCCTTATGCTGCAACCCTGAAGGCCATTTACCCGGATTCCGGCGGCAACAGAGTTGGTTTTCAAGGACGGACGGAACGAATGCTCTCATCGATCAAGCGCTTCATCAGGGAAGTCACCTTCGGAGAAACCGAAGCGCTCACCTTTGCCGACGACGACCAGCGCCTCGCCGTTGCCGCGTTGCTGATCCACGTCATCAGTGTCGACGGCGATATGGATCCGGCCGAGCAGACGAAGCTGACCAACATCTTGAAGCAGCATTACGAGCTGACCGACGAGGACACCGAGGAGCTGATCAAGCTCGCGACGGATCGGGACAACGAGGCAGTCGATCTCTACGGCTTCACCTCGATCCTCAAGCGCAAGACGGATGAGACTGAACGCCATGCCATCATCGAGATGATGTGGCAGATCGCCTACGCTGACGGCCATGTGCACGAGTTCGAGGACAACACGGTCTGGCGTGTGGCAGAACTGCTGGGCGTCTCGTCGCGTGACCGGATTGCCTTGCGCCAGAAGGTCGCCCGGGAGCAGGATCACACCGACGCAACCGACACCAGCAACAGCTGATCCACGCCCCCACAGGGACCCCAGTCGGATCAGCCGTTCCAGCGGCCAGACATGACAGACAAGCGCGTATTGATTGTCCTGCACCAGGAAACGTCGACACCGGGACGTGTCGGCCAGGAACTTGTCCGGCGCGGGTTCAGCCTCGACATCCGCCGCCCGCGCTTCGGCGATCCCTTGCCGGCCGACATGCAGCACCATGCCGGTGCCGTGGTGTTCGGCGGCCCAATGAGCGCCAACGACCCGGACGCCTACATCAGCCGGGAAATCGACTGGATCGGCGTTCCACTGAAAGAGCAGAAGCCATTTCTCGGCATCTGCCTTGGCGCGCAAATGATGGTCCGCCATCTCGGTGGCAAGGTCGCCGCGCACCCCCGCGAGGAGGTGGAAATCGGCTACTATCCGCTGCACCCGACCGAGACAGGCAAGTCGCTGATGTCCTGGCCCGGCAAGGTCTATCAATGGCACAACGAGGGCTTTGACCTGCCGCGCGGTGCAGATCTGCTGGCAACGGGCGACACCTATCCCAACCAGGCCATCCGCGTCGGTCCGCGAGCCTATGGCATCCAGTTTCATCCCGAACTGACTCACGCCATGATGGTGCGCTGGACCACGAAGGGTGCGCCGCGCATGGCGCAGCCCGGCGCACAGGGCCGCCAGGACCATTTCGCCGGCCGTTTCGTCTTCGATGGCGCCGTGCGCAAATGGCTGGACGATTTCCTGGACTTGTGGATCGGCCGGGCCGACAAGGCCTGACGGGTCCGCCTTTCAGGCAAGCCTCAGGCTGGCCACATCCGGATCAGCACCCGGATGCTCATGGCAAAGCACATGATCACGGTGATCGGCCGGATGATCTTCGCGCCGCCCTTGAAGGCAAAATGCGCGCCGAGATAGGCCCCGCCGATCTGGCCGAGGATCATGACGCCACCGGCGATCCAGGCAATGTTCCCGAACAGCACGAAATAGGCGAGCGCTGCCAGATTGCTGGTGACGTTGAACAGCTTGGCATGGGCCGTTGCAACACGGATCGGCATGCCGCGCAAGATGACCAGCGACGTCGCCATGAACGATCCCGTACCCGGCCCGAAAAACCCGTCATAAAAGCCGAGCAGCGGCGCCGCCGTCGTTGCATATCGGGTTTCACTGATCTTCGGCTCCCGTTCCTCATCAAGATTGCGGGCAAAGAACAGGAAATAGAGGCCGATCGAAACGAGCAGCACTGGAATGAACAGGACGAGAATGTCCGCGTTGATCTGTTGCAGCACCCAGCCGCCAAACATCGAACCAATGGCAATCGCGGCAATCGGCAAGAGGTTTGCGCGCACCGACACCATCTTGCGCCGGATGAAATAGACCGCTGCCGTCATTGCGCCGAAGCTGCCCTGCAACTTGTTGGTCGCCAGCGCAGTTGCCGGCGGCACGCCAACCAGCAAAAGCGCGGGAATGGTCAACAGCCCCCCACCTCCGGCGATGGCATCCACCCATCCGGCCAGCAGTGCGACAGCAAACAGGATGGCGAGAATTTCGTAGGAGAATTCCATCGACGACGCCTCAAGCCGCGCTGTCCCGGCAGCGCTGGGACAGGGCAATGTTCAACCTTGCGGTTCCACCCGGTCACGTCCGTGCAGACCGCCCCTGCAGGTTCGGCTCCACGCCACACTCGGCGGACATCCCCGCATTGTGCGGGGATCCACACAGCACCGAACCAGCAGCAGAGCGTCGCGAAAGCCCGGGAGTAGCCAAAAAGATCCCCGTACAAGGCGGGGAGCTGTAGCAGTCTCAGGGCAGTCCGGCCATCTGATTCACATGCCTCCATACTCCGCCACATCCTCCTCGGTTACCCCGGGCGAAGCGCAGCGCGAGACCCGCGATGACTACACGAGCGCTGCAAAACTGAAGCAGAGCCAACAAAAAAGGGGAGACCACCGGCCTCCCCTGAGGTTGATGACAAACCTCTACCTCACCGAAGTCATCCCGGCCAAGCGTAGCGCCGAGCCGGGACCGGAGAGTCGAGGCCTCAATGTTTCAATGAGTTCATCCCGAAGAGACTTTGGCTCTCCGGTCCCGGATCTCCGCTTCGCTGCGTCCGGGATGACCATAGAGGGTTTGTCAGTAGTCTGAGGGGAGGCCAGCCCACCGGCCTCCCCTGTCGTCTTGTTCCGGTCAGACCAGAATTACATCCAGACTCACGCCTTGTAGACGACCAGCAGGTCCTTGGCGTCAATCTGGCTGCCCGGCGTCACCAGCACTTCCGAAATGGTGCCATCGCGCTCCGCATGCAGGGCGGTTTCCATCTTCATGGCCTCGATCGACAGCAGCACATCGCCGGCCTTGACCGCCTGACCAGCGGCAATGGCAACGGTCGACACGACGCCCGGCATCGGCGCGCCCACATGCGCCTCGTTGCCAACTTCCGCCTTTCGGCGCAGGGCGGCGCCAGCGGCACCATGGGCGCGATCCGGCACCTTGACGATGCGCGGCTGGCCGTTCAGCTCGAAGAACACCTTCTTCTCGCCCTGCTCGTCGGTCTCGCCAAACGCCTGGCAGCGGACCACGAGGGTCTTGCCCGGCTCCAGCTCGATGAACAGTTCGTCGCCCGCTTCCAGCCCGTAGAAATAGGCCGGCGTCGGCAGCACCGAGGTCGGGCCATACTGGCTCTGTGCCTTGGCGAAGTCGGTGAAGACCTTCGGATACATGAGGTAGGACGCCAGTGCGTGGTCGTCGATGTCCATGCCGGTCTTCTCGGCCGCTTCCTTGCGCCGTGCTTCCAGGTCTTCCGTCTTGAGCAGCGAGCCCGGTCGCGCGGTGATCGGGGCATCGCCCTTCAGCACCTTGGCCTGCAGTGCCTGCGGCCAGCCGGCAGGCGGCTGACCAAGATCGCCGCGCAGCATCTGCACCACGGAATCCGGGAAAGCCACGTCCTTGTCCGGATTTTCGACATCGGCAACGGTCAAGCCCTGGCTGACCATCATCAGCGCCATGTCACCGACCACCTTGGACGACGGCGTCACCTTGACGATGTCGCCGAACATCATGTTGGCGTCGGCATAGGCCTGCGCCACCTCGTGCCAGCGGGTCTCGAGGCCGAGCGAGCGGGCCTGTTCCTTCAGGTTGGTGAACTGTCCGCCAGGCATTTCATGCAGGTAGACTTCCGACGCCGGGCCCTTCAGGTCGCTCTCGAAGGCCGCATACTGGTTGCGCACGGCTTCCCAGTAGAACGAGATGCGGCGGATCGCTTCGGCCGAAAGGCCGGGATCGCGGTCCGAGCCCTTCAGCGCCTCGACGATGGAGCCGAGGCACGGCTGCGACGTGTTGCCGGAGAAGGCATCCATCGCCCCGTCGACCGCATCGACGCCGGCCTCGACCGCCGCCAGAACAGTGGCCGCCGCGATGCCCGAGGTGTCGTGGGTGTGGAAGTGGATCGGCAGGCCAACTTCTTCCTTCAGGGCCTTGAACAGCACCCGCGCGGCGGCCGGCTTCAGGAGGCCCGCCATGTCCTTCACGCCGAGGATGTGCGCGCCGGCCTTCTCGAGGTCCTTCGCCAGATTGACGTAGTACTTCAGGTCATACTTCGGCCGCGCGCTGTCCAGGAGGTCACCGGTGTAGCACAGCGCACCTTCGCAGAGCTTGTCGGTCTCCAGCACCGCATCGATGGAAACACGCATGTTCTCCACCCAGTTCAGGCAGTCGAACACACGGAACACATCGACACCGGCGCTGGCCGCCTGATGCACGAAGAAGCGCACCACGTTGTCGGGATAATTGGTGTAGCCGACGCCGTTGGAGCCGCGCAGCAGCATCTGCAGCAGGATGTTCGGCGCCTTCTGGCGGATGAGACGCAGGCGCTCCCACGGATCTTCCGTCAGGAAGCGGATGGCCACGTCAAAGGTCGCCCCGCCCCAGCACTCCAGCGAGAACAGCTGCGGCAGGCCGGTGGCATAGGCATCCGTGATGGCAACGATGTCGTGGGTGCGCATGCGGGTGGCCAGCAGCGACTGATGGCCGTCGCGCATCGTCGTATCCGTCACCAGCACCTGCGGCTGCGCCTTCATCCAGGCGGCAAAGCCCTTCGGGCCCAGCTGTTCCAGCAGCTGCCGTGTGCCCTCAGGCTTGACGCTGCCGAAGTCCGGCACCACCGGATCGGCAACATCCTTGCCCGGACGCGGCCGGCCGCGTGTTTCCGGATGGCCGTTCACCGACACATCGGCGATGTAGGTCAGGAGCTTGGTGGCGCGGTCCTGCCGCTTGACCTGGGCAAACAGCTCCGGCGTGTCATCGATGAAGCGCGTGGTGTAGTCATTGGCGCGGAAGGCCGGGTGACCAATGATGTTCTCCAGGAACACCAGGTTGGTGGCAACGCCGCGGATGCGGAACTCGCGCAAGGCGCGGTCCATGCGCAGGCAGGCTTCCTCGGCACTCGGTGCCCAGGCGGTGACCTTTTCCAGCAGCGGATCATAGAAACGGGTGATCACCGCGCCGGAATAGGCGGTGCCACCGTCCAGACGGATGCCAAAACCGGTCGCGCCGCGATAGGCGGTGATGCGGCCGTAATCCGGGATGAAGTTCTGTTCCGGATCTTCCGTGGTGATGCGGCACTGCAGGGCATGGCCGTTGAGGCGCACATCCGCCTGCACCGGCACGCCGCTGGCCTCGGTTCCAATAGCAGCCCCCCCGGCGATCCGGATCTGTGCCTTCACGATATCGATGCCGGTCACCTGTTCGGTCACCGTGTGCTCGACCTGCACGCGCGGATTCACTTCGATGAAGTAGATCGCGCCCGTGTCGGCATCCATCAGGAACTCGACCGTACCCGCACCGCAATAGTCCACCGCACGGCCGATCTTCAGGCCGTAGTCGCACAGTTCCTTGCGACGGTCTTCGGCGAGATAAGGCGCCGGCGCGCGCTCGACCACTTTCTGGTGCCGCCGCTGGATCGAGCAGTCACGCTCGAACAGGTGGACGAGGTTGCCGTGGCTATCGCCCAGGATCTGCACCTCGACGTGACGGGCGCGCTGGACCAGCTTTTCCAGATAGATCTCGTCCTTGCCGAAGGCGGCCTTGGCCTCACGCTTGGCGGCAACGACTTCGCGCACCAGCGTCGCCTCGTCACGGATGACGCGCATGCCGCGACCGCCGCCGCCCCAGGATGCCTTCAGCATCACCGGATAACCGATGCCGGCGGCGAGCTTCTTGATCTCTTCGATGTCGTCCGGCAGCGGATCGGTCGCCGGCATCACCGGCACGCCAGCCTCGATGGCGAGGTTGCGCGCGGCCACCTTGTTGCCGAGCCGGCGCATGGTGTCCGGCTTCGGGCCGATGAAGATGATGCCGTTCTGGGCACAGGCCTCGGCGAATTCCGGGCTTTCGGACAGGAAGCCGTAGCCGGGATGGATTGCATCGGCGCCGGACAGCTTGGCAACGCGGATAATTTCGTCGATCGACAGATAGGCCTCGATGGGACCGAGACCTTTGCCTACTTGATAGGCTTCGTCTGCCTTAAATCTGTGCAGGGCGAGTTTATCCTGCTCCGCAAAGATGGCCACGGTTTTCAGGCCAAGCTCATTGGCCGCACGGAATACACGAATTGCGATTTCTGACCGGTTGGCGACAAGTATCTTGCGGATGCTCAAGCCCGTACCCTCCCTTGGATTGATGGCGACAACTCATACAAAGGGATGATGTGCAAGGAAAGGGCCAGTATCACTGACCTTCCGGTCGATGATCTCTTCTGACGCCTTTGCGCCCTGAAATGGGACAGTTTCCTTAATAGTTCGCGCGGCAAGATTGGTTACATCAGAAACCGAGCCGGATACGCTGCGCTCATCTGGTAGCTGCCCCAGCAAGGGACACCAGATCCAGACAGAACAAGTCCGGAACAACGCCAGGTCAGCGATTCGTCCGTGCTGTGTTCACCAATAGCCCCACAGGTAGCAGATGCGGGTTGCAAAATCACCTGGCAGATTAACCCGATCTTGACACTTGACGGCACCCGGCGCGAGTCGCCTCACTTCTCGGGAAATCGCGCCAAATCCTTGAGCAGATTCATGATTTCGTGGCGCACCCTGACCCGACAACTACATATCGTAGGGAACAAATCCTGAATCAGACGATGTCAGCGATTCGGGCGCGCTTTGTTCCAGACTCGTTCCGCGTGCATCGGAACTCCCCCTTCAGAGCCGCCAAAATGAGAGGGGGACAGAGCCGCAAAGCCTGTGCTAGACAGCCACGACCCGGCTTCCTTGCCAGAAAAGCTGCTGCAGGGAAGCCTTCTTCTGCGGTCTGGCCCGCGTCCTCCGGGACCGGCCGACCCCTCCACTGCAAGGCCGCAACCTGCAAGGCCGGAACAAAGCACCCGCCGCAATGCCTTCCATCAAGACCTTGCCGTTGCCACCGGCCGCCCGGTCCAGAACCGTGACCGCTGTGCTTGGCCCGACCAACACGGGCAAGACGCATCTGGCCATCGAACGGATGCTGGCCCAGCCCTCCGGCCTCATCGGCCTGCCGCTGCGCCTTCTGGCGCGGGAGGTCTACACACGGCTTGTCTCCCGCGCGGGCGAGGCAGCCGTCGCCCTGATCACGGGCGAGGAAAAGATCATCCCGAAGTCGCCGCGCTTCTGGGTCTCGACGGTCGAGGCGATGCCGCTCGACCTCAACACCGAATTTGTCGCCATCGACGAGGTGCAGCTCGCCGCCGATCTGGATCGCGGCCACGTCTTCACCAATCGCATTCTCAACCTGCGTGGTCGCTCTGAAACGCTTCTGCTCGGAGCGGCCACGGTCCGCCCCCTGTTGGAAAAGCTGATTCCGGGCCTGAACGTGGTCACCCGGCCGCGCATGTCAGTGCTCACCTACGCCGGCTCGAAAAAGATCACCCGCCTGCCCCCGAGGTCGGCCGCCGTCGCCTTTTCTGCCTCGGAAGTCTACGCCATCGCGGAACTGGTGCGGCGTCAGCGCGGCGGCGCAGCCGTGGTCCTCGGCTCGCTCAGCCCGCGCACGCGCAATGCCCAGGTCGAACTGTTCCAGAACGGCGATGTCGACTATCTCGTGGCCACCGATGCCATCGGGATGGGCCTCAACCTGGATGTCGACCACATCGCCTTTGCCGGTAACCGCAAGTACGACGGCTACCAGTACCGGGCCCTCAGCCCATCGGAGATGGCCCAGATCGCCGGCCGCGCCGGACGTCACATGCGCGACGGCACATTTGGCGTCACTGGCCGCGTCGATCCGCTCGACGACGATCTGGTCGAGGCCATCGAAAGCCATCGCTTCGATTCGCTGAAAGTGCTGCAGTGGCGCAACAGCCAGCTCGACTTTTCCTCGCTGGTCAGCTTGCGCGAAAGCCTTGACCAGCCGCCGCGCGAGGAGGGCCTCACCCGGGCACCGGTCGGCGATGACATTCTCGCCCTTGAACACGCCGCCCGCGATACCGACATCCGCGACATGGCGCGTGCACAGGCACGCATCGAACTGCTATGGGATGTATGCCAGGTTCCGGACTACCGGAAGATAGCGCCTGCCAACCACGCGGACCTCTTGACGCAACTTTACACGTTGCTCGTGCGCAACGGCCACGTCGACGATGACTGGTTTCAGCGTCAAGTGGCTTTCGCAGACAGGGTGGATGGTGATATCGACACTTTGGCGAACCGGATTGCGCATATCCGCACCTGGACGTTCGTAGCCAACCGTGCCGACTGGCTGAAGGACCCTGCCCACTGGCAGGGCGTCACCCGCGGCATAGAAGACAGACTGTCGGACGCCTTGCACGAACGCTTGACCCAGCGTTTCGTTGACAGGCGGACAAGCGTATTGATGAGACGTTTGAGAGAGAACGCCATGCTGGAAGCGGAAATCACGCCGAGTGGAGACGTGCTTGTGGAGGGCCAGCATATTGGCCGCCTGCAGGGCTTCCGCTTCGCACCCGATGCGGTTGCGGACAGTCCGGAGGGCAAAGCCGTCCGCGCCGCTGCCCAGAAGGCGCTTGCGAGCGAAATCGAGGCGCGCGCAGATCGCTTGTCGCGCGCTCCGAACGAGGATTTTGTCCTGTCGAGCGAAGGCAGCATTCGCTGGCAGGGTGAACCGGTCGCCAAGCTGACCGCAGGCGAGGATGCCCTTGCCCCCGGTTTTGTGCTGCTCGCAGACGAGCATCTGACGGGTCCGGCCCGTGACAAGGTGCAGGAGCGGGTCAATCTCTGGCTCAAGGCCCATATCGGCACGCTGCTGAAGCCGCTGACCGATCTGAAGGATGCCGAAGGCCTTGAAGGCCTCGCCCGTGGCATCGCCTTCCGCATCTATGAAAGCCTCGGCATTCTGGAACGCCAGGACGCCGCCAATGAAATCCGCCAGCTCGACCAGGACATGCGCGCCTCCATGCGCAAGCTGGGCGTGCGCTTTGGCGCCTACAACATCTATGTGCCTGCGCTTTTGAAGCCGGCGCCGAGCCAGTTGCTCGCCCAGCTCTGGGCGTTGAAGCATGGCACGCCGGACATGCCGGGCCTCGCCGAACTGCCGCAATTGTCTGCATCGGGCCGTACCTCGATCATGGTCGATCCGCAGATCGACAAGACGCTGTACAAGGTCGTCGGCTTCCGCGTTTGCGGTCCGCGCGCCGTGCGCGTCGACATCCTGGAGCGTCTGGCCGACCTCATCCGTCCGCTGATTGCCTGGAAGCCGCTTGACCCGACCGTCATGCCGCCCGATGGCGCCATCGCCCAGGGCGGAGCCTTTACCGTCACCGTGGCAATGACATCGCTGCTCGGTTGTGCTGGCGAGGACTTCGCCGAGATCCTCAAGTCGCTCGGCTACCGCGCCGAGAAGCGCGAGATCCAGCGCCCGGTCAGCGCCAAAGCGAAGGCTGCCGAAGCCGTTGCCGAAGCCGCACCGGTCGAGACTGAAACCTCGGTGGAACAGACCGCCGAAGCTGCGGACGTTCCGGCCGAAATCCCGGCAACCGATGCGGTTTCCGAGGATGCTCCGGCTGCCGATGTTGCCCCGGTGGAACAGGCTGCCGCTGAAACGGGCGCCGAGGCTTCTGCCGATGCTCCCGAACTGGAAACCATCTCCATCGACATCTGGCGTCCGGGCCGCGGCGAGCGTCGTGGCCGGCCTGAAGGCGATGCCCGTCGCGGCGGCGACCGCAACCGCCGCCAGGGGCAAGGCCAGGGCCAGGGTCAGACGCAGGGCGAAGGCCAGGGCGAGGCAAGGGGTGAAGGCCGTGGCCAGGGTCGCGGCGACCGTCGTCCCTATCAGGGCAAGCGCGATGGCGGGCCGGAAGCTGCGCGTGAGGGCGGTCGTCCCGAAGGCCGTCGCAACGACGCCAATCGTCCTGATGGTGCACCGCGTGGCGATGACCGCCGTGGCGGCCCGCGCCGGGATGACCGCAAGGGCGGCAAGCCACAGGGTCACGGCAATCGCGACCAGGGCAACCGTGACCAGGGCAACCAGGCCAACCGCGCGCCGCGCGCCGAAAAGCCGATTGATCCGAACTCGCCCTTCGCCGCACTGCTTGCGCTGAAGGCCAGCATGGAAAAAGGCAAGTCCTGAGCCAGACATCTTCGGCAGGCCCGCAGCCCTCACAGCGGATCGACAAGTGGCTCTGGTTCGCCAGGGTCACGAAGTCGCGCACGCTGGCGCAGAAGCTGGCCTCCGGAGGTCATGTCCGGGTCAATCGCGACAAGATCGACAGCGCCAGCAAGGCGATCCGCCTGGGCGACGTACTGACAATCACCCTCGATCGCCGTGTTCTGGTGCTCGAGGTTGCAGGGTTTGGCACACGTCGCGGGCCGGCGCCAGAAGCCGCACTGCTTTACAAGGACCTGACGCCCCCGCCGGCACCGGCAGAGCAGGGCGCAAGACCGCAGCGGGTGGCCGCGCGCGACCCGGGCTCAGGACGCCCGACGAAACGCGACCGCCGCCGCATGGATGCCTTCACAGAAGAGCCTGCAGACGGCTTCTTGGATGGATTGAGGCCCGGAAGGGATGATCCGGAGTAAGTTGATCCCCGGAGAGGCAACGAGACGCACCAGCTTTTCTTTCCCGGCGCTGCGGATCGCCTTAGTTTGCTTGCCAGGAAAAGCCAAAAGAGATACCCAAGCGGCCCAGAAACGGTGCCTTGGCCAAAGCCTGCGACCAACGGGCGGGCGAACCGGTCCCATGGGACGGCCATCAGCAAGAGGATCGCGATGACCTACGTCGTCACTGACAACTGCATTAAGTGCAAGTACACGGACTGCGTCGAAGTCTGCCCGGTGGATTGCTTCTACGAGGGCGAGAACATGCTCGTCATCAATCCGGACGAGTGCATCGACTGCGGCGTCTGTGAGCCCGAATGCCCGGCCGAGGCCATCCTGCCGGATACCGAACCTGGCCTCGAAAAATGGATCGAGCTCAACGCCGAATATGCGGCGAAATGGCCGAACATCACCGAGAAAAAGGATGCGCTGCCCGAAGCGCCCGAGTTCGACGGCGTCAAGAACAAGCTCGAGAACCACTTCTCCGCCAAGGGTCCGAACGAGGGCTGAGGCTGTAGAACAGCATTCCGGAACATACCAACTGCCCTTGCGTAAGCAATGCAGGCGCACCGGCTGAAAACAGCCTGTGCGCTTTGTGCTTTGGTTTTCATGGTTTTTGTGCTAGCTTACTGAAGTTGTCGTCGCAGTCTTTGGTCCCCACCCTCCCGCAGGAGGTTTTTTTATGGTCGCAGTCCGATGCTGGATTGTGTGTCAGGCCCTGCCGCCTACCACAGATAACCAGATGAAGAGCGACCCGCTGGGACACGCAGTCTCCGATGACTGACCATCCATAGACGTAAAGACTGGTGCGGCGCTTTTCTTATGCATTCGCGCGCCCGGTTTTCGTTTCAACACAAACACGTGCCGCCGCCGAGGCGGCATGATACGGCCCATCGGGCCGGCAACTGCGCAGGAGTTACAAGGCGTATGGCAACCACGATTAAGAAGACCGCGCAGCGTCAGGGTTTCAAGACCGGTGAGCACATCGTTTATCCGGCCCATGGTGTCGGCCAGATCATGGCCATCGAAGAGCAGAGCGTCGCCGGCCATACACTGGAACTGCTGGTGATCAGCTTTGAAAAGGACAAGATGACCTTGCGCGTTCCGGTGGCCAAGATCGTCACTGTCGGCATGCGCAAGCTGGCCGATGGTCCGGCCATCAAGAAAGCCCTGGAAACCGTCCGCGGCCGCCCGCGCGTCAAGCGCACCATGTGGAGCCGCCGCGCGCAGGAATACGAAGCCAAGATCAACTCCGGCGACCTGCTGGCCATCTCGGAAGTCGTGCGCGACCTGTACCGTTCCGACACCCAGCCGGAACAGTCCTACTCCGAACGCCAGCTGTATGAAGCAGCTCTCGACCGCATGGCCCGCGAGATCGCAGCCGTGAACAAGTGCTCCGAGACCGAGGCCGTCAAGCAGATCGAGCAGAACCTCGCCAAGACCCCGGCCCGCGCCAAGCCGCTCGATGGCGTCGACGACGAGACCGATGGCGACCAGGAAGAAGCCGCCTGATCGGCAGCTTCGATCCGAACCAGACCATTCAAAGGCCCGGCAGACCCCTGCCGGGCCTTTTTGCTTGCAGACGAACCCCATTCGTCGTCCCGGACGAGAGCGAAGCGGAGATCCGGGACCGGAGAGCCAAAGCCTTTCCGCATCAAGCTCTATGAAACATGCAGACCTCGGCTCTCCGGTCCCGGCTCGGCGCTACGCTTGGCCGGGATGACAGCGATGAAGGCACGACCGGTCTACCAACCCGGGCGCCCCCGCCGCGTTTCCATTCGGTCAGCCTGCGACGTCCCGCCACGGCTGAAGTGCCGGAAAAGTGAGCCTTGACCCCGTAGATTCATCGCGTGCGATTGATCTACAGTCATTGAGACGGCGTAGATGGACCAGCAACGATGAGGAGCGATGCCATCATGTCTACATCGATGAGCGACCGCCGGAACATGGTCAAGGCAGCCATGTCCGCCCCCTATCTGACCCGCGAGGAAGAACACGCACTTGCCGTGAAATGGCGCGCTGAAGGCGACCAGAAATCCCTCGAGCGCCTGTCCCTGTCGCATATGCGCCTGGTCATCGCGGTTGCATCCCGCTTCCGCACCTTTGGCCTGTCCATGAGTGATCTAATCCAGGAAGGCCATGTCGGCCTGCTCGAGGCCGCAAGCCGCTTCGAGCCGGAGCGTGAAGTCCGCTTCTCCACCTATGCCACCTGGTGGATCCGCGCTTCGATCCAGGACTACATCCTGCGCAACTGGTCCATCGTGCGTGGTGGCACATCCTCGACCCAAAAAGCCCTGTTCTTCAACCTGCGCCGCCTGCGCGCCAAGCTCGCATCCGAGCAGCAGGGCCTCCCGGACAGCGAGATGCACCGCCAGATCGCCGAGACCCTGGGCGTGAAGACCTCCGACGTCGACCTGATGGCCGCGCGCCTGTCCGGCCCCGACACATCCCTCAATGCCCCGCTGAACGAGGCTGATGGCGGCACTGCGGATCGGCAGGACTTCCTGGTCGCCGATGCCCCGCTGCCGGAGGAGCTTGTGAGCGACAACATCGACGGCGAACGCCAGCGTCGCTGGTTGCGGTCTGCCATGGACGTCTTGACCGAACGCGAGCGCAAGGTGCTTGAGGAACGGCGTCTGCGCGATGACAGCGCCACGCTGGAATCCATTGGCCAGACCATGGGCATTTCGAAAGAACGCGTGCGCCAGATCGAGAACCGCGCCCTGGAGAAACTCCGCGCAGCCTTGCTGAAGATCCACCCGGACCGTCTCGCCTTCATGCCCTGATGCAGCGCTTCACAAGCCGAAAAGAAAAAGCCGGACCCAATGGTCCGGCTCAGACTGGTGACAAACCCTCAATGGTCATCCCGGCCAAGCGCAGCGCCGAGCCGGGATGACTTCGGTGAAGCCGAGGTTTGTCATCAAGCTCAGCCAGATCCCAGGGTCCGGCTTTCTGTTTTGCCTTCAGTCAACCACTAGCTTCACAGCCGTGCCGGCCGGGATTTCCTCATCCGGGCCGAAGCCGTTCAGCACCGAGAAGAACTCCAGCCGCCGCGACGGTTCGATGCCGCCCATGCCGATGGCGAGTTGGCGGGCAGTATCGCCGGGCTGGCTTTTCACGACCTTGATCCGCAGCGACTGCAGCCGCGCCCGTTCGGTCGGCGTCAGCTGGCGGAAACTCTGGATCGTGTCTTCATATTCCCGGTTGAAGGCCGTGTTCGGATCCCGGCTGGCAAAGATGAAGCGATAGCCATTGCGCCCGATCCGGACAACAGCAATGCGGAACGACCATCCCTGCGTGATTGCCGATCCGACCACGGCCGGAAGCCCGTTGATGGTGGTCTCGCGCACGCTTTCCGGCAGGAGCCCGTTGATCCAGCCCGCAGTCATGTATTTGCGCAAGTCATCGTAATTCGTGAGGTCCGCACCGTCGAAACGCATGGCCGTGCCCGCGCCATTGCTGGCCAGCACCGCCTCGGGCGAGTTCTCCAGCACATAGCCCGCCGGCACAGAAAAACCGATACCCAGCGCTTTGTGCAGGAAGTCACGTCCGCGGACGAAGCCTTCCAGCGGATCATCCCCGAACAGCATGCCGTCGATGCTGGCCAGATAAGCGGTCCGGTCCCGCTCCCCGATGCCGGGCGCTCCGACCTGCCGCGCCGCCTGTACCGCCAGCGTCACGCGCTCCGGCGTCGTCGGGTGCGAGGACAGGAAGTCCGGTGCGCTGGAGCCATCCTTGCGGGCGTTCTGCAGCGCTGCAAACTGCGACATGGACGACAGGAAGCGGGCCGCCGCAAACGGGTCGAACCCGGCGCCCGCCAGCGTTTTCACGCCAACGACATCCGCCTGCAGCTCCTGCACCTGCGAGAACCTTGCAAAGGACAATTGTGACGACAGCACAGCTTCACGGGCCCGCGCCGGATCCCGCACCACATTCGAGACAACCCGGTTGGCAAGTTCCGTCGCTTCGGCCTTCTGCTGCCGCTCGATGGCATGATTGGCAGTCACATGCGCCATTTCATGCGCCAGCACGGCGGCCACTTCGGATGTGTCATTGGCCAGCGCCAGCAGCCCGCGCGTGATGTAGAGATAACCTCCCGGCAACGCGAAAGCGTTGACAGCCGGAGAGTTCAGGATGGTGATACGGTAGCTCTGGCTGGGGTCATCCGATGCGGCAACCAGCCGCCCGACGACCGAGGCGATCGCACGCTCCGCGCCGGCGTCCTCATAGACGCCGCCATAGGTGGCCACGACACGTGGATGCTCGCGCTCGCCAATATCTGCGGCGAGCCCCGGCCGCAGCGTTCCGGGCGTCACGACGCCGACGGTCGCCGACTTGCCGCCAAGCATCTGGCAGCCCGCCAGCAGGGCAATGGCCGACACCAGCACGGTCGCACGCACGGTCGCTCGCACAGCCTGGCGCAGGGCTTGCCTGCCGCTGCCAAAAGAGCGCGCCGAAGCGCTGCGTTCCAGGCGTTCCGTCGGTGTGGGCATCATCTCAACCGGCAACTTGCTTCCCGCCTGTCGCATCTCGTCAATTGGCCCACTGGATCTGGGCCGGATCGGCCACTTCAATATGGGGGCCATCCTTTTCCAGCACAACGCCCCGCACACGCACCCTTGCCCCCTCCATCCGCGCCGGGTCCATCCCCTTTGCGGCCAGTTGGCCCTCGATGCTGCTGCTGAATGTAACGGTAAAGTCGGTGGCCCAGCGACCTCCAAAATTCAAATACCGGGTATCGCGAGCTTTTCCAAGCGATTCAACGCGGCCTTCGACAATTGCAAACCGACCGTTGCGCGCCAGCACCGCTTGCGGGTCACTTGCCTCGAAGCGCAGACCGGGCCGGCCCCAAAGCCCCTTACCCTCGGCCCGTGCGGCGGCCTCTGCCCGGGCAAACTCCGCAGCGCACCCCGGAGGCAAGGACGCCGGCACCCTCAACGGCCAGACCGCCGCCAGACCATCTGCAAGTAGTTGCGCTTGCAGCAGATCACCGTCAAAAGCCAGCACCAGCACGTGGCCCCAGCGATCCGGCTCCTCCACAGGCAGCAGCCGAAGCTGACGACCAGTCAATGACTGCGCAGCGGTGCTATCAAGATAGAGGCCTGCAAGCATCACGAGCCGCCCGTCGTCAAGCACCAGCGCGCCGTCTGCCCGGACACGTTCTACGCTGCCAGCTTGCCCCCGATCCAGCTCACGCTCGGGGGCGCCGGGCAAACAGGCCGCCGAGTGGGCCGGCCCCGGCCAGAGGACCAGTCCTGTGGCAAGCCCCTGCAACAGCACACTTCTGACGGCAGCGCAAAGTCCGCGCCTGAAGCCAGTTTCCGCAAGGATCCGGTCGGCACCAGCCGTCAGCACCCGGCTATGGCCGGACAACCCGGTACCTGCGCGGTTTATCCGGCGGGACGCCATCCAGCACATCCATTTCGAGAGATGCCGGCGTTGCCTCATCCACATGACCGTCCCCAAGCTTCACGGGCACAGCAGAAAACGCTGCATGCACAGTCTCGCCCTGACCGGCAAAACATGCTACAGGCGATTTCGGCTGGTCCCGTAGCTCAGCAGGATAGAGCATCAGATTCCTAATCTGAGGGTCGCGCGTTCGAATCGCGCCGGGATCACCATTTCCAACTGCCGGGCTCTCACCACCTGGCCGGCAGGATCAGAGCCGGTGACAGGACGGCGATCCGCCCGAACAATCCGGCATCCCGGCGGCCACAGAACCCGGTCGTTCCAGCGATTGTCAGTCCGTCATGCGACAGACCGCCGGCAGACTTGCGCATCTGGCACGGTCTGACAGCAAGCAGAACCGGATCGCCACGTCACAAGGGCAACACCTTGCAGCCAACAGGCTGGGCTTTACATGGGAACTTGAAAACTGGTGCCGCTGATAGGACTCGAACCTACGACCCCATCATTACGAATGACGTGCTCTACCATCTGAGCTACAGCGGCATTCCGGCCCCGGCGTGCGGAACAGGCGCCTGCGGGTCAGGCAGGCTTGCCGGCGGACAGGCACTGTCCTGCGCGGCTGGTGCGGGTGATAGCGGAGAGAGGCGAGCGATGCAAGCCCCTTGCTGCAGGTCTGTAGCGTTTGCCACATCCGGCAACAACAAGAGAGCCGCATCTGACCAAGCAGCGGCCAGGCTTTGGCGGACAGACTGCCTGATGGCTCATTGAACGCCCGGGTCAGGGAAACGGGGAAGCGGAACTCCGCCTTGCCCCCCTGCCCCCCTGCCCGCTTGAACCCGCAAGGTCAGGCAGCACATCCGGTCAAACACGGGCCTGAGCAAAGGCACACTTTTCCGAGGGCCGTGATCCAAACGGGCGCCTAGCCACTAAGCAGGGCACTCAAGGTCGTCGTGGGGCGCCCTGCCGCTGAATTCACATTTCTCCGCAGCACACTGACTCACTGAAAAGCTGGCTCACTGGCCTGGCATTTTCGGCCAGACCGGAGCTGCTGAACCTGCGCTGCTCTTCGCTTGCAGGCAAGCCGAGACGGGAAACAGGTTGCCCCTTTTGCCGGAATTGCTCTAACCGAAGAATGCGGCCCCCGGCTCGCGTTTCTTGGCGGCATCTTCCTCTGCCTCGGCCTCTGGACCCGGATCATCAGGCATGCGCGCCGGCGGATAATCCATCGGCGTCTTGAACGGGGAGCGACTGGCAGGACGCGCCGCCTGTGTCGTTGCGGCTGACACCACTGCTGGGGGCTGGGGCCTCGGCCCCTTGTCTGGCCCGCCCTCAGGAGACGCACCCGGCGTTGCAGCGGCATCAGATGCCGGCTTGTCCTCGGCAACGCCCCGGGACGCTTCGGTTTCCTCAGACGGTGCCGAAGCGGCTGCGGCTCCCGAATTGCCCGGCGAAGCCTGCGTTGCCTTTGCTGCCACGCTGACCACCTCGGCCTCGATCACGTCCACAGGCTTGGCCGTCTCGTCACGCCTCGGTTTCGGGTCACTGGCAGCAGAGACAGCGGCAATGACCGCCGCGGCCCCGTTGTCGGTATCGCGTGGCTCGTCCAGTTGCAGCGTCTCGAACAACGCTTCCTCAAGCAGTAGATTGCCGGTCTCCGGCCCCTGCGGCCGGGCCCATTCCAGGGCATCGATCCGGCCCGTCACTGGCGACACGGGCCGCCAGTCGGTGAGGACCATGCCATCAGCCATCCACGCCATGTCCGCCGGTGCCTGCACGGCACGGGCCAGCCACTCGCGCATGCGGCCCTTGTCGCCATGTTCGGCCTCTTCCAGTTCGGCCATCATGACGAAGGCGCCCCGGCTCGGCTCGGTCGTCAGGGCAAATTTCAGCTGCTCCCGCGCCTCTTCAAAATCACGCGCCTCTAGGGCCGCGCGGGCCACCGCCAGCGCGCCAGTCGCCGTGTGCGCCCGCATCTGGGCCAATGCCTTCACCCGTTTCAGCCGGTCCTTGGCCGAATCGCCGATGCGCGCATGGGCATAGGCCTCGGCCAGATCGGGATGCGGCGACAGACGCCAGGTGGTCTCGATCAACTTGGCAGCCTTGCGCACATCGCCCTTGCGTGTCGCCAGCCGGGCGCCAACAACGGCAGCCGGCACGAGGTCTGCGGCAAGGCCATGCGCCTCCTTGGCAAGGCTCATGGCCAGATCCGGCTCCCGGTCCTCCAGCTCCAGCGCCCGCGCCGTCAAGAGCACGGCCCGGTGCCGGCGATAGGTCGGCTTGTCGATGAGCTTGGCGGTGAAGTTGCGCTCCAGCGTGGCAATGGCCGCCTCGAAGTCATTGGCGACCGCCTGATAGCCGAGCACGGCGCGCCCGGCCCATTCGAGGCCAGGCTGCGCCTTCAGCGCCTCCTCGGCATAGTGCCGAGCGGCCACAGGCTCGCCCTGGCTTTCCGCCTCAATAAACAGCCCATGCAGGCCGAGGGCCCGTGTCTGCGGATCCTCCAGCATCGCCTCGAAGCGTTGCCGAGCCTCCGCATGCTGGCCAGACAGCTGTGCAGCCTGCGCCAGCAGCAATTTCGCTGCCGGCTCCCGGGTCAGCAGCTTGTCCGCTTCCAGCCCGAGCTTGCGTGCCAGTTTTGCGTTGCCGGTTCCCAGCGCCAGCAGTCCACTGGACAAGGCATGATAGCCGCGATCACGGCGGCGGCGGCGGAAAAAGCGGCCGGCGATCTTCGGCGAGCGCAGGATGGTCAGCACCAGCCAGACCAACCCGAGAAACAGTGCCAGAAACAAGCCAAACAGCAGCGCCGCCACGATCGGCGGCTGCTCCCAGACATAGCCTTCCCAGCCGATGGAAACGAAGCCCGGCAAGTCAGCCATCCAGGCAAGGCCCATGGCGACGGCGAACAGCAGGGCGAAAAAGACGAACGCACGGATCATGCCGCTTGCTCCCGGTTCCAGGTCACCTCAGTTGCCCTTGCGGGCGATGGCGGAGAGCACCGCAGTCGCGGTGTCCGTGGTCAGCCGGTCAACGGCAAGTCGCGCCCGGGCAGCGTCAACCCAGGCTGCTGCCGGTGCGCGAACATCCGCAGGCAGCGCGTCATAGGCGGTCAGCGCCGCTGCAAGATCGCCGGCCTTGACCGCGTTTTCCATCCGGCGAAGCGCCGCTGCAGGCCCTTCCCCACTGGCATCGCCCGGCCCACGCACCGCCACCAGGGACGCTGCGCTGGACAGCAGGCTGTCAAGCACGCTCGCCTCGGGATCAGGCTGCACCAGCTGCAGATGGATGGCCCGCGCAATCGGCGGGAACTCGGCCATGAGTTTCGCCGTCGGCGCGATCCCTTTTGCCGCTTCCGCTTCGAGAGCCGCAATGTCCGCGGCACCCGCCTCGCCCAGCGCCGCCTTCACGGCAGCCAGTTCGGTTGCAAACGGACGTCCCGCGTCAACGGCGGCCTGAAGCATGGAGACGGACAGCGCCCGTGCCGCCAGTTCCCGCGCCGTGGCATCGCCCATGGTTTCTTCCACCTGGACAAGCCGGGCCGACAGATCCTCCGCCGTCTTGCTCAGGTTGGCCAGCGCAGCTTCGCCCTCGGCCGAGACTTTTGCCAGTTCCCCCTGCAACCGCGAAACCGCCTCGCCATCCCGGGCCTGGCCGTCGGACAGGCTTTTCAGCGCGGCATCAGAGGCCGATACGGCCGTCTGCAGGCTTGCCAGCGCAGCATTCACCGCCTCAAGTCCCTGCTGCAGGCTGTCGGCCCGTGTGGCAAGCCCGTCCGGTCCTGACGTGTCGCTGGCTTCGGCAGTAGGCGCAGGGGTGGGGGATCCCGCCTGCAGGCTGTCCATCCGAGCCGTCATCTCCGCCAGCCGCGACTCCACATCGCCGCGCAAGGCATCAACAGAAGCTGTCAGGCGACCTTCCAGATCGCGCAGGGCCACCTCGGTGTCCGGGCTGCCATTGGTCGCGGCTTTGGTTTCGGCGGCTGCCATTTCTGCAAACCGCCGCTCCAGCGTCTCCAGCCGGGCCCGATCGGCCAGCATGTCCTCGGTGACCAGCGGGCCGTTGCCCTTCAGCGGCAGCACGCCGGTCTGGTTGAGTGTGTAAAAACCGCCGAGCAGCGCCACGCCGACCAGCAACGCAGCAGCCATCGCACCGCCAAAGCTGACGCCCTGCGGCGAGGCCGGCTTGTCGGACGCCGCAGAAGACCCGGAAGAGCCAGAGGCAGGTTTGGCCGCAGAGGACGCTGCAGACGCGGGAGCCGGCTGTGCGCCCGTCGGTGCAGAGGCGGTCGGCGAACCTGCCGCTGAGGCTGCTCCCGAAGAACTTGCCCCTGCCGACGCCGCGCCGGCCGAGGATGACGAGGTAGAAGAGGGGGTGCCTTGCGGGCTGAACGGATTGGAACGCTCGGGCAAAGGCGGGCGCGCTGCGGCGCTGTCAGCCGCGCCTGCAGGCTTGCTGGCGGACGTTTCGCTGGTCTTCGGCTGGCTGCTGGCCGAAGCCGAGGCACTCGCAGTTGTCGAGGCAGGTGCTGCGGGTTTCGCCTGTGCTGCCGCATCGGCGCCCTTGGCTGCACCGGACGCAGCACCGGTTGCCGACCCCGGCGCAGGCTGTACCTTCGCCTGGGAAACAGGTTCAGCTTTCGCGCCGGTCTTCGCGTCGGCTGTTGCGTCGGCCTTCGCTTCGGCCTTCGCTTCGACCTTTTCCGGCACGAGATCAATGGTCACCGGACGGCGGCCACTGGTCTTGCCTGCCTCGCCGCCTGGCCCAGATCCGGCACCAGACCCGGCACCGGCACCGGCAGCGGGCTTGTCCTTGCCGGACTTGTCCTCGTCGGAGACCATCGCGTTTCCTCCTCTTGCCGAAAAGCGGGTGACCGCTTGCGACTATACACACTGATCGCTCGGGCGGCACCGCGACCAAAGGTCGAGGCCGCACCAAGGACTCGCCTGCCGCAGTTAACAGCCGGTGAAGGCGCGCGCGAACAGGGCCGGTTCATCCGGCGTCGCGGCCCATTCCACCGGGCCGAGCGCTGACAGCGGTGCCCCGGCCTTGGCCGAAAGCGCCACGATGCGCGGAAGCACCTTCGGCGCCGTCTGTTGCAGCAATGTGGCGCAGACTTCCGCTGTCCGCGCCGAATAGACCAGGATCGCGTCGATCTCCTGCCGCCGCAGCATCTCGTCAACGCCCACGGGCCAATCCACAACCGGATCGGTGCGATAAAGTTCCACGACCTGGCAGAAAATGCCCGACCGGCGCAGATGCCCTTCCAGATCCCCCGCCCGGTCGCGTCCCGCCCCATAGAGCACGACGCCGCTGCCGTGACTGATGCGGATCAGGGCCGCCAGATCGCTGGAATCGCCGTCTGCCGAAAGCACCTGCCGGAAACCGGCCTGCCGCGCGGCCGCAGCCGTGCGCGCACCAACAGCGTAGAACGGCAATCCCGCGAGCTTGGGCAGTTGCGGATGGCGCGCCAGCACCTCGACCGCCTGGCCGCTGGTGACGGCCACCGCCGTCACGACATCAAGATCCATCTCGTCGGGCGGCGTCTGCACGATGGTCAGCAGCGGCGCTTCCAGCGCCACATGCCCCATCAGGCGCAGCCGGCGCGCCGTTGCAGCACAAAAAGGTTCCGGACGTGTGACGAGTACGCGCATGCCCCCTCCCCGTCAGACCGCAAAGAAACCTGGACCGCCCAGCGCCTTCAGGCTGCGGCCCGCCTCTCGGCCAATGGCCTCGGCGTCATCGACCGAGCCTTCGCGCGTCAGCTCATGCAGCTCGCTGCCATCCGGCTTCAGGATCAGCCCGCGGAACGACAGGCGTTCGCCGTCAATCAGCGCCAGACCGCCAATGGGCGTGCGGCAGGAGCCGTCCAGCTCGGCCAGGAACGCGCGTTCGCAGGTGAGACGCAGTTCGGTTTCGCGGTGATGGATGGCAGCCAGCATATCCAGAACTGGCTGGTCAGCCGCCCGGCTCTCGATGCAGATCGCCCCCTGACCAACCGCCGGCAGGAACGTGTCCGTCTCCAGCAGGCTCGTGACAACGTCCGCCAGGCCAAGACGCCGCAATCCGGCATAGGCCAGTAGCGTGGCATCCACCTGCCCCTCTTCCAGTTTCTTCAGCCGCGTCTGCACGTTGCCCCGGTACATCACCACCTGGATGTCCGGGCGCAGGCGCTTGATCATCGCCTGCCGGCGCAGCGAGGACGACCCGACCACAGCGCCCTGCGGCAGGTCTTCCAGCCGCTTGGCCTTTGGCGAAATGAAGGCATCGCGCACGTCTTCGCGCGGCAGGAAGGCGGTCAGCGCCAGTCCGCCCGGCAGATGCGTCGGCATGTCCTTGGACGAATGCACCGCGATATCAATGCGGCCGTCGAGCAGCGCTTCCTCGATTTCCTTGGTGAAAAGCCCTTTGCCGCCCGCTTCCGACAGGGGCCGGTCCTGGATCTGGTCGCCGGAGGTCTTGATGACGACGATGTCGAAATCCTGTTCTGCCAGACCATGGGCAGCCATCAGCCGGCTGCGGGTTTCATGGGCCTGGGCCAGAGCAAGCGCGCTGCCGCGGGTTCCGATACGCAAAGGTTTTGATTGCAAGACAAACGATCCGGGTGTTAGGGGCAGTTTTAACGGTTTGAAGCACAATAGGCGGTCACGCGCCACAGGCCAATGCGGCACTATCCCGGATGTTGATCGGCAAGCCCGTGCGATCGGCTTGCTCCTCGCCATGGCCCGCCTGATCTTGCGTCGATCTGCAAAACCACCACTGGATGAGCCAATGCTGCCAGACTTGCGCGATTTCACTGTCCTGGGGATCGAGACCAGCTGCGACGAAACGGCGGCCTCTGTCGTGCGCAGTGGCAATGGGTCCGGCACCGGGTCGCGCATCCTGTCCAACGTCATCCGCTCGCAGATCGACGAACACACCGAGTTTGGCGGCGTGGTGCCGGAAATTGCCGCCCGGGCGCACATCGCCGTGCTCGACCGCATCGTCGCCGAGGCCATGGCCGAGTCCGGCGTCAGCTTTGACGAGATCGACGCCGTCGCGGCCACCGCCGGTCCCGGACTTATCGGCGGTGTCATTGTCGGCCTGATGACGGCCAAGGCCATCGCCATGGCCGCTGGCAAGCCGCTGCTGGCGATCAACCATCTCGAAGGCCACGCCCTGACCGCGCGCCTGACGGATGACCTGGCGTTTCCTTATCTGCTGCTGCTCGTCTCCGGCGGCCACACCCAGTTCCTGCTGGTGAAGGGCGTCGGCGACTACGAGCGCCTCGGCTCCACCATCGACGATGCCATCGGCGAGGCCTTCGACAAGACGGCCAAGCTTCTCGGCCTGCCCTATCCCGGCGGCCCCGCCGTCGAACGCATGGCCCGCGAAGGGGATCCGAAGCGCTTCGCCCTGCCGCGCCCGCTGCTTGACCGGCCCGGCCTCGACATGTCCTTCGCCGGCCTCAAGACGGCCCTGCGCAATGCGGCCGAAAAGGCCCAGCCGGTTGACGAACAGACCGCGCGGGACCTCTGCGCCGGCTTCCAGCGCGCCGTCTCCGATGTGCTCGCCCATCGCACCCGCGCGGCCCTCAGCCTCTTCGCCGAGCGCTTTCCGGATACCGAAAAGGTTATCGTTGTCGCTGGCGGCGTCGCGGCCAATTCCGAAATCCGCGCCGCGCTGGATGACGCCTGCCGCAATGCCGGCGCCCGCTTCGTCGCCCCGCCGCACCGCCTGTGCACCGACAACGCCGCGATGATCGCCTGGGCCGGCATCGAACGGCTCGATATTGCCGCCCGTGCGGGAGAGATCCTGGACGACCAGTCCGTCGCCCCCCGCCCCCGCTGGCCCCTCGACGAAACCTCCGCCAGCCTCCTCGGCGCCGGCAAGAAAGGCGCGAAGGTGTGAAGGCGGTTCACAGCTGCCCGCGAACTTGCTAGGCAGGGGGCCCTCGTCGTTCCGGATGCCCTTTCATGCGCGTGCTTCACAAGGCCTATGTCTATCTGACCTGCGGCCGCAAGCTCCTCGTGTTCAGCCAGCCTGATCAGCCGGATGTCGGGCTTCAGGTCCCCGGCGGCACGCTGGATCCGGGCGAAAGCCATCTCATCGGCGCGCGGCGCGAGTTTCACGAGGAAACCGGTCTTCTCCTCGATGGCGCGCTTGACCACCTCGCCGACCAGGACCACCTGTTCGACAACGGCCGTGGCCGCGACCTGCATCGCCGGCGGCATTTCCATGCTCGCGTGGCCCGGATCGGCCGGGACGAGTGGGAGCATTTCGAGATGACGCCGAATGACGGCGGCGATCCGATCCGCTTCCGTCTGTTCTGGCTTGATCTTGATGGAGAGATCGATCCTGCGGCGTTCTACGAGGGCTTTGATGCGCAGCTGCCCCTGCTGCGCCAGCGCGTTACCGGAGGCTGACCATGCCAAACTACGACAGCATCGGTGTGATCGGTGGCGGTGCCTGGGGCACGGCCCTTGCGCTCTCCGCCGCCCGCGCCGGCCGGTCCGTCACCCTGTGGGCCCGCGACACCGCGCTTGTCAGTGAATTGCGCAGCCGCCAGAGCAACAGCGCCTATCTGCCCGGCATCACCTTCGACGAACGCCTCACCGCCACCACCGATCTCGGTGAGGCCGCAGACGCTGACGCCCTGCTGCTGGTCACACCCGCCCAGACCACCCGCAGCCTCGCCGCCAGCCTGAAGCCGCATCTGAAGCCCGGCACTCCGGTCGTCCTCTGCGCCAAGGGCATCGAGCGCGGCACCGGACATCTCCTGTCGGAAATCCTTGCCGAAGAAGCGCCTGAGGCGCATCCGGGCGTTCTGTCCGGCCCGAGCTTCGCCATGGACGTCGCGCGTGGGCTTCCCACGGCCGTAACAATTGCCGCAGGCGATGGCGACATCGCCGATGCGCTCGCACGCGCGCTTGCCTCCGCCAGCTTCCGTCCCTACGCCTCGACCGACATCATCGGCGCCCAGATCGGCGGCGCGCTGAAGAACGTGCTGGCGATTGCCTGCGGTGCCGTCGTCGGCCGTAAACTGGGGGCCAGCGCCCAGGCAGCGCTCACCGCTCGCGGCTTTGCCGAACTGTCGCGGCTGGGCAGTGCCATGGGCGCAAGGCCCGAGACGCTCACGGGCCTGTCGGGCCTCGGCGATCTCGTGCTCACCTGCTCCTCCGCCCAGTCGCGCAACTTCGCCTTCGGCCAGAAGCTCGGCGAAGGCCGCACGCCGGGAGATCTGATCGCCGCAGGCGAGAAACTTGCCGAAGGCGCCCACTCTGCCCGCATCGCCGTTGAACTTGGCCGCCGCCACAAGGTTGCGCTTCCGGTGTGCGAGGCCGTTGCCGGCGTGCTGGACGGCCAGATGACCATCGACGAGGCCCTGACCGCGCTGATGAACCGCCCCTTGAAGCGCGAGGCGAGCAGCGATTGAGTTCGCGGCCAAGGCCGCATAGGTTGCCTCGACCTGCCAACGCCGGAGACCCCCGCATGCTGTATGCCCTGATCTGCAAGGACAAGCCGAATTCCCTGCAAGTCCGCCTCGACACCCGCCCTGCGCATGTGGACTTCCTGAAAGGCCTCGGCGACCGACTGAAGGCCGCCGGCCCCTTCCTCGACGATTCGGGTGCCATGACCGGCAGCCTCGTCATCATCGAGGCGGAGAGCCGTGACGCGGCTCTGGCCGTGTCGCAGCAGGACCCCTATGCCCACGCTGGCCTGTTCGAGAGCGTCGAGATCAAGGCCTGGAACTGGGTGATCAAGAACCCGGAGGCCAAGTAACTTGCGCTACTGGCTGATCAAGTCCGAGCCTGATGTCTGGTCCTGGGAGCAGCAGAAGGCCAAGGGTGCCGCCGGCGAGGAATGGACCGGCGTTCGCAACTATCTCGCCCGCAACAACATGCGGGCGATGCAGCTCGGCGACCGCGCCTTCTTCTACCATTCCAACATCGGCAAGGAAATCGTCGGCGTCGCCGAGGTCTGCAGCGGCATCGCGCCCGACAGCACCTCGGAGGATCCCCGCTGGGACTGCGTCCATTTCCGTGCCGTCTGCGATGTGCCTCGCCCGGTCAGCCTGGCGGCCGTGAAGGCCGAGCCACGCCTTGTCCAGATGGCCCTCGTCACCTCCATGCGCCTCTCGGTGCAGCCGGTGACCGAGGAGGAGTGGAAAGTCGTCTGCGAAATGGGCGGGCTGGATCCGGACGTCTGACCGCCGTGCCTGCGACTGGTCTGCGGTGAGGCCCTCACCGCCGGCCCTCTGCCTCGAACCCGAAAGGCCTCCCCTGGTGGCTGGCATTGTCGATCCGAAGGACTTCATCCGCAGCAACACCGAGGTGCTGCCGGTTCCCCATGCCTCCGAGATCCGGCTGCATCTGGCGTCCGAGGCCATGGACCTGTGGCAGAAGACGGAAGACGAACTCGGCGAGATCGGCCTGCCGCCGCCGTTCTGGGCCTTTGCCTGGGCCGGTGGCCAGGCCCTTGCCCGCTACATCCTCGACAATCCGGACCTGGTCGCCGGCAAGCGCGTGCTGGATTTCGCCGCCGGTTCCGGCGTGGTTGCCATCGCAGCCAGACTAGCTGGCGCCCGTGAGGTGCTGGCCGTCGAAATCGACGCCTTCGCCATTGCCTCCATCGAGCTGAACGCCGCCCTGAATGGTGTCGAGGTCGCGACCCGCCTGGGTGACATCACCGGCGAGGCCCCGCCCGAGGTCGAGGTTCTCGTCTGCGGCGATGTCTTCTACGAGTTGCCGATGAGCAACCGCATTCTTGAGTGGCTCGGCCGCATGGATCCGGACGAAAGCATCATTCTCGTTGGCGATCCCGGCCGCTCCTACCTGCCGAAGGACCGGCTCGAGCATCTCGCCACCTACACCGTGCCGGTAATCCGCAGCCTGGAGGATTCGGAAGTGAAAAAGACCAGCGTCTACCGCTACCGCGCCCCGGCCTGAACTGCGTCCGTCGGCGCCGAAGCCGATGTGACTTGCACTTTCTGCGTCAAACCCTTCCAATACAGACCAGTCTCGCAGGCGCCCATGCCGCGCCGGATCAAAACACCCCAGGAGCCGTGAATGCCGATCGTCAACCGCCTTGCCGATCTCACCGATGAAATTGCCGCCTGGCGCCGCGATTTCCACGAGAACCCGGAAGTGCTCTACGAAACCGTCCGCACTGGCGCCCGTGTCGCTGAACTGCTGACGAGCTTCGGCCTCGACGAGGTGACGACCGGCATCGGCAAGACCGGCGTCGTCGGCGTCATCAAGGGGCGTAACGGCGGCTCCGGCAAGGTCATCGGCCTGCGCGCCGACATGGATGCGCTGCCGATCGAGGAAGCAACCGGCCTGCCCTATGCCTCCAAGGTTCCCGGCAAGATGCACGCCTGCGGCCACGACGGGCACACCTCGATGCTGCTGGGCGCGGCCAAGTACCTTGCCGAGACACGCAACTTCGATGGCACCGTCGTTGTCATCTTCCAGCCTGCCGAGGAAGGCGGGGCCGGAGCCAAGGCCATGATCGACGATGGCCTGATGACCCGCTGGGCCATCGACGAAGTCTATGGCATGCACAACATGCCCGGCCTTCCGGTTGGCGAGTTCGCCATCCGCACCGGCCCGATCATGGCCGCCACCGACGAGTTCAAGATCGAGATTTCCGGCCGTGGCGGCCATGCCGCAAAACCGCAGGAAACCATTGATCCCATCGTCATCGGCAGCCAGCTCGTCAGCGCCCTGCAGACCATCGCCAGCCGCACCGTCGATCCGCTGCAGTCGGTCGTCGTCTCGGTCACCGTCTTCGAGGCCGGAAGTGCCTTCAACGTCATTCCGGAAACCGCGACCCTGCGCGGCACCATCCGCAGCCTGACGCCGGAAACGCGGGCGCTTGCCGAAGAACGCCTGCGCCTGATCACCGGCTCCGTTTGCGCTGCCTTTGGCGCCACGGCCGAGATCCAGTTCCGCCGCGGCTATCCGGTCACCTTCAACCACGAAGCCGAGACCGAATTTGCCGCCAGCATCGCCGACGAGATCGCCGGTCCCGGCCGCGTCAATCGCAAGGTCGAGCCGATGATGGGCGGCGAGGACTTCTCCTACATGCTGCTGGAGCGTCCCGGTGCCTACATCTTCGCCGGCAACGGCGACAGCGCCGGGCTTCACCACCCGCGCTACGACTTCAACGACACCCTCATCCCCGTCGGCAGCTCCTTCTGGGTCCGCCTCGCCGAACGCGCGCTGGAACGGGCAAGCTGAGATACCGGGACTGCGCGTGGGGCTGACAGGCAGGATCCCCTGCCCCTCCTTCGTCGCTCCTGCGCAGGCAGGAGCCTGGTAATCACCTGAATCAATTTGTTTTTCAGGCGCAGAGAAAAACACCCCAAGCCCCGATTACTGGGCTCCTGCCTTCGCAGGAGCGACGAGGGAGGAGCCTTCCCGGATCATCCCGAGCGCCCCCCCTCCGCGCAGTCACGGGTCATCCCGACCACCCCCCCTCGCCGTCCCGGCCTTGAGCCGGGACCCGTCAGGGAAGCACTGCCGAAAATCGGTCAATCGCGATCCGAAACCATGACAGGTCCCGGCTCAAGGCCGGGACGGCGCGGTGACGACTGACAGGCAGGATCTCCTGCCCCTCCTTCGTCGCTCCTGCGCAGGCAGGAGCCTAGTAACCACCTGAATCAATTTGTTTTTCAGACGCAGAGAAAAACATCCCAAGCCTCGATTACTGGGCTCCTGCCTTCGCAGGAGCGACGAGGGAGGAGCCTTCCCGGATCATCCCGAGCGCCCCCCCCTCCGCGCAGTCACGGGTCATCCCGACCACAACACCCTCTCCGCGCTGTCCCGGCCTTGAGCCGGGACCCGTCAGGGAGGCACTGCCCTGAAGCGGTCGCGCGCGATCTGAGGGCATGACAGGTCCCGGCTCAAGGCCGGGACAGCGCAGTGAGGGCTGACAGGTGGACGCTGCAGCCACTCCTCGTCGCTCCTGCGCAGGCAGGAGCCTAGTAACCACCTGACTCAGTTTGATGTTCAGGCGCAGAGAAAAAGATCCCAAGCCCCGATTACTGGGCTCCTGCCTACGCAGGAGCGACGAGGGAGGGGCCTGCGCGTGCTGCACGGCACCCTACCAAACCCCACCGCCCATACAAAAAGCCCGGGCGCTCACGCACCCGGGCTTTTCTCATTCAACGATGAACCCGATCAGTTCAGCTTGGCAGCATCGCCGAGCATGAGGATCTTGGTCTCGCCCGGGGCGTCATCGACGCCGTCGTTATCGGTGACGAGGATCATCTTGCCATCGGCGGTCACGGTGAAGCCTTCCGGCTTGTCGAGCAGCCAGCCATTGCCTTCGGCCAGCGCCGGCAGCAGGTCCAGCTTCACGGCCTTGGTCACCACCGGCAGCGTCTCGCCTGCCTTGGCCGGGGTCACGCCGGCCAGGTCAATGACGGTGACCTGCTTGATGGCTGCCATCTCGCCGCCCTGGTTGTCGCGCTCCAGCACAGCGAAGCGCTCGCCACCCAGATGCGTGATTTCCGAAAGGCCGACCCAGCCGCCAGCCGGGCTCTTGGCCTTGTCGAGCGGGTAGTGGACGAAGCCCCAGGACTTGTCAGCCGGGTTGTACAGCGCCAGCTTGACCATGCCCTTCGGGTCATCACCCCATTCGCGCTGCACGGCGACGATCACCATCGTCTTGCCATCGCGTTCGAATTCGGCAACGCCTTCAAAGGCAAAGCGCTTGGACTGGGCGACAACCGCTTCCGGCAGGGCGATCTCTTCGAGCACCTTGCCATTGGCATCCGTCTTCACCAGCAGGTGCGGAATGCCTTCCTTTTCCGGGTTGCCTTCGCTGGCCAGCCAGAAGCCGCCGTCCTTGGCAAGCGCGATGCCTTCCAGGTCATACTTCTTCGGCGTGCCGCCGGTGACGTTGACATAGGAGACGATCTCGACCGGCTGCTTGGACACGTCCAGTGTGAAGATGCGAGCCTTGTCATAGAAGCTGTCGGAGACGGCATAGACCTTGTTCGGGTCGGTCTTGTCGGCAGCAAGTGCAGACAGAGCGCCCCAGCCAATCGGAGCACCGGTTTCCGGATCCTTCACCGACACGATGGACGGATAGGCCGGCTTGGACGCACCGAACTCATAGAGACCGATCTGGGCGCGCACCGGGGCTTCCGCGTCATCCACCTCGTTGGCAACCACAAACAGGTTGCGCGACGGGATCACCAGAACGCCTTCCGGACCGACATGGGTCGGCAGCACCTGGACGAATTCCGGCTGAGCGCCGGTGTCCTTGTAGACCGAGACCATGTTGGCGCGCTCGGAATTGACGAAGATGTAGGTCTGGCCGCCAAAGGTACCGATGGCCACCCCTTCCGGCTCGTTGCCTTTCTTCGAGGCGCGCTTGGCCGGATAGTGTCCATGCGCCATGGCGATGTGTTCCAGCTGGTTGCCGCTGTCGAACAGCACTTCACCCTTGGTGTTGAAGATGGTGAAGCCGCGCGAGCCACCCCCGTGTTCGCCTTCGTTGGCAGTGACAAAACGGTCAGCGTCAAGCCAGGCAACCGCATCAGGCTCACGCAGCACATTTTCGATGTTGCCGGAGGCGTCGGAGCTAACGCCCTTGGCGACCGGAACGGCCTCGGCGCTGGAGGCACCAGCGGAGAAGTGATTGGTGACCTTGCCCGACGCCAGGTCAATCAGGACGAGGTGGTTGTTTTCCTGCAACGTCACGACTGCCACATTGGCTTCGTTGATTGCGACATATTCCGGCTCCGGATCCTCGCCGGCGACACCAGCCAGACCGGTCATTTCGACGATGCGGGCAGCGTCGCAGTTCACCGGCTTGCCATCGGCATCGAGATCGAAGATCGCGACATGGCCGGCCGGCATCTGCGGGAGAGCGCCCTTGTTCAGCTCTTCGTCGCGCTCGTTCTCGATCGCAATGGCAAGGAACTTGCCATCCGGCGAGATGGCGACCGAGTCCGGCTGCCCCTTGACGTCACAGGTGGCGACGACGGCCTTTGTCGCCAGGTCGACAACGGCAACATGACCGGACGGCTTGACGTAGCTTTCGCTTGTGTTCACGCCAGCCAGGGCAAACTTGGCCGAGGTGGTGACGGAGGTCGGCTCACCGCCCAGCTCCAGACGGCCAGCCGACTTCGGCGCCGACGGGGTGGCGATATCAACGAAGCCCAGCGCCTTCGACGGGCTGTCGGTGAAGACCAGCATCATGCCGTCCTTCGTGGCCGTGATGATTTCGGCCGACGTCTGCGTCGCCGGATCAACGCCTTCGGCGAGCGTCTTGTAGACGGGCATCGTCGCGATGCGGTTGAAGAATGCGTCCGCGGCATTCGCTGTGCCAGCAGTTGCGACGAGGATGCTGAGGCTGGCCAGAAGCTGGCCGCGCAGAGAACCCATGAGTGCCTCCATTATGCGAGAAAATTACGATGCGGAGCGCACGCTAGTTGAGGTTTGATGCATTCGACGTGACATTGGGATGAATGTTCCGTGACATCGCGCCGATCACCCGCCCTGACTGACGAGCAGGCCGACGGGGGCGGCAAGCGGGCGATCTGACACCGGCTGACCGGTTAAAGCCCCTCCGTGCGCTGTTTGCAGCCGGATAATCACAGCAATCGACCGGGCAAGTCGCCGCAGCGGCAGTCGTTGCATTGCAACACCTCGCGCGAAAATGGCAGAAGCCTGCGGTTTCCAGTCGACAGGCGCGACCAGTTAGCACTTCATAGTGCAACTGGCCGTTTTGGCCCCTGCCTCCTTCCTGTTTGACGGACCCTCACACATGCAAATCAGCTTCGCTCGCTCGGCGATCGTGCTCGGGCTATTGGCTTGCGTCGGCCCTTTCGCGGTGGATCTCTACCTGCCCGCCCTGCCACAGATCGCTGACGACCTCGGCACGACAATCGCCGCTGCCCAGTTCACCTTCACCGCCTACTTCCTCGCCTTCGGCGTCGCACAGCTGGCCTATGGCCCACTGGCCGACTGGGTTGGTCGCAAGCCGCCGATCTATGCCGGACTGATCATCTTCATCGCCGGCTCGGCTGTCTGCGCCTTCGCGCCGGATATCCTCTGGCTCACGGTTGGACGGTTCATTCAGGCCCTCGGCGCGGCCGCCGTCATGGTCATACCGCGTGCGGTCATCCGCGACCTGCACACCGGCACTGACGCGACGCGGTTGATGGCTCTCATCATGCTCGTGATCAGCATCTCGCCGATGCT
Organism: Pannonibacter carbonis; assembly: GCF_003012935.1. Lineage (GTDB taxonomy): Bacteria > Pseudomonadota > Alphaproteobacteria > Rhizobiales > Stappiaceae > Pannonibacter > Pannonibacter carbonis. The sequence goes on along the minus strand of NZ_PUDR01000008.1, from coordinate 132,840 downwards.
CGCCCCGTTGACCGGATCCGCGATCATTGCCGTGGGCAGCTGGCGGCTGATCTTCGTGGCACTCGCCGGCGCGGCCATCGTCGCGATGGCTCTCACCGCATTCCAGTTGCCCGAGACCCTGGCGCCGGACAAGCGCGTGCCTATGCGCGGCGGTGCGATGCTGCGCGGATGCATCGACCTCCTGAAGGATGGCCGTTTCCTCGGCCTGACGTTCATCGGCGGCTTCGGCATGGCCAGCTTCTTCGTCTTCATCGCCTCGGCCGCCTTCGTCTACATGTCGCACTACGGCCTGTCGCCCACCGGCTTCAGCCTCGCCTTCGCACTCAATGCCATCGGCTTCTTCGCCACCTCGCAGATGGCCGCCGGCATGGGTCAGCGCTTCGGCATGGCCCGCGCGGCCTTCTTCGCCGTGCTCGGTTTTGCTGTCTCATCCTGCCTGTTGCTGGTGCTGGTTGCCCTTGGCAACGACAGCCTCTGGCTGGTCATGGCGCTGCTGTTCCTCGGCAACGCCTTCATGGGTCTGGTGATCGCACCCACCATGGTGATGGCGCTTGACGATCACGGCGAGAATGCCGGCCTTGCCTCGTCGCTCGGCGGCACGCTGCAGATGGTTGCCGGAGGCCTGATGATCGTCGCCAGCAGCCCGTTCTTTGATGGCACGGTGCTGCCGATGGTCGGCGCCATCGCGCTGTGCTCGGTCCTGTCGCTGGTCTTCGCGGCCCTGACGCTTGGGCCAGACCTCAAGAACAGCACCCCGGCCTGAGGTCCGCAGACCGTCAGAACCAGGGCACCTGACTTGCGCAGATATAGTCCGCGCGGTTACGCCGCGCGGATCGTTTCGAGGAAGCGGCTGACTTCCGTTTTCAGGCGCGCAGCCTGGGAAGAGAGGCTTTCGGCGGAACTGTAGAGCTGCGACGAGGCCGCCAGCGTTTCCTGTGAGGCTTCGGTCACAGCCGTCATGTTCTGGGACACGCTCTGTGCGCCGGTCGCGGCCTCCGAGATGTTGCGCGCCACTTCCCGCGTGGTCGCGCCCTGCTCGCTGACTGCTGCGGCAATGGCCGTGGCCATCGCATCCAGATCGCGGATGACATCACCGATCCCGTTGATGGCGTTGACGGCATTGCGCGTCTCGCCCTGGATTGCCTCAACCAGCTTGACGATGTCCTGCGTCGCCGCCCCGGTCTGATTGGCCAGCTGCTTCACTTCCGAGGCCACCACGGCGAAGCCCTTGCCGGCAACACCGGCCCGGGCGCTTTCGATCGTTGCGTTCAGCGCCAGAAGGTTGGTCTGTTCGGCGATTGCAGAAATCATCGACACGACCTCGCCGATCCGGTCTGCCCGCTGTGCCAGGGAGGCCATCTGCGTCGCCGACTTGGTCACGTTGTCCGACGCCACCCTTGCGACTTCGGACGCCTTGACCACCTGCATGTTGATCTCGGCGACAGATGCAGCCATCTCCTCGGTCGCGGACGCTACCATCTGCACGTTGGCGCTCGCCTGTTCGGCCGCCGCCGAAACCGTCAAGGCGCGGTCGTTCGAGTTTGCGGATACGGTCGACATGGCACCAGCCGTTGCCGACAGCTCGGCGGAGGCCGAAGACACCGTGCTGACGATTTCGCCGACGCTGGCATCAAACTGGTTCGCAATCTGCTGCATGAGCATCTTCTTGGCCGCCGCCGCCTCAGCTGCGCTGCGCACCTGCTCCGCTTCCAGCTCCCGGTTGCGCAGGACGTTCTCGCGGAAGACGCGCAATGTCGCAGCCATCATGCCAAGCTCCGTCTTGGGAGCCTGCACCGGCACCGTCCCACTGGTGTCGCCCTCGGCCAGCTGTCCCATGACGCGGGTAAGGGCATTGAGCGGCCGCGATACGCTGAGCGAAATCATCACCCCAAGTCCGGTGGTCAGCACCAGCATCAGGCCGGCGAAGGCGAGGAACATGTGTCCCACCAGCGCCTGCCGCTCTTTCAGCCGTGCCTCCATCCCGCTGCGGCCCTCAGCCGCAAAAAGCATCACCTCGTCAAACAGAGGTTCGACCTCACCATAGATCGCGCTCAATTCGGCCACGGCCGCATTGAAGTCCGTAACGCCGGCCGCATACTGCTTGAAGCTCGTCTGATACGTATCCATCAGCTTTGACAGATCCGCCTTCTGGCTGTCATTCAGCGTCGAGGCCGAGAGCAATACATCGAACTCTGCCCGGCGATCATCGACGCTTTTGATGTATTTGGCATCGCCTCGCAGCATGAAGTCCTTTTCGTGCCGCCGCATCATCAGCATCTTGACTGTCATCGGATCGAGCCCGGCCTCACCGATCACCTTCTCGACGCCGTGTACCGCCGCACGCAGCTTGCCTTGCAAGCCTTCGTTCTCGGTCAGCCCAAGCGTCTGCTGCAACTCGACAACCTTGGCAAACTGCGCCGTGGCGTGGTCAATTCCCTCACCAAGCCCTTTTACAGTGCCCGCGATAGGCCCTGCGAGTGACATGGTCCGGACCTCATTCACGGACTTCGATACCTCGGCCGCGGCCTGCCTGTACTGCTCGACATATTTCATGTCCCGCCGCAGCAGAAAGTCCTTCTCGCGGCGCCGCATCTGCAACGCGCCCACCTGCAACTCCTGCGAGGTCTCGGACAAGGCAACAAACTCCGCCTGGTCATGAAGGATCACGGCCTGCTCGGCTTCGCTGTAAAAATGCGCCGCAACCAGGAAACACGCCGACGCAACAGAAATACCGACCAGGAGCAGAACGCGAGCCGCAACCCGCAATCTTCCGAAGATGGAGATCATGATCAAGACACCCGAATATGAAGACTGAAGTAGAATTTGGTTAATTTATTAATATTAAGTTTAACCAATCAGGTTTATACGCAACGTAAATTGAAAATAATATAGATTATTATCGCAAGTATTATTCATGTAAAATATGACAAGACGTCAAAATCAGCAATCCGGACGCATGATGCGACTGCCTCCAACGGGTAGTCAAGCAGCCACAACCGCCCCCATCAGCACCCGCCGCCGCATGCATGCCGCTGCCGTGCCACTTCCCGCACCGCGCAATGAAATGTTGACAAGACGGGTGTTCCCGGTCACAACCTTGCCCGTCTCGGACAGGAAAGACGAGTTATGGGCATTCGGCACGCCGCCGACATGACGGGCATGATGACGATGGCAACCGCCGTCGCTGCTCGCGCTCGCACGCTCGTCACCGCCACCAAACTCACCAAAACGACTACCAAAACTACCCGTTAATGGTGCCTCTCGTCCCGCTCTCCCCCGGGATGGGGAGCGCCAGAGAGCCAGGCAGTCGTGATGCGTCGCGGCGCCGGGTCTCGGGGAGACGGATGAGGAACACGATCATGGGTTACAAGGTTGCGATTGTTGGCGCCACGGGCAATGTGGGCCGCGAAATGCTGGACATTCTGGCCGAGCGCGGTTTCCCGGCGGACGAAGTCGTCGCGCTGGCCTCCCGCCGCTCGCTTGGCACGGAAGTGTCCTTTGGCGACAGGACGCTGAAGGTCCAGGCCCTCGAGAACTACGACTTCTCCGACACCGACATCTGCCTCATGTCCGCCGGCGGCAACGTCGCGAAGGAATGGGCGCCGAAGATCGGTGCACAGGGCTGCGTTGTCATCGACAACTCCTCCGCCTGGCGCTACGACGCGGAAGTCCCGCTGATCGTTCCGGAAGTGAACGCTGACGCCATCACCGGCTTCACCAAGAAGAACATCATCGCCAACCCGAACTGCTCGACGGCCCAGCTCGTTGTCGCGCTCAAGCCGCTGCACGAAGCGGCCGGCATCAAGCGCGTTGTCGTTTCCACCTACCAGTCGGTGTCCGGCGCCGGCAAGGAAGCGATGGAAGAGCTGTTCAACCAGACCCGCGCCATCTTCGTCAACGACCCGGTCGAGAACCAGAAGTTCACCAAGCGCATCGCCTTCAACCTCATTCCGCACATCGACGTCTTCATGGAAGACGGCTACACGAAGGAAGAGTGGAAGGTGATGGCCGAGACCAAGAAGATCCTCGACCCGAAGATCAAGCTGACCTGCACGGCCGTCCGCGTGCCGGTGTTCATCAGCCACTCGGAAAGCGTCAACATCGAGTTCGAGCGTCCGATCACGGCCGATGAAGCCCGCGACATCCTGCGCGAGGCTCCGGGCTGCCTTGTCATCGACAAGCACGAGGACGGTGGCTACATCACGCCTTACGAAACCGCCGGTGAAGACGCCACCTACATCTCGCGCATCCGCGAAGACGCGACCGTCGAGAACGGCCTCAACATCTGGGTGGTCGCCGACAACCTGCGCAAGGGTGCCGCCCTCAACGCGATCCAGATCGCCGAAGTGCTGGTCAACCGTCGCCTGCTGACCCCGAAGAAGCAGGCCGCCTGATCCCGCGCGATCTCATCACCAGACTGCCATCCCGGGGCCTAGCGCCCCGGGATTTTTCTTTCAGCCCGCCTTTCCTGACGCCAGGTCCTGCCATGACATCGCCCCGCACCTTTGCTGGCTTTGCAGCCGCTCATCCCGATGCCCGCTTCTCTGACTGGCTGGTTGCGCAAGCGGACGACAGATGGAACCAGGCCTGCGGCCATCCTTTCACCGTCGCGATCGGCAACGGCTCGATGCCGGAGGCGGCCTATGTCCGTTACCTGATCGAGGACTACACGTTCATCACCGATCTCGCCTCGGTCCTCGGCTATCTCGTCGCCAAGGCACCGGACATGGCGGCAAAGCGGCGGCTCGCCGGCTTCCTTGCCCTGCTGACCTCAGAGGAAAATGACTATTTCCTGCGGTCCTTTGCGGCGTTGAACGCGCCATCGGAGACCTATGTGGCCGCAGCCCAGGGTCCGGTCACCCGCGCCTTTGCGCAGCTGTTGCTCGACAGCGCCGGGGCGGGCACCTACGCCGAGGGCCTTGCCTGCCTGCTCTGCGCCGAATGGGTCTATCTCACCTGGGGTGAACGGGAAGCAGCCCACCCGCGGCCCGATGCCTTCTGGCTGGCGGAGTGGATCGATCTCCATGCCGGCCCCGGCTTTTCAGGCTTTGTCGGCTGGCTGCGCGAGGAAATGGACAGGGTCGGCCCGGCGCTGTCGCAAGCCGATCAGGCCCGTGTTTCCGCCATTTTCTCCCGCATGTGCGAACTGGAATTCGCTTTCTTTGAGGCCGCCTGGACTGGTAAGCCTGTGCTCCCTGCCTGATTCCGCGCCAGTCGGGTGAGGCCCAGCACTGCCTGGACCTCATTCGCCACGCCCCACAGTGTGTGTTCATGTACGTCTATGAAATCGCGGCCCTGGCCGCAGCTGCCCTGTGGGCCGTCACTGGCCTCATTGCCACCACCCCGTCCCAGCATCTCGGCGCCATCGCGTTCAACCGCTACCGGATGCTCATGGTGTTTGCGGTGCTTGCCGCCTATGTCACCGTCGTTCCCGGTTGGGGCTCGATTGGCAGCGCACATCTGCTGCCTCTGATCCTCTCCGGGTTCATTGGGATTTTCCTCGGCGATACGGCGCTGTTTCTTTCGCTCAACCGGCTCGGCCCGCGCCGCACGGCGATGCTGTTCTCGCTGAATGCGCCGATCTCGGCCCTCCTCGGCTGGATCATCCTGGGTGAGACGCTGTCCGGTCAGGCGCTAGCCGGCGTGCTCGTTGCTTTTGCCGGTGTCATCCTCGCCATCGGCTTCGGCAAGAGGCGGTCACAGCTGCACCAGTGGGAGGCGATCAAGGGACCGCTCTGGATTGGTCTCGTCCTGGGTCTGGCCGCTGCCCTGTCGCAGTCCGTCGGCTCGCTCATTGCCCGCCCCATCATGGAAGCCGGTGTCGATCCGGTGGCGGCCTCAGCGCTGCGCATCGGCGTGGCGGCCTTCGGCCTGACGCTGATCGCCGCCCTGCCGACGCCCATGGTGAAGGCCCAGAAGCCGATGACGCTCAGTGTCGGCATTGGCGTTGCCATGACCGGCATCATGGGCATGGGCATCGGCATGACGCTCATCCTCTTCGCCCTGTCCGGCGGCGAGGTCGGCATCATCTCCACCCTCTCGGCAACCACACCCGCCATCCAGCTACCGCTTCTGTGGGCCCGCACCCGGGAATGCCCGGCGCTTGGTGCGTGGATCGGCGCCGCCCTGGTGGTCATCGGCTGCGCCCTGATTTTCGGCGTGTGACCCTGCCGCCGGCACGGCCAACACCGGGCACACCGAATATTGCATACACTTGCATACAAAAATGAGCCATGCGATAACAGGTCATCCTGACAAGGAGCCCAGCACATGGACCTGCTTGCCCTTCTTCTGCCGGATCAGCTCCCGATCTGGTCCTCGCTTGTGCTCATCCTCGCCAGTTTCTTTACCTCGGCCCTGACGGCTGCAGTGGGCCTTGGCGGCGGCGTGGCGCTGCTGGCATTGATGGCAAACCTCATGCCGCTGGCCGCCCTCGTTCCGGTGCATGGGCTGGTGCAGCTCGGCTCCAATGCCGGCCGCGCCATCGTGCTCGTGCGCCACATCGCCTGGGACCTGATGGCCTGGTTTGCCGCCGGCGCTGTTCTGGGCGCCCTGGTCGGCGGCCAGATCGCCATCACCCTGCCGGAGGTCTGGCTCAACATCGGCATCGGGCTGTTCCTGCTCTGGACCGTGTGGGGAAAGGCCCCGCGCTACCGCCACACGCCGAAGCCGGCCATTGCTGTCGCGGGCTTCGTGTCCACGGCGCTCAGCATGTTCTTCGGCGCTGCTGGCCCCATCAGCGGAGCTGTTCTGTCGGGCCTAGACATTCCGCGCCAGAGTTTCGTTGCAACCCAGGCTGCAACCGCATTGACCATGCATGTGTTGAAAATCGCCGTCTTCGGCCTGCTCGGCTTTGCCTTCGCGCCTTGGGCTGGCCTCATCGCCACGATGATCATCAGCGGCTTTCTCGGCACGCTGACTGGCACGCGGCTGCTCGGACATATGCCAGAGGCTAGGTTTCGCAAAGCATTTCGTTGGGTTATGACGCTTCTTGCCATAAATCTCCTGTGGCGGCCCATCGGCGATTTCCTTAGCATGTAAGGAAATCCGCCTGACTGGACAGGAAAATGCCAATTACAGCTGCAGCCATCGAGGCCGCCTATGATCGCATCACCCCGCATATTCGTGTTACACCCTTGCTGCAACTGCGCAAGGGCGACCTCGGCTTGCCTTTTGCAACGTCCCTGAAGCTGGAGTCCCTGCAGCACAGCGGATCCTTCAAGGCACGCGGCGCCTTCAATGCCTTGCTCAGCCAGGACGTGCCGCTGTCCGGCGTCACGGCGGCATCGGGCGGCAACCATGGCGCTGCCGTCGCCTTCGCCGCCCGGGCTCTCGACATTCCCGCCCGGATCTTCGTGCCGCAGATCGCCACCCCGGCGAAGGTCGCCCGCATCCGCGCCTATGGTGCCGAGATCGAGGTTGGCGGGGCCAGCTACGCCGAAGCGCGGCGGGCCTGCGAGACCTGGCGCGAGGCATCGGGCGCGCTCGACATCCACGCCTATGACGCTGAGGCCACCATTGTTGGCCAGGGCACCCTTGCCCTCGAATGGGAAGCCCAGACGCGCGGCCTCGACACACTGCTTGTCGCCGTTGGTGGTGGTGGCCTGATTTCAGGCATCGCCACCTGGTTTGCCGGCAAGACGCGTGTCATCGGCGTCGAGCCCGAAGGCTGCCGCTCCCTGTCGGCGGCGCTCGCCGCCGGTGGTCCGGTCGATGTGGATGTCGGAGGCATTGCCGCCGACAGTCTCGGGGCCCGCCGCTGCGGCGAACTGGTCTATGACATCTGCCGCATGGCGGTGGATGACGTGATCATCGTGACCGACAACGACATCCGCGACGCCCAGCTTCGCCTGTGGCGCGAAGCCCAGGTCGTCGCTGAACCAGGTGGCGCGGCCGCCCTTGCCGCCCTCACCAGCAGCCGCTACGTCCCTCAGCGCGGCGAGCGCATCGGCATCCTTGTCTGTGGCGGCAATGCCGACCTCAGCGCCCTTGCAGCGCCCGCCCTGGCCAGCGTCACTTGACGTTTCGCCCGCCCACGCTTGAGCAAACGCCCGCTCGTCCGACTTGAAAAGACCGGGCCGAGCCGCTACCGACATAGCCATATTCCACACAAGATCGGGACGGAACACCCATGGCCACCCACAACCTGCTCCTGCTGCCGGGCGACGGCATCGGTCCGGAAATCATGCCGGAAGTGAAGAAAATCATCGCCTGGTTCAACGCACGCGGCGGCGACACCTTCGAGACAGACGAGGGCCTGGTTGGCGGCTCGGCCTATGACGCCCATGGCAAGTCGATCTCCGAGGCCGACATGGCCAAGGCAATGGCGGCCGATGCGGTCATCTTCGGCGCCGTCGGCGGCCCGAAGTGGGACAAGGTGCCCTATGACGTGCGCCCGGAAGCTGGCCTCCTGCGCCTGCGCAAGGACATGCAGCTCTTCGCCAACCTGCGCCCGGCGATCTGCTACCCGGCCCTGGCCGATGCCTCGTCGCTGAAGCGCGAGATCATCGAAGGCCTCGACATCCTGATCGTGCGCGAGCTGACCGGCGGCGTCTATTTCGGCGAGCCGAAGGAGATCATCGATCTGCCGAACGGCCAGAAGCGCGGCATCGACACCCAGGTCTATGACACCTACGAGATCGAGCGCATCGCCGCCGTCGCCTTCGAGCTGGCCCGCACCCGCCGCAACGAAGTCTGCTCGATGGAAAAGCGCAACGTCATGAAGTCCGGCGTGCTCTGGAACGACGTTGTCACCGCCACCCACGCCGCCCGCTTCTCCGACGTCATGCTCAGCCACATGCTGGCCGACGCTGGCGGCATGCAGCTGGTACGCTGGCCGAAGCAGTTCGACGTCATCGTCACCGACAACCTGTTCGGCGACATGCTGTCGGACGTCGCCGCGATGCTGACCGGTTCGCTCGGCATGCTGCCCTCCGCCTCGCTCGGCGCACCGGATGCAGCAACGGGCAAGCGCAAGGCCCTCTACGAGCCGGTGCATGGCTCGGCCCCGGACATCGCCGGCACGGGTGCCGCCAACCCGATCGCTATGATCGCCTCGTTCGCCATGTGCCTGCGCTACTCCTTCGAGAAGGTCGCCGAGGCTGACCTCCTCGACCGCGCCATCTCGGCCACGCTCGACAAGGGCCTGCGCACCCGGGACATCGCCTCGGAAGGCTCGACTGTCATCGGCACCACCCAGATGGGCGACGCCATCGTCGCCGAACTGAACGCCCTGAGCGCCTGATCCCTGGCATCTCCGCAAAACTCGAAGGCCGCAGCTTGCATCCCGCAGGCTGCGGCCTTATCCGTTCCGGCCAGAACAGGCCGTCAAGGCTGACGATGGCACAGGAGCCCCCCATGACCGACCCGCTCAAGCGCTTCTTCGGCACCTGGATTTTCGACCGGGACGAGAGCGAATTCGACCACGGCGAGCTGCCCCAGAGCGCCACGCTCACGATCGAGGATTTCTTCGGCACGCTGAAGTTCACCATGACCAGCGTTGCCGCAGATGGCACCAGCCAGACCGACAGCTTCACCGCCCTGCCCAACGGGGCTGAAACGAAGCTCGGCAAGAGCGGTCTCGCCGACGCCATGCGTCACGGCCTGCGCGGTGACAGCAACCTCGTCAGCGAAGCCCTGCGCGGCGGCGCCGTGATCATGACCGCCGACCGCGAAATCTCCCCCGACGGCCGCACCCTCACCGTCACCCAGACCGTGCACATCACGGAAACCGAAAGCTTCATCAACTCCTCAGTCTACCGCAAGGCGCAGTAGGCCGCCGAACCTCACCTTGCGGAAGTCACGCGATGTGTATAGATTTGGATGATCATACACATCGCGGGGAGCGCAGCATGCGCACCAACATCGACATCGACGACGACCTCATGACCAAGGCAATGGCTGTGACAGGCCTCTCCACCAAGAAGGCCGTTGTTAAGGAAGCCCTGCGCCGCCTCGTCAAGGACGAGGAGCTTCGGGCCGTGATCCGCGACATCAAAGGGATTGGCTGGGAAGGCGATCTCGATGAGATGCGCGATGGCTGGGGTCCCCCGGAAGACATTCCGGCTCTGGAAACCGATGCAGCATGATCGTCGTCGACAGTTCTGTGTGGATCGCACTGATCAAAGGTCACGCCTCCGAAGCAGTTGAAAAACTTGAAACTATTGAAAATCCGTCTGAAATTATCGTCGGAGATCTCGTGTTGCTCGAAGTCCTGCAAGGGGCGAAGTCGCCAGGCAATGCCCGGTTTCTGGAGCACGCACTACGCCGCTTCAAGGTAGAGACCCTTTGCGAGCCGTCCATTGCTGTTGAAGCAGCTGCTATTTATCGCGATCTTCGCGCCCGAGGCATCACGATCCGCCGTACCGTCGATATGGTGATCGCTACTTACTGCATCCGCAACAGTTACCAGCTCTTGCAACAAGACCGCGACTTTCAGCCCTTCGCCACCCATTGCGGCCTGCGCTTGATGTAGCCCCCCCCCCGAAGCCCGCCCCTCGCGCCGTCCCGGCCTTGTGCCGGGACCCGTCAGGATGGCACCGCGGTGCAGTTGTCCGGCAACGGCTGGAGAACACGAACAGGTCCCGGCACAAGGCCGGGACAGCACGAGGAAAATTTCAGAACGGGGATTTACCCGAAAGCCCGCCAGCCCCGGCACCAACGTAACGTCTGTGTCGGGGTAGCTACGGTTACCTCATGCGTCGTCAGCCTCCTCACGCAGCCTCAGCGCCGCGTTCGCCGACGATCCGCACAACATCGGCCATGATGTCGGTCAGCTGGAAGTCCTTCGGCGTGTAGACGGCCGCAACACCCATCGCCTTCAGCGCGCGGGCGTCCTCGTCCGGAATGATGCCGCCGACGACGACCGGAACGTCGCCAATGCCAGCGCCGCGCAGCTTGTCCATCACATCGCGCACCAGCGCCAGATGCGACCCGGACAGGATCGACAGGCCGATGACATGCACGCCCTCTTCCAGCGCGGCATTGACGATCTGCGCCGGGGTCAGGCGGATGCCTTCATAGACCACTTCCATGCCGCAATCGCGCGCGCGCACGGCGATCTGCTCCGCGCCATTGGAGTGACCATCCAGTCCCGGCTTGCCGACGAGGAATTTCACCCGCCGGCCCAGCTTGCGCGACACGGCTTCCACGCTCTCCCGAACGGCGGTGAGGTCACCGGCATCGTCCCGCGCCGCGCGGCCAACGCCCGTCGGGGCCCGGTACTCGCCGAAAACTTCCCGCAAGGCCGCGCCCCATTCGCCGGTGGTCACGCCCACCTTGGCGGCCGTGATCGAGGGCTCCATGATGTTGCGCCCCTCGCGCGCGGCAGCCTTCAGCCCGGCAATCGCCGCCTCGACAGCAGCCCCGTCCCGCGCAGCGCGCCAGGCCTTGATCCGTTCGATTGCCTCGTCTTCCACATGCTCCGGCACGGTGAGAATGCCCCCATCCTCGCCGGTGGCGAGCGGCGAAGGCTCGCTTTCGGTCCACCTGTTGACGCCGACGACGATCTGCTCGCCGGTTTCAATTCCGGCCAGCCGGCGCGTGTTCGCCTCCACCAGCTTCTGCTTCATGTAGGAGGATTCCACCGCAGCCACAGCACCGCCCATGGCGTCGATCCGCGCCAGCTCCTCGCGTGCCTCGGCCTTCAGCTCCTCCACCTTGGCGGTGATCACCGATGAGCCGTCGAAAATGTCATCGAAATCCAGCAGGTCCGTCTCATAGGCCAGGATCTGCTGCATGCGCAGCGACCACTGCTGGTCGAACGGCCGCGGCAGGCCCAGCGCCTCGTTCCAGGCCGGCAGTTGCACGGCGCGCGCCCGGGCGTTCTTGGACAGGACCACCGCCAGCATCTCGATCAGGATGCGGTAGACGTTGTTCTCCGGCTGCGGTTCCGTCAGGCCCAGCGAGTTGACCTGCACGCCATAGCGGAAGCGGCGATAGCGCTCGTCGGTGATTCCGTACCGGTCGCGGCAGATCTCGTCCCACAGCTCGGTGAAGGCGCGCATCTTGCAAAGTTCGGTGATGAAGCGCATCCCCGCGTTGACGAAGAACGAGATGCGCCCGACCGCCTGCGGAAACTCAGCTTCGGGAATAGCCCCACTGGCCTTCATGCCGTCGAGGATTGCAACTGCGGTTGCCAGTGCAAAGGACAGTTCCTGCACCGGCGTCGCCCCGGCCTCCTGCAGGTGATAGGAACACACGTTCATCGGGTTCCATTTCGGCATTTCGCTGTAGGTCCAGGCGATCACGTCGCCGGTCAGCCGCAGCGATGGCGCGGGCGGAAACACATAGGTTCCGCGCGACAGGTATTCCTTGATGATGTCGTTCTGCGTCGTGCCGGCCAGCAGCTTGCGGTCCGCGCCCTGTTCGTCGGCGGCCGCCACATACAGCGCCAGCAGCCAGGGCGCGGTGGCGTTGATCGTCATCGACGTATTCATCTTCTCAAGCGGGATCTCGTTGAACAGCGTCCGCATGTCGCCCAGATGCGCCACCGGCACGCCCACCTTGCCCACTTCGCCGCGCGCCAGCATGTGGTCCGGGTCATAGCCCGTCTGTGTCGGCAGGTCGAAGGCGATGGAAAGACCGGTCTGCCCCTTGGCGAGGTTCGTCCGGTACAGCCGGTTGGAATCCGCCGCTGTGGAATGGCCCGCATAGGTGCGGAAGATCCAGGGCTGGTCGCGCCGGCGCGGTGCCTTGGACGATCCGGTTTCTGCTGCCTGGCTCATGTCTCACTCCTTAACGCCTGCGCCGCCGCGAAGGGCACTCACAGGTCTCGCCTATGTGCGATGCAAAATCCACCTGCGAGGCAAATTCAAGTTACGCAATAGTCGTATAGATCGAAAGCTTTTTTGGTTTGATAGTTGCGCAAACGGACGAAGTTGGCCCTAATGGGGCTGCTGCAACGCAGCACCCCGAACAACGGTCGACCGGCTTGGACACAAGCTTCCGACTGGAACTACGTCAATCTGGCCGGAATTTTTCAACCCGGACATGAGGATGGGCGTCCGGCAAGGGTCCGGCGCATGGAGGGGAAGGAACAACAATGAGCTCGGCGCTGCAGGCAAACGACAACCGACACACGGGAGACGTCCCCTTGAAGGACCTTTACGAGATCGGCGAGATCCCGCCGCTCGGCCATGTGCCGAAGAACATGTATGCCTGGTCGATCCGCCAGGATCGCCATGGCGCGCCGGAAGACGCGATGAAGATCGAGGTCGTGCCGACCTGGGAGCTGGACAGCCACGAAGTTCTCGTGCTCGTCATGGCCGCAGGCGTCAATTACAACGGCGTCTGGGCGGCCCTTGGTGAACCGATCTCCGTGTTCGGCAGCCACAAGAGCCCCTACCACATCGCCGGGTCCGATGCCTCGGGTATCGTCTGGGCCGTCGGATCCAAGGTGAAGCGCTGGAAGGTCGGCGATGAAGTCGTCATCCACTGCAACCAGGATGACGGCGACGACGAGGAGTGCAATGGCGGCGATCCGATGTTCTCGTCGACCCAGCGCATCTGGGGTTACGAAACGCCGGACGGTTCCTTCTCCCAGTTCTGCCGGGTGCAGTCGCAGCAGCTGATGCCGCGGCCCAAGCACCTCACCTGGGAAGAAGCCGCCTGCTACACCCTGACCCTCGCCACCGCCTACCGCATGCTGTTCGGCCACGCGCCGCACCAGCTGCGTCCGGGCCAGAACGTGCTTGTCTGGGGCGCCTCCGGCGGTCTTGGCGTGTTCGGCATCCAGCTCGCGGCTGCGGCAGGCGCCAATGCCATCGGCATCATCTCGGACGAGGACAAGCGCGACTACGTCATGTCCCTCGGCGCCAAGGGCGTCATCAACCGCAAGGACTTCAACTGCTGGGGTCAGCTGCCGAAGGTCAATTCGCCCGAGTTCAACACCTGGACCCAGGAAGCGCGCAAGTTCGGCAAGGCGATCTGGGACATCACCGGCAAGGGCAATGACGTCGACATGGTGTTCGAGCACCCGGGCGAACAGACCTTCCCGGTCTCCTGTCTGGTTGCCAAGCGCGGCGGCATGGTCGTGTTCTGCGCCGGCACAACCGGCTTCAACATCACCTTTGACGCCCGCTATGTCTGGATGCGGCAGAAGCGCATCCAGGGCTCGCACTTCGCCCACCTGAAGCAGGCCTCCGAGGCGAACAAGTTCGTCATCGACCGCCGCATCGACCCGTGCATGTCGGAAGTGTTCCCCTGGGACCAGATCCCGAAGGCGCACACCAAGATGTGGAAGAACCAGCACGCCCCCGGCAACATGGCTGTTCTGGTCAGTTCGCCGATGCCCGGCCTGCGCACCTTCGAGGACGTCCTGGAAGCTGGCAAGCGCTGACAAACCCTGGCCGGCCGCCCCTTGAGGGCGGCCGTTGCTCAGGTCATCGCGAACATGCGTACCTGTTTGGAAAAATGCGAGTGCCGCAAGCCGAACAGGTGATGCAGGATGCTGTCCACGTCTTCCGGGTAGAACGGTTTGCGCAGGAAGGCCTTGGCCTTCACTCGCTCGGCCGCCTGATCCAGCGTCGTATTGTACTCAGTAGACATCAGGATCACATCCGAGCCACGCGTCGTGGCCGCCAGTCGTTCGGCCAGTTCCAGCCCGGTCATGTTCGGCATGTTGAAATCAGTGAAGATGACCCGGTATGACTTTTCGCTGACCCGCTTGATTGCGGCATGACCGTCCTCGGCCTCGACAATGTTCAGCTTGAAGATCGACCGCTCCAGCACCCGCTTGACGATCCGGCGGACCGTGGCTGAATCATCAACCACAAGCACGTCGAAGGGCATATTGATCGCTTCATAGACCTCGACCACATGCCGCACCTGGCTGGCGCTGAAGGGTTTGGTCAGGAAGTCATACGCGCCGAAGGATTTGAGCTTCTTTTCCGCTTCCTCGCCCAGTCCGTCGGACATTGACACGGCAAAGGTCTTCGCACCCATGACGTGAATGGCCGCCATCACCTCAACCCCGTTGAGCTGTGGCATGTTGATATCGAGGAAGGCGATGTCGAACGCGGCACGGCTCAGCTTCTCGACCGCGTCCTTGCCATCGGCCGCCATGGTAATCTCCATGTTGCGGCCAGTTGCCAGCAAAGCTTTCTCGACGAACTTGCGGACGGTACCGGAATCATCCGCAATGATCACCTTGATCGGCTTATCTTCCTCTTCGTCAGACACGCGCCAAAATTCCCCTCGGTTATTATCGATTTATGGTCGAACTTATATGGCAAGAGCGTAAACACAAGCTCAATACCACCGTATCTATACTGACATACAGCAAGGGCATATGGCTGAGGTCTTCGTCAAGTCCCGTTCTGGGCCCGTTCTTTCATGAAGCGCCGGGCCGTGGCACTCCCAGGCAAAGCGGCCTAATCTCGCCGGTGATTCGCAAGGCTGGGGCGCAGCAGAAAGAAACTGAAATGACGAAACCCATGACCCGTCAGACGACAGGGCGGCTGGCAGGCCTGGCCTTGGCCGCAGGCCTCCTCCTGCTTGGAGGTTGTCAGACCGAAAAGCCCGTAGAACTGCCGCCCTTCTACCGTGACCTTGCGCGGGTCAATGCCAGCATTGACCAGCAAGCAGCGCTGCAGATGATCAACCAGTACCGCCAGAACAACGGCCTTGGCCTATTGACGCTTGATCCGACGCTCGGCGCCATCGCCCAATCCCAGGCGCGGGCCATCGCCGAAGCGGACAGCATCCGCGCCTCGCTCGAGCCGCAGAACCAGCTCAAGACCCGTCTCAGCGCCATCGGCGAGACCAAGACCGACGCGGTTGAAAATGTCAGCGCCGGCTATCGCACGCTCGCGGAAGCCTTCTCCGGCTGGCGCGAATCTCCCGGCCACAACAAGGTCATGCTGGATCCGCGCGCCACCCGCATGGGCATCGCGACCACCTTTGCGCCGAACTCGAAATACAAGGTGTTCTGGAGCCTGGTGCTGGCGTCAGCGCCCCAGTGACACAGGATCCGGAAAATCGGCAAGGGACCCAAAGGTCCCTCCGCCTCTCCGCGCTGTCCCGGCCTTGAGCCGGGACCTGTCAGGGACGACAAGCCATTCCTCACGGCTTATCCCGCCGCAACCTCACTGGCAAAATTCTCCGGCGCACAGCTTTCGAACTTGCTCGTCTCCGGATCCATGATCCGGAGATCGCCAGAACCGATATCGAACCAGGCACCGTGCACCTTCAGGCCTTCGGTGCGCATGGCCTCGTCGACGAAGGGGAAGGTCGCAAGGTTTTTCAGCGACTGGCGCACCCCGGCATATTCCATCGCAAGCTGCGGATCATCGAGCTTGTCGACCGGCATGCAGGCCATGGCAATCGCGGCCGGTTCCAGCAGCTTGATCCAGCGGCCAATGAAGGCGCCGGTTGCCAGTGGTGCATTGGCGTTTTCGCGGAAGGCATGGACGCCGCCACATTTGGCGTGGCCCATGACGACGATGTGCTTCACCTTGAGCACGCGCACGGCATATTCGATGGCCGCG
The DNA here is from genome assembly GCF_003012935.1 of Pannonibacter carbonis. GTDB lineage: Bacteria > Pseudomonadota > Alphaproteobacteria > Rhizobiales > Stappiaceae > Pannonibacter > Pannonibacter carbonis. The sequence continues at coordinate 116,353 of NZ_PUDR01000008.1, read as the reverse complement.
CTGGTGCCGTGCTGACCGTCGGTTTCCTCATAGGGCGGCACGAGATTGGCGACGTTGCGCACGACGAACAATTCGCCTGGCCCCACATGGAACACGCCTTCCGGCGTGACGCGGCTGTCGCAGCACGAGATCACCATCACATCCGGTCGCTGGCCATAGATGGCAAGCTGTTCCTGCGTCTCGCGAAAACGGACATAGCCCTTGTTCAGATAGCGGCTGTATCCGGCGACCAGATGATTGGGGAAGTCATGTGCCACGTATGTGTGTCCTCGCCAGCATTCAGGGTTCGTCTCGCGGGCGCAGGCAAAGCCGCCCCGGTGCTGGGGCGGATACAGTCATGGAATGCCGTCTGCGGTCAACCCGGCAGAACAGCGGACCGGCTAAAAGGCAGACAACCCGACCAGTCGTCAGAACCGCTCGGCCCGCAGCACCTCGCAATCGGTGATGCTGACGACGCCGATATGCTGCTGAACCAGCGGCATCGCCTTCTGCAGCAGGTTTTCGAGCCGCTCCTCTTTCACGATGCAGATGAAGGCCACCATGCCACCGGCCAGCGACACCTGGCCCTCGCGGCTCCAGAGCCCCGAGCGGCCGCTGCCGCCCAGCACCGGAAGGATGGTGAAGCCGGTCACGCCGGCCGCCGTCAGGGCCTGCGTCAGGCGCCGCTCCATTGGCGCCTCGATGATGATCTCGACGCGCTTTGCCTTGGTCGTCTGCATGCCCTTACCCTCCGATGCCCAGCCCGGTGGCGATTGCGATGTAAAGCGGAATTCCGACAGTCAGGTTGAACGGGAACGTGATCCCGAGCGACACCGTCAGGTAGACGGACGGATTGGCCTCCGGCAATGCCACGCGCATCGCCGCCGGCACGGCAATGTAGGAGGCCGAGGCGCACAGCGTCATCATCAGCACCACGCCGCCGGTGGACAGGCCCAGCACGGCGCCGGTCCCAAGCCCCGCCAGCGCACCGATCAACGGCATGAGGACGCCGAACCCGACCAGCCCCGGCGACAGGATCCCCCGCGCCGCGCGCAGGCCACGTCCGGCAACCAGTCCCATGTCCAGCAGGAACAAGCACAGCACGCCCTTGAACGGGGCAACAATGAAGCTTTCGATATCGCTCAAGCCCTTCTGCCCGGTGATCATGCCGATGAAGAACGAGCCCACCAGCAGCACGATGGAACCGTTGAGCAGGATTTCGCGCATCAGGCCGCCGTCATGCTGATCGGCTGCGGCGCCGGGTTGCGGCTTGCGCGAGCGGCTGGCCAGCCAGAGCGCGGAAAGGATCGCCGGAGCCTCCATGGCAGCGGCCACCGCCACCATGTAGCCTTCTCCCGGAATGCCGCTGCCCTGCAGCACGGAGCTTGCCGCCACGAAGGTGACGATGGAGATCGACCCGTAGTGACCCGCAACGGCCGCGGCATCCAGCGCCGACAGGCGCGTCAGGCTGCGCACCAGCCCATAGGCTATGAACGGCAGGACAAAGGACAAAAGCACGCCCGCGACCAGCGACAGGCCGAGACGCGCGTCGAGCCCGTGTGACGACACGCTGACACCGCCCTTGAAGCCGATGGCGAACAGCAGGTAGATCGACAGCGCCTTGGCTGCGGCCTCCGGCACCGACAGGTCTGATCGCCCGAGTGCTGCCGCCAGTCCAAGCGCGAAGGACAGGATGATCGGCGACAGCAGGTTTTGCCCGGCCAGGGCGAGTAGGTTTTCCATTCGCTTTACCCCGACATGCCGACACCGGCACGATGCGACCCGACAGCCAGGCCCCAGTATACGTGTTTATTCGTAGCCGCCGATGTAGGCTGTGCCATCGCGCATGACAAGCCGCACCTCCGACAAAGGTCCCACTTGCTTCGCATTGCAGCAACAGGTCAAAGTCGCGGGCAGAAACAGGTCGGTGGCAGTGGGAGTTCAGGCGTGACCAAGACGAACCCGGGCAATTTCTTCGAGGATTTCTACGTCGGCCAGGTGATCCGCCATGCCACGCCGCGCACCGTCACCGAGGGCGACGTCGCCCATTACACCGCAATCTACGGCCCGCGCTTTGCCGTGCAGTCGTCGGAAGCCTTCGCACGCAAGCTGGGCTATCCGCGCGCGCCGATCGATGACCTGCTGACCTTCCACATCGTCTTCGGCAAGACCGTTCCGGACATCTCGCTCAATGCCGTGGCCAATCTCGGCTACGCTGGCGGCCGCTTCCTCGCGCCGGTCTATCCCGGCGACACCCTCTCAGCCGTGTCGGAGGTGATCGGCCTCAAGGAAAACTCCAACGGCAAGACCGGCGTCGTCTATGTCCGCTCCACCGGCTACAAGTCCGACGGCACGGAAGTGCTCGACTATGTGCGCTGGGTCATGGTCAACAAGCGCGAACCGGGCAGCCCTGCGCCGGCTCCCGTTGTTCCGACCCTCCCGGAAAGCATTGATCCCGATGCGCTCGGTGATGCCTGCCCGATGCTGTCTGCCCATGCCTGGGACGCCGCGCTCGCCGGCAGCCGCTTCCGCTTTGCCGACTATGTTGCCGGCGAGCGCATTGACCATGTCGACGGCATGACGGTCGAGGAAACCGACCACATGCTGGCCACGCGCCTCTACCAGAACACTGCGAAGGTGCACTTCAACCAGCACACCGAAGGTCAGGGCCGCTTCGGCCGCCGGCTGATCTATGGCGGACACGTCATCTCTCTGGCACGCGCCCTGTCCTTCAATGGCCTCGGCTCGGCCTTCCACATCGCCGCGATCAACGCCGGCCGCCATGTCGCCCCGCTTTTCGCCGGTGACACGGTCTATGCCTGGTCGGAAGTCATCGACACCGCACGCATCGAAGGCCGAAACGACGTCGGTGCCCTGCGCCTGCGCCTCGTCGCCACCAAGAACCGCCCCTGCGCCGATTTCCCCTATGCCGATGACAACGGCGTCTACGCCGAAAACGTTATCCTCGACTTCGACTACTGGGCGCTGATGCCGGTATGAGCCGCCGCATTCCTGGCAGAAGCTGCAATCTCGCTTGCCTGAACGTGCAGGTAGCCGAGCTTTGCATGTCGTTGCACGGCGCTTGTGCTTGACTGCGTCATTGCCGTCGGTGGAGCTTGTCTGCTCCCGGAAACGACGGCGAGAGGGCACCATGCGCGAGATGACCATTTCCGACCTTCAGGCCGCCCGTGCGTCCGGCAGCCTGACCACCACCGCCCTTGTGGCCACCCTGCTGGAGGCCGCGAAGGCGCGGGCGGGCGACAACATCTTCATCACCCTCGACGAGGCTGGTGCACGCGCGGCCGCAGCCGCATCTGACGCTGCGGGTGCTGCACCCGCCGGCCTGTTGCAGGGCGTGCCGCTGGTGATCAAGGACAACATCGCCGTCGCCGGCCTGCCCAATACCGCCGGCACACCGGCGTTGAAGGACTGGGTGCCGGCAACGGATGCGCCCGTGGTCGCGCGGCTGCGCGCCGCCGGGGCGATCATCCTCGGCAAGACCAACATGCACGAGCTGGCCTTCGGCATCACCACGAACAATTCCGCCTTCGGTGCTGTCGCCAACGCCTATGCACCGGACCGGATCGCGGGCGGCTCCAGTGGCGGCACTGGCGCTGCCATCGGCGCGCGCCTTGCCCCGGCCGGCCTTGGCACCGACACCGGCGGTTCGGTCCGCATTCCCGCCGCCCTCAACGGCATCTCGGCGCTGCGCCCGACCGTCGGCCGCTATCCGGGGGCAGGCATCGTCCCGATTGCCCGCACCCGTGACACAGCCGGCCCGATGGCCCGCAGCGTCGCCGATCTTGCGCTTCTCGATGCGGTCATCACCGGCACAACCAACGAGCTGCCGGACGTCGCCCCGCAGTCGATTCGCCTCGGCCTTGCCGCTCCCTTCACGCAAGGTCTCGATCCGGCAACTGCCGCCGTGTTCGAGACTGCGCTCGACCGGCTGCGCCAGGCCGGCGTGACCCTTGTTCCGGTCGACCTGACGCACATCCGGGACCTCAGCGACCGGGTCGGCATTGCCATAGCGCTCTTCGAGATCCGCCGCGACATGCCGGAGTTTCTCGCGGCCAATGGCACTGGCGTCACGCTCGAGGGCCTTGCCGCCGCAATCGCCAGCCCGGACGTCGCCTATGTCTTCTCCGAGTATGTGACAGGCGCCGGCGCGATCCCCGAGGCGGTCTACCAGGAGGCGATGCAGGATCTGCGGCCCCGGCTTCAGGCCGCTTATGCCGAGGTCTTCACGCGTGAGCGGCTTGATGCGCTGGTCTTCCCGACCGTGCCGCTGGCCGCCACGCCGATCGCCACCTCCGACCGCACCGTCCGCCTCGATAGCGTCGAGGTTCCGACTTTCCCCACCTTCATCCGCAACACGGATCCGGGATCGAATGCCGCCATCCCGGGCATCTCGCTGCCGGCTGGCGTCACGACGGACGGTCTGCCCGTTGGTCTCGAAATTGACGGCCCGGCCCATTCCGACCGGCACCTCCTCGCCGTCGCGCGGACCCTCGAGACCCTGCTGCCGGCAACGCCACCGCCGGCCCTCACCAGGTCCCGCTGAGCCTCAGGCCTTCGCAAGCGGGTGATGTGTCTCGACGAGATCGCGCAAGCGCTCGTCGAGCACATGGGTGTAGATTTGCGTTGTCGAGATATCGGCATGCCCCAGAAGCTGCTGCACGACGCGCAGGTCCGCGCCGTTCTGCAGCAGATGCGAGGCAAAGGCGTGCCGCAGCACATGCGGCGACACCTGGTCGGCCTGAAGCCCGACGCCTACCGCCAGCGCCTTCAGGTCACGGGCGAAGGCCTGCCGGGTGAAATGCCCGCTTTCCGAATAGGACGGGAACAGCCAGGGGCTCTCGGTAAAGGCATCCTCGGCCTTGCGCAGCGCCACATAGGCCCGCATTGCCTCCTGCGCGCGCGGGCTCAGCGGCACCAGCCGTTCCTTGCCGCCCTTGCCGCGGATCTCGATCAGCCGCGCATCGCGCATGGCCGCCCGGACAGGCAGCGCCACCAGTTCGGACACGCGCAGCCCCGAGGCGTAGAGCACCTCCAGCAGCGTGTAGAGCCGTGAGGCCCTGAGCTGCCGCCCCGGCGTCTCGTGCACCTGCACCGCATCGAACCGCGCCGCCTCGATCAGCCGGTCCACCTCGGCCACGCTCAGCACCTTGGGCAGCGCCTGCCGCTTCTTCGGCGCCGACAGGATCCGCGTCGGCTCGTCCTTGCGCCGGCCTTCCGCAAACAGGAACTTGAAGAACTGCCTCAGCGCCGACAGCCGCCGGGCTTGCGAGGACGCGGCAAAGCCACGGGCCGTCAGGTCGCTGAGATAGGCGCTGACATCGTCCTGGTCCGCGTCCGAGACGGGCGTCGACCCCAGAAACTCGGCAAAGTCCTCCAGATCCCGCCGGTAGCTTTCCAGGGTGTTCAGCGCCGCGCCGCGTTCCGCCGCCAGCATTTCCAGAAAGGTCTCGATGCCGGAATCAGCCGCCATTGCTCCAGCTCCTGCCGCGCCGCGCTATCGCGCGAACCCGTCCTTCTGCACCCGGACCGTGATTTCCCGCTCGTGCGGCTCGACCAGGTTCGCCAGCGCAAACACCGCGCCATAGCCGAGCCCCGCCAGCACGAGCACGGAGACAATGAGACGGGTCAGCGTGGGCACGGCTTCGACAACTCCTTGCATCGACTCAATTGCGACGCGCTTGCATTTTGTCGGAATATGATAAAAGGCCCGGTAACAGACACAAGGGAGGACAGCCGTGGGGGCAGCCGGATCGGGCACACTCATCACCGACGAACGCGCAGCCCGGCTCGTTGCGGCCCTTGGAAGCCGCTGTCTGGTGCTGGTCGGCATCATGGGCTGCGGCAAGTCCAGCGTCGGCCGCCGCCTTGCCCAGCGCCTCGGCCTGCCCTTCCTTGACGCAGACACGGAGATCGAGACGGCGGCCAACATGACCGTGTCCGAAATCTTTGCTGTGCATGGCGAGCCGGAGTTCCGCCGCGGCGAGGAACGTGTCATCGCCCGGCTCTTGCAGGAAGGGCCGATGGTTCTGGCGACCGGCGGCGGCGCCTTCATGAGCGAGACCACCCGCCAGGAAATATCCCGCCGCGCCGTCTCCGTCTGGCTGCGTGCGGATCTCGACACCGTTATGAGCCGCGTGCGCAAGCGGCCCACCCGCCCGTTGCTGCAAAATGCTGACCCGGAAGGCACGATGCGCAAGCTGCTGGATACGCGCGAACCGGTCTATGCCCTGGCCGACCTGTCGGTCTGGTCGCGCGACGTCCCCCACGAAACAGTCATGGAAGACATCATGCAGGCGCTGGAGACCTATCTGTCTTCCCGGCCCAACCTGTCATCCGGACCTGAAACCCCTGCCGAGTGACCATGACCCTGCCGACGCACACGCCGCCCATCACCGTTCCCGTTGACCTGGGGGACCGCTCCTATGACATCCTCATCGGCCGCGGCCTCCTCGCCTCCGCGGGCGAGCGCATTGCCGCGCTGATGCCGGGCGGGCGGCTCGCCATCATCACCGATGCCACCGTCGCCCGCCTGCATCTCTCCACGCTCACCGCCAGCCTTGATGCCGCTGGCGTCGGCTACACCGTGATGACCGTCCCGCCGGGCGAGCAGACCAAGTGCTTTGCCGAATACCAGCGCCTGTGCGACGAGGTTCTGGCCGCCCGCCTGGAACGCGGCGATGCGGTGCTCGCCTTCGGCGGCGGCGTCGTCGGCGATCTGGCCGGCTTCGTGGCGGCCTCCGTACGCCGGGGCATGAGCTTCATCCAGATCCCGACCACGCTCCTGTCCCAGGTCGACAGCTCCGTCGGCGGCAAGACGGGCATCAACTCCCGCCATGGCAAGAACCTCATCGGTGCCTTCCACCAGCCGGATCTCGTCCTTGCCGACACCGCCCTGCTCGACACGCTGAGCGACCGCGAGTTCCGCGCCGGCTATGCCGAAGTGGTGAAATACGGCCTCCTCGGCGATGCCGATTTCTTCGCCTGGCTTGAGGTCAACTGGCGCGATGTCGTCTCGGGTGCACCGGCCCGCGAGGAAGCCGTCGCCCGCTCCTGCATGGCCAAGGCGGCAACCGTGTCCGCCGACGAGCGCGAGGCCGGTCAGCGTGCCCTGCTCAACCTTGGCCACACCTTTGGCCACGCGCTGGAATCAGCCGTCGACTATGCCAACGAGCGCCTGGTGCACGGCGAGGGCGTCTCCATCGGCATGACACTGGCGCATGAGTTCTCCTGCCGTCTCGGCCTCATCGACGATGCCGTCGTCGACCGGGTGACCGCGCATCTTGTCGAAGTCGGCCTCCCGACCCACATTCGGCAAATCCCGGGGCAGATGCCGCCCGCCGAAACGCTGCTCGACATCATTGCCCAGGACAAGAAAGTCAGCCGTGGCGCGCTGACCTTCATTCTCACCCGTGGCATCGGCCAGGCCTTCGTCGAGAAGGGCGTTGACCCAGCCTCCGTGCTGACCTTCCTACAGGAGAAGCTGCGCACATGATCGATACGACCTTGTGGTTCACGATCGGCGGAATCCTCTGCCTGCTGGCCGTGTCAGCCTTTTTTTCGGGTTCTGAGACCGCGCTTACCGCAGCGTCCCGCGCGCGCATGCATCAGCTGGAAAAGGCCGGAGACGTGCGGGCCAGTGTCGTCTCACGCCTGATCGCGACCCGCGAACGGCTGATCGGCGCGCTGCTGCTGGGCAACAACATCGTCAACATCCTCGCGTCTGCGCTGACCACCAGTCTGTTCCTGTCGCTCTTCGGCGAGGCCGGCGTCGCGCTGGCAACAGTCGTAATGACGATCCTTGTCGTCGTCCTGTCTGAAGTCATGCCCAAGACCATGGCGATCTCCAATCCGGACCGCTTCGCCCTCGCTGTTGCACCGGTCGTGCGCGTCATCGTTGCCATCTTTGGCCCGGTGGTCATCACCATTGAATGGATCGTGCGGCTGATCCTGCGCCTTTTCGGCGTGCGGGTGGACGAGACCACGGCGGTCCTCTCCGCCCATGACGAGCTGCGCGGCGCCGTCGACCTGCAGCATCTGGAAGGCGGCCTCGTCAAGGCCGACCGCGATCGCCTCGGTGGCCTGCTGGATCTCGCCGAGCTCGAAGTCTCCGACGTCATGGTCCACCGCACCAACATGATGGCCCTGAATGTCGATGAGGACGTGTCAAAGCTCGTCGATGCTGCCCTTGCGGCACCCTACACCCGCATGCCGCTGTGGCGCGGCGAAAGCGACAATTTCGTTGGCGTGCTGCACGCCAAGGACCTTCTGCGCGCGCTCAAGGCGGCCGGCAATGATTTCGACAAGCTTGATGTCCTGAAGATCGCCACGCCGCCCTGGTTCGTGCCGGACACCACCAGCCTGCAGGACCAGCTCAACGCCTTCCTCAAGCGCAAGTCACATTTCGCCTTCGTCATCGATGAATACGGCGAGGTGCAGGGCCTCGTGACGCTGGAAGACATTCTTGAGGAAATCGTCGGCGAGATCGCCGACGAGCATGACATCGAACTGACCGGCGTGCGGCCGCAGGCCGATGGCTCGGTCATTGTCGATGGCTCGGTTCCCATCCGTGACCTCAACCGCGCCAACGACTGGAACCTGCCCGACGAGGAGGCAACCACCATCGCCGGCCTCGTCATCCACGAGGCCCGGATGATCCCGGACGAGCGGCAGATCTTCACCTTCCACGGCTTCCGCTTCACCGTCCTGCGCCGCGAACGCAACCGCATCACCCGCCTGCGCATCATGCCGCTCAACGCCAAGGACATCAAATCCGCCGCCAAGGCCCAGGACGCAAGGGCGGACAAGCTGGCGGCCACGCCGTCTAAGGTGGGTTAGTCCATTTTGGGGCGGGAGCACGGAACCGGTCACGCCCCCCTCCCCTCTCAACCGCGCCGTCCCGGCCCAGTGCCGGGACCTGTGATGCTGTCCGCGACCCCACCACCCGCGTCACAGCAACGCAATCCTGACAGTTCCCGGCCCAAGGCCGGGACAGCACGGAGGATTGCTACGTGGAGTGTAACGACACGGAAGAGATCCCCCAAGACACCTCCCCTCGTCGCTCCTGCGCAGGCAGGAGCCCAGTACCCCCGGTGCATCTTGGAAAACTCGGCGGAAAACCCAACCCAAACAACAGCAGAAGACACAGCCAGTGCCCACCGCTAACCGCCTCGGTTACTAGGCTCCTGCCTTCGCAGGAGCGACGAGCGATAGGCTACCGGGACCACGCCCCTTCAAACCGCTCCGCTCACCCGGGCCGCGCGGGGGGCCGGCTCGTCCGGGGACCGAACTTCGATGGCCAGCGCATGCACACCGGCCGCGAAGCAGGGGGCAAGCACGCCGTTGATCGCCCGGTGACGGTCGACCCGTCCCTTGCCGGCGAAGGCCTCGGCAACAATGCGGACGCGGAAGTGGGTTTCCCCGCCCTCGCGCCAGCCACCATGGCCCTTGTGCTTGTCGGATTCGTCGATGACCGTGAGTTCGCTCGGCGCGAAGGCATCGGTCAGGAGGTCGGTCATCTGCTGGCGAATGGTCATACGCTATGTTCTGTCCATATGCCGCCCGCGCGTCAACCCTGTTGCAAGGATGCCCGCCGGACGGAAACCCTTTCTTTTATTCCCCCCGCTAACCTTGTTCGTTCGAGCCACCCTCTCCATAATCGGGCCCATGAAACTGGATTCCAAACTGTTCGACCGGATCCGCGTCAAACCTGACAAGGACCGGCTCGACGAAGACATCTTCCCGCCCTGCCAGCACCCCGGCTGCGCGCGCCCCGGCACCCACAAGGCGCCGCAGGGCCGCGACCGCGAGGGGCAGTACTTCTTTTTCTGCATCGATCACGTGCGGGACTACAACAAGACGTACAACTACTTCACCGGCATGGATGATGACGCCGTGCGCGTCTACCAGAAGGACGCGCTGACCGGACACCGGCCGACCTGGAAGATGGGCGTCAACAAGGAGGCCGCACAGGGGCCTGATGGCCATGATCCACGCACGAACGCCCGGCCCCGCGCGTATGCCCGGCATGGCGGAACGACGCACACGCGGGATCGCAAGCTTCTCGCCCTTGAAAAGCGGTCGTTTGATGTGCTCAATCTGTCGGAGAAGGCGCGTGGCGACGAGATCAAGGCGCGCTATAAGGAATTGGTGAAACTCAATCATCCGGATGCCAATGGCGGTGACCGGTCGTCCGAGGATCGCCTGCGGCAGATCATTCAGGCCTACAACGTCCTGAAGAAAGCCGGTTTCTGCTAGAGCAATTCCAGCAAAAGTGGGAACCGGTTTTGCGCCTGGAATTGCGAAAAGAGGAAATGGAGCACATATGGCAGCGCCATTTCGCCGAGAGTATCCCTAGCCTGGTGCGTTCGCGCCGGCTTTCCCCACATGACCCTGACCCCGGCCCGGCCGAGGCAGCGGAGGACCGATGACTGACAAGATGACCGTGGCCGAAGGCATGCCCGACACCGAAGTTTCCGTCGAAGAGGTGTTCGGCTTCCGCAGTGACCTGAAAGTGCCTGCCTACAAGACCCCGACCGAGCATGTGCCGGACGTGGATCCTGATTACCTGTTCGACCGGCCGACGACGCTGGCCATTCTCGCCGGCTTTGCGCGCAATCGCCGCGTGATGGTCACCGGCTATCACGGCACGGGCAAGTCCACCCACATCGAACAGGTTGCAGCGCGCCTCAACTGGCCCTGCGTCCGCGTCAACCTCGACAGCCACATCAGCCGTATCGACCTGATCGGCAAGGACGCGATCGTCCTCAAGGATGGCAAGCAGGTCACCGAATTCCGCGACGGCATTCTGCCCTGGGCCTACCAGAACAACATTGCCCTGGTGTTCGACGAGTATGACGCCGGCCGGCCGGACGTGATGTTCGTGATCCAGCGCGTGCTGGAATCCTCCGGCCGCCTGACCCTGCTCGACCAGAGCCGCGTCATCCGCCCGCATCCCTGCTTCCGCCTGTTTGCCACTGCCAACACGATTGGTCTCGGCGACACCTCCGGCCTCTATCACGGCACGCAGCAGATCAACCAGGCGCAGATGGACCGCTGGTCAATCGTCACCGCGCTGAACTATCTGCCGCATGACAACGAAGTCGGCATCATCCTGGCCAAGGCAAAGCACCTCACCGGAGCCGAAGGTCGCGCCATCGCCTCGAAGATGGTGCGTCTCGCCGACATGACCCGGTCTGCCTTCGTCAACGGCGACCTGTCGACGGTCATGAGCCCGCGCACCGTGATCACCTGGGCCGAAAACGCAGAGATCTTCGGCGACCTCGGCTTCGCGTTCCGCCTCACCTTCCTCAACAAGTGCGACGACACCGAACGCTCACTGGTGTCCGAGTTCTACCAGCGCTGCTTCGGCGAGGAACTGCCTGAGTCCTCGATCAAACTGGTCATGAGCTGAGAGGCCGATGATCACAGTCCGTCAGGAACGTCAGCACGCAAGCGTGCGGCGCGTGATCCGATCAGGGTTGCGCGCCTTCAATGATTGCTTCCTGCCGGCCAGGCGGGTCGCCACTCCGATCACCTTCACCCTGCGCCGCGGCGAGGAGATTGTAGGCGGCGTGATGGCGCAATGTCAGGGCAATTGGGTCTTCGTGGACTATCTATGGATCGATGAGCACCATCGCGGCGCAGGCCATGGCAGAACCCTGATGCAGGCGATGGAAGCAGAGGGTGTCGCCAAGGGTCGCAGGCATTTCTATCTGGACACATTCGGCTTTCAGGCAGCAGGCTTCTATGAAAAGCTCGGCTACCGCGAATTCAGCCGTCTGGAAGATTTCATCGGCGGCCATGACCGCATCTATATGAGAAAAGACGTATGAGCCTTTCCAACAGCGGCGGCGGCACCAAGGGACAGGCGCCGAACGAGCCCTTCAAGCAGGCCGTTGCCGGCACGATGCGCGCCATCGCCGGCACGTCCGAGCTTGAAGTCATCTTCTCCGGCGACCGTCCGGCGCTGGCGGGCGGTTCCGCCCGTCTGCCCGAGCCGGCCCGCAAGCCGTCGTCGCGCGACATCGCCATCACCCGTGGCCTGTCGGATTCGATGGCGCTGCGCCTTGCCTGCCATGATGCGAAGGTCCACCAGAAATCGATGCCGAAGGGCGGCGACGCCCGCGTCATCTTTGACGCCGTCGAACAGGCCCGCTGCGAGTCCGTCGGCGCGTCGCGCATGCCGGGCGTTGCCGACAATCTCTCGGTCATGCTCGACGACCGCTACACACGCCAGGGTGCGATGGACGTGTCCCGGCGCGAGGACGCTCCACTGGTTGATGCCCTGTCGCTGATCGTGCGCGAGCGTCTCACCGGCGCGCCGCCTCCACCGGCGGCCGCAAAGCTCGTGTCGCTGTGGCGCGACTGGATCGAGCAGAAGGCCGGCAAGGACCTCGACCGGCTTGTCACCCGCCTCGACAACCAGGCCGCCTTCGCCGGCCAGATGCGCAGCGTCCTGACCGCCCTCGACATGGGCGAAGACTTCGGCGACGAGCCGGACAAGACCGAAGACCCGGAAGAAAGCGACGACAGCGGCCGCAACGAGGATTCCGAAACCGGCTCCGACAACCAGGAGCAGGAGGGCGAGGAAGAAACCGCGCCGCAGGAAACCGAAGTCACCGGCGAGGAAATGGCCGCCGGCGAGACCGAAGCTGCTGACAGCGACAGTTTCGACATGGAGGACCAGGACCTCGACATGGAGGCCGAGGAGCCAGGCGAAAGCCAGCGCCGCGAGCTGCCCCAGTCGAACAAGCCGGTCACCGATTATCGCGTCTACACCACCCGCTTCGACGAGGAAGTCTCGGCGGAGGATCTGTGCGACGTCGCCGAGCTGGAGCGCCTTCGCGCGTTCCTCGACAAGCAGCTCGTCAACCTGCAGAGCGCCGTCGCCCGCCTTGCCAACCGTCTGCAGCGCAAGCTGATGGCGCAGCAGAACCGCTCCTGGGACTTCGATCTCGAGGAAGGCATCCTCGACACCGCCCGCCTCACCCGCGCCGTCATCGACCCGATGCAGCCGCTGGCGTTCAAGCAGGAGCGCGACACCAACTTCCGCGACACCGTTGTGACCCTGGTGCTGGACAATTCCGGCTCCATGCGCGGCCGCCCGATCACCGTCGCCGCCGCCTGCGCCGATATTCTTGCGCGCACGCTGGAACGTTGCGGCGTCAAGGTCGAGATCCTCGGCTTCACCACCAAGGCCTGGAAGGGCGGGCAATCGCGCGAGGCCTGGCTGGCCGCTGGCAAGCCGGCTCAGCCCGGCCGCCTCAACGACCTGCGCCACATCATCTACAAGGCCGCCGACGCGCCCTGGCGCCGCTCGCGCCGCAATCTCGGCCTGATGATGCGCGAGGGGCTCCTGAAGGAGAACATCGACGGCGAGGCGCTTGACTGGGCCCACCGCCGCCTGCTCGCCCGGCCCGAGAACCGCCGCATCCTGATGATGATCTCTGACGGCGCGCCGGTGGACGACTGCACCCTGTCGGTCAACCCGGGCAACTATCTCGAGCGCCATCTGCGTTTCGTCATCGACGAGATCGAGAACCGCTCGCCGGTGGAACTCATCGCCATCGGCATCGGCCATGACGTCACCCGCTACTACAGCCGCGCCGTCACCATCGTCGACGCCGAGGAACTGGCCGGTGCCATGACCGACCAACTCGCCGACCTGTTCGAGGACACCTCGCAGCAGGCCACCGGTGGCCGTGGCGCAGGTCGCGGCAGAGCAAGACGGCGCGCATGACCGGCCGGTTCCGCTGGGCCAGCCTTTCGGTGCCCGGCCTTGCTCTGGCGCTGATCCTGAGCCTCGCCACGCCGTCTCTCGCCGCCGGCCCGCTGCTGGCTGATGGCACGCCCGTCGCCATTTCAGCGGCCCGCATTGAACGCTTCCAACGCGGCAGCGAGGCCACCGGCTTCGGCAAGCTGACCTTTCTCGGCGGCCTCGATCTGACTGCAACCAACCGCGAGATCGGCGGCCTCTCCGGCCTGATCGTGCTCGACGGCGGCTCTGAGATGCTGGCGGTCACCGACAATGCCCTGTGGGTCGCCGCGCGGATCCGGCAGTCACCGGAGGGCGCGCCCCTCGGTCTCAGTGACGTCCGCTTTGCTCCCATGCTCGATGCCAAGGGCGTCGAACTGCGCAAGACCAGTTCCAGCGACACGGAAGCCGTCACCCTCGGCCGCAACCGTGGCAAGCTGGAACTGTTCGTTGCCACGGAACGCAACAACCGCATCCTGCGTTTTGCCTGGCCGCTGACCAACGGCGCCAGCCGGATGATTTCAGGCGTGGAGACACCCAAGGCCCTGCGCGAACTGCGCGGCAACAAGGGGATCGAAGCCCTCGCCGCCGCTCCTGACGACGGCCCGCTCGGCGGCGCGCTGGTGGCCATCGGCGAGCGCGGACAGAGCCAGGCGCACAACCTGCCCGGTTTCATCATCGGCGGCCCGCGCGCCGGCAGCTTCGAGATCGAGCGCTCCGGCAATTACGACGCCACCGACGCCGCCTTCTTGCCAGGCGGCGATCTTCTGCTGCTGGAGCGCCGCTTCAACCTGCGCGACTGGGTCGGCATGCGCCTGCGCCGCTTTGCCGCCGCCGACGTAAAGCCCGGTTCTGTGCTCAAGGGCACGGTCCTGATGGAAGCAGGCCCGTCGCACCAGATCGACAACATGGAGGGCCTCGGCGTGCATCAGGACGCTCAGGGGCGCACGATCCTCACCCTCCTGTCCGATGACAACCGCTCCCTGCTCCAGCGCACCCTGCTGCTGCGCTTCCGCCTCAACGACTAGACCACCGTAACCGGACAGGCCGATAGCCCACCCGCGTCATCCCGGCCCAACTGAGTGTTAGAATTTCGCTCCGTGTCACCCTGGCCGAGCAACGCGAGAGCCGGGGCCTACTCGCTTCCAGAGCGGCAAGGAGTGGATCGCGGCGCAACAGCAGCCCTCATGCATGGCACTGCAGCCCTTGGCACCGCTGGACCGAACCCTGCTGCTCTGCGAACGAGTAGGCCCCGGGTCTCCGCTTCGCTGCGCCCGGGGCGACACCCGTTACCTACAAAAAAGCCCCGGACCATCGGCCCAGGGCTTTTTAGTTTCATCGGAAGCAGTCCTGTCAGGCCGCGCGTTCCTGCGTTGCCGGCACCAGAATCGCCATCAGCACGCGGTACGGCGCAAGCAGCGCGATCGCCACCAGCATCTTCACCGAGAAGTCACCCAGCGCCCAGGAGATCCAGCGCGGCACGTCCGTGGCAAACACGCCGAACAACGGGGCCAGTTCCAGCGCGAAGGCGTCATCGCCGCCGAACAGCGGCGCAAAGGCGATCGAGAAGAAGAGGATCGTGTCGATGATCGAGCCCAGCAGCGACGAGATGAACGGCGCCTTCCACCAGGCCGCTTGCCGCAGGCGGTTGAACACCGTCACGTCCAGCAACTGCGCCACGAGGAAGGCCGTGCCGGAGGCAATGGCGATGCGCGGCGTCGCCAGCCAGACCGACAGGATCACGGCCAGCACGAAGCCGGCATAGACCACCTGACGCGCAGCCTTCGGACCGAAACGGCGATTGGTCAGATCGGTGACGAGAAACGCCGCCGGATAGGTGAACGCGCCCCAGGTCAGCAGATCGGCCAGCACAATGCCACCGAGCATGCCCTGAACCGGGAACTGCACCAGATAATTGGATGCCAGAACGACAATCGCCATCGCAGTGACTGCGATGGCGACGCGACCGGCTGAGAATCTCTCGGCCTTGATCATCAATTCACCCCTTTGGGTGTTGGTCTCAGGCAGCTTCAGCCTGACGACGACGCACTTCTGCCTTGATCAGGCGAGCCTTGTCGGACAGTTCGCCATCGGCAGCCTTGACGAGGAAGGCATCCAGGCCGCCACGGTGCTCGACCGAACGCAGGGCGTGCGCGGAAATGCGCAGTTTGAAGCTGGCACCCAGCGTGTCGCTGATCAGCGAGACGTTGCACAGGTTCGGCAGGAACCGGCGACGGGTCTTGTTGTTGGCGTGGGAAACGTTGTTGCCGGACATCACGTCCTTGCCAGTCAGCTCGCAGCGGCGTGCCATGGGACTACCCTTTATTCTTCTGGCCGGGCCACGAAGGGTCCCGGTGTGGTTACAGCCGATTTGCGGCGGACCGCGAGGTCCGGCAACGTCACCACCGGCCAATTTCGGAAAAATCGGGGTTCGTATACTGGCCTGGAGGGGCAACGTCAAGGCTTCGCCGACGAACCAGTGCCAATCAATGGCATTTGCCTGCAAAACGCGGTACTTTAACCGAACAGTTACCATACCGGCCCAAAAATCGCCGGACCGGACCAGTACTGGACCATGATCGTGCGACGCTCGAACGCCGTCACGTTCCCGTGCTCGCTTGCTCTTGTCTGGACAAGAGCCATAAGTTTGCCAAAGTATTTCGCGCCCGTCGAGACGGACAGGCCCCGAGGAGGACAGAACGTGTCGAGGATGACGAAAGCCGGATGGCGCAAGGGCCTTCTTGCCGTTTCAGCCCTGCTTGCGGCAACGCTCGGCAACGAGGCGGCGCTTGCCAAGACCAACAAGGTTGGCGGGCTCTATGACATTACGGTCGCGGGTCTCACCATCGGCCGCGCCACCATGTCGCTCGTGCTGCAGGGCAACGCCTATTCTGCCAAGGTCGGAATCGAACCTGCCGGCATCGGCAGCGTGTTTTCTACCGGCAAGGGCGGGGCCGAGGCCTCCGGCTGGCTGGTCGGCACCAAGGTGGTCCCGTCAAAATACATCATGACCTCCCAGGCCGCGAGCCGGGACTTCTACGTCTCCCTGCTGCAGGGCTCTGGCAGCATCCGTGACTTCGAGGCCACGCCTCCATTCAAGCCGATGCCGGATCGCATCGAAGTCACCAAGAAGCATCGCCAGAATGCGATGGACCCGCTGAGCGCCGCGCTGATGCCGGTTTCATCTGGCAAGACCGGCCTCGGTGCAGCCGCCTGCAATCGCAAGCTACCAGTGTTCGATGGCTGGACGCGGTTCGACATTCAGCTCAGCTTCAAGGAAGTCCGCGAGGTTTCCGGTCGTGGCTATGATGGCCCCGTTGTCGTCTGCTCGGCAAAGTGGGTTCCGGTCGCCGGGCATCGTCCAGGCCGTGAACAGGTCCAGCAGATGGCCGATGCCGATATCGAAACCTGGCTTGCACCGATGGGACGGAACGATGTTCTGGTTCCCTACCGCATTTCGATCCCAACCAAGAATGGTCAGATGGTTGTCGAAGCGGCCAAGCTGAGACTTGACGGCTCGGGCTCGGATCAGGCCGCTCGTTGAGCTTGCGCCCGGGATTTATCGTCTTGTCCAGGCTCTGACGCCCGTCCGATCAATCACCTGCCTTGCACCTCATCCGGTCAGCTGGTACAGCGCCCGCTTGACTTGCCAGGCCTTGCTGTTCAGTGTCGCGCCACGACATAAGGCCAGTCCCAACGATCAGCCGGGGCGGAGCATTCATGCTCACCTCGCCTGCGGCTTTCAGGTAACCGGTTCATGCACAGCTATCTGGAATTCGAAAAACCCGTCGCCGACATCGTGGGCAAGGCCCAGGAGCTGAAGGCCCTGGCTGCATCAGGTGAAGCGGTTGACGTGGACGCCGAGGTTGCCCGGCTCGACACCAAGGCCGACCAGACACTCGCCGATATTTATGCAAAGCTAACGCCCTGGCAGAAGACGCTGGTAGCCCGCCATCCGGACCGTCCGCATGCAGCCCATTATATCAAGGGCCTCATCGAGGATTTCACGCCGCTCGCCGGCGACCGGCATTTTGGTGAGGACCAGGCGATTATCGCCGGCTTCGGTCGGTTTCGTGGCCAGTCCGTTGCCATTCTCGGCCAGGAAAAGGGCTCCGACACCGAGACCCGCCTGCGCCACAACTTCGGCATGGCCCGGCCGGAAGGCTACCGCAAGTCGGTCCGCATCATGGATCTGGCCGAGCGCTTCGGCATTCCGGTGATCTCCCTGATTGATACGGCCGGTGCCTATCCGGGCAGCGGCGCTGAAGAGCGCGGCCAGGCCGAAGCCATCGCCCGCTCGACCGACCGCTGCCTCAGCCTTGGCGTGCCCAGCATCGCGATTGTCATCGGCGAAGGCGGCTCCGGCGGCGCGATCGCCATTGCCGCCACCAGCAAGGTGCTGATGCTGGAACACGCCGTCTACAGCGTGATCTCGCCGGAAGGCGCGGCCTCCATCCTGTGGCGCGACAGCGCCCGGGCGCAGGAAGCGGCGACCAACATGAAGATCACGGCGCAGGATCTTCTCAAGCTCAACGTCATCGACGGTATCATCGAGGAGCCGGTTGGCGGCGCGCACCGCGCCCGCGAGACCATCATTGACCGCACCGGCTCCGCCATTGAAACCGCGTTGGCCGACATGGCGAACCTGTCCCCGGATGAGATCCGGCAGCAGCGCCGGGCCAAGTATCTGGCCATCGGCCGCTCGCTTTAATCCTCTTGCCGTCGCTTTGCCGCAATTTCAGGGATCAATCCCGCAGGAATTGCGGCAAGCCCGCAAAAGCAGGCGGTATGGCCGGGCGTAAGGTCTCGTAAACCACACACCGCTACGCTTGAGCCGGGCGTTGCTGTAGTATGCTGCAATGCGGCGTTGATGGTAGGTGTCGTGAATATGGGCAAGGCCAAGCGATATTCCCTCGGATTGGGACGCATCGGGCGCGGTGTAGGCGCGCTTGCGCTGGCAGGGCTGCTTGTCGGTTGCCAGGCCGACGACATGTACATGGGGTCAGGCCCCAAGCATCTGCGGGAGGTCTCGCCGCAGGTGAAAGCCAGACTGTCCGAACTGAAGATGGATCTGCGCTCGCCGATCATGATCCGCATCTTCAAAGAAGAATCCAAGCTCGAGGTCTGGAAGCAGACACGCAGCGGGCGCTATGCCCTCCTGGAAGATTTCGACATCTGCAAATGGTCAGGTCAGCTCGGCCCGAAGATCAAGGAAGGCGACCGGCAGGCACCGGAAGGTTTCTATGAAATCACGCCTGGTCTGATGAACCCGAACTCCAGCTACCATCTGGCTTTCAACCTGGGCTTTCCGAATTCCTTCGACCAGGCACACAACCGGACCGGATCGGAACTGATGGTGCATGGTGCCTGCTCCTCGCGCGGCTGCTACGCCATGACGGACAAGCAGGTCCAGGACATCTATGCGCTGGCCCGCGACAGTTTCAAGGGTGGCCAGAAGTCGTTCCAGGTCCAGGCCTTTCCCTTCCGTATGACCGCCGAGAACATGGCACGGCACCGCAAGAGCCCGCATATGGACTTCTGGCGCATGCTGAAGACCGGCTATGACCACTTCGAGGTCACGAAAGTCCCGCCAAAGATCGCCGTCTGCGAGAAGAAATACGTTTTCGACGCAACGCCTCTGGTCGCCGGCGTGCCGTTCCGCGCTTCGGCCCAATGTCCGGCATTTGAGGTTCCGCAGGCCGTTGCAATGGCCGTTGCCTCGAAGCAGAAGCAGGATGAGGCCGCGTTCCTGACCCAGGTTGCTGCGCTGGACGAAAAGGAAGCCCGCGAAAAGCGCTGGAAGGAAACCCAGACGCAAATCGCCGCTTTCGTTGGCAACAAGGACTTCAATGCCGACGGGTCGCCGGCGTTGCCGGCTGCAGCACCGGAAGGCACAGCGGCGATCGCCGCGACCAATGGAACAGCACAACCTGGCGCCATCACCACACCGGCGGCACAGGCGGTAGCGTCAGCCGCCGACCAGACGCCACGCTCAGGTGCCGGCCAGCCTGCGCCACGCCCCAACGGTGCCTTTGCTAGCCTCTTTACCGGTACCGCGACCAGTGGTGCATCGCCGACTACACCGCAAAATTCTGACGTAACGGCAACGGCTTATGCCTCCAGCGGCGATACGGCAGCTGGCGAGCAGAAGGGGTTCCTCAAGCGTTGGTTCACTTTTGGCTCGAAGGAAGAAGCTGCCGGCGATCTGCCGCCGCTCTCGCCTGAAGCTGCAGCGGCGACGGCCCAGGCTCGGCCGACCGCCCTGCCTGTCTCCAAGGTTCCTGCAGCCAAACCCTGAAACACCTCAGACCAACTCTCGGTGAGCTTGACTCACCGAGAGTTGGTCAAGCCCGTGTGGCGATTGAGCATTTTCAAGGCGTGATGCGTCAGCATCTCAACGCCTTGGTATGAGTGGCTTCAGGCCCAGATCGCCATCCTCAGGCCGCGCGCGTCGCGGCCTGGTTCGGCCGGAAAAGGCCGCGCCTCGCCGCGCAGGATCCGCCCGGCGATCAGCAGGTTGACGCTCGCATCCAGAAAATCATCCGCCGCCGCCCCGCGTGGAGCCGGTTGTTCCAGGAAGCTCCCCGGCAGCCCGAACCGGCGGAGCACGTCCCGGCGCTCGGCCATGCCATCCGGGTTGACCCTGCCCTTGATCTTCTTCGGCAGACGCATCGCCGCTTCGCCATTCAGGCGCCAGAAGGCAACTTCGGGGTGCACCTCGAACAGCCGCGCTTCCTCTCCGGCCAGAAGCAGCGCATCCAGTTCGCGGATCTTGGGAAACAGAAAGAACGCCTGCTTCGACACCTTGCGCGACGGCTCTGACGTTTCCAGCGCCTCGGCACAGGCTTGCCGGTACTCCTGCGCATAGACCGCCCGGCGTGAGGGGATGGAGAAGACGGACGACTGGCGCTCGCCCAGCAGGGGCCGCACGGCCGATTCCGGGCCTCGCCCTCCCGGACGGGTCAGCTCGGGCAGTCCCATCGGCATGTCGACGGCCAGCACCTCGAGCCGTGGCTCAGCGGTCATGAGATCGGCCAGGGCCGGCACGATCCGCACCTGCGGCCGGGACAGGTCATTCTCGGGCGCCATCACCGCGATCCAGCCGGCCGGACACCCGTCCACCCCGGCGATCCATCGCGGTGCCCCCGTCATCTTCAGCGCGCCGTTGCGGTTTCCAGCACCCGCCGGGTGCTGACCAGCGCCATCGGCCTGGCAACCGCCTGCTGCTCCGACGGATAGAGCAACTCGCTCGATCCCTTGCGCACGCTGCGGGCCACCATCTCGAATGTGGACCCTGCTGCCCTGACCAGCGCCGCCTCGTCCTCCAGCCCTTCCAGGTGCCGGGCAAGGAACAGGGCGGACAGGAGGTCGCCGGTGCCATGCGGCGGGCTCTCGATCGTGCCATGTTCGGCAGCGATCGCCCCGCGCGGTCCGACCTGGAGGTTGGAGATCGAGTTGCGGCGCAGCGCCGGTGCGGAGGTGACGATGACCCGCTCCGGGCCAAGCCTGCGGGCTGCCGACAGGGCCTGCAGCTCGGTCTCGATGTCCCGTCCTGTCAGCCAGGCGAGTTCGTAGCGATTGGGCGTGGAAATGTCTGCCAATGGCAGCAGATTGTCGCGGATTGACCGCGCAGTCTCCTCCGGCACATAGAGCCCGCCGAGGTCGCCGATCACCGGGTCGCAAAGGTAGGGAACTTCCGGCGAAACCTTCTTCACCGCCTTGACCAGCCCGGCCACCGCCTCCGCCTGCGCCGGATGCCCGAGGTATCCGGACAGGATGCCACCGATTTCCGGCAGCTTGTCGGAGCCCGCAAGATCCGCACAAATAGCGCTGAAATCCGCCGTTTCCGCAACGATCCGCGTTCCCCGGCCCTGCCCCGGATGCCAGGGCAGCAGCACGGTTGGCAGGAACCAGACCGGGAAACCGAGCCGCTCCAGCGCAAACACCACGCCACGTCCACCGATCCCGCCACGCACGACCTGCGATGTGATCACCAGAATGGCCGGACGGTCGGCCTCACCTTCGCTCGGGGCATGGGCCATGATCGCGGAGCAGTCCTTCTTCAGCTGGCTGACGTCTCGATTTCCGGAACGGCTTTCGCCCCGCGCCCGAAACGCCGCTCAATGTAATCCAGCACCATCGCCTTGAATTCGCTGGCGATATTCGGCCCACGCAAGGTGGTCACCTTCTCGCCATCGACAAAGACCGGCGCCGTCGGCGTCTCGCCGGTTCCCGGCAAGGAGATCCCGATGTCGGCAAACTTCGATTCGCCCGGGCCATTTACAATACAGCCCATGACAGCAACATTAAGGGTCTCGACGCCCGGATATTTCTCCCGCCATTCCGGCATGGAATCGCGGATGTGATCCTGAATATCGCCCGCAAGCTCTTGAAATACCGTGGAAGTTGTCCGCCCGCAGCCCGGGCAGGCCGCCACCACCGGCACGAAGGCGCGGAAGCCCATGACCTGCAGCAGTTCCTGGGCAACCTGCACTTCCCGCGACCGGTCCCCGCCCGGCTCCGGTGTCAGCGACACGCGGATCGTATCGCCAATGCCCTGCTGCAACAGGATGCCCATCGAGGCCGAAGAGGCAACGATGCCCTTGGTTCCCATGCCGGCCTCGGTCAGTCCGAGATGCAGCGCATAGTCGCAACGGCTTGCAAGATCAGCATAAACGGCGATGAGGTCCTGCACCTGGCTGACCTTGGCCGACAGGATGATCTTGTCCCGGCCCATGCCCAATTCCTCGGCGCGGGCAGCGGACAGAAGGCCGGACTGGATGATCGCCTCGCGCATCACGGCTGCGGCCGAGATCGGATTGTCGCTGACGGCATTCTCGTCCATCAGTTTCGTCAGAAGATCCTGGTCGAGCGACCCCCAGTTGACGCCAATGCGCACCGGCTTGTCGTATTGCAGCGCAATCTCGATGATCTGGGAGAACTGGGTGTCGCGCTTTCCTTTGAAACCAACGTTCCCAGGATTGATCCGGTACTTGGCAAGAGCTTCGGCGCAGGCCGGATAATCAGCCAGAAGCTTGTGACCATTGTAATGGAAGTCGCCGATCAGCGGCACATTCACACCGATCCGCTCCAGCCGTTCGCGGATCCTCGGCACCGCCGCCGCAGACTCGTCCCGGTCCACCGTGATCCGCACCAGCTCGGACCCCGCCCGGGCCAGCGCTGCCACCTGCGCAACGGTGGCGTCGGCATCGGCCGTATCGGTGTTGGTCATCGATTGCACGACGACGGGGGCATTGCCGCCCACCAGGATATGCCCCACCTGAACGGCAACAGACCTGCGGCGCGGCAGGCGCATGGGTGTGTATTCGGTCATTGTACAGGCCAACCTGTCTTCATCCGCGCGGGAAAACGCCCCTCACGCCCCCGCGCTTGCTTAATTTGCCTTTGGCAAAAGGGCAATCAAGAAGCGCACGCAAAGAAACTGGGACGAAGTCTCACGAGGGAAAGGGCAACGCATTGTCAAAATATACACCTATGGGATGTATCAAAACCGCAAACTCGCCTCAGACCCGCCGTTGGTAGACACTGGACTCGTTGAATGTATCGCTCCTTTCTCTCGGACATGTTCGCGCTTGTTGTCGAAAACATACACACGACCCTCCACATCGCGGGCGCATGGGTGGCGATCAGCATCGGCTTGAACCTCGCCCAGACCATGACTTCATTCAGTCCGCTTGGCACCTTGTTCATGGTCGCAAACATCATTTGCAGCCTGCTTGCCTCGGGCAGTATCGCCACAGCATGGCATCGCTTCGGATTGCTAAATGAACGGCCTGAGACCTTTCAGCTGCATTTTGGACGCCTGGAACTGAAAGTTCTCGGTCGCATCTTGCTGGCAGCGCTCGTCAGCGCTCCCGCGATGGCACTTGCATTCGTTCCTTTTGTATTTCTGGTCTTGATCGTAAATGCCATACCAATTGGCGGCCTCTCCGGCTTACTTATATTTTTCGCACTCTTTGCATGCGTTCTATTTTATCTCTATTTCTATTTCAGAGTTTGCTTCATCGTGCCCGCCGCCGCCGTTGGACACAACGTCGGAATCAGAAAATCGTATTTGATTTCAGAAAATTACTTTTTTCCCGCACTTCTCTCTGGACTGAGCCTTCAAATCCCAGCCCTGATTTCACTGGGCTTCTTTGCCCTCCTGCTCCATGGATTCGTTGGGGCGTCCACACTTGCAGGACAGATTCTCCTGACCATCGGTTTTGCGCTGCTGCAGATTTTTAGCATGAGCGTGACACTCGCCGCAGTGACTGTTGCCTATCGCCGGGCAATCGAGACGCTCTGGGCAGAAAACCCGAACGACCCTGTTTTTGCCGAGCGTTGAAATCCCCATCCCAGGAACAAACCGCATCACCGGAGGCCGTCATGATCCTGTCCGTGCTCGAAAGGGCTCTCGCGCTCGCCTTCGGGCGGATCGAAACGCTGCTTGCCGCCAGCCGCTGCCCGGCGATGGCTTCACAACCGTCTCCAACATGACCGAACCGGTCGTAGCCGCCGACGACGGCGCGCTGCGCATGTTCGATTTCAGGACCATGCCCCATGTATCGATACATTCTTTCAGAAACATACACCCTCGTTGCGGGAAACATTGGAGTGACCTTGCGCATTGCGGGCGCTTGGATGGCGATTGGCATCCTGCTGAGCGTTGGCGAGGCATTCACGCAAGGCACATGGATCGGAACGGCCTTCAGTCTCACGGCATTCATATGGGCGTTTCTCTCATATGCGAGCATCGCAACGGCTTGGCACCGCTTTGGCCTGCTGCAAGAACGCCCCGGGCTCATTCACTTGCGCTTTGGCAGGCTTGAGCTGAAGGTCCTAGGGAGGATCTGGCTTGCAACCATCGCAAGTCTTCCCGCATTAATCTTGATTGTAACTCTGATATTCTCTGCGTCCTGGGTACTCAATCTTGGTTTAAACGCATTTTACACGAAGCCATCAACAAGTTCATTCATAGCTTTTTTAGTAATAATTTTGATTTCAAGTTATTTTTATTTTAGATACTGCTTTGTTATTCCAGCTTCAGCCATTAATCATCGAATTCGATTGTCTAAATCGTTCGAAATGACAAGAAAAATAGCTTTATTAATTACAATAATCGGAATATTAACGTTTATTCCATCTGCAGTATGTTATTGGGCATCTTATGATAAGGCATTTTTGATTGGAATTTTTCCGCATTTTTTGGAGGAATTATTCTCGATTACGATCAGGGCATCAATAGATTACCTAGGCATGAGCGTAGTACTCGCCGCCGTGACTGTTGCCTATCGCCGGGCAATCGAGACGCTCTGGGCAGAAAACCCGAACGACCCTGTTTTTGTAGGAAGCTGAAATCCCTATCTTGGGGGTGATACCGTATCACTGGAGGCCGTCATGATCCTGTCCGTGCTCGAAAGGGCTCTCGCGCTCGCCTTCGGGCGGATCGGAACGTTGCTGGCGGCCAGCTGGGGATACATCCTGCTGATGGCCGGACTGAACCTCGCGCTCAGCGGCCAGCTGCTGCCCGGCGATGGTTTCACCACAGTTTCCTACATGACGGAACCGGTCGTCGCCGCCGACGATGGCGCGCTGCGTCTCGTCGCGGGCCTTGCAAACATCCTGCTCGGCTTTGCTGCGGCCACGGCCTACATGCGGCGCATCCTGATCGGAGCGAGGGACTTTCCCTTCTCGTTTGCCCCGCGCGTCCTCAAGGTGATGGTGAAGCTGTTGCTGCTCCTGCTGCTGGGCGCGCTGATGCTGGTGCCCTTGTTCGCCATCGCCGGGATCATCACGGCAGTAACCGCAGGCTTTGGCATCATCGCCTTCATCGCCGCGCCCTTCGTTGCCCTCATGCTCATGCAGAAACTGTCGCTGATCCTGCCCGCCGCGGCGCTGGAGGACGACCTGACATTGCGCCAGTCGTAGAGTGCCAGCGCTGGCCTCGGCTGGGCGATGGCGTTCGCGGCGCTGGTCGTTGGCCTGCTGTCTGTTGTCATGACGCTGGCCTGGACCTGGATCCTCAGCCTCCTGAAGGCCGCTTTCCCAGATCCGGTCGTCGCACTTGCGATCTCGGCTGCCCTGCCGCTCGGCAGCGTCGGCGTCAGCGTCTGGCTCTTCGCCAGCCTGCATGCGACCTGCTATGGGCTGGTGCGCGAGCGATATGCCGAACGGGTCGGGTTAACCCCCGGCCAGACGGAAGAAGCACGCACCCGCCATGATGCGGCGGAGGCCATTGCCAGGGTCAAGAACCTTGGCCGGCGCTGATGGCCGTCCCGACGAACCGTTACAGAAACATCATCTTCTGCCGTGTTGCAGTGCAAGGTGATTTCATGGGAAGCTCCGGCCAACTGCTGAACAGGAGTGCCCTTGCATGCTGAAGAACAAGACCGCCGTCATCACCGGATCGACCTCTGGCATCGGCCTTGGCTACGCCCGCGCGCTGGCGGCACAAGGTGCCAACATCGTCATCAACGGCTTTGGCGACGCCGCAAAGATCGAAGCCGAGCGCAGCGCCATCGAGAAGGACTTCGGCGTCCAGTGCGTCTATTCGGCCGCCAACATGATGAATGGCGAAGAGATCGCCACCATGATCCTCAATGCCGAAAACGAATTCGGCTCGGTCGATATCCTGATCAACAACGCCGGCATCCAGCACGTCTCGCCAATCGACGAGTTTCCGATCGAAAAGTGGGACGCGATCATCGCGATCAATCTGACGTCGGCATTTCATTCGATCCGCGCTGCCCTTCCGGGCATGAAGAAGCGCGGCTGGGGCCGGATCATCAACACCGCGTCTGCCCATGCGCTCGTCGCCTCGCCGTTCAAGTCGGCCTATGTCGCCGCCAAACATGGCATTGCGGGCCTGACCAAGACGGTGGCGCTGGAAGTTGCCGAACAGGGCATCACCGTGAACGCCATCTGCCCGGGCTATGTCTGGACGCCGCTGGTCGAAGCCCAGATCCCGGACACGATGAAGGCCCGCAACATGACCGAAGAGGAAGTGAAGCGCGAAGTCCTGCTCAAGGCGCAGCCAACCAAGGAATTCGTCACCGTCGAACAGGTTGCGGCCCTCGCCGTGTTCCTGTGCTCGGATGCAGCAAGCTCGATGACCGGTACTGTCCTGCCGATGGACGGCGGCTGGACCGCGCAGTAAGGCATGACAGACAAGACCAGCCCTGCGCCCGGCCACTCATCGCAGCCCAACCGCAAGCGGATCAACCTGGCCCTGCAAGGGGGAGGCGCCCACGGCGCCTTCACCTGGGGCGTGCTCGACTGGTTGCTGGAGGATGACCGGATCGAGATCGACGGTATCACCGGCACCTCTGCAGGCGCGATGAATGCCGTTGCGCTTGCCAGCGGCTTTCATGCCGGCGGCAGCGAGGGCGCGCGTGCAGCGCTTGAACAATTCTGGCGGAAGGTCAGCGAGCATGCGTTCCTCAGTCCGATCAAGCGCTCGCCCCTCGACATGGCGCTTGGCCAGTGGAGCCTTGATTTCTCGCCGAGTTATCTTGCCTTCGACCTGATCTCGCGCTTCGCCTCGCCCTATGAATTCAACCCGCTGAACGTCAACCCCTTGCGCGAGGTGGTGGAGGAAACGGTCGACTTCGACGCCGTGCGGGCCTGCGATGGCCTGCGGCTGTTTCTTGCGGCCACCAACGTTCAGACCGGCAAGATCCGGGTTTTCTCCGGCAAGGAAATCACGCTGGATGCCGTCATGGCCTCTGCCTGCCTGCCGCACATGTTCCAGGCCGTAGAGATTGACGGCGTGCCCTACTGGGACGGCGGCTACATGGGCAATCCGCCCCTGTACCCGCTGTTCTATGAAACGGGAACGCAGGACACTGTTCTCATCCAGATCAATCCGATCGAGCGGGCGGAAACCCCGCGCACCGCACGCGAGATCCTCAACCGGCTGAACGAGATCACCTTCAATTCCACGCTGCTGCGGGAGATGCGGTCGATCGATTTTGTCAGCAGGCTGATCCAGGAAGGCAAGCTGAGCGCTGAAAAATACATGGACGTGCGGCTTCACCGCATCGACGGCGAAGCACTCAAGCCGCTGCAAGCCTCCTCGAAAGTGAACGCGGAATGGGCCTTTCTGAAAGAGCTGCATCGGATTGGCCGCGAAACGGCAGCCAGCTGGGTTGAGCGCAATTTTGACCACATTGGCAATCGCTCTACCGTTGATCTTCGCGCAGAATTTCTCTGAGCAATCTCCCTAACAGCATGCAGTTAACAGCAATTAACTTCGATTTTGCAGAATGCGATGCATAACGCGACCACGCAACAACATATACTTTCGAATACATTAATTCGATCAGCGCAACTGAAACAAAACAAAAAATACATCGAAAACCATTTGGCAATACATTTGCCCTAGTTTGAACATGCTGATTGTCAGGTTGTGCGTCGTCAGCGCTTTTGGACGGAAGAAAGTGGCACCTGCGACCCCGCCACTTTCTTCCGTGCCGCTTTTCCTCTCCCCGCCGCCCGTTCAGACCTTCCGCGCCACCCGCGTCCGATTGCGCCTTGCAGTTGCCAGGCAAAGGTCTAGATATCGTTGAGCACAAGGAGACCCCCCATGGTAGCGGATCGCCCCTCCCATCCAATCGTCACCGGCACCCCTGTGTTTCTTGCGCTCGTTAAAGGGAGCATCGGCGCCGCCCTGCTGCTGATCGGCCTCGGAACCGGCGCGGCGCAAGCGCAGGATCCGGTCGCAGACCTGGTTCGCAACCAGGGCTGCCCGTCCTGCGACCTGCGGCTGACGACCTTGCGCGGGCTGCAAATGGCGGGTTTCGACCTGAAGGGCACAAATCTTCGGGAAGCTGACCTGAAAGAGGCGGACCTCTCCGGTGCGCTGCTGTCCCGCGCGGACTTGCGCCGTACCGAGCTGGAACGTGCCACGCTTGTCGAGGCCGATCTGACCGGTGCTTCAATGCGCGGTGTCGACATGGAGAAGGCGAACCTGACCCGCGCGCGGTTCGGCAACGCGGACCTGAGGGACGCCGATCTCAACGAGACACGGCTGGAAGGCGCGGACTTCACCGCCTCGGACCTGCGCAACGCCTCCCTGATCCGGGCTGGCGCCATGGGAGCAAACTTCAGCAACGCCAAAATGGATGGTGTCGACCTGGAACGGGCGGACGTGAGTGGTGCAGACTTTTCAGGTGCACGCCTGATGCAAGCGGACCTCGACCGGCTCATCGCCAGGGGCACCTCGTTTCGCGGGGCGGATCTGACCGGTGTTCGCCTGAGCAGTGCAGACATGACCGGTGCGGATTTCGGCAATGCCAACATGACCGATGCGCTGTTGCGCAACACACGCCTGCCCGGCGCGGATCTCAGCACGGTCCGCGGCCTGTCGCAGGACCGCATCATCAATGCCTGCGGCGACGCGGCAACCCGCTTGCCCAAGGGCATAAACCTGAAGCCTTGCAGCTGAATACAAAAGGCCGGGCACTTGGCCCGGCCTCAGACTGCTGACAAGCCCTCTATCGTCATCCCGAACGCAGCGAAGCGGAGATCCGGGACCGGAGAGCCAAGGTCTCTCCTGTGGTAACTCATTGAAAGATAGAGGCCACGGCTCTCCGGTCCCGGCTCGGCGCTGCGCTTGGCCGGGATGACTTCGGAGAGGTCAAGGTTTGACATCAGACTCAAGCCGGACAGATGTCCGGCCTTTCAAAGGGTCTTTCGAATCGCGTCTATCAGAATACGTCGAACGAGAACCGGTAGGTCACGCCGGTGCCGATGTTGAACTGGTTCTTGCTGCCGACCTTGACCAGCGGGCTCTTGCCGGCATCGCCGATCAGCCGGTCATAACCACCTTGAAGATGCAGCTTGACCTGGTCGTTCAGATCGTAGCTGAAGCGCGTCTCGACACCGACGCTCTTGAAGCCGCCGCCCGCCTTGAACTGGGACAGACCGCTGGCGGCTGATTCTGCCGCCGAGACGCTGAAATAGGTGTTCATGTACTTGGACGAGGCGAAGCCGACGCGCGGGCCGATGCTCCACTCCAGACGGTCCATCGGACGCGTGATCAGATCGGCACCGACCTGGCCGACCTGTCCCTTGTGGCCGTTGAAGCCCTGACGCACCTCGGCAAAGACGCGGAAATTCTCGCCCTGGAAGCCAGCCCCGAGGCCTGCTTCAAATGCCCAGTTGATCTTGCGCGTACCGCGCAGGTCCTTGTCATCCGACGGCTTGCGCTCGCCGACGAAATTCAGGGACGGGAAGAAGAATACGCCCGTCTCCTTCTTGCCGTCCGCCACCTGGCCTAGGCCCGGGATGTAGAAGCGACCGACCGCAATGATCGGCATCGGAGAAAAGAGATAGGAATCAGAGCCGTCGTAACGCGGCTTGACCAAGACGCCAGCGCCCAGATCCAGCACATACTGTTTCTGCGGCATTGGCATCTCGTCCTGCGCAAGGGCGGACGCGGCGGTCAACGAGAGGGCTGCAATGGAGCCGAGTGCGATCGAGCGATACAGGAGCATCTTGTCGGGTCCGATTCTGGGGAAACAACGTTCCTGCAGCTTATACCTCCAATTGCAACCGACTGGTTACCGGATTGTCAATTTCGGAAGGGTGTGACTGATCGGCCACGCTGACGACCCGCCTGATCCTAGCGCCCGAGCGAGACGATATAGGCCGCAAGGTCCCGGATCTGTGGATTGGAAAGACCCATGTCCGGCATCTTCGGATGCGGATCGGCGAGAAATGTCGCGATCTTGGCTTCAGTCATGTCCGGATTGGCGGCGATGTCGAAGAAGGACGGAACCCCGATCGTTGCCGCATTTGCCTGATTTTCCGAGACGACATGACAGGCAGCGCACCATTGCTGCGCAAGGTGCTCACCAGCCCCCGCGTCTCCTTGGGCCGATAGAGACGGCCCGGCGGGCATCAGAACCGCCGCAGCAAGGCAAAGCACGAGAAACCAGCGCATCGGGATAGCCTCCAAGCCGGATGGAACGGAACCGCGCGACAGTCTCACGCAACAAGAGCCTACGCCGGGCAATCCGGGGCGGCCTTGCGCAGGATCAATCCGCCGCTCCTGCTGGCAGGACCAGCCGGCGCAACAGGCCGTTGAAGTCCGGACGGGGTGTTGGCGTAAATCCTTTCGGATCACATGCGCCAAATCCGAGCACCGCATAACCATGCACCAGCGACCAGACCGCGATTTCGAGTTGCTGGTCCGGGTCGGGCGCCTGCCGGGAAAACGGCAGGCAGGCAAGCCGGAGTTCGGCATAGGCCGTTTCAGACGTCGACAGGAAAGTCGGATTGGACCGATCCACGTCAGCAGCCAGAAACATGACGTGAAACAGGCCGGCATGGTCATTGGCGAAGCGGATGTAGCCCCGGCATATGCCCTCCAGCCGTGCCGTCGGATCATCACCTGCACCCTGGCGGGCCTCACGCATCGCCCCGGTGAACAGGGCGAATGCCTCGGTCGCAACTGCTGTCAGCAAATCCGGCAGGCCGGCAAAGTGATGCGCCGGCGCAGCGTGCGACACGCCCGCCCTCGCTGCCGCCTTGCGCAAGGTCAGCCCTGAGGCCCCTTCTGCGTCGAGCAACTGAATGGAGGCCGTGATCAGCGCCTGGCGCAGATTGCCGTGATGATGCGGACGTACCGGTCCGGACAGGGAATCGGCAGGTTTCGGTGTTTCTGACATGCGACGAGTATGTTCCGGATCTTGACAGTGTCAAGAAAGCCCCTCAAACCTGTCTAAACTTTACACTGTCAAGGAGGGAGACATGTCTGGACAGCCGCAAACCCGCAATCCGTGGTTCATTGCCATGAGCATCTCATGCCTGTTGGTTGCCGTTGCGTCCTGGCGCGGGCTGGTCGCGCCCTTCGAACAGGTGATGGCGCATCTTGTGCACTACACGCAGGGCTATAGCCTGCCCCTGTTTGCACATCTCGTCTTCGGGCCGCTGGCCCTGGCGCTGGTGCCGTTTCAATTCTGGAAGGGTTCGCGCCGCCGGCCCGGCCTGCACCGCTGGGCAGGCCGCCTCTATGTCCTGTCGATCTTGCTGGCCGCCATCGGCTCCCTGGCCATGCTGCCAGGCTATCAGGGATCCTCGTGGACGGCGGCCGGTTTCTTCACGCTTGCCCTGCTCTGGGTCGGAACGACCGGCATGGGCCTCATCCGTGCGCTGCAGGGGCGTTTCGCCGAGCATCAGATCTGGATGTTGCGCTCGGCAGCACTGACCTTCGCCGCCGTGACCCTGCGCATCATGATGATTCCGCTGATCGTAGCCGGCCAGACCCCGCTCGAGACGTACAATGTCACGGCATGGGGCAGCTGGCTGATCAATCTGGTGGCTGTCGAGGCCTGGCTGGTGTGGCGTGGCCGCTGGCGGGTGGCGTGAGCGGCCGCAGCGAGGACAAGGCCCCTGAAAAGCAAAAAGCCACCTTGCGGTGGCTTTGTTGTTGCTCTCGACTTGCGAGAAAATGGAGCGGGCGAAGGGATTTGAACCCTCGACCCCAACCTTGGCAAGGTTGTGCTCTACCCCTGAGCTACACCCGCATCCTGACCACCGGTGGGTAACCGGCGGCAACCTCGAAACCACCCAACTCAACCGAATTCCTGATCGCAGATCAGTTACCGAGAGAGAATGGAGCGGGCGAAGGGATTTGAACCCTCGACCCCAACCTTGGCAAGGTTGTGCTCTACCCCTGAGCTACACCCGCATTTTCCGGCACCGACATTGCTGCCCGCCGTCGAGGTGGGCTGTATATGAACCAAGCCGGTTCAGATTGCAACAGGGTTTTTTGCGGCATTTTCAGTGCTTCCGCGCCCCTGTGGACGACCTGTGGACAGAGGCTTGCCGGCTTCTACCGATGACCGCTGCCCCTCCTTGCGGGACGCCGCTTGCACATTGTTTGGCGTCGCGCCGAGCCTTGAGCCCTGCAAGGCGCATCGGCTAGAACAGCGACAATCTCAACCCGCCGACGAAATCCGGCGCAATTCTGGAGACCCTGATGCCGGCAACCCGCGACGATCTGATGGCATTTTTCGACAGGCACGGCATCCAGACGACCACCGTCGACCATCGCCCGGTGTTCACAGTCGCGGAAGGCGCGGACATCCATGCAATGATCCCCGGCGCCCATACCCGCAACCTTTTCGTCAAGGACAAGAAGGGCAAGCTGTTCCTGATCGTCGTGCTGCACGATGCGACCGTCGACCTGAAACAGGTGCACAATCTGATCAGTGGATCCGGCCGCGTCTCGTTCGGCTCGCCGGAGCAGATGATGCAGTATCTCGGCGTCATTCCGGGTTCGGTTACGCCCTTCGGTCTGATCAATGACACCGGACAGGAACTGACGGTGGTGTTTGACGCAGCGATGATGCAGCACGATGTGCTGAATTTCCATCCATTGTCCAATGACGCCACCACCACGATCTCGCGCGATGGGCTGATGACCTTTGCCAGGGGCTGCGGCCACGCGCCGCTGGTGATTGCGGTGACGGAAGAGGCAAAAGCGCAGGGTTTGTAATTCACGTGGTCAACGTCCATGTTATGGACGACAAATCGCGGCAAGGGCGAATGGCGCCCGCTGCTGCAAAGGCATTGTGGCCGCGTCGAACGGCCGGCACTTCAAGGGGCCAGGACACATGAGCACGGGTAGCTATTCCATGGGCGGCCAGATTGGCGGCGGATTCGGCGGCAGCTTTGGCGGCGGCGCAAAACCGGCAGCCAGTCCGGCGCCGGCCGGCGGCGATGACCTGATCAAGGACGTGACCACCGCATCCTTCGCCCGGGATGTTCTGGAAGCCTCGCGGCATCAGCCGGTCCTCGTCGATTTCTGGGCGCCCTGGTGTGGCCCGTGCCGTCAGCTGACCCCGGTGATTGAAGGTGCCGTCAAAGCCGCCAAGGGCACCGTCAAGCTGGCCAAGATGAACATCGACGACCACCCGGAAGTGGCAGGCCAACTCGGCATCCAGTCCATTCCGGCCGTCATCGCCTTCAAGAACGGACAACCGGTCGACGGCTTCATGGGCGCACAGCCCGAAAGCCAGATCAAGGCCTTCATCGAACGCCTGGGCGGACCGGCACCGGCTGGTGGACCCGATGACCTTCTGGTGGAGGGCGACGCCCTGCTGGAGGCCAAGGACTATGGCCAGGCAGCCCAGATGTTCGGGGCGGCGCTGCAGATCGACCAGGAGAATGTCCGCGCCCTCGCTGGTCTCGCCCGCTGCTATCTTGGAGCCGGTGACCTCGACCGCGCCCGCCAGGCGCTCGACATGGTTCCGGAGGCCGGCCGCAAGGATGCACACTACACCGCAGCCCTGGCCGCTCTTGCGCTTGCCGAACAGGCGGAGTCCCTTGGAGATCTTGCCGAACTGGAGGCCCGCATCGCCGCAGACCCGGCTGACCACCAGGCCCGGTTCGATCTCGCCCTTGGCCTTGCCGCCCGCGCGGATCATCAGGGCGCTGTCGATCATCTGATCGAGATCGTCCGCCGTGGCCGCGACTGGAATGAGGATGGCGCGCGCAAGCAGCTTTTGCAGTTCTTCGAGGCCTGGGGCGCGAAGGATCCGGCGACCAACTATGGCCGGCGGAAACTGTCGTCCGTTCTGTTCTCCTGAGCGTATAAGGCCTGCGGACCGGACTGGCCGGACCGCAGGCCCCGTTTTCAAGGATCAGGATATGCAGGCCGGGAATGCGCACTACCGCACCATCGATGACCTTCCGGCGACGTTGCCCGTGTTTCCGCTGACGGGAGCCCTTCTGCTCCCGCGCACCCAGCTGCCGCTGAATATCTTCGAGCCACGCTATCTTGCCATGGTGGATGCAGCGCTCGCCGGGCAGCGGTTGATCGGCATGATCCAGCCCGCAATCGGTCAGGCGGATGACGCAAGAAAGCCTGCCCTGGCGCGCGTTGGCTGCGCTGGCCGGATCACCAGCTTCCAGGAAAGCGGCGACGGACGCTATCTGATCTCGCTCCAGGGCGTTGCCCGGTTCAGTTTCACGTCGGAACTCGACACCATCACGCCGTTCCGCCAGGCCGCAGTGGACTTCACCCCTTACGCGAGTGATCTGATGCAGGGCACTGGCGAAGCCGAGGTCGATCGCGCCGGACTGCTGAAGGCGTTCCGCGCCTATCTCGACGCCCATGGCATGGACGCTGACTGGGACAGTGTCGACAACGCCGAGACAGAGGTGCTCGTCAATGCCCTGTGCATGATGAGCCCCTATGGAGCTGCCGAAAAGCAGGCAATGCTGGAAGCCAAGGACCTGAAGACACGCGCCGAGACGCTAGTTGCCATCACGGAGATTGACCTGGCCCGCGCGGCGGGCAATGACGGCGGCTCGACACTGCAATAAACGCATCAAGGAAACGACGATGACCGACGACACTCCGCGCCCCGGCGACCGCAGGATTGACCGCAAGATGCTGGAACTGCTGGTTTGCCCGGTAACCAAGACGACGCTTGAATATGATGTTGCGCGGCAGGAACTGATCTCGCGCGTTGCCAAGCTGGCCTATCCGATCCGCGATGGCATTCCGATCATGCTGGCCGACGAGGCCCGCAAGCTGGAAGACTGAGGCGAGGTCCCGATGGGCTGCCCCGTCGGGACATGTCAGGGATATAGCAAGGCCTGGACACTGCCGGCTAGGATCTCGGCATCGCCAGTAACATGGACCTGCTTCAGACGGGCGGTTGCCCCTCCGTCAACAGAGACGAGGCTCTTCCCGACGCCGAGGGCCTTGGCGAGCAGAGCCTCCAGGGCGGCATTGGCCGCGCCTTTTTCCGGGACAGCGCGGACCCGGGCCAGAAGAACGGCCCGGCCATCGGACAAGATGCCGAGGCCATCGACACTGTCCCTGGCGGCCTTCGGCGTCAGCCGGACGGTAATCCGGATCCCGTCACGGTCAACGCGATACGGCAGGTCAGTGGCGGGTGCTGTCATCGCCGGCGCCGGCTCGACACCGGATCAGAAAACGTTCGGATAGATGTAACGGACGATCACGTTCTGCAGCAGGAAGATGCCGAGAAGAAGCACGATCGGGGAGAGATCCAGCCCGTTCATGGACGGGATGAAGCGGCGGATCGGACGAAGCGCCGGTTCGGTCAGATTGTAAAGGATCTGGCCGACAGTCGCGATGAACTGGTTGCTCGAATTCACCACATTGAAGGCATAGAGCCAGGAGAAGATGGCGCTGGCGATCAGCACATAGGTGTAGAGCTGAAGCACCAGGAGGAAGACGTCGAGAATTGCACGCATCGTGTTGTCCGTATCCGCGTTTGGCCGTGACGCATCATGTAGCGGCCCCCCTCTTCCGCTGCAAGACGCGATCTGGTTTCAGCCTTAAGCGAAGCGCTTGACAGGGCTGCGAACCCCCTCCTAAATGCCGCGACCTGACCGGGGCCGTAGCTCAGATGGGAGAGCGCTGCAATCGCACTGCAGAGGTCAGGGGTTCGATTCCCCTCGGCTCCACCAGCTCCTTCCTGCCAATTTTTATAGCAACTTTCCTGGCAAGTTTCCTGGCAACTTTCCTGTCCGGGCACCACCCTTGGCTGGCGACCGGCAGCAACGCAGGGCAGACTGCCCTGCCCTGAGGCATGAGCGCGATGACCCCACTTGCCCCGAACCCGCCATGCCCCTGCGGATCAGGGCAGACGCTTGGCCTGTGCTGTGGCCCGGCGCTGGCCCGCACAACGCCTGCCGCGACCGCCGAGGCCCTGATGCGCTCGCGGTACAGCGCCTATGTGCTCAAGGATATTGCCTATCTGAAGGAAACTTTGTGGCCGAAGTTTCAGCCGGGCTTCGACTTTGACGCAACCAGCCGCTGGGCGGAGGAAAGCCGCTGGACAGGGCTGACCGTTCTGGCGACAGACAAGGGCACGGGGACGGCGCGCGACGGCACCGTCCTGTTCGAAGCGCGCTACCTTGCGGCCGCCAAGCTGCACACCCACCGGGAACTGAGCCTGTTTCGCAAATCCGGCGGGCGCTGGTATTACGTCGAGGCCCTGAACGAGAGCTGAGGCCGGCCGCGCCGGGATCAAGCTCAATGAAAGTTGCGGCCACGCGGCAGCACCTGGCGGGCACTGTCCATCAGGTCGCGTGGCAGCGGCAGACGGGCAATGTCCTGCCGCAGTTCCGGTACCTCGCGCACCAGCATGGCAAGGCGACTGGCAGGTTTCAGCTTTTCCGATTGCTCGATCACCGGACGGCGCACCTCGTCGGCGCGTGACAAGCCGGCATTGGTGAGTGGCTGGTCCGACAACAGGGCCAGCAGCGGTGTGACATCCTCCAGCTCTTCCGCGACCACGTGGATGACCCCCGCTTCGTTCTGGAGCCGGCCGCGCACCTGGACGAAGCGCCCCCCCAGGATGATGGCGCGGAAGCGTTCGAACACTGCCGGCCAGACGATGACATTGGCAACACCGCCCTCGTCCTCCAGCGTCATGAAGATGACGCCCTTGGCCGAGCCCGGGCGCTGGCGCACCAGCACGAGACCGGCAACCGACAGGCGCCGCCCGGTGGAAAGACGGGCAAGATGCACCGCTGGCGTCACACCGCGCCGCATCAGCGCATCGCGGACAAAACTCACCGGATGCGCCTTGAGCGACAGCGACAGGCTGCGATAGTCGGCAACCACATGGGCGCCCGGCGGCATGGGCGGCAGGGCAACATCGGGCTCGGGCCGCAGATCCGGCAGGGATGCCTGGTCAAACAACGGCAACCGCTCCGCCGCCCCGCCGGCTTCTAGCCCCTGCGCCGCCCAGAGCGCGGTCCGGCGATCGAGCCCAAGGGAGCGAAAGGCATCAGCCTCCGCCAGCCGCGCAATGACCGCCCGGGGCAGGCCGGTGCGTAGCCACAGGTCGCGAAGGGAATCGTAGCCTTCGCCGCGCAGTTCAACCAGCCGTCGCATGTTTGCTTCGGCAAGTCCCTTCACCTGCCGGAACCCGAGCCGGACCGCGCGGTCAGACTGGACAACGCCGGCCATCTCCCGGTGGCGGGGATGCAGGCCGCGCGAGGCAGCAAGCCCGGGCTCAAGATGCGCATCCCAGCCCGACAGATTGACATCAACCTCGCGCACCTCGACGCCATGCTCCTGCGCATCGCGCACCAGCTGCGCCGGAGCATAAAAGCCGAGCGGCTGTGCGTTGAGCAGGGCAGCCAGAAACACATCCGGATAGCGCGCCTTGACCCAGGCCGAAGCATAGACGAGGAGGGCAAAGCTGGCCGCATGGCTTTCGGGAAACCCATATTCGCCAAAGCCCTCGATCTGGCGGAAGCAGCGCTCGGCAAAGTCGCGGTCATAGCCATTGGCGGCCATGCCCTCGATCATTTTCTGCTGAAAGCTGCCGATGGTCCCGACCTTGCGAA
The DNA here is from genome assembly GCF_003012935.1 of Pannonibacter carbonis. Lineage (GTDB taxonomy): Bacteria > Pseudomonadota > Alphaproteobacteria > Rhizobiales > Stappiaceae > Pannonibacter > Pannonibacter carbonis. Next base: position 78,249 of record NZ_PUDR01000008.1, on the reverse strand, counting down.
ACGTGGCCATGGCCCGGCGCAGCCGATCGGCCTCGCCGGGCGTAAATCCCGCCGCGACAATGGCGATCCGCATCGCCTGTTCCTGGAACAACGGCACACCAAGGGTCTTGCCAAGGACTGCCTCCAGCGCAGGCGACGGATAGCTGACCCGTTCCTTGCCCTGGCGCCGGCGCAGATAGGGATGAACCATGTCGCCCTGGATCGGCCCCGGCCGGACAATCGCCACCTCGATGACAAGATCATAGAAATGGCGCGGCCTGAGGCGCGGCAGCATCGTCATCTGGGCCCGGCTCTCGACCTGGAACACGCCGATGGAATCGGCACGGCACAGCATGTCATAGACCGCCGGATCTTCCGCCGGGATCGTCGCAAGGGTGAGGTCGCGGTCATAATCGGCTCGCAGCATGTCCAGCGCCTTGCGCAAGGCCGACAGCATCCCGAGCGCCAGCACATCGATCTTGAGAATGCCAAGAGCATCAAGATCATCCTTGTCCCACTCGATCACGGTGCGGTCGGCCATCGCCGCATTCTGGATCGGCACCACCTCGTCAAGCCGGCCGCGCGTGATGACAAAGCCACCGACATGCTGCGACAGATGACGGGGAAACCCGATCAGTTGCCGCGACAGGGCGAGCACCTGGGCCAGCAGCGGATCGTCCGGATCAAGCCCCGCCTCCCGCACATGCCCCTCCCGCGTGCCGGAGGAGGAATGCCCCCAGACTGTTCCCGACAACGCAGATACGGCATCGCCTGACAGGCCGAACACCTTGCCAACCTCGCGCAAGGCCGAGCGGGAGCGATAGCTGATGACAGTTGCCGCAAGCCCGGCCCGCTCACGCCCGTATTTGCCGTAGATATATTGGATCACCTCCTCACGCCGCTCATGTTCAAAGTCGACGTCAATGTCGGGCGGTTCCCGTCGTTCGGGCGAGATGAACCGTTCGAACAGCAGGTCCCCACGTTTCGGATCAACCTCGGTGATGCCGATGCAGAAACACACGGCGGAATTGGCAGCCGACCCCCGCCCCTGGCAGAGGATGCCGCGCGATCGGGCGAAACGGACGATATCCGCCACGGTGAGGAAATAGGGTGAATAATTGAGCTGGCTAATTATCTGCAACTCATGCGCGATGACCGCCTCTACAGCTGCCGGAACGCCACCCGGATAGCGCCGCGCCTTGCCTAATTCAGTCAGCCGCTCCAGTTCTTCCTGCGGGCTGGCGCTGGAGCCGGTCGGCTCGTCGGGATAATCGTAGCCCAGCTGATCAAGCGAGAAACTGGTCTCCTCCAGAATGACCAGGCTCTCGCGCAGCGCCTGCGGACAAGGAGAAAACAGACGCGCCATCGCCTCCGGCCCCTTCAGATGGCGCTCGGCATTGGCCGCCAGCCGGCGTCCGGCAGTGGCCAGGCGCTCATGCAGGCGGATACAGGTCAGGACATCCTGCAAGGGCCGACGATCAACCGCATGATAGAGCACGTCATTGGTGGCCAGCAGACGCACCTCCGCCCGGCCGGAAATCTCCATCAGCAGACCCAGCCGGCGACGGTCAAGTCCGTCATAGGCGGGTGGGGCAGCCAGGCGCAGCGCTGCGCCATGTCCCTCGCGCAGCCGGGACAGAATGGGCAGGAGATGCTCCGGCTGTGGCAGACCGGGCGGAGCCACCAGTGCGAGCGCGAAACCGCCACCTGCAGCGAGCACATCCTCGAGCATCAAGGTACACTGCCCCTTGGCACTGCGCCGGTTGCCAAGGGTCAAAAGACGGGCAAGCCGGCCATAGGCCTCCCGGTCGCGCGGCCAGATCAAAAGATCCGGCGTGCCATCGGCAAGCACCAGGCGGCAGCCGGGAACATAGCGCAGCCCGAGATCCCTTGCCGCCACATGCGCCCGCACCACGCCGGCAAGGCTGTTGCGATCCGTCAGTCCAAGTCCGCACAGCCCGAGCTGCGCCGCTGTTGCAACCAGTTCCTCGGCATGGGAGGCGCCTTGCAGGAATGAGAAGTTGCTGGCAACGCCCAGTTCAGCGAAAGACGCCTGCTGCCCCCCGGGACGAATGGCAACAGGCGGCAAGGGCCCGCTCACGCGAAAACCCCTTGCAGGAACCAGCGCGGATCCGCCGTCTCCCGCTCATAAAGACCATCACGATAGATCCAGAAGCGACGTCCTTCCTCGTCCTCGATGCGGTAATAGTCCCGCGTCGGCATGTGAACGGCCTCACCCGGCACGTCCGGAAGGCGGCCGGCCCCGCCCGCCCCCAGCCACCAGGGCGGAGCCAGACGCTCCGGCCCTTCGGACCGCACCACCCGATACAGTGCCCGGCGCCAGCGGAACCGCAGCGGCGGCCCCTCCGGCACGATGGCGACGGCATCCACAGGCTCGGCCGGAACCAGCAGGCGCAGGGGCTGTGTCAGAGGGGCCTCCTCGCCGGGGCGTGGCTCACAGTCCCAGGCCAGTGCGGCATCAGCCACCGATGCCGCCGGCACCAGATGAACCCGCGCCTCGGGCAGATGATGGTCAACCGGCAGGAACCGGGCGACCCGGGCGAGCCCAAGCCGCGCGCCCAGCCGGTCGACAAGGCCGGCAAGGTCTGCTGTCGCATCATCCCCTGCCCCCTCGAGGCTGGTCTGATGCGGGGCAAAGGACTGCGCCTCCAGAACGGCGAGACGCAGGAGATCAAAGCCGAAGCCGGCTTCCAAAGCACCCTCGTCGGCCTTCAGCTTCTGACGGAACAGGGACAAAAGCCCCGCCCCGCCGCGCAGGGGCCGACTGGTGCCCACCATCAGCCGCTGGACATGGCCATCGACCCGGAACAGGGTGAACTCAAACAGGCGCCCGCCTTCGACACGCCGCTCCAGCGCATCGCTGACCTGCCCGCCAAGCGAAAGCAGGATCGCCTCGATATCCTCCAGCCGGGCCACTGGTTCGAACAGTCGCCGTTCGGCCAGGATCAGCGGCGGGGCGAGCCGGGGTGAAATGCTCTCGCCGGCCTCCCCCAGGGCCTGATCAAGCCGGCGCAGCAACTCCAGGCCGTAGCGCGCGGCCAGCGGGGCGCGGGGCTGGCCCAGGATGTCGGCAATCCGGGTCAGGCCGACCGCCGACAGCGCAGCCACCGTCTCCGGCGCAATGCCGAGTGCAGCCAGCGGCAAGGGCGCAAGGGCCTTTCGCACTTCTCCTTCCGGAACCAGAACCGCTGGCTGCTGCGCCGATGTCGCATGGCGTGCGAGGCCCCGGGCGGCAGTTGCCGTATCCGCAATGGCGGCCCGCACTGCAAAGCCTTGCCGCTGAAGCCGTGCAAGGGCATCGGCCATCAGCCCGGCTTCGCCGCCATGCAGGTGCGCGCATCCTGTTATGTCCAGCACCAAACAATCCGGTGCTTCAAGGGCGACCAGGGGCGTGTAACGGTCACACCAGTCGGCAAGCGACGCAAGCAATGCAGCTTCCAGCTCCGGGGCTTCACGGTGAACCTGAAGCTCCGGAACCCGGGCCCGGGCATCGGTCAGGGCATCACCCGGTCGCAACCCACGGGCAACCGCAGCTGCATCAAGGCTGCGTAGCCGCAAGGCTTGCCCGCTGTCATGGATGACGGCCTGCGGCCGGGTCGTCACACGGGCCAGTTCAGCCTGTCCGCCGCCCCGGGAAGGCAACAAGTTCACCGCCTGCAGCCGCAGGATCCGGTCCAGCGGCAGTTGCGGAAACCAGAGCGTCAGAAGCCGCTGGCGCGGCAAGTCTGCTCGCGGCATGTGACCACTCCAGGGTGAGCCGGGCGGACGATCCTTCCCGGTTTCGATCAAGGGCAGCCCGCCAGCGCGGCAGGCCAATGAAGGGATGCCTTCCCATCCCGGTTTCATTGCCGCCAGGGACAAGGGTAACAGGCCCCGAAGCGGCCGGCGCAGCACGCCAGCGGGTAAGCGCTGCCCCCGGCTCCGCCGCCGCGCCGTGGCGCAGCAGGAAAACCGGCACGCCGCTCTCCTGCGCCCGCAAGGACAGACGGCGGCTGGCCGTCAGGTCCAGGGCACGGACAAAGCCATGAAACTCACCCACCACGGCGGCAAGCGCCGGGCAGCGGGCGCCTTCCTCCATCGCCCACAAGGCCTCTTCCGGCCGGCGGGCAAGGACAAGGATGATCCGGGCCGGATCAAGTCCGAACTGCCACAGGCCCGGCGCATGCGGCAAACCGGCCTCACGCCGCACCATCGGATCACACACCCAGAGCAGGTGCCCCAGCCGTGAGCGTGTGGCGGCAGCGACAAAGGCAAGCCCGAGACCGGACAGCGCTCCGCAATCCCGGCTTTCGTCCGCACCAATCTCGTGCAACGCGCCCAGCGCAAGGCCGGCGCCGCAGGCCATCAGCCTGTCAACCTCCGGCACCCCAAGGCGGACGCGACCGGAGGCCCCAGCCTTGTCCAGCCCTGCGCTGGACTTTGCCTGTAACGACGCGCCGGCACGGTCGACCCTGGCCGGTTTCCCCGCCCTGGCGGCGGGAGGGGAAACCGGCATGAGCTGCGCGTCTGAAGGGAGGCGTCCCTCAAGTCCGGCAATGCGGCGGCGCAGCTCATCAAGGGCCGGGCGGGAACGCAGGTGAGCGGGCGGGGGCACCGTCTCCTGTTCGTTTCCGGCAGGCGAAACCTGTCTGGGGCAAGGCGGCAGGGATGCGGCAACACAGGACACAGGAAAGTCTCCCTCCCCCCTTCCGAAGGATTCTCCGGAAGGCTCCACGGGGCCAGCAGCGCGACCTTGCGCTGTCCCCGTGCCTGCGCCATGCTTCGCATCATCCACCGGGCGAGCCGGGGTCGGTTCCGTTCTGGACCTTTCCATCGCGCCCTCAATGCCTCGTCTTTTGTTCTCTTTCTGTTCTTATGGATTCCCGATCTCCGGACGAGAGTCAAGCAGCGAAAATTTCACAAGGGTCAAACCCGGATGAAAGCCGGACCTTGCCATGCCACGTTGACGAACAACCAGAATCATTGGCCACAAGGCGATGGGCCGGGATGACCAAATCTTAAATGCGCCATGCGATAGACAAGGCGGGCAAGAGACCGGACGGGCGGAGATAGCAGGTGGCAAGGCAACGGGCGGCACAGGCAGGGACAGGCGCCGCAGCGCGGCAACCCGCCATGTTTTCCCGCCTGCAAGGCGTGTTGCCGCACGGTCTGCGTCATCACTTGGCGCAAAGGCTTGCAACCGGTGCCGGGCGCATGGCGCTGGTCATCCTCACCATCCGCATCGCCGGCGCGGCGTTTGCCTATTTGTCCCAGATCGTGCTGGCGCGCTGGATGGGCGCTGCCGACTACGGTATTTTCGCCGTCGTCTGGACGCTGGCGCTGGTGCTCGGGCTGCTGGCCAGTCTCGGCTTCTCCGCCTCGCCAACACGGTTCGTGCCGCAATACAATGCCGCAAGGGACATGGACCGGCTGCGCGGGTTTTTAAGCGCCAGCCGTCTCCTCGTGCTTGCTGCGGCCAGTCTCGCCACCCTGGCCGGGCTGGAAATCATCTTGTGGAGCCGGTCGCTGATCGATCCGCTCTATGTCTGGCCTGCGGCCATTGCCCTGTTCGCGGTCCCCTTGTTTGCGCTGACCAGCGTGCAGGATGCCATCGCCCGCAGCTATGACCTGCCGGCGCTCGGACTGCTTGCCTCCTTCATCTACCGGCCGCTGCTGCTGCTGGCCCTGCTGTTGCCCCTGGTCCTGACCGGCCATGCCGTGACAGCGGCCATTGCCGCCGTGATGGCTGTCGCGGCCAGCCTGACCGTGACGGCACACCAGGCCTGGCGGCTGCGACGGGAGCTGAACCGGCGGATCCCCGCAGGCCCGCACCAGCATGAGATGCGGCTCTGGATCACTGTGTCCCTGCCGTTGCTGATGGTCGAAGGGTTTCTCCAGCTTCTCAGCAGTGCCGATGTGGTGATGGTCAGTTTCTGGCGCCCGCCGGAAGAGGTTGCGGTTTACTTTGCCGCCTCAAAGACCCTTGCCCTGGTGCATTTTGTCCATTTTGCCGTCCGTGCGGCCTCCGCGCACCGCTTTGCCGGCCTTGCCCAGGACGCGGACCGCAGCGCATTGGCCGCCTATGCCCGGCAGGCCAGCCGCTGGACCTTCTGGCCGTCCCTGGCCGCAGGAACTGTCCTCATATTCCTGTCGCCGCTGCTCCTGGCCCTGTTCGGACCCCAGTTCAGCGCCGGAGCCCCGCTGATCGCCATCCTGGTCATCGGGGTCCTGGCTCGCGCCAGCATCGGGCCGGCGGATGCCCTTCTGGGCATGAGCGGCCACCAGAAAAGCTGCGCCGCTGTCTATGCCGGCGTATTTGCGGTCAATGTCTGCCTCAACGTGGTGATGATCCCGCTATATGGGCTGATCGGCGCTGCCATAGCGACATCGCTTGCCATGGTCATCGAAGCCCTTGCCCTTGCGCTGATGACACGGCGGCGGCTGGGGTTTGTCCCCTTCGCCCTGCTGCCGGACAGGCGCGACAAATCCAGCCGGACAGGCACCGCATGACCTTCACCGCCCGTCTGTGCCCGATTGCCGAAAATGATGGCTGGAACCAGCTCTATGCCGAGGCGCTGGAGCCCAATCCCTTCTTCGGCCCCGGCTTCCTGCTGCCTTATGCCACGCATCTGAAACGCGGCCAGTTGCGCCTTGTCGTCGTCAAGGACGCGGAAACAGGGCGCTGGCTAATGGCGGCGCCCGTCGGTCGGACGCGTGCGGGGTTCCTTGTTCCAACTGCCACCCTCTGGGCCAGCGAATATGGCCCGCTCGGCACGCCACTTGTTCACCCGCAATGCCCTGCCGACGCCATTCCGGGGTTCCTGGAAACGGCCGCATCCGTCTCGACCCTGCCGGGTGCAAGCACCCTCGATATCCCGTTCCTGCCGCTGGACGGGCCTGTTGCCCGCCTGTTACGCCAGGGCGCAAACGGCTGGACCGTCTCACAAGGACCGGCAGAGGATCGCGCGGCCCATTCGGCAGGCGCTGAAGGGGCGCAGCAGCTGGCAGAGGTCATGACCGGCAAGCGGCGCAAGGAATACGACCGGCTGGCGCGCCGCCTGCAGGAGCTTGGCGACGTGCGCGAGGACAGTTACCGGGGTGCTGCGGCCCTGTCCGCCTTCGAGGAGTTCCTGACCCTGGAAGCTGCCGGCTGGAAGGGACGCGCGGGCACGGCGCTCGCCAGCAACGGGCAAGTGGCCGCCTTTGCGCATAGCTTCGTGGCTGCACTGGCGAAGGCAGACGCGTTGCGGGTCGAGGCCTTGCGGCTCGATGGGCGTCCGATTGCTCTGCTTGCAATGGCCGAGCATGGAGGCCGGGCCTACGCCTGGAAGATCACCCATGACGAGGAGCTTGCCCGCTTTTCTCCCGGCCAGCGCATCACGCTGCAGGCTCTGCGTACCGGAGTGAATGACGCCCGCCTGATCGGAGGCGGCGATTCCCTGGCCATCCCTGACCATCCGATGATCAACCCGCTGTGGCGCGGGCGGATGGCCTATGCCACGCTCCGTTTCACGCGGGGTCCACTGGCGGCGCCAATCGCGGCTGTGCAGGCGGCGGACAATTTCGCGTTCAAGGTGGCACGACGGCTGTATCACCGCTTGAAACGGCGCTGACGGGGAAGGCTCAGCCCTCGGCCTTCGCCCGCTCACGCAATTCGCGCCGGATAATCTTGCCGGTGGTCGTCATCGGCAGTTCATCCAGAAACGCGATCTCGCGCGGGTATTCATGCGCCGACAACCGGGTGCGGACATGGGCGCGGATCTCCTGCGCCAGGGCTTCGTCCCCGCGGTAGCCTTCGGCCAACACCACATAGGCCTTGACGATTTCAGTGCGCAGCTTGTCCGGCTTGCCGATCGCTGCGGCCAACTTCACAGCCGGATGTGTGAGCAGGCAGTCCTCGATCTCGCCGGGACCGATGCGATAACTCGCCGAGGTGATGACATCGTCGTCCCGCCCGATGAACTCGACATAGCCGTCGTCGTCCATCACGCCCTGGTCACCGGTGGTCATCCAGTCGCCGACGAATTTCTCCGCCGTTGCCTCCGGCTTGTTCCAGTACTGCAGGAACATGACCGGGTCCGGCCGCCGAACGGCGATCTGCCCCTGGGTGCCATGCGGCAACACGGCACCATCGGGCCCGATGATCGCAACCTCATGCCCCGGGATGGCGCGGCCAATGGCACCCGCACGGGAGACGCCGAGACCGGCGCAAGAGCCGAGGACGGCGTTGCACTCAGTCTGGCCATAGAACTCATTCACCGGCAGGCCCAGTTCGGCCCGGGTCCACTCGAAGGCTTCACGGCCGAGCGCCTCGCCGGCCGAGCCAATGCTGCGCAGCTTGAGGTCAAACCGGCGGCCCGGGTTTTCAACCGCGCGCATCATCTTCAACGCAGTCGGCGGCACGAACACGTTGCGCACGCCCTGCGAGGCGATCAGGTGAAACGCCTGTTCCGGGTCAAACTTCTGCGCCGAGAAGGCAATAACCGGCACGCCCTGATGCAGCGATGGAAACAAGGCATTGAGCAGGCCGCCAGCCCAGGCCCAGTCCGCAGGCGTCCAGAGCAGATCCCCCGGCTGACCGAGAAATTCCTGCGACAGTTCGATGCCCGGCAGATGCCCCAGCAGCACCCGGTGGCCATGCAGCACGCCCTTCGGCTGGCCGGTGGTGCCGGAGGTGTAGATCATCAGGGCGGGATTGCTCAGCCCGGTATCACGGCAGGTGAAGCAATCGCTCGCCCTCAGCATCAGGTCCTCGAACCCGTCTGCGCCGTCCGCCGCCCCGTCGAGACTGATCACCTTTTCCAGCCCGGGCAGTTCAGGGCGCAAGGGTGTGACCTTGGCCAGGCCGGCGGCATTGGTCACCAGCACCCGCGCACCGGAATCGGTCAGCCGGTAGCGTAACGCATCCGACCCGAAGAGCGCCGCCAGTGGCACGGCGATGGCGCCAAGCTTGTAGACGGCCAGATGAACGATCGCGGTTTCCGGGGCTTGCGGCAGCAACAGCGCCACCCGGTCGCCCGGCTTGATGCCCGATTCAACCAGAACATTGGCAAAGCGGTTGGAGGCGGCAGCCAGCGCGGCGTAGCTCCAGTCATGATGGCTGCCATTGGCAAACACATGACGGATCGCGAGCCGGTCAGGCTCCCGCGCCGCCCAGTCATCACAGACCGATCGGGCGATATTGTAGCGCGCCGGCAGGCTCCAGGAGAACCCGGCACCCAGGCTGTCGAAATCCGTCGCCCGGCTGAGCATCGGCTGACCCTTCTCATCATTCCAAGGCCGCAGAGCCTAATGAGGCTCGTGCTGCAGCGCAATAGAGGAGGAAAGGTCCGTTGTTAAGCCGGTAAACGGTCTTCCCGGATCAGTTGAGGACCACCAGAGCCCCGTTCAAGGCGCTGGCATAGGCAACCCAGACCGCATAGGGCACGAACAGCAGCGCCGCCAGCCGATCGACAGGCCAGGATGCCCGGATGAACAGGACAATGGTGATCAGCAGCGCCAGAATGATCCCTAAGCCAAAATCCAGCCGGTGCAGCGTGAAGACCACCGGACTCCAGGCGAAATTGAGAACCAGCTGCAAGATCCAAAGCCGGAACGGGGCGGCGGTCAGCCCCAGGGCGCACACCCGCCAGCCAGCCACGGCAATGGCGAAGTAAAGCAGGGTCCAGACCGGCGGGAACAGCCAGTTTGGCGGCGTAAACGACGGCTTCACCAGCCCCGCGTACCACTCGCCCGGCAGATTGGTAGCGCCGATGAACAGGCCGCCGCCGACAACAAGCACGAGGAAACTCAACAGGGAAATGAGGGAGAACCGCGACATCTGCAACTCCTGAAACAGCCCAGTGACACGCATCACTGGCGCAAGTGCACTGGCGCCCTCACGCCGGCAATTCCGCGTCACTTGGCGAAAGATATCAGAGCCGCGCCAACCGGTCCGGATCAGTTCTCGAGCTTTTCAGCCATGACACCGATGGTCTTTACATAGACCTCGGCCCTGTTCCAGTCGCGCAGGACGGCCTCGTTGGCGCTGCCCGGCCCCCAGCCTTCCCCCGGCCGCCAGCCTTTCTGCTTCAGGTAATTGGCGGTGGAGGCGAGAACATCGGGAACCGAACGGATCAGATCACGCTTGCCGTCGCCGTCATAGTCGACGGCATAATTGACATAGGAACTCGGCAGGAACTGCGTCTGGCCAAGCTCGCCGGCCCAGGCACCGCGCATGTCTTCCGGCGACTTGTCGCCTTTTTCGATGATCTTGAGCGCAGCAACGAGTTCGCGCGTGAAGAACTCACTGCGGCGGCAATCGTAAGACAACGTGGCGAGCGAGCGCACGACCTGCATCTTGCCCGATCCCGAGCCGTAGCCGGTCTCCAGTCCCCAGATGGCCAGGATGATCTGCGGCGGCACGCCGTAGTCGCGTTCGATGCGAGAGAACAGGCCACCATACTGGGCCCAGAGGGTCTGACCACGTTTGATCAGCGCGTTGTTGACCCGGCGCTTGTAGAATTCATCGAAACTCAGCTTGAAGGACTTCTGGTTCCGATCAAGCTTGATCACCTGTGCGTCATAGGTGACGCCATTCAAGGCCGCAGAAACGGTGTAGGAACTCAACCCGTGCCTGGACGTGGCCTCCTGCTTGAAAGCCTGCAGCCAGGCTGCAAAGCCACTGGCATCAGAGCCACATTTCGCCGCCAAGGCTGCCGGAGCAGGCAGAACAACCGCAGAAAAAGATGCACCAACAATAAGCGAGCGCAGGGTCTTGCGCATGAGAATAACCTCCGGAGCAGAGAACGTCGTCCCCGGCGAACAGGTCGACCAACTGTTCCTTAGCCAACTATCGGAAAACGGCGCCGGTAAGGCAAAGCTCCCTTATTCTGCCGCATTTCCATCTGTTTAACCGTATCTTGAACAGGATCCCGCCCCGCAAGTGTTCTGCAACTTGTCTGTCACAAAGTGGCATTCTGAACCGGCAAGCCCCAGATCGCCGGTCACGAATGTGGCACAGGGAGGACCGGAATGCGTGCATCTAAACCGCAAATCCAGACGGACTTCGAGCTGGAGCGCTATATTATCGAACATCGTGACCCCCGGGACGAGGCCGCACCGGCTGCCCCGCATCCAGCCGTTCTTGCGATGCGCTATCTCTTCGAGAATGGTCACCTCAGTGCTTGCGGCTTTACCGCTGAACATGCCGGCAAGCTGACCATGGACAACCTCGCCGACATCCAGGCCGGTGCCTTGCAGGCAACGCTGGCAGCCATGCGACATGCGGATCGGACGGCGGAGAGCATCGCAACCCAGCGCGTCAGCTGAGACCAACCTGACCTTACGGCACCCAAAGCATGCTGCAGACATCTTAGTCCTTGGCCTGAAACGGGCATGAGAGCGAGGGTTATGCAGGCGCGTAGCCGGTGCAAACCGTCCGGGTGAAATTGCCGCAGGCAGATTCACCCGCATTTGGTCTTTCCAAGCCTCCTGCGGCTGTGTAGCCATGAGCACTGACGAGGGTCAGTCCTCACGGAGAGATCGCCGCATGTCCCTGGATGCCGATGCCATTGTTGACCGCCGCCGCCTGCGCCGGAAGCTGACCTTCTGGCGGATCGCCGCCTTCGTGATCCTCGCCGTCGCGCTTGGCGCGGCTATTATGGCCGTGACAGGCCTGAACGCGCCCTCGCGGCGCTCGGCTCACATTGCCCGCATTTCAGTCGAGGGTGTCATCCTCGATGACCGGCAGCAGCTCAAGATGATCCGGGACATCTCGGAATCAACGGCTGTGAAGGGCGTGATCCTGTCGATCAACTCTCCAGGTGGCAGCACCACGGGCGGCGAAGCCCTGTATGAAGCGCTGTCAGAACTGGCCAAGAAGAAGCCACTCGTGGCCGAAATCCGCACGGTTGGCACCTCGGCAGGATACATGATCGCGCTCGCCAGTGACCATGTGGTGGCGCGTTACAATTCGATCACCGGCTCGATTGGCGTGCTGTTCCAGTATGGCAACATCGAGAAACTGCTCAGCACTCTCGGCGTCGAGATGGACGCCGTGAAAAGCTCTCCGCTGAAGGCCGAACCGGACTTCTATTCCGCAACAAGCCCGGAAGCCCGTCAGGTGCTCGAGACACTGGTAGGCGACAGCTATGACTGGTTTGTCCGGCTCGTTGCCGACCGGCGCAATCTCGACGATGCCCGTGCCCGGGAACTGGCCAACGGCGCGATCCTCACTGGATACCGCGCAAAGGAGGCCGGCCTGATCGATGCCATCGGCGGCGAGGACACAGCGATTGCCTGGCTGCGCGCCGAAAAGGGCGTCCCCGGCGGATTGCCCATCGTGACATGGAAGGTCCCGTCAGAGCGGGAAAACCTGCCATTCTCGATGCAGATCGGCCGCAGCCTGGGCGAAGGCCTCGCCGGTGCCCTCATCGGGCATCTTTCGGACGCTAAAGGACTGATTTCTCCGAGCCTTACGCTTGACGGACTGGTCTCTGTTTGGCACGCTCCCAACGCGGCAGAGACAGAAGCAAAACGAGGGGGCGGGGAATGATCAAGTCCGAACTGGTTCAGCGCATCGCCGAACAGAACCCGCATCTCTACCAGCGGGACGTCGAGAACATCGTCAACGCCATCCTTGATGAAGTGACCGAAGCGCTGATGCGCGGGGATCGTGTCGAATTGCGCGGCTTCGGTGCCTTTTCCGTCAAGAATCGCCCGGCTCGCGTCGGTCGCAATCCGCGCACCGGCCAGAAGGTCGACGTGGACGAGAAATACGTGCCCTTTTTCAAGACGGGCAAGGAAATGCGGGAACGCCTGAACGACGGCGTTGATCACGGCGAAGACGACGACGACTGATCGTCCGCATTCAAGCGAAAGGCTTCCGACCCGTGACACGCTTCCTGAAGAACATCATCCTGTTCATCATTGCACTTGTGCTGTTGCCGCTGTCTGTTGCCAACCGCCATGGCGTCAACATCTCGCTCAATCCGTTTGATCCGCAAGATCCACGCCTGACCATTACGGATGTGCCGCTGTTCTGGGTAATCTTCGCCGCCATTCTCGTCGGCATCCTGCTCGGCGGTCTCGGTGCCTGGGCCAAACAGGGCAAATGGCGTCGGGAGGCACGGGTGAAGCGCAGCGAAGCCGACAAGTGGCATCGGGAGGCAGATCAACTGCGTGCAGTCGTGGCAGACAAGTCGACAACGACCGGTGGCCCTGCCCTGCCCGCCCCCGGCAAGGACAGTCGCGCTGCCTGAAGGCCGCAATCCACCGGCCCTTGAACTGCGCGCGCCCTTCAACTGTTGAGCCTTAGCTGCCGGTTGCGTCGTCGGCCTCCGGCGTGATCCACCCAAGCACCGCGCCCGACGGATCTCGAACGATGGCGAGGCGCCCGGCACCAGGAGCTTCAAAGGGCGGACGGATCAGCTCGGCGCCGGCCTGTACGGCCTGCCCCACTCGTGCATCGACGTCATCGACGGCGAGGTAGGAAAACCAGTGCTCCGGCAGGCCATCAAAGTCCGGGCTGGTCATGGTGAAGATGCCGGCAACGGGGCAGCCGTCCATCATGGCGACCCAATAGACGCCATCTTCCATCGGGATCTCCGAGAAGGCCCAGCCCAAGGTGGCGCCATAGAACATGCGCGCCCTTTCCGGATCGCGCGTGTTCAACTCATTCCAGTGAAAATGCCCATGTCTTGTCATGATGCCCTCACGGCGAACAGCGTTTGACGACCTCGCTGACAATGCCAGCATGTTCCCGTGAAATCTACGGAGGAAGCGCGCTTGGCGTGAAGCATCTCCGTATCAGGACTTGCCGCCGGATACTGGCGGACGGTAGCCAGGTAACGTCCAGCCACGTGCGATGGCCCCTGCCCGCAGGACAAAAGCGGCTGCGGCACCGATGATGGCCGCCGGCCAGAGGGCAAGCCCGAGCACAGTCAACACGACAAAGACCGTGGAACCGATCACAGCTGCGGAAATATACAACTCCGGCTTAACGATGGCCGAGGGATCGCCCACCACGACATCCCGCAGAACCCCGCCGAACGTAGCCGTGAGCACACCCATCAGGACGGCGACAACCGGCATGTCGGAGACTGACAGAGCCTTTGCCGATCCCATCACGCAATAGGCAGCCAGCCCTATCGCATCGGCCCAGCGCAGCGGCTTGCCCCAGCTCTCGACGACATGGGCGCCGAACCACATCAGGATGCTGACGCCGAAGCAGACAAGCAGATAGCCTTCTGACTTCGTCCAGAACACCGGCACACCGAGCATCAGGTCGCGCAACGTACCACCGCCGATACCGGTCATGGTGGCAAAGAAGAGGAACGCGATAAGGTCCATATTCTTGCGTGAGGCGACGATTGCCCCAGTCACCGCGAACACGGCAACGCCGAGATAATCCAGCACCTGCAGGAAATTCAGCAGCGGGTCGATTGGCAAGCCCAGTGTCAGATCCATGGTCAATCTCGATTTGGCACAGCTGGATACGCATGACGGTATCACAGCAGCGGTGCACTGTCCGGCGCCAGACGACAAACAAAAATCCCGGCGCGAAGAGCCTCGCGCCGGGACCGATCTAAACTGAAAGAACAGTTCAGCCGAGCATGTTGCGCTTGGCAAGCGTGCGCAGGCGCAAGGCGTTCAGCTTGATGAAGCCGGCCGCGTCTTTCTGGTCATAGGCGCCCTGGTCATCCTCGAAGGTGACCAGCTTGTCGGAGTAGAGGGACTTCGGGCTCTCGCGGCCGATGACCATGACATTGCCCTTGTAGAGCTTCAGCGTCACTTCGCCCTCGACGTGCTCCTGGCTCTTGTCAATGAGAGCCTGGAGCATCTCGCGCTCCGGCGAGAACCAGAAGCCGTAATAGATCAGCTCGGCATAGCGCGGCATGATCTCGTCCTTGAGATGCGCAGCGCCACGGTCCAGCGTGATCGATTCCATGGCCCGGTGGGCGGTGAGCAGGATGGTGCCACCCGGGGTCTCGTAGACGCCACGGCTCTTCATGCCGACGAAACGGTTCTCGACGAGATCAAGACGGCCGATGCCGTTGTCGCGGCCATAGTCATTGAGCTTGGCCAGCAGCGTTGCCGGAGACAGACGCTCGCCGTTGATCGACACGGCGTCGCCGCGCTCGAAGCCGATCTTGATGACGGTGGCCTTATCCGGGGCAGCTTCCGGAGAGATCGTGCGCATGTGCACGTATTCCGGGGCTTCCATAGCCGGGTCTTCAAGCACCTTGCCCTCGGAGGACGAGTGCAGCAGGTTGGCATCGACGGAGAACGGCGCCTCGCCCTTCTTGTCCTTGGCCACCGGAATCTGGTGCTTCTCGGCGAAGTCCAGGAGGTCGGTGCGGCTCTTGAAGGTCCAGTCACGCCACGGCGCGATGATCTTGATGTCCGGATTGAGCGCATAGGCCGACAGCTCGAAGCGAACCTGGTCGTTCCCCTTGCCGGTCGCACCATGGGCAATCGCGTCCGCGCCGGTCTTCTTGGCGATCTCGATCAGATGCTTGGAAATCAGCGGGCGGGCGATGGATGTACCCAGCAGGTAGACGCCTTCATAGACGGCGTTGGCGCGGAACATCGGGAACACGAAGTCGCGGACGAATTCCTCGCGCACGTCCTCGATGAAGATTTCCTTGATGCCCAGCATCTCGGCCTTCTTGCGCGCCGGTTCCAGTTCTTCGCCCTGGCCGAGGTCGGCGGTAAAGGTCACCACTTCGGCGCCCAGCTCCGTCTGGAGCCACTTCAGGATGATGGAGGTGTCGAGGCCGCCGGAATAGGCAAGCACGACCTTCTTGATGTCGCCATGGGCCATGAGAAATGTCCGATGCTGTTCTGCGAAAGATTTGGCCGTCCGAAACCAGGTTCGAATGCCATCAAAACCGCCGGCACTCTAGTCAGGACCGTGCGCAGTGGAAAGTCCTTTTGTAAGGCGGCTTCACCTTGTTCGGAAATGGAATGCATCGCCGCGAATCAGCCGCTTGCAGGCATTCGGGGGCAGATGTATTTTCCGCCGCCGCCTTGTGGGGAGGCGCTCGTTGCCTCCCTGCAGCTTCAGGCGCCTTTGCCACAAGGGTGACCCATGCGTTTCATCGCTTCCTGCCTTCTGCTCCTTGGAATTCTCGCCGCCCCTGCCCTCCCCGTGGTCGCCGGCGACCTGTCCGCCAAGCGCGGCCCAGCCGAACCGTTCAGCTTCGACGCCGTGATCGATCAGGCAAAGGCACTTGGTGCCAAGCCCTATGTCGAAACGCGCACGCGTGCTGCCGAGACGCTGGAAAAGATCGACTTTGATGCGCACTGGAAGATCCGCTTCGATGCAGACGAGACCGTGAAGATCTCAGAGACGGCTCCGGTGCAGTTCTTCCACCTTGGCCGCTACTTCAAGCAGCCGGTCAGGATCTACGAGGTCAACAGCGGTGTTGCCCGCGAGATTCTCTATGATCCGAGCTACTTCGCCAGCCCGGACGACAGCCCGGCCCGTGATCTGCCGGCAGATATCGGCTTTGCCGGTTTCCGCATCATGCGCGGCGATCTGAAGACCGACTGGATCTCCTTCCTCGGCGCGTCCTACTTCCGCACCGACGGCCAGTCCAACCAGTACGGCCAGTCCGCCCGCGGCCTGGCGCTCAACACCGGCATGTCGCAGCCGGAAGAGTTCCCGCGCTTCACCTCGTTCTGGCTCGCGCCGGGCGAGAATGCCGACGAGACCATGATCCTTTACGCACTGCTCGACAGCCCGAGCGTTGCTGGCGCCTACAAGATGACCATGCGCAACGCCGATGGCGAAGGTCAGACCATCGACATCGACAGCCGCCTGTTCTTCCGCGCCCCCGTTGAACGCCTTGGGATCGCTCCGCTGACCAGCATGTACTGGTACTCGGAGACCAACCGCTCGATGGGCCTCGACTGGCGTCCGGAGGTGCATGACACCGACGGCCTGTCCATCGTCATGGAAAATGGCGAGCAGATCTGGCGTCCGCTGAACAACCCGAAGGGCCTGCGCACCTCGACCTTCCAGGCGTCCAACCTGAAGGGCTTTGGCCTTGCCCAGCGTGACCGAGCTTTCGTCAACTATGAAGACGATGGCGTGTTCTACGACAAGCGTCCGTCGGTGTGGATCGAGCCGCAGGCTCCGTTCGGTGAAGGCGCTGTCCAGCTGGTCGAAATCCCGACCGACGACGAGATCTACGACAACATCGTTGCCTACTTCCTGCCGAAGACCCTGCCGGTCGCCGGCGAGGAGCGGCGCTTTGCCTATCGCATGTACTGGAAGGACCACCATCCGCTTCCGGGCGTGGGTTCGCGCACGGTTGCAACCCGCGTCGGCCAGGGCGGTGTCCCGGGCCAGCCGCGCCCGGCAGACCAGATCAAGGTGTCCATCGACTTCGAAGGTCCGGCTCTCAAGGGCCTCGGCCAGAGCGATGGCGTGAAGCCAGTTGTGGAACTGTCGCGCGGCGAAGCCATCAACCCGTATCTGCTGCCGGTTGTCGGAACCGACCGCTGGCGCCTGATCTTCGACGCCAAGGTTGCCGATCACGACCCGATCGAAGCCCGCGTCTACCTGAAGAAGGGTGACGATGTGGTCAGCGAAACCTGGCTTGGCCAGATCACGCATGAACTGGTCGCGCGCCTGCAGTAAATCACCTTGCTGCCGATTTGGAACCAAGAGAAAGGACCGGTTATAGCCGGTCCTTTTTCTTTCAAGGGCCTTGCAGGGTTAGAGATGGTCAGCTGAAAGGATAGCAAGTACCTAGCGCCAGACCCCACACCTATGTGAGCGAAATCGAACAGAAACGAACATGTTCACAATGTTCGCTATAGTGAAATAGATGCAGAATATCGAAACAATCTTTCCTTTACCTAACGAACAACCCGCAACCGCGCAAGCCGATAAAATTGAACAACAACTTCCGTTGCGCCACTGAAGACCGAGAACTTTAGACATTTATTAAAGCAACAGGCGCTTAGTGGATTCAACAGTCCCGAAGCAGGACAGGTTGGGAACAGAAAAATGGCATTTTCGCTTGCACGGCTGAGCATCCGGATTCCCGCAGCGCTCGTCGGCTGCGCCCTGGCAACCGGCGCACTCATCGGCGTTCTGTCCTACCAGAGCAGTTCAAGTGAACTGCTCAAGGCATCGGAAGTCAAACTCGAGGCCCTGGCGGAAGCCCGGAAGGCCGAACTGGCGCAGTATCTGGGCAGTATCGTCGAAGACCTGTCCGTCATCAGCCGCAGTCCGATGGTCTCGCAGGCACTGCTTGCTTATGACGATGCATGGAAACAACTTGGTGAAAATCCGCATGCAACGCTGCAGAAGGCCTATATCGAGGACAATCCGAACCCGACCGGGGAAAAAGACGCCCTGATGAGTGCCGGGACGAGCGCCTATGATACAGTTCACGGCACTTACCATCCCTGGCTGCGCGACTTCCTCAAGACCCGCGGCTACTATGACATCTTTCTGTTCAACCAGTCGGGAGATCTGATCTACACGGTCTTCAAGGAACTGGACTACGCGACCAACCTGAACACCGGCACTTGGAAAGAGAGCGATCTCGGCAACGCGTTCCGGGCTGCTGCCATGTCGCCGGCCGGGACCGCAGCTTTCTTCGACTTCCAAGGCTACGGCCCCAGCAACGGGGCCCAGGCCAGTTTTATCGCAACTCCCGTCTTTCGCGATGGGGAGCGGATTGGCGTGCTTGCCTTCCAGATGCCGGTTGATCGCCTGAACAGCATCATGGGCCAGGCTGGTGGACTTGGGGTCAGTGGTGAGACCATCCTGATTGGCGCAGATGGACGGTTCCGGGCGGACTCAGCCAAGTCGCCCGAGGTGAACGATATCCAGGTGACTGAACTCAGTGGCGACATTATTGCTGCCGGCATCTCCGGCAAGACCGCCGCCGGCGAGTTGACCGGGTACCGTAACGCGACTTTTGTTGCCGCTGTCACGCCACTTGAATTCCAGGGCACGAACTGGGCCATCGTCGCCGTTCAGGATTATGACGAGGTGACCGCGCCAGCACGGCAACTGCGCAACCAGATCCTGTTTATCTTCGCCGGCGCTGCCGTCGTTGTGGCGCTGGTTGGCCTGTTCATCGCCCGTGGCATTGTTCGGCCTATCCAGGGGCTGGTGCGCGATGCCTCCGAGCTTGCCGGCGGCAATGTCGACGTCGACTTCACGGCAGCAAGCCGCAAGGACGAAATCGGCGATATTGCCCAGGCCATCGCCGGCTTCCGCGATACCGTGGCCGAACAAGCGCGTCTTGCTGCCGCCGAAGCGCGCGAGCAGGAAGAACGCCTGGCACGGCAGAAGCGGATCGAGGACCTGCTCGACCAGTTCCGCTTCCAGTCAGAGGAAATGCTTGGATCTGTGGCCTCCAACATGCAGCAGATGCAGACAACGGCACAGAACCTGATCCGGATCTCGACCTCAGCCGCAGCGACCGCAGGCAATGCAGCGGACGCGACAACAACGGCGTCGGAGAACGTGCAGGTCGTCGCATCCGCAGCCGAGGAGCTTTCCGCTTCGATTTCCGAGATCGGTGGCCGCGTCAACGAGACAACCCTTGTCATCCGTGATGCGACGCAGCAGGCCATCGAGAGCAACGAGAAGATGAACAATCTCGCCACGGCCGCGCAACGAATCGGGGAAGTTGTCGACCTTATTCGCGCCATCGCCGAACAGACCAACCTTCTTGCCCTGAATGCCACGATTGAGGCCGCCCGTGCCGGGGAAGCTGGCCGTGGCTTTGCGGTCGTTGCCGCCGAAGTCAAGGAACTGGCCAACCAGACCTCCAAGGCTACCGAGGAAATCAGCGGCCAGGTCTCTGAAATCCAGTCCTGGACCGGTGACGCTGTTCGCGCCATCAGCGGCATTGCCGAAATCATGGACAAGGCAAACCAGTACACCAGCTCGATTGCCGCCGCCGTACAGGAACAGGACGCAGCCACGCGGGAAATCAGCCGCAGCGCAAGCGACACCTCCAGCAGCACGGTGGCCGCAGCCCGCAACATGAACGAAGTGACCAGTTCGGTGGCGGAAACCCGAACCTGTGCCAACGAAGTCGACACGGCATCCGGCTCTGTAGCCGGTCGGGTCGATCAGCTTGGCCATCTGGTAAGTTCGTTCCTGCGCAACGTCGCAGCAGCCTGACCGCGACCGATCGGATGAATGACAGAGGCCGGCGCATCGCGTCGGCCTTTGACCACTGACAACCCGCGTTTGCTTCCTGGATCTCGCTCGGTCTCATCAAGCTGAGGCAAGTAGACGCTGGCCTTCAGTTCCAGAGGCGCCTCAGGTGTACGCCTTGATCATCAGGGAAACGGCGTCATCGACGATGGCCTGCATCGTTGCACGGTCAGGCGCGCCGCCCGTCATGAGGTAGGGATAGAACCCACGCGCCTTGATCAGGCCCATGAACTGGGTCGCAGCAAGCTCGGGCGTGCCCTGCGTCAGCGCACCGTCGGCGAAGGCTGCGTCCATGAATGCGCCAAAGGCGCGCATCTTGTCGACCTGCTGGGCAAACTCGGCCGCGAGCGCCGGATGACGGATGGTTTCGCCCATCAGCATCCGCGCCATGCGCATGAAACAGGGATCGATCAGGAGATTTCCTTCGGCCCAGCCGAGACGCAACAGCTGCGTCCTGAAGTCTTCACCCGGAACATAAACCACATCAAGCGCCGCAAGCATGCGGTCCGTCAGACAATCGATGATGGCCCGGAACAGCACGTCCTTGCTGGCGAAGTGATTGTAGACCGTGCGCTTGGACACGGCGGCACGATCGGAGATGCGGTCCATGCTGGCCCCGGCAAATCCCCGTTCCTGAAACTCCGCAATCGCTGCCTCGATGATCTGCTTGCGCTTCTGGTCGCTGACAGAAAGGCCCTGACTCTCGCTCATGGGGCTTTGATCTCAAAAAATGCACCCTATGTAAACTCGGGAGTTTACAGATGGCTCGGACCGGATGTAAACTGCACCGTGTAGTTTACTCCTTCAGCCAGGTTTTAGCCACGGGAGACGTGACATGGCAATTTCCCTAACCTTGAACGGGGAGGCGCGCGTTATCGACGCGGATCCAGAGACGCCCCTTCTCTGGATCCTGCGCGACACACTCGGTCTTACTGGAACGAAATTCGGCTGCGGCGTTGCCCAGTGCGGTGCCTGTACCATTCATCTCGATGGCACCCCGGTCCGCTCCTGCCAGACCTTCCTCGGTGACGCGGAAGGGGCCAACATCACGACGATCGAAGGCATTGAATCGCCGGCTGCGGCCGCCATCCGCGCGGCCTGGACGGAACTCGACGTGCCGCAATGCGGCTATTGCCAGTCCGGGCAGATCATGGCCGCAACTGCTCTTCTGACCGAAACGCCAAAACCGACCGATGAGGACATCGACGCGGCCATGGACGGCAATGTCTGCCGCTGCGCCACCTATGCCCGGATCCGCAGCGCCATCCATCTCGCTGCCGAAAAGCTGGAGGGCTGATCCATGCTGCACCATCTGACAAGTCCGATCGCCGCTGCCACCCCGTCCCGCCGCACCTTCCTCAAGCTGACCGCTGGCGCTGCCGGCGGCCTGCTGCTTGCCCTGCGACTTCCCGGCAGCCCGGCAAAAGCCGCAACTGGCGACAGTCTCGTGCAACCTTTCCTCCACATCCGTGCCGATGGCAGCGTGATGGTGTTGTCAAAACACCTCGACAAGGGCCAGGGCATTGCCACAGGCCTTGCCACGCTGGTTGCCGACGAACTGGATGCCGCCTGGGATCAGGTCCAGGTCGAATTCGCACCGGCCAATGCGGAGGTCTACAAGAACCTCTTCTTCGGCATGCAGGGCACGGGCGGCTCCACCGCCATCGCAAATTCCTTCCAGCAATATCGCCAGGCGGGGGCAACCGCGCGCGCCATGCTCATTGCCGCTGCGGCCAAGGCCTGGTCGGTTCCGGCCGGCGAGATCACCGTCAGCGCGGGCAATCTCAGCCATGCCTCGGGCAAGTCTGCAGGATTTGGCGAGATGGCCGGCCTCGCGTCCGCCGAGCCAGTTCCGGCCGAAGCACCGCTCAAGACGCCCGACCAGTGGGTCTATATCGGCAAATCGTTCCCGCGCCTGGATACGCGCAGCAAGACGACCGGCGCTGCCGGCGTCTACGGCATGGACCAGCGCTTCGACAACATGCTGGTTGCCGTCCTTGCCCGGCCGAACCGCTTCGGCGGCACAGTGGCCAGCTTCGATGACAGCGCCGCACGGGCAGTCGACGGGGTCAGTGATATCATTGGCCTGCCCAGCGGTGTCGCCGTTCTGGCAAAGGACACCTGGTCCGCCATGCAGGGACGCGACGCACTGAGCGTCACCTTTGACGACAGCGCAGCCGAAATGCGCTCAAGTGACGAAATGGCAAAGGAACTGGCCGAACTGACTGCCCAGCCCGGCCTCAAGGCCCACGGCGAGGGCGACGCCGAAGCCGCGCTTGCCGGCGCTGCCAAGGTCATCGAAGCCGACTACAGCTTCCCCTTCCTTGCCCATGCACCGATGGAGCCGCTGGATATCACCGTGCTGTTCGACGGCAGCACGGCGACCTTCTGGACCGGGGCCCAGTTCCAGACCATCGACCAGATGGTCGCAGCCCAGGTCCTCGGCCTCACCCCGGACAAGATTGCCATCAACACCCTATGGGCAGGCGGTTCGTTCGGTCGCCGCGCCCAGCCGGACAGCCACTATTTTGCCGAGGCTGCCCTTCTGGCGAAGGCCTGGCTCGACAAGGGCAATGCGCCCCGTCACTTGAAGATTGTCTGGACCCGCGAGGATGACATCAAGGGCGGCTACTATCGTCCCATGATGGCGCACAAGGTTCGCGTCGGCCTCGATGCCGAAGGCCGGATCGTCGGCTGGAATCATCGGGTTGCCGGCAAGTCGATCATGATCGGTACGGCCTTCGAGTCTTTCGTCGTCAAGAACGGCGTTGATGAGACCAGCGTCGAGGGACTTGGCAACACCCCTTACGCGCTGGAAAACCTGCATGTCGAGGTCCACAACGCCAAGACCGCAGTGCCTGTCCTGTGGTGGCGATCGGTCGGCCACACTCACACGGCCTATGTCATGGAAACGATGCTGGACCGGGTCGCCCGGGAAGCCGGCAAGGACCCGGTCGCCTATCGCGAGGAGCTGCTGAAGAACGACCCGCGCAAGCTGGCGGTGCTGAAGCTGACGGCAGAGAAAGCGGGCTGGGGTACTCCCTTGGCCGAGGGCCGTTTCCGTGGTGTCGCCGTGCACAAGTCATTCAACAGCTACGTGGCAGAGATCGCAGAAATCTCGTTCCGGGATGACGGAACGGTGAAAGTGGAAAAGGTCGTCTGCGCTGTCGACTGCGGCGTGCCGGTCAATCCGGACAACATCAAGGCCCAGATCGAAGGCGGCATCGGTTATGGCCTTGGTGCCATCCTGCGCAACGAGATCACGCTGACGGCGGGCGAAGTGGACCAGTCAAACTTCGACAGCTATCTGCCGCTGCGCCTGACGGACATGCCACAGATCGAGGTCCACATCATCCCCTCGACGGAGGCCCCGACCGGCATCGGCGAACCTGGAACGCCGCCCATCGGCCCGGCCGTTGCCAATGCGATTGCTGCGGCACGTGGCGAGTGGGTGACAAACCTGCCGTTCTCCCGCAGCGGTCTGGCCTGAAAGAGAAGAGGCCGCCCAATGGGCGGCCTCAGACCTGTTGTCACGCAACTCCGTAAGATCAGGCCGCACCGTCCAGCGCGTCGCGGTCTTTCTTGCGCATCCGCTCCGATGCTGATTTCAGCTGACCGCAGGCGGCAAAGATATCGCGGCCGCGCGGCGTGCGGATCGGAGAGGCATAACCGGCTCGGTTGACGATGTCGGCGAAATGCTCGATGCGCTCCCAGTCCGAGCACTCGTATTCAGAGCCCGGCCAGGGATTGAACGGGATCAGGTTGATCTTCGCCGGAATACCAGCCAGCAGCCGCACCAGTTCGCGTGCGTCCGCATCGCTGTCATTGACGCCCTTGAGCATCACATATTCGAACGTGATGCGTTTGGCATTGGACAGCCCCGGATAGCGGCGGCAGGCGTCCAGAAGATCCTTGATCGGCCACTTCTTGTTGATCGGTACAAGCACGTCGCGCAGGTCATCGCGGACAGCATGGAGCGAAATCGCCAGCATGCAGCCGATTTCGTCACCCGTGCGGGCAATTTCCGGCACCACGCCGGAGGTCGACAACGTAATCCGGCGCTTGGACAGGGACAGACCATCACCGTCAGACGCGATCAGAAGTGCCTGTTTCACATTGTCGAAATTATAGAGCGGCTCACCCATGCCCATCATGACCACATTGGTCACCAGCCGGCCTTCGGAGGGGACGATGGCACCCTGCGGTGTCGCCGCATCCGGGAAATCGCCAAGGCGGTCGCGCGCGATCAGCACCTGCGACAGGATCTCTTCCGAGGTCAGGTTGCGGACCATCTTCTGGGTGCCGGTATGGCAGAAGGTACAGGTCAACGTGCAGCCAACTTGAGAGGAAACGCAGAGCGTGCCGCGCCCTTCTTCCGGAATGTAGACCGTTTCAATCTCGACAGGGCGACCTGCGCCACGCGGCGGAAAGCGAAACAGCCACTTGCGGGTGCCGTCGACCGAGATCTGCTCGGACACGATTTCCGGCCGTGCAATGCTGAAATGATCATCGAGCGTGACACGCAGGTCCTTGGCGATGTTGGTCATCTGACCAAAGTCGGAGGCGCCGCGCACATAAAGCCAATGCCACAGTTGCTGCGCTCGCATCTTGCGCTGGCGCTCGGGAATGTCGATCGAGGCCATTGCCTCAGCAAGGCCAGCGCGATCAAGCCCGATGAGCGTCGGCTTCTCCGGGGCGGCAACAAGGTTCGCCGCCATGGCGGCAGATGCCGGCCGGGAAATGTCTGCGCGCTGCGCAAGGTCAAGCGTGATCGCCATGTCGGTCGCTTCTGTCCTGCTTCAAGGGATAGGGCGCATCCCGCCACCTGGGCACCTGCGCCGCGCGGCTTCCGAAGGAAAGTCCCGCGCATCAAACAAAAATGGCGCGGCATCCTCACGGAGCCACGACCTTTACAAGGGAAGAACCACAAAACCGAGAGAAAATCAACCAGCCTGCCGACACGGGAGCACCAGTCCCGGAGCGAGAGCAGCCCCTCCGGAACAAACCAGGTGCAATCCCAGACGGGCCCATGCAAGGGCCCGCAGGAAAGTAATGTCAGCGACAGGCCTTGGCGGCCGTGTCAACGGAAGCGGAAACGCCTGCCAGCGAGAATTCATAGCTGGTTGCAGTCCCACGCGCCGACTGGGCCTTGATCAACATTTTCTTGCCAGCCTTCATCGCCGCTATGAGCTGCTGCTCTGCTGCTGCGTTTTCCACCCAGGCGCCATCGCCCTTGGTGAACATGTTGAAGGTCTTTCCATCAATATCGACCACCGCCGGCGTCCCTTCCTTCAAGGGATAACCAACCTGAAAGCTCGGCTCATTGGCCACACCTTCAGCCTTGCGGGTCGAAACGAAGAAGAACACTTCTCCGTGATTGCGGTCGCTTGGCGCCATCACCTTCGGCCGCGTCAGCGCGAAGCAGACCTTGCCGCCTCCGCTTGAATGCGTGAAAGCTGCCCAATCCCGAGTCGGTTCACCCAGCGGCGTCGGGGCCTGGGCGAAGGCGGCAGCACCGGACAGGGCCAGGAACAGACCGGCGGTAACCAGTGTACGTGCTTGCATCATCTCCACACCGTTTCCTTGCGCGTTATTCGCTTCGATTTTATTCAAACGCCTACCGGCTTATAAACAGTGGCTTAAGCCTACCTTAAAGACGGTTACGAAAGGGTTGAAAGCCAATCTCACGGATGGCGCTTGTCGTCGCAGTCGGTATTATTGGCTCCCAATTCGAGCACGCTGGCTGCATAAATCGGGCGAGAGTGTGACGTCAAAACCGGTTACACCGGCAAGCACGCACGCAAAACACAAGGTCTGGGAGTGAAGTCTGCGGTGATTCAGGCGCAGTATTTTTCAAAACTGATCGAACAGGTTGCGCAGTCTCAGGATCAAGCTGCATTTGCCGAGTTGTTCGATCACTTCGCGCCGCGCATCAAGGGATACCTGATGCAACTGGGCAGCGATGCGGCCACGGCCGAGGAAATCGCGCAGGAGGCGATGGTTATCTTGTGGCGTAAGGCTGCGCTGTTCGATGCCTCCAAAGCCTCGGCAAGCACCTGGCTGTTCCGTATCGCCCGCAATCGCCGCATTGACGCTCTTCGCCGTCAGAAGTCCGGGGCCCTGGACGCGGAAGACCCGTCACTGCATCCTGTGGCCCCTGAAGATGCCGATGTCCAGATGGACGCCGGACTGCGGGAAGAGCGGGTCAGGGCAGCCATCAGCCAGTTGCCTGAGAACCAGCGCGAAGTTGTGCGGCAGGCGTTTTTCCTGGGTCTGTCGCACAGCGAAATTGCCGAGCAGACCGGCCTGCCGCTCGGAACCGTCAAGTCCCGTATCCGCCTTGCCTTTGCCCGGCTGCGGCAACTGCTCGAGGCCGATGCCGCCGTCGATATCGACTGAAGGCTACCGGCACTGTGCCGGCCAGCTTCGTACAGGTATCTGACCTATTCCACCGGATCGCCGGAACTGCCTGCCCCGCCGCCGCGCTCCCATCCCGGCACCTGCCGACCGCTGCGAAAAATGGGGCCACCATGGGCATGAGCCGCCCTGTCACCCTTCGGCCCGCCTGAGGCAACCGGCCGATCAGCGTAGCGGCCGAGGGCACGGTGCCGGTCATAGAGAACAATAGCCCCGGCAGTCGCCACGTTGATGCAGAACTTGGTCGGGATCCGGATCACATGGTCACAACGGGCAAGCATCGCCGAGGACAGCGAGCCCCGCTCCGGCCCCAGCACATAGGCCGCCCTCAAGGGATGCATGAAGCTCGGCAGGTCAATGGCATCGTCGGTCAGTTCAACGCCAACCAGCTGGCATTTTGCCGGCAAGTCCATCATCTCCACGGTGTCCCAGGCGAACAAGGGGAGATGATCCGGGCTGTTCGATGTGTCCGAGCGCGGCGCACGCCGGATCGCGGGTCCTGCATCAACGGTGAAAAAGAAACTGGCGCCAAAGGCGTGGGCCGAGCGCATCAGGTTGCCGAGGTTCATCCGTTTCGACAGGCCTTCCGCCCCTACTGCAAAATATCCACGCATCGCCGGCTGCTTCCCTGCTTCCCTGATTGCGGCACATGTCACACTCACGTGACCCGCCTTGTTCGTGCGGCCTGTTTGCCTGACGTTCCGGATCGGTTCAAGCGCAGCCTCGTTATCTTTTGCAACGCGGAATCTTTCCGCAGGGCCCGGGCCATGCTAGGCAATACGCTACGTTATTCGGGAATTCCGGGGGGAAATGATCGTGAAAGCCGTTTTGTGCCGCAGCCTTGGACCGGCATCCAGCCTGACACTCGAAACGCTGGACGATCCTCATCCGGGACCAGGTGAGGTCAAGGTCCGCGTGAAGGCTTTCGCGCTCAATTTTTTCGACACGCTGATCATCGAGGGCAAGTACCAGATCCGGCCGGAACTGCCGTTTTCTCCGGCTGCCGAGTTTTCCGGCATTGTCGAGGCAATCGGCGACGATGTTGACCGGTTCCGCCCGGGCGACCCGGTGATCGGCTACGTGCGCTTTGGGGCCGCCCGCGAGTTTGTCATCGCCATCGAAGATGATCTCGTTCCGATGCCGGACGGAATTTCTTTCGAGGCAGCTGCAGGCCTTTCGGTGACATACGGCACAACACTGCATGCCTTCCGGGACCGGGCAAAACTGCAGGAGGGCGAGACGGTCGCCGTCCTGGGCGCAGCCGGCGGTGTCGGGCAGGCCGCCATCGAAATCGCCAACATCATGGGGGCCCGGGTGATCGCCTGCGCATCCTCCGACGACAAGCTGGCCTTCGCCCGCAGCCTCGGCGCCCATGAGACCATCAACTATGCAAACGAACCGCTGAAGGAAAGGCTCAAGGCCCTGACCAGTGGTATGGGGGCTGACGTCGTCTATGACCCGGTTGGCGGCGACATGGCGGAACAGGCACTGCGCGCCACTGCGTGGGAAGGCCGTTATCTGGTCGTCGGCTTTGCCGCTGGCGAAATCCCGAAGATCCCGCTGAACCTCGTCATGCTGAAGGGCTGCGATGTCCAGGGCGTGTTCTGGGGCGAAGCGATCATCCGCGACCCGGAAGGCCACTGGTCAAACATGACGCAGATCCTCGACTGGGTCCGCCAGGGCAAACTGAAGCCGCATATCCACGCGATCTATCCGATGGACCGGACTGCGGAAGCGATCCAGGAGATCGCCGACCGCAAGGTACGTGGCAAGATCATCGTCAGGCCCTGAGGCGGGACAAACGCCCGCTCAGGCTTCCAGGACGGCGATCACAGGCACGTGGTCCGAGGGCTTTTCCCAGCCCCGCGCCTCGCGCAGAACAATGGTTTCCTTCAACGCACCCGCGAGCGGGCGCGAAAGCCAGACATGGTCAAGCCGGCGCCCCTTGTCCGCCGCATTCCAGTCCTTGGCCCGGTAGCTCCACCACGTATAGAGCTTGTCGGACATCGGCACGATCTGGCGCATGGCATCAACCCAGTCCCCGCCGGTGCGAATGGCCTCGAACAACTCCGTCTCGACCGGCGTGTGCGACACAACTTTCAACAGTGCCTTGTGTGACCAGACATCATGCTCATAGGGCGCGACATTGAGATCGCCTACGACGACCGCAGGACGACTGGCCTCACCATCAACCAGCCAGGCCCGCATCTCGGCCATGAAGTCGAGCTTGTGACCGAACTTGTCGTTGATCTCGCGGTCAGGTTCGTCGCCGCCGGCCGGAACGTAGAAATTATGCACCCGGACCTGATCCTCGCCAAAAGGCACAGTGACGGCCAGATGCCGCGCATCGCCCTTGCCGCAGAAGTCACGGCGTTCAAGGTCCGACAGCGGGCGCTTCGAGACAATCGCCACACCGTGGTAGCCCTTCTGCCCGTTGATTGCGAGATGCTCGTAGCCGAGCTTGCGGAAAGCTCCCTCCGGAAAGTTCGCGTCTGGACATTTGGTTTCCTGCAGGCACAGGACATCCGGCGCCTGCTCGTTCAGGAACTTCTCGACAATCGGCATGCGCAGACGCACGGAATTGATGTTCCAGGTGGCAATCGTCAGGCGGTCGGTCATGGGCGAATCCGGAAAATCAGGCAGGAGTGTCATTCATATGCGGCTTGCCCGGGCAAGCCTAGAGCGTTTTCCAGGCCCTGGGCCGGCGTCAGCCCATGATGTCCAGCGGCGGACGATAGCCAGGCAACGCACGGATCCGGTCGAGCCAGGCCATCACCGCCGGCCACGCGTTCATGTCGAGACCGACATCGTCGCCATACAGGAGATAAGCGCCCAACGAGAGATCCGCGATGGTCGGGTGCCCCAGCAGGAAGGCGCGCGAGGCAAGTTCGCGCTCCATCCGATCGAGATCTACCCGGGCCGTCTCTTCAAACCAGCGCACCAGGGCAGGATCACCGCTGTCGTCAAACCGGCGATACCAGCGCAGGTTCGGGTAGGACCGGCCGATCCGGTTCGCCTCCCAGAACAGCCACGACGTGATCGCGGTCCAACCCGCCTCATCTTCGGCCCCGAGTACGCCAGTCTGCCGCGACAAGTGCAGGAGCAGGGCGTTCGACTGCGCCAGGTTCTGGCCGTTCTGGACCAAAACCGGCACCTCGCCGAACGGCGATACGCTTCGGAAATCAGCCGGACGCGCATCTCGGGGCTGGCTGATATCGATCGCGACATAGTGATGCGGCACCCCGGCCATCAGCAGCAACAGGCGAACCTTGAAGGAATGCCCCGAATTCAACGCGCCATACAGTGTGATGCCATCCATTTCCATTCTCCCGCGCCCTGTCCCCAAGGGCCAGTTGGATCCAGACAAGACCACACCGACGTGCCGATCACAAATGCCCCATTCCCGCCACGATTTCTCTACGGTCCGTTAGGGAATTTGCCGCATTTTGAGGGTCGATTTTTGTATTTCGTTAACCTGAGGGGTTCCCGTGCTCGCGTTCCCGCGCCGTCTGGCCGTCTTCCTGCTGACCTTCTCGCTCACAGCCTGCGCGTCCTATGAGGACAGGGACCCTGTGCCATCGGATTTCCCGATCCACGGCATCGACATCTCCCGCTGGCAGGGCGATATCGACTGGCACACCGTGCGCAAGGCCGGCACTCAGTTCGCCTTTATCAAGGCGACAGAGGGCGGCGATTTCCTCGATCCGAAATTCGTGGAAAACTGGAACGCGGCCAAAGCCGCCGGCGTGCCGCGCGGCGCTTACCATTTCTATTACTTCTGCCGGCCGGTTGAGGACCAGATCGCCTGGTTCATCCAGAACGTTCCGGTCGATCCTACAGCCCTGCCACCGGTCCTGGACATGGAGTGGAACGGCGAATCCAAGAACTGCCGGATCCGTCCGCCGCAGGGCAAGATTGTCGCCGAAATGACCCTCTTCCTCGATGCGCTGCAGGCACATTATGGCAAGCGTCCCATCGTCTACACAACCGTCGACTTCCACCGCGAAATCCTTGTCGGGCACTTTACCGCACATGACTTCTGGATCCGCTCGGTGGCGCGGCACCCGATGCACATGTACTCGAAGCGGGACGACTGGGTGTTCTGGCAATACACCGCCAAAGGCCAGGTCCCCGGCATCAAGGGTGATGTCGACCGTAACGTCTTCTTCGGTACCAAGCGACAGTGGCAGCAATGGCTGCGCGGCGAGTTGCCGAACCCGTGACGTGAGCCACAATATGATCGCGAACAAAAACGCCCGGCTTTCCGGGCGTTTTCCTTGAGGCGAGTTATCAATCCTCGAGGCGGGTGACGCCTTCCCGGCCGGAGCAGGAGGCAAAAGCACCAGCAACCGTCAGGCCCTCCCTGATCACCGCATCAGGCCAGATATCGGCGAGCGGCACCAGCACAAAGGCCCGCTCGGCCATGCGCGGATGCGGGATGGTCAGCTCGGGATGATCGAGCTTGGTGTCTTCATACAACAGCACGTCGATATCAATGAGACGCGGCCCCCAGCGCACATCCCGCACCCGCCCCATCTGCTTCTCTACCGCCAGACAGCGGCGCAGCAGATCGACCGGCGCGAGCGTCGTCTCGATGACAAGGCAGATATTGCGATAATCATCCTGCGGCACCGGTCCCCACGGCGGCGTCCGGTAGGCCGGAGAAACATCGCGGACCCGGATACCGGGAGTGGTATCAATAAGGGCAATGGCCCGGGCAAGATTGGCCTTTGGATCGCCCATATTTGAGCCAAGGCCCAGCGCCGCGCGCTGCCAGGCGCCCGCAACATGCGTCAATGCCCTGTCCTCACTGGTTCGCCAGCAAATGCCTCGCGCCGCATGGCAGCCTGAATGGCGAGCGCCTCGACATGCGGCCGCACATCATGCACCCGCA
Source organism: Pannonibacter carbonis (assembly GCF_003012935.1). Classification (GTDB taxonomy): domain Bacteria; phylum Pseudomonadota; class Alphaproteobacteria; order Rhizobiales; family Stappiaceae; genus Pannonibacter; species Pannonibacter carbonis. The sequence continues at coordinate 46,780 of NZ_PUDR01000008.1, read as the reverse complement.
CAATCACCGCCCCCCGCTCGGAAGCCAGGAGATGCACGGCTAGCGAACCAAACAGCCGCTCCCCGGTCGGAACGTCCAGAACGGCACCGATCATGCGCTTGCGCGATGCGCCCGCAAGGACGGGCAATCCATGGCGGGCAAGGTGATCAAGGCGGTTTAGGACAAGATAGTTCTGGTCCATCGTCTTGCCGAAACCAAAGCCCGGATCAAGAATCTGCCGTTCACGCGGGATCCTGGCGCGCGCTGCCATCTCCATCGAGCGCTCGAAAAAGCGGTCCATGTCCGAAAGGATGTCGATGGACGCATCGGCCTCAAGCCGATTGTGCATCATTACCACCGGGACGCCCGCCTCGGCCACCACATCAGCCATGGCAGGATCTTTCTGCAGGCCCCAGACATCATTGACAAGGGCAGCGCCCAGCGCACAGGCCCTGCGGGCAATTGCGGCCTTATAGGTGTCGATGGAAACGGGGACCCCGAGCGCGATCACAGGCTCCAGAACCGGTTCCAGCCGCGCCCACTCGGCTGTTTCATCGACGGCAGCAGCCCCCGGCCGGGTGCTCTCGGCACCGATGTCGATGATGTCAGCGCCTTCGGCGATCATTGCCCTGGCATGCGCCAGGGCCGCTTCGGCCGCCTCGTGACGGCCGCCGTCGGAAAAGGAGTCCGGTGTGACATTGAGTATGCCCATGACATGGCAGCGATCGCCAGCCGAGGGCAGGATGTATTGTTTATGCGCCATTACCGAGTGGTTCCTCAAAGGCCCCGCGACCGCCAGGACAGGCCCAGGACCGGCGCCCGGACAAGCAAGAACGTCACGGTCGTGCGTCATCGCGCGTCCCCTGGCCAAGGTCAAGCCACGACACGGTGCCGGCCCGCAAGAAACCGCCATGAACTTGTTACCGAGGCTTCGCCAGCGGGGTCAGGGCGAGATAGGACAGCACTGCCAGCAAAGGCATACCCGGCGCCACGATCAACATCGCGAGATACGGATCCCCGAGCCAGGCCGCCAGGAGACTGCCGAGGATCCCGGTTCCGAACTGCAGGAACCCGGTCATCGAAGCCGCCGCTCCGGCCATCTGCGGGAAGCCCTGGAGCGACGCAGTCATTGCAGCCGGCAATACGGTCGCCAGAGAGAAAGCGAACAGGCCAACTGGCAGCATGACACCAAGAAAGGACGGCGGCAGCAGCTGGTGCGCCGCAACCATCGCCAGCGAGGCGAGGACGAGCCCGGCCAGCCCGTAGGGGATGAGCCGATCTGCATCCACACGCCGCAACAGCCGCCCTGTCACCAGTGTCCCGCTGATAAAGCAGCCCGACTGGACCATCATGCCGACCCCGAACTGGCTGGGGGACAGGCCGATCCGGTCGATCAGGACGAAGGGCAGGATCGTTGCCAGCGTGTAGATCGAGCCAATGCCAAACCCGACCAGAAGGCTGGGCCGCAAGAACTGCGGATCGCGCAAGAGCGCGAGGTAGTTGGCAACAAGCCGCGCCGGGCGCAGGTTGGCCCGGTCGATAAAGCGGTTCGTCTCCGCCATCCAGAGCGCAACCGCCAGCATCAGGACGACGCCGTAGACGACCATGAACCAGAAGATCTCACGCCAGCCAAAATACTCCAGCGTCAGGCCGCCAATGGTCGGGGAAACCGCCGGCCCGATGGCCAGCATGGTGCCAATGGCATTCATGATCCGCGCCGACGTCTGCCCGGTGAACTGGTCGCGCACGATTGCGCGCGACACCGAAATGCCGACGGCCGCTCCAACCCCTTGCAAGGTCCGTGCGACAATCATCCACTCGACGGTCGGGGCAAAGGTCGCAAGCAAGGTCGACCCGAGATAAAGCAGCAGGAAAGCCAAGGTCACGGGTCGCCGCCCGAACGCATCGGTCAACGGGCCGCAGAACAGCTGGGTCAGGGCAAAACCCGCGAAATAGGCTGTCAACGTCAGCTTGATCATCGACCGGCTGGTGTCGAATGCCTCTGCGAGCACAGGCATGGCCGGCGTGTAGAGCGCCATGGTCACCGGACCGATGGCAACCAGCGCCGCGCCCAGGGCAGCAGTTCGCCGTTCACTCATCAAGGGTATCGACTGGTCACGCATTGCGCACCTTCACTCAAAAGCAGGGAAAGACCGGTTGCGGCCGGGCATCAGCTTCGCCCAGGCTGGACTTCACGTGCTGCAGCAGGGCATGGAGTTGTTCGGCCTGCGCTTCATCGAGACCGGCAGTCAGTTCCGCCCTCACCAGGGCCAACGCTTCATCGATGCGCAGCAGAACAGGAGCGGCCGCGTCAGTCAGCTCTATGATCCGCGCCCGCCGGTCACCCGGATCGACAACCCGGCGAATGATGCCGCCCTGCTCCAGCCGGTCGAGATGACTGACGAGGCTCATGGGCTCGATCCCCATCAGTTCGGCAAGCACGCCCTGCCGCCGGCCGGGCATGCGGCGAATGATGTTGATGGCCCGCGCCTCTGCCGGCGTGAGGCCGGTGTCGACCTGTTCCAGCGCGACATCGAGGCGGCGGCGTAGCAACCGGGCAACGTCGGTCAAGAGCAGCCCAAGGGGCGGATCCAGCGGTTCAGGCCGGCGTTGAGGAGCGACAAAATCGGGCATTTTGATAAGACAGACTGATAGTAAGGCTTCCTTATTAACTACACATGCCTCGACATCACGTCAAGTGAAGCTGCCGCGTTGCACAAATCCGGCTTCCGCACTATACAGAGCGCGACTTTTCGTACCGCCAGCAGATGGCGGGGAGCCACTATGCAAGGACACGCGACTGCGGGCCAAGGCCCGTCGTGTCTTTTGGAGCCATTAATGAACCTGCGCAACATCGCCATCATCGCCCACGTCGACCATGGCAAGACCACCCTGATCGACGTCCTTCTCAAGAAGTCGGGCTCCTTCCGCGACAACCAGCGCACGGAAGAGCGCATGATGGACTCCAACGACCTGGAGCGTGAGCGCGGCATCACCATTCTGGCGAAGGTGACCTCCCTCGTCTGGAACGACACCCGCATCAACATCGTGGACACCCCGGGTCACGCTGACTTTGGCGGCGAAGTCGAGCGCATCCTGCACATGGTCGACGGCGTCGTCCTGCTGGTGGATGCCGCAGAAGGCCCGATGCCGCAGACCAAGTTCGTGCTCGGCAAGGCGCTGAAGCTCGGCCTCAAGCCGATCGTCGCGATCAACAAGATCGACAAGCCGGAACAGCGCGCCGAAGAAGTCCTCGACGAAGTGTTCGACCTTTTCGCCGCTCTTGACGCCAACGAAGAGCAGCTCGACTTCCCGGTCATCTACGGTTCTGCCAAGCAGGAGTGGATGGCCAACGACCCGGCCGGCCCGGCCGAATCCATGGCTCCGCTGTTTGATCTGATCATCAAGCACATCCCCGCACCGACGGCCGAAGAAGGCTCGTTCCGGATGCTGGCCACCACGATCGAGAGCAACCCGTTCCTGGGCCGCATCCTGACCGGCCGCATTGTCGCTGGCGAAGCGATCCCGAACATGCCGATCAAGGCCCTGTCCCGCGAAGGCAAGGTTGTCGAGACCGGTCGCATTTCGAAGGTGCTCGCGTTCCGTGGCCTGGAGCGCCAGCCAATTGAAAAGGGCGAAGCTGGCGACATCATCGCCATTGCCGGCATGCAGGAAGCCACCGTCGCCGACACGCTCTGCTCGATGGACGTGAGCCTTCCAATCAAGGCCCAGCCGATTGATCCGCCGACCCTCTCGATGACCTTCTTCGTCAACGACGGCCCGCTCGCCGGCACCGAGGGCGACAAGGTCCAGTCCCGCGTGATCCGCAAGCGCCTGATGGACGAAGCCGAAGGCAACGTCGCGCTGAAGATTGAAGACACTGCCGAGGGTGATGCCTTCATCGTCGCAGGCCGCGGCGAACTGCAGCTCGCCATCCTGATCGAAAACATGCGCCGCGAAGGCTTCGAACTCTGCGTCGGCCGTCCGCGCGTGGTGTATCAGTTCGACGAGAAGGGCAACCGTCTCGAGCCGATCGAGGAAGTCACCATCGACGTCGACGAGGAACATTCCGGCGTCGTCGTGCAGAAGCTGTCCGAGCGCAAGGGCGAGCTGCGCGAGATGCGCCCGTCCGGTGGTGGTCGCACGCGCCTGCAGTTCTATGCGCCGACCCGTGGCCTGATCGGCTACCAGGGCGAGCTGCTGTCTGACACCCGTGGCACCGCAATCTTCAACCGCGTGTTCCACGAATACGCCCCCTACAAGGGCGACATTCCGACCCGCCACACCGGCGTGCTGATCTCCAACGGCGACGGTGAAGCGGTGGCTTACGCCATGTTCAACCTGGAAGATCGCGGCTCGATGATGATCGAGCCGGGCGTCAAGGTTTACCAGGGCATGATCATCGGCGAGCACACCCGTGGCAATGACCTCGAGGTGAACATCCTCAAGGGCAAGCAGCTCACCAACATCCGTGCCGCCGGCAAGGACGAAGCCGTGAAGCTGACCACGCCGATCCGCCTCAGCCTCGAAGCCGCGCTGTCCTACATCGCCGATGACGAACTGGTCGAAGTGACACCGAAGAGCATTCGCCTGCGCAAGGCCCTGCTGGACCCGAACGACCGCAAGCGCGCCGAACGCTCGGCCTCCAAGGGCAACTGAGCCAGACTGTGTTATCTGCAAATTTAAAGGGCCGCCCGTCACCGGGCGGCCCTTTTTGTTTGTATGACCCTCGACCTAACCATCGTCATCCCGGCCAAGCGCAGCGCCGAGCCGGGACCGGAGAGTCGAGGCCTCTATATTTCAACCAGCTAACCCGTGAGAGACATTGGCTCTCCGGTCCCGGATCTCCGCTTCGCTGCGTCCGGGATGACCATAGAGGGTTTGTCAGCAGTCTAAGAGCCGCCCGTTCGCCGGGCGGCCCTTTTTCGTTTGTATGGCCTGTTCTGGCTGCGATCCTAGCGCTTGCCAGGTTCCCAGCCCTCCGGGGCCATTTCGAATGTATCAAAGATGAAGCCGGGCGCGACCGTGCAGCCGACGAGCGTGTAGTCCCCAAGGCTCTGCGCCTGCTGCCAGGCATGACGCGGAACGATCGCCTGCGGATGCTGGCCAGCCGGCAGATCGTCCCCGAGGGTCACAAGCTTGGCGGTCTGACCATCTTCGCTGACGAACAGTTCAAGCGGCGCACCGCCGTACCAGTGCCAGACTTCCACGGCATCAATCCGGTGCCAGCGCGAGACCACCCCTTCGGGCAACAGGAAATAGATCGATGTCGAGACCGGACGCCCGGTCTCGTCGGTTTCGCTGTCCCGAAAGGCTTCGACATAGAAGCCTCCTTCCGGGTGAGGTTGCATGCCAAGGCGGTCGATGACTTCGGTGAGGGAAAGATCAGTCAGGTGCATGGTTCAGAACGTGTCCTTAGCATTGCGCAGTTTGGCAAAGACCTCGGCCGGCGCGGCACCCGCCATGCCGAGTTTCTCGGCGAAGACGGGATCGGCAGCACGCAAGAACGGATTGGTCGCCTTCTCCCTGGCCATCGTGGTCGGCAGCGTTGGCAGGTGTTCGCTGCGCAGCCGCTCCACCTCCTGCACCCGCTGCCGCAGCGCCGCGTTATCCGGGTCCATCGCCAGAGCAAACCGGGCATTCGACAGCGTATACTCATGGCCGCAGTAAATCACGGTTTCATCGGGCAGCTGGCGCATCAGCTTGGCCAGCGACGCCCACATCATCGCCAGGTCGCCCTCAAACACACGGCCGCAGCCGAGCGAGAACAGCGTGTCGCCGGTATGCGCCACACCGCCTTCCGGGAAGTGCCAGGAAATCTGGTCCAGCGTATGCCCGGGCGTGGCAAGCGCATCGACGCGCAACCCGCCGACATCGAGCGTATCACCGTCCTCGACGACGTCATCCAGATCCTGGATCTTGTCCCGCGACAAGGCAGGACCGATCACTTTCGCGCCCGTTGCCTGCTTGAGGGCGCTGAGCCCCTGGACGTGATCCCAGTGATGGTGGGTGATCAGGATATGCGTCAGCCGCCAGCCGGTTTCGCGCAGTTCCTGAAGGTAAGGTGCTGCATCAGGCACATCGACGGCAATGACCGTGTGGCTGACCTCATCCTTCAGAAGGACGCCGTAATTGTCGGTGAGGCAGATGAACTGCCGCCGGGCGAGGCGTGTCATGGTTGGCTCCCTGTGCCGTTGGTCGGGCGGAGAGTGGCAAAGTGGCGGCGCGGGGGCAAGCAAAAGCGCGACGGCATAACGGCTTGCGTTGCCGGGCAAGGCAAGGTTCAATCGCGCCGACCAGAAGCGGATGGCCCATGTATCTCGACGTCGCCGACCTCAGAACCTTCTATGACCTGCCGCTTGGCCGCCTCCTGCGCAGCCTTGTCGGCACCCGGATCCGCGCCCTGTGGCCGAGTGCGAAGGGCGAAGCACTGCTCGGCCTCGGTTATGCCGGCCCATTCCTGCGCCCCTACATGGATGAAGCGGCCCGTTGTGTTGCAGCCATGCCGGCCCAGCAGGGTTGCGTGCATTGGCCACGGGAGCGCGCCAATGGTGCCGTCCTCGTCGAAGTGAACCAGTTGCCGTTTTCGGATGCCGTGTTTGACCGGGCCATCATTGTCCACGCGCTGGACTTCAGCGGCGACCCGGCCGCCACATTGCGCGAGGCCTGGCGGGTTCTGGTGCCCGGCGGCAAGCTCATCGTCATCGTGCCCAACCGCAGTGGCCTGTGGTCGCAGTCCGAAACATCACCCTTTGGCTATGGCCGGCCCTTTTCAAAGGGACAGATTCAGAGCCTTCTGAAGACCTGCCAGTTCGACGTGATTGCGAAGGAGGAGGCGCTGTATCTGCCCCCAAGCCGATCCAGGTTTATCCTGCGCAGTGCCCGGACTTGGGAAGCTCTGGGGCGGGCGCTTTGGCCAGCCTTTGGCGGCATTCTGGTGATCGAAGCGGAAAAGCGGGTCCATCGCGGCCTTCAGGCGGAAAACGGCAAGAGCATGCTGCGCATCCTGCGGCCGGTCTTCGTGCCCGAAGGTGTCACCACCGGAATGAAGCCGGCCGGCCCCGGCTCGGCCAGGCACCCGCATGTCCGGCGCAAGCCAAGGTCCCGCTGACGCCTCAGCGCTTCAGCAGGAAGACGGCCTGTTCGCCGATCAGGTTCCACAGCCACCAGGGCGCAGAAAATCCGATTCGCTCACCGCGACCGCTGAGCGCCACAGCCTTGACCACTGTTGCATCCATTTCCTCGACCAGCGCGACGAAGTCCCGGATGGAGCAGAAGTGAATGTTCGGCGTGTCATACCACTGGTAGGACAGGTACTTGGTCACCGGCATGCGCCCGCGCCACAGGAGCTGCATGCGGTTGCGCCAATGCGCGAAATTCGGGATCGAGACCACGACCTGGCCGCCGATGCGCAAAAGCTGCTCCAGCACGCCTTTGGGATCCCGCGTCGCCTGCAGCGTCTGGCTGAGAATGACCACATCGAAGGCGTTGTCGGGATAGTCCGACAGGTCCATGTCGGCATCGCCCTGGACCACCGACAGTCCGCGCGCCACGGCCTTGTTCACGCCGCTCTGTGAAAGTTCGATGCCGCGCCCGTCTATATGCCGCCGCTCGGTCAGAAGCTGCAGCAAGGCTCCATCCTCGCAACCGACATCCAGCACCCGCGCGCCTTCCGGCACCAGGTCGCAAACGACAAGATGGTCGCCGCGCACCTGCGGCAGGCCGGAAACAGATGACAACTCGATACCCATCAGGCAGCTCCTCCGGGGGCCGGAATTCCGCGCGCGCGCGCCGCACCGGTCAGGAAACCGCGCACGGTGCGGAACATCTCCGGCTCATCCAGCAGGAAGGCATCGTGGCCCCGGTCGCTTTCAACTTCAACAAAGGACACGTTTGCCGCTGCCGCGTTGAGCGCCCGAACCACCGCCTTGCTCTCCGAGGTCGGGAACAGCCAGTCCGTGGTGAAGGAAATCACGCAGAACCTTGTATTGGTCCGTAGGAATGCCTTGGCGAGGGATCCGCCATGCTCGGCGGCCAGATCAAAATAGTCCATTGCCCGCGTGACATAGAGATAGGAGTTGGCATCAAAGCGGTCGACAAAGGTCATGCCCTGATGTCGCAGGTAGCTCTCGATCTGGAAATCCGCGTCGAAACCGAAGGTCAGCGCCTCCCGGTCCTGCAGGTTGCGGCCGAATTTCCGGTGCAGCGACGTGTCGGACATGTAGGTGATATGCGCTGCCATGCGCGCAACGGACAGGCCCTTGCTCGGTCGCCGTCCGGCGCTGAGATAAGCGCCGCCGCACCAGTCCGGGTCCGCCATGACCGCCTGCCGCCCAACCTCGTGAAACGCGATATTCTGCGACGAGTGCCGGGCGCCGGCCGCAATCGGGATCGCAGAGAACACCTTCTGCGGAAACAGCGAGGCCCATTGCAGCACCTGCATGCCGCCCATGGAACCACCGATCACCGAAAACAGCGTGTCGATGCCCAGATGCTCGACCAACCGCGCCTGCGCGCGCACCATGTCACGGATCGTGACCAGGGGCAGGGTCAGGGCGTAAGGCGCGCCTGTCTTCGGATCGGTCGAGGCCGGGCCCGTCGTGCCCATGCAGCCGCCAAGAACATTCGAGCAGATGACAAAATAGCGATCCGTATCCACCGGCTTGCCGGGTCCGACCAGTGATGTCCACCAGCCGGGCTTGCGGGTCACAGGGTTGGTCGAGGCCACATACTGGTCACCGGTAAGTGCGTGGCAGATCAGGATGGCATTGGAACGGTCATCGTTCAGCGTGCCATAGGTCTCATAAGCGATCTGCCAGGGCGACAGGATGACGCCGGAATCCAGCGGCAAGGCATCCTCGGCACCACAGCGCATGCACTGACTGCTGGGCGTGTCGATCTCGCGCCGTTGTGCCAGCTCAAGTTCCGCCGGTGTGAGACCGGCCGGGGCCGGACTGTCCTGGACTGGTATGTCGCTCATTGTCCGCAGCAACGTCCCTGTTTTGGGTCTCGTTCATAAGAACCGTTTCGCGCCTGTCTTACAGGGGATGGCATGGACAGACCACCCGTTTCAAGGGGTTGTTAGCTAGGGTTGCACCCCCTGTGGTGTCAATGTTTTCTTTTGCTTTCCGGATGGCTCCTGCCTATGACTATCCGCCGCGAGGACAGCAGTTTCAGGAAGGCCCATCCCGTCATGACCAACGACCAGGCCCCCTCATCGGCCCCCTCATCGGCTCTCGACGCCCTGCGCCAGCGCATCGATAGCATCGATGCCGAGTTGCACCGCCTGCTCATGGAGCGCGTGAGGGTGATCGATGGCATCGTGGCCGCCAAACGTGCCAGTGGAGCGGACACCGTCATGTTCCGCCCTGACCGTGAGGCCGACATGATGCGCCGGCTGGTCGAGCGACATTCCGGCACCCTGCCGCTGACCACCGTCGAACATATCTGGCGCGAGATCATCACCTCCTGCACCCGTTTGCAGGGTGACTTTGCCGTGCATCTCGATGGCGGCGCCGATGTTGCCGACATGCGCGATCTGGCCCGCTACTACTTCGGATTTTCGGTCGAGATGGAATCGCCCGGCGATGCGGCAGATGTGGTGGGAACCGTGGCGGCCTCCCATTCGGATCTCGGGATCATCTCGCTTGCCGAACGCGCGGAAGTGCCGTGGTGGCGTGGCCTCGGCGTTGACGGCGCACAGATCATCGCCCGCCTGCCGTTCTTCGTCGCTCATGACCGCCCGGCGGATCTCGATGCCGTTGTCATCAGCCGCCCGGTTCCCGATGCCGGCACGCCGGACACCGCCGTGTTCGATGCACGTTGGAACGGCATCCTTCCGGGCAACCTGATGAGCAGCGGCCTCGAAGTGCTGAGTTTCTTCCGCACGGCAGAAGGCGTGGACGCGCTTCTGGCGGCCTCCGGTGATTTGAGCGAGGGCGACGTGCTCGCCCTTTGCGCGGCGGCCGGGGCTGAGCCGGATGTCATCCGGTTTGTCGGCGGATACGCATCGCCCATTGATATCGAGACCGATCTGGACAGCGACGAGGAATTTGGCACCGAAGCGGAGTAATCCGGCGCTCTCTTGACTTGGGGCCGCCAAGCCGGCCAGACACGATTTGAGTTGAGGAACTGACATGAGCAACAGCACAAAGAGCCGCCCGACCCCGCGCGCCGGCATCCTGGACATCGCCCCTTACGTCCCCGGCAAGTCGAAGGCCAGCGGCGGATCGAAGATCTACAAGCTGTCGTCGAACGAATCGCCCATTGGCGCAAGTGAGGCCGCAAAGGCAGCCATCGCCGCAGTCGCCGGCCAGCTCGAGCTTTACCCGGATGGCTCCTCCAGCGCCCTGCGCGAGGCCATCGGCGAGGTCACCGGCATCAACCCTGACCGCATCATCTGCGGTGCCGGGTCCGACGAGATCCTGACCCTGATCGCCAACACCTATCTCGCCCCTGGCGACGAGGCGATCTATTCGGAGTTCGGGTTCCTGGTCTACCCGATCGTCATCCGGGGCGCAGGCGCCACGCCTGTCGTCGCTCCGGAGAAGAACCTGACCGCAGATGTCGACGGCATTCTCGCCCTGGTCAACGACAAGACCAGGATCGTCTTCCTGGCCAACCCGAACAACCCGACCGGAACCTATCTGCCCTTCGATGAAGTGCGGCGCCTTCATGCCGGCCTTCCCGGCAACGTCATCCTCGTTCTGGACGCGGCCTATGCCGAATATGTTCGGCGCAATGACTACGAGAGCGGGCTGGAACTGGCCGCGACGTCCGACAATGTCATCATGACGCGCACCTTCTCCAAGATTTACGGCCTTGCCAATCTGCGCCTCGGCTGGTGCTTCGGCCCGGCCGAAATGATCGATGCGATGAACCGCATCCGCGGGCCGTTCAACGTCTCCGGCCCGGCCATGGCCGCCGGCATTGCCGCGATCCGGGACCGGGCCTTTGTCGAGAAGGCGATCGCCCATAACGACGAATGGCTGCCCTGGGTCGCCTCGCAGCTGGAAGCCCTTGGCCTAAAGGTCACGCCGAGCGTTGGCAACTTCGTTCTGGTCCATTTCCCGGACACGGATGGCAAGCGCGCCCGTGATGCCGACGCCTATTTGTCGGAGCACGGTTTCATCCTGCGCGCGGTGGCCAACTACGGCCTGCCGGATGCCCTGCGCCTGACCATCGGCACAGAGGAAGCCAACCGCGCCGTCGTTGCCGCCATCGGTGATTTTCTCCGCAAGTAAGGCTGCTGCACGTCAGCACAGCCTGAAAACCGGTCCGGCAGACCTTTGCCGGACCGCGCAACCCATCAAGATCAAAGCATGTCCAGCGTCCTTTTCGACCGTATCGCCCTTATCGGCATTGGCCTGATCGGGTCTTCCCTTGCCCGGATCATCCGGCAGGAAAACCTCGCCCGGGAAATCGTCATCTCCACCCGCTCGCCGGAAACCCTGGCGCGGGCGGAAGAGCTGCAGCTCGGCGACCGATATTGCACCGATGCTGGCGAAGCAGTGACCGATGCTGACCTCGTGATCGTCAGCGTGCCCGTCGGCGCAAGCGAGGCGGTGGCACGCATCATTGCTCAGCACCTGAAGCCAGGCGCGATCCTGACGGATGTCGGCTCCACAAAAGCCTCGGTTGTGTCCCAGATGGCGCCGCATGTGCCCGAGGGAGTCCATTTCATTCCCGGCCACCCGATCGCCGGCACCGAGCATTCCGGTCCCGACGCAGGCTTTGCCAGCCTGTTCCAGAACCGCTGGTGCATCCTGACGCCAGTCGAGGGGACCGACCAGGGCGCAATCGATCGCCTCTCCGCCTTCTGGACCGCCTGCGGCTCCAATGTCGACGTGATGGATCCGGAGCACCATGACCTGGTGCTCGCCATCGTGTCGCACCTGCCGCATATCATTGCCTACAACATCGTCGGCACCGCCGATGACCTGGAGACAGTGACAAAGTCAGAAGTAATCAAATATTCGGCCTCGGGTTTCCGCGACTTTACCCGCCTGGCCGCTTCGGATCCTGTCATGTGGCGCGACGTCTGCCTGCACAACAAGGATGCGATCCTTGAAATGCTCTCGCGATTCTCCGAGGATCTGGCGGCGCTTCAGCGCGCGATCCGCTGGGGCGATGGACAGGCCCTGTTCGACCTGTTCACACGCACCCGCAGCATCCGCCGCTCGATCATTGAGGCCGGCCAGGAAACGGAAGCCCCCGACTTCGGTCGCCAGAAGGTCTGAACTGTTCAGATTTTCTTAGACATGCAGCAGATCGGCCTGAATTTACTCAGGATATCTTAGCATTTTCACCTGTGTAATGCCTGACAGAACCTTGGGGGATGGGCATGCAGGTGTTTTCGGGGCGCAAGGATTCACGACTGATTGCAGGCGTCCTGCTGGGCGCGCTGGCCTTTGTTGCCGGCGCTTTCTTTGTCACCGGCATGGCCGTCAATCACTGGATCTCGAAGGACGCCGAGGCCCACTCGACCCTCTGGGCGCAGACCCTCGCAAATGCCATCCCGGATCTGGAAGGCATCGCTGAAGGCGCCCCTCCCTCAGCAGAGGCTCTTGACCGGATCGAGATGGCAAAGGGCATGGGCAAGGTCTTCAAGCTGAAAATTTTCGACCGCGAAGGCCGGGCCCGGCTCACGTCCGATGCGGAAGGCATCAGCACCCTCTCCAAAGAGACACTGTCCGACCATAACCCGCTGGCCGCACAGGTCGTGGCGTCCGGCAAGCCCTTCACCGTGGTGAAAGAGGGAGCCGCTGAGGGCCGCCCAAAAGTCTATGCCTCCACATATCTACCGATCTATCGCGATGGTCGGTTGATCGCCGTTGTCGAGACCTATGTCGACGAGGCAGAAACCGCAGCCCTGTTCCGCCGTGAGCTTACCACGGCCGGGATCGGCATCAGCCTACTGCTGCTGACATTGGTGATTGGCCCTTTCCTTACCTTGCGACGCATGGCTCGCGCCCGGGCCCTGAGCGATGCCCGCGCCACCTTCCTCGCCCAACATGACACCCTCACCGGGCTGCTGAACCGCAGCGCCTTTCTCAGCCAGCTCGACAAACGGCTAGCAAGCGTCACCGCCACTTCGCCCGGCCTCGCCATTCACCACATCGACATCGACGGCTTCAAGGCGTTGGCCGAGGACCTGGGCCCTGACCTCAGCGACACGCTCATCCGGCTCGTCGCCATGCGGGCGCGTGAGACGGTCCGAACCCTTGATTTCGTCGGCCGCCTTGGCAGTGATGAACTGCTGATTGCCCAGTGCAGTCTCACCTCCCGCGAGCAGGCACAGGCCATGGTCGCGCGGCTTGTTGCACGGCTGAGCGAACCCTACGCGCTGGAGGAACGGGACATTCGGCTCAGCTTCAGCATTGGCTCGGCGCTGGCGCCCGAGGACGCCACCTCAGGCCGTGATCTGGTGCACAAGGCAAGCCTCGCACTGATGTTCGTCAAGAATGCCGGCGGCCGCGACACGGGCTTTTTCCGCGATACGATGGAAGCGGACATGCAACGCCGTCGCCAACTGGAACGCCGGCTGCGACTGGCGGCGCGGGAAAACGACTTCGTCCTCTTCTTCCAGCCCATCATGAGTGTCGCAAGCGCCAAGGTGGTCGGCTTCGAGGCGCTGCTGCGCCTGCCGGACGGACATGGCGGGCTGGTGTCACCAAACGAGTTCTTGCCCCTTGCAGAAAAGCTCGGCCTCCTGCCTCACATCGGGGACTGGGTGCTGGCCCGGGCCTGCGAAGCAGCCGTGCAGTGGCCGGACGGCATTTCGATCGCCGCCAATCTCTCCCCCTCGCAGTTTGAAGCGGGAACCCTGCCTGGCCGCGTCGCGGAAATCCTCGCCGAGACGGGACTGGAGCCCTCCCGGCTCGAACTGGAAATCACCGAGACACTCCTGCTCCGCGATGATGAAACAGTCATGGCCCAGCTTCGTCAGCTCAAGGCGCTCGGCGTCAGCATCGTTATGGACGACTTCGGGTCCGGCTATTCCAGCCTCAGCTATCTCTGGCGCTTTCCCTTCGACAAGATCAAGATCGACCGCAGCTTCATGGCCGCCTATGCGCAATCAACCGAGACGGTCCAGAAAATCCTGTCTGCGACGGTGGCGCTTGGACATGCCCTCAACATGCAGGTGACCATCGAAGGCGTCGAAACGGTGTTTCAGGCACGAGCCCTCGAGACGGTCGCCTGTGACCGGTTGCAAGGCTATCTGTTCGGCAAGCCCATGGCGGATATCGAAATCCCCGCGAGCCTGCTGAATGAGTTCCTGCAAACGGTCAATCAGGTGGCCGAACTTCCGGAAACCGGCCGGACCAGGACGGTCGCCATCTCCTGATCCTTGCCGAGGCAGCAACAGCAGGCGTCAATGGCTGCGGAAAGCCACGAAGCTTGCAATGTCAGCCAGTCTCTGGCCGACCGGGCCAAGCTCCCCGGCCAACCGGGAAGCGTCGGCGACCAGTTCAGAAAGGATGGCGCGCGTCCGCTCAGGACCATACAGGCTGACCAGCGTCGCCTTTCCGGCCTCAGCGTCCTTGCCCGTCGCCTTGCCCATGACCTCGGGTGTTGCCTCCAGGTCCAGCAGATCATCGGCAAGCTGGAAAGCCAGGCCGATCACCTCACCATAGCGGCGCAAACGGACAATATCCTCATCCGAGGCATCGCCAAGCCGGGCACCGGCCTCGCACGCATAACGAAGCAACGCGCCGGTCTTCATCGCCTGCAGCGTCCGGATCTCGTCTTCCACCAGGGTCCGATGCTCCGACTGAAGGTCCAGCATCTGCCCGCCGGCCATGCCGCCGACGCCGGACGCCCGGGCCAGGTCACGGGACAGCACCAGCCGGACGGCCGGGTCTTCATGCACCCGCGGATCCGCGATCAGGTCAAAGGCAAGCGTCAGGAGACTGTCGCCCGCCAGGATCGCCGTAGCCTCGTCATAAGCTTTGTGCACGGTGGGCAGGCCCCGGCGCAAGTCATCATCGTCCATCGCCGGCAGGTCGTCATGCACCAGCGAATAGCTGTGCAGGCACTCAAGCGCGGCAGCCGCTACCAGGACACCTGGATCCTGACGGCCAAACGCCCTCGCACACTCGATCATCAACAGCGGGCGCAACCGCTTGCCGCCATTCAGGGTCGCATGACGCATCGCGGCCAGGAGCCGCTCGGGCCGGACCCTTTCACCCGGTCGCGGTTCGGCTGACAGCGCCTCCGTGATCGTGTGCTCCATTTTCAGCGCCGTGTCGCGCAGGGTCTCTTCCAGCCAAGCCACGCCAATGCCCATACCTGTCCCCTGCCATTGCCTTGCCCGTTCACACGCCGCAGCTTGAAAGGCCTGTCTTGCCCTGCCTGCACCGGCGTGGTCGAACGGAGCCTTGCGTGTCCGGTTTTCAGCGCCCCGTCAAGCGTCTTGGGACAGGGCAAGGTCCTCGCCACTTTGACGCGGTCACCCGGCGCATGTAGAACAGTCGGGACGGGCCACATCCGGCAAGTATTCCGGTTTGCATCAAAGGGGCGACTGGCTGAGCGATGTTTGAACCTGTGGCGGGAGACAGCCGGCGGGATGACGCTTCTGATGCAACCACCGGGCCCGAGCCGGTCGCAGCCATGAGCGAGAGCCGCCCGCGCAAGAGCCTTGCCCGGCGAATCTTGCGTTTCGTACTCATCAGTTGCCTGTTGCTGATCCTGACCCCGCCCCTGCTGACCCTGGTCTATGCCGTCGTACCCCCGGTCAGCACCCTGATGGTAGGCCGCTATGCGCAAGGGCTATGGGTCGACCGGCAGTGGCGCTCGCTCGACGAAATCTCCCCCAGCCTGGTCCGCGCGGTCATCACGTCTGAAGACAGCGCCTTCTGCAGCCACAAAGGGGTCGACTGGGATGCGCTCCAGAGCCAGATCAATCGCCTGAACGCCGGTAAGGATGTGCGCGGCGCCAGTACCATTTCCATGCAGCTTGCCAAGAACCTGTTCCTGTGGGGCGATCGCAGCTTCATTCGCAAGGCACTCGAGCTGCCTTTGGCCATGATGCTCGACCTTATGCTGACCAAACGCAGGATCATGGAACTCTATCTTAACATCGCCGAGTGGGGCGAAGGCATCTTTGGAGCCGAGGCGGCGGCACAAGCCTGGTTCGGCAAGCCGGCAGCGAAACTGACCCAGGCTGAGGCCTCGCGGCTGGCAACCGCCCTGCCCAATCCGTTTCTGCGCAATCCTGCCAAGCCGGGCCGTGGCCACGCCCGTCTGGCCCGCACCAATGAAAGCCGCGTTGCCCAGGCCGGGAACATTTTCTCCTGCGTCCTCAGACGTCCTTAAGGGGCAAAAGAAAAATTCGGCTCTCCTCTGGCATATGCCGGACATTGCCTGTATAAGGCCCAGCATTCCGACACGCTGCGTGGTATCACGCCCCGGGCAAACCCGGTCCGGGCGGCGTGGACTATGGACTACGGAGAACAAGAACATGGCCGTTCCGAAGAGAAAAACTTCGCGCATGAAGCGCGGTTTTCGCCGTTCCGCGGACGCCCTGAAGCAGCCGACTTACGTCGAGGACAAGGATTCGGGCGAACTGCGCCGCCCGCATCACGTCGACCTCAAGACTGGCATGTACCGGGGCCGTCAGATCCTCTCGATCAAGCAAGACGTTTGATCAAGGATCGCTGCGGCGACTGAAATCCTGATCAAGGCCGGCGGCAACGCCGGCCTTTTTCATGTGCGCTGGTCCCTGCGCTGTTCATTCACTCCAAGCCGCCAAGACTGGTTTCAGTCTATGATACCGTATCAGCCTACCTGACATGTGCAGGTTCCCGAGCACCCTTGCCGACGCTTTCGGAGGTATTTCATGTCGCTGCTTCTGGCCGTTCCTCTGACCATGCTGCCGTTGGTGCTCTATAATTTCGTGGCATTCGGTTGGTTTGGACCCATCGCCGGAGATCCGTGGTTCGCCCCTGTCATGACGGTCGAGATGGTCTCGTCAGCCCGGTTCACCCTGGTCCTCAGCGACATGATCCTCACGCTTGCACTGGCGCTGCTGTTTGTCGAGATCCTGAAGGCGACGCGAACCGGCACAGCCGTGCTCTCCGACCACATCCTGTCGATGCTGGTGTTTGTCGTTTATCTGATCGAGTTCCTGACCGTCCGCGAGGCGGCGACGTCCACCTTTTTCCTGCTGATGGTCATTGCCGCGATCGATGTCATTGCCGGCTTCACGGTCACGATTTCAGGAGCCCGGCGCGACGTCAGCTTTAACAGCAACGGAAACTGAAGACGGACAGGGCTGAGCCGAAACCCGATCGGGAAGTTCCGGGGAGCATCGGCTTCAGGACTTCAGGTCCGGCCCTTGCCCTGCCGCAGTTTCCGGTTCCGGCAGCGCATGGCGCTGGATCAGCGGTAACTGGAACAGGGTAAACACCAGTGTGATCGGCATCATGCCGAACACCTTGAAACTGACCCAGAAATCCGTCGAGAAGCTGCGCCAGACCGCTTCATTGACGCCGGCCAGAAACAGGAAGAACAGTCCCCAGCGCAGCGTCAGCACACGCCAGCCTTCATCCGTGAGGCGGAAGGCGCTGTCGAAGACATAACCAAGCAGCGAACGGCCGAACAGCAGCCCGCCAAGCAGGATAACTCCGAACAGGGTGTTGATGATCGTCGGCTTCAGCTTGATGAAAAGCTCGTCATGCAGCCACAGGGTCAGCGCACCGAAAACCAGTACGATAAGGCCGGAGACAAGCGGCATGATCGGCAAACGCCGGGTCAGCCACAGCGACACGCCCAGCGACAGCGAGATCGCCACCATAAAGGCGGCCGTCGCGAGAAAGATGGGGCCGCCCAAAACCGCCAACTGCGGCACCGCCGCCTGGATCTGTTCGCCCCGTGCATTGAAAAGGAAGAACACCGCGAGCGGCCCGAGTTCCAGCGCCAGCTTCAACAGCGGCGACATTTCCTTGCCGCCCATGTCCTTTAGCCGCTGCGGATCATTCGGTGCGCGTTCCAGGTCCATTGTCTCTCCACTGGCCGTTCAGCCTTGAGTGTGTTCGATCCCCGCAGATAGGGACACAGGGCCCGGCGGGTCAACACCAATCACCCAGGAATGTGCCAAACAAAAAAGGGGCGCCACAGCCGGGCGCCCCTTTTGAGCCAACCAGAATCTGGTTCAGCCGTTGGCGATATACTGGCCGCCGTTCAGCGTCAGGACTGCACCGGTCATGAAAGCGGCGCTGTCGGCGGCAAGATAGACCACGGCCTGGGCAATCTCTTCAGGATGGCCGAGACGGCCAACAGGAATGCCGGCGATAATCTGCTGCAGCACTTTTTCCGGCATGGCCGCGACCATGTCCGTGTTGATGTAGCCCGGGCAGATGGCGTTGACCGTAATGCCCTTGAACGCATTCTCCTGCGCCAGCGCCTTGGTGAAGCCGATCACACCCGCCTTTGCAGCGGAGTAGTTGGCCTGGCCCATCTGGCCCTTCTGGCCGTTGATCGAGGAAATGTTGATGATACGGCCAAAGCTGCGATTGCGCATGCCTTCAATGACCGGGCGGGTCATGGTGAACATGCTGTCGAGGTTGGTCGACAGCACGGCCCGCCACTGGTCGAAGCTCATCTTGTGGAACATGCCGTCGCGGGTGATGCCGGCGTTGTTGACGAGGATCTCGACGGGTCCGAGATCGGCCTCGACCTGGGCAATACCCTTGGCGCATTCTTCTTCGCTGGCGACATCCCACTTGTAGACATGAATGCCGGTGGCCGCCTTGAAGGCTTCCGCCTTCTCCGTGTTGCCCGCATATGTCGCGGCAACGGTATAGCCCGCCGCCTTGAGGGCCAGTGAAATGGCTTCGCCAATGCCACGCGTCCCGCCGGTTACCAGTGCGACCTTGCTCATTCTCGTCTCCCAATGCTTCGGGCCTTCTTGACGCGAGGCCCTGTTCCCTTCTGACTGCTGCATTTCAGGCGGACACCGCAATTGGCCGTTCGGACCGGGCCTCGCCATCATCAGACTTGCGGGCAGGCAAAGCGCCCGTCCGCAAGTCCAGATCTGGAACCGGAGTGAGACTGGCTGTCACTCCAGACTTGTCAGGCGCGATCTCAGGCGCGCTCGACGCACATGGCAACACCCATGCCACCGCCGATGCACAAGGTCGCCAGGCCCTTCTTGGCATCACGGCGGCCCATTTCGTGCAGCAAGGTCACGAGAATGCGGGCACCCGAAGCACCGATCGGATGACCGATAGCGATGGCGCCACCATTGACGTTGACGATGTCCGGGTTCCAGCCGAGGTCCTTGTTGACCGCACAGGCCTGGGCGGCAAAGGCTTCGTTGGCCTCGACCAGATCCAGATCGGCCGCAGACCAGCCAGCCTTCTCAAGCGCCTTGCGCGATGCCGGGATCGGACCGGAGCCCATCACGGCCGGGTCGACGCCGACCGTCGCCCAGGAGGCGATGCGAGCGAGCGGGGTCAGGCCACGACGCGCAGCTTCAGCAGCGCTCATCACCACCAGGGCGGCCGCACCGTCATTCAGGCCCGAAGCGTTGCCGGCGGTCACACTGCCGTCCTTGGTGAAGGCCGGACGAAGCTTCACCATGCTGTCCAGCGTAGCGCCGTGACGGATGTATTCGTCCGCGTCAATCACCTTGTCGACCTTGCGGTCGGCCACAGTCACCGGAGTGATTTCGTTAATGAACTTGCCGGCCTTCTGGGCAGCTTCAGCCTTGTTCTGGGAGGCGAGGGCAAAGGCGTCCTGCTCTTCGCGGGAAATCTGCCACTTCTGAGCGACGTTCTCGGCGGTCTGGCCCATGTGATAGCCGTTGAAGGCATCCCAGAGGCCGTCCTTGATCATTGTATCGATCATCTTGTAGTCGCCCATCTTGTAGCCGGCGCGCATCGGAGCGCAGTGCGGCGAGAGCGACATGTTTTCCTGGCCACCGGCGACCATGATCGTAGCATCGCCGCACATGATCTGCTGGGCTGCGATGGCGACAGTGCGAAGGCCGGAACCACAGACCTGGTTCAGCAGCCAGGCGGTGGAGCCTTCGGACAAACCGGCGGCAATTGCGGCCTGACGGGCCGGGTTCTGGCCCTGGCCTGCGGTCAGGACCTGGCCAAAGACCAGTTCGTCGACTTCAGCACCGGACACGCCGGCCTTGGCGAGTGCGGCCTTGATGACTGTTGCGCCCAACTCATGGGCGGGAACATTGGCGAAGGAACCATTGAAGGAACCCACTGGGGTACGGGTGGCACTGACGATAACGACGTCGGTTGAAGCGCTCATGAAGACCTCCGGATGACTGATTCCCCCAAGGGCACGGCAGATCCTCCGCTGTTTTTTATCCGGATCCGGCGGCCCCCACTCGCCCCGACTAGAAACCGGCGACTGGCGCAAGTCAACCTGACTTAACATGCGCAATGGCGCGTATTGCGGTGCAAACCGTCATCCTTTCGTCAAGCAACATGAAAGGGGTGGTCAGACACGCCGGGATTGGCATAGTCTCCTCTCAGGAGGAGCGGCACCGGACCGAAAGGCTTGGTGCCAAACGAGAACTTGCCGCCGCAGCGCGTGAACCGGAAAGCGGTCTGCCTGCGGTCTGCCGGGAGCTAACAACAAGATGGCAAAGACCAGCGAGCCGACCATTATCAAGAAATACGCCAACCGTCGGCTCTATAACACCGGCACCAGCACGTATGTCACCCTTGAGGACCTTGCGGTCATGGTGAAGGGCGAGGAAGACTTCGTCGTTTACGATGCAAAATCCGGCGAGGACATCACGCGCGCAGTGCTGACCCAGATCATAGTCGAACAGGAAGGCAAGGACGGCCAGAACCTGCTGCCGATCACGTTCCTGCGCCAGTTGATCCGGTTCTATGGCGACAGCATGCAGGGCCTTGTACCGGGGTACCTGGAGTTCTCCATCGCATCCCTAACGAAAGAGCAGGAAAAGCTGCGCAGCCACATGTCGGGCGCCTTCGGCTCCACAGCTCTGGAAGCCATGGAAGAGCAGGTCAAGCGAAACAGCGAGATGTTCGAGCGGGCAATGAAGATGTTCCTGCCGTTCGGCCTCGGCGGCGCAGGCGTCCCGCCAACGGCGGATGCGGTCGATCCAGCCAAGGCCCGACCCGCAGCGGCAAGCACATCCGATCTTGACGACCTCAAGCAGCAATTGGCGTCCATGCAGAAGAAGATCGACGCACTCGGGTCTGACAAGACCTGACCAGGTGTCCGGCGCAGCTTCCCTGCGCCGGAGAACACCCTGATTTGTGGACTTAGCCGCAGTCTGCCTGCAGCCCGACCGCAGCGATACCGGCGGTCGCACAGGCTTCATCACTATCTGATGTGTCACCCGTTATACCGACGGCACCCAGCACTTCGCCGTCCAGATCGCGCACAAGCACCCCGCCCGGCACAGGAATGATCGCGCCACCGGATGCGCCGTTGAGCGCCTGAACGAAATGCGGCCGGGTTTCCGCATTGGCGTGCAGCCAACGGGTACCGGTTCCGATTGCGAGCGCGCCATAAGCCTTGCCACTGGCGATCTGCGGCCGCAGGATCGACGAGCCATCCTGACGGGCGAGCGCAACCACATGGCCGCCCGCGTCCATCACGACCACCGTCAATGGTTTCAGCGACAAGCTGGCCGCTTTTTCGAAAGCGGCAGAAATGATTGTCTGTGCCGTCGCAAGTGTCATCTTTCCCATGACCCAAAATCTCCGCTAAGACTGAATGCCAACATCAACGGGCTAGCACGACGCGGCGGCAAAGCACAGAAAGCCCGCATGGAAAACACTTCCACCGCTGCGGAATAAATTGAACCGGGGGGAACAGCCACGTGGCCCGCAACTTTGACCTGCCCGGCAGATCGCCGGTCATAGCTTCCAGCGGCATGGCCGCAACGTCACATCCGCTTTCGACCGCAGCTGCCATGGAGATCCTGCAGGAGGGCGGCAATGCCGTCGACGCAGCCATCGCAGCCGTCGCCGTGCAATGCGTGGTCGAGCCGCACATGACCGGCCTTGGCGGCGACTGCTTTGCCATCGTCACGGAAGCCGACGGGCACATGGCCGGCTTCAACGGATCAGGCGCAGCACCCAGAGCCATCAGCACGGCTGCGTTGCTGGACCAGGGCCTGACCGAAATCACACCGGACAGTGTCCATGCAATCACGGTTCCTGGCGCTGTGCGTGCCTGGGAAACCCTCCTGCAAGCACATGGCAGCCAGCCGCTGAGCAAGCTCTTACGCCGGGCCATTTCCTACGCCCGTGACGGATTTCCGGTTGCCCCGCGCGTCGCTCGGGATTGGCCTCACAGCATCGACAAACTGACCGCTGATCCGGCCAGCGCAAAAACCTATCTGATAAATGGTGAGGCGCCACGGGCCGGGGATATCCTCCGCCTGCCCCGCCTGGCCGACACCTTGAGCGCAATTGCCTCCGGTGGAGCGGATGCCTTCTACACCGGAGACATCGCCGAGGATATCATCGCCACGCTCAAGGCACGCGGCAGCTACATGACCCTTGAGGATCTGGGCGCCTGTCATACCACGGCGGTCGCTCCGGTCCTGAAGGACTATCGTGGCTATACGCTGGCGGAACTGCCACCCAACGGCCAGGGTCTGGTTGCCCTGATCATGCTGGGCCTGCTCGAACGCCACGACATGGCCGCATTGGATCCGATGAGCCCGGAACGGCTGCATCTGGAAATCGAGGTAGCACGCCTCGCCTATGCCATGCGGAACCGCTTCATAGCTGACCCGGGCCACATGGACGTGTGCCACTCGGCCCTGATCAGCCCGGAAGCGCTGGACCGGCTTGCGGCCCAGATCTCACTCGACAAGCGCAACGATGCCATAGCGCTTCCCAGCCTCGCCCCGCAAACGGATACGGTCTATCTCAGCGTGGTCGACAAGGACGGGCTCGCCGTCTCCTTCATCAACTCGATCTTCAAGGAGTTCGGGTCGGGCGTGCTGGCACCTGAGTCCGGGGTTCTGCTGCACAACCGCGGCTGCAGCTTCCGCGTCGAGCCTGGCCACCCCAACACGATCGAGGGCGGCAAGCGGCCGATGCACACCATCCTGCCAGCCTTCGGCCTGAAGGACGGCGCACCCTGGTTGTCCTTCGGCGTCATGGGCGGTCACTACCAGCCCTGCGGCCATGTGCATGTCCTGACCAACATCATTGACCACGGCATGGACGTTCAGGAGGCCATCGATGCCCCGCGCCTGTTCCTGGATGACACATTCACCAAGCTGCAGGTCGAAAGCGGGATTCCCCAAGCGGCTGTAGACGGACTGTCCGCCCGCGGGCATGACGTCGTCAAGGCGAGCGCCCCCATCGGCGGGGCACAGGCGATCATGATCGACCGCAAGCGGGGCATCCTGACGGGTGGCTCGGATCCGCGCAAGGATGGCCACGCGGCGGGGTACTGAACAGATTGACCCGGAAGCGGCAGCGCCGGCCCGGGTCAATCCCTCAATACCGATAGTCTTTCCAGATCAGAGCTGTGTCGAAACCACATGACCCGGCGCGCGGCGGCGCGGAGAGGCGGCAACACTGCGATAGCTGAGCACTCCGCCCAGCGCTTCGGCCGGCTGCGCGGTCAAAGCGATGACGTCCATGTCCCGCATGGCGATCAGATGCGCCAGGAACGCGGCGTCAGGCCGATACAACCCGTATCCCGCCTGGCGCTCCTCGGCAGCGAACACCATCGGGGCCGGCAGGCTGAGCGGTGTGCGGACAACCTCTTCCATTTCATCGGCGCTGGCCTCGCGTGCGCGCGACTTGGCACGCACCTGGGCCCGGACCTGGGCCCGGCGACGATCGGAAAAGCGGTCAAACGGACGGAATGGATCGATACGCAACGGATCTGCCTCTGTCTGTTCCGGTTCGGGACGCCCGGGGTGAACTCCCCTCGTTCATCGCAAGCCCCGTGCCAGACAGCGGGATCCGTTAATCTTTGACCGCTGATTTCATTATGCTTTCATGCAGAATGGTTAACACTGCATCAGATGTTTTTAAACAAATCGACAACATCCGCCTGTCATGGCTGACGTCGAGACAACAAAAAAGGCGCCTCCTTGCGGAGACGCCTCTTTCAAACGGATGAACCGTGGAAGTCTCAGGCCGCCAGGGCGCCCTGTGCCTTCTCGACCAGGACCTGGAAAGCGGCCGGCTGGTTGATGGCGAGATCGGACAGAACCTTGCGGTCGACTTCAATGCCAGCCTTGTTCAGGCCGTCGATGAAGCGGCCGTAGGTCAGGCCGTGCGCGCGGGTGGCAGCGTTGATGCGCTGGATCCACAGCGAGCGGAAGTTCCGCTTCCTGACCTTACGGTCGCGGTAGGAATACTGAGCGGCCTTCTCGACGGCCTGCTTAGCAATGCGGATGGTGTTCTTGCGGCGGCCATAGTAGCCCTTGGCAGCCTTGATAACTTTTTTATGACGGGCATGGGCCGTTACGCCCCGCTTGACACGCGCCATGGGTAAACTCCTTGATTGTCAGGTGGTTATGCGTTCGGCATGTACTGCTTCACGATCTTGGCGTCCTGCGGTGCCAGCGTGGTCGAACCACGGGCGTTGCGGACGAACTTGGCCGTGCGCTTGATCATGCCATGACGCTTGCCAGCCTGACCGGTCTTCACCTTGCCGGTCGCGGTCAG
The DNA here is from genome assembly GCF_003012935.1 of Pannonibacter carbonis. Taxonomy (GTDB): domain Bacteria; phylum Pseudomonadota; class Alphaproteobacteria; order Rhizobiales; family Stappiaceae; genus Pannonibacter; species Pannonibacter carbonis. Next base: position 22,154 of record NZ_PUDR01000008.1, on the reverse strand, counting down.
CTTGAAGCGCTTCTTAGCTCCAGACTTCGTCTTCAGCTTGGGCATTTTGCATCCTTTCATTGGTGCAGGAGGTATAACCACCCGCTCGTTTGTTGGTGCATCGAGAGGTCGCCACGGCATGCCCGGGTTTCACGAGGCACGGACTGATGCAAAAGACTGGCTTGAGACAACAGAAGAACGCGCCCGCAAAGAGCCGGACGACTCTGGACCGGTGGCTTATAGGGACAGGGCGCTGCGAAAGCAACCTGAATCCGGCAAACGAGCTGCAGAAAACGAAACAGCCCGGACGATGCGCCCGGGCTGCCGACTTGCAAGGGATGCTGCGGTCACCGCACCATCGTTCCATGACTGGCAAAACCGCGAACCAAACGCCTCAGCGCTGGATCGGGGCCAGAACCATCACCATCTGCCGGCCTTCAAGGCGCGGCGAAGATTCGATCTTGGCAACATCTGCAGTCTCGTCACGAACTTGCATCAGCAGTTTCATGCCGAGATCCTGGTGCGCCATTTCACGACCACGGAATCGCAGGGTGACCTTGACCTTGTCGCCTTCCGAGAAGAAACGCTGGATAGCCTTCATCTTCACCTCATAGTCATGGGTGTCGATATTCGGACGCATCTTGATCTCCTTGATCTCGACGGTCTTCTGCTTCTTGCGAGTCTCGGACGCCTTCTTCTGCGACTGGTACTTGAACCGGCCGTAGTCGAGGATCTTGCAAACCGGCGGCTCCGCGTTCGGCTGAATCTCGACCAGATCCATCCCGGCTTCAATAGCCAGATCGAGGGCCTCCTGAGTCGGGACAACGCCCCGGTTCTGGCCTTCGTGATCGATCAACTGGACTTCGCGAACGCGAATTTCATCATTGGTGCGCGGGCCATCCTTAGTAGGAGGCGGGGCGCGGAACGGACGGCGAATGGTCGCTATCTCCTCTGTCGTTGCAATTGGGCAGCTTCACTTCAGGCGGCGAATGCACCAAAAATCCCGGTCGTGAACGCCAGGATCAATGACCACACGCTGTTGGTCTGAAGCCCCTACAGAATCCGCCCATCCTCACCGAAAGTCAACAGTAGAAGCGGCGGAAAGCCTCAGGATCGCTTTGCCGGCGACCAGCCAAGCAGCTTCGCGTAAGTTTCAAGCGTTGCAGCGCACATGGCCCCGACCGTAAAGTGCCCCTGGACATGGGCTACAGCGCGCTGGCACAAGTCCGCACGGGCTTCGGGCGACAGTGCGAGCACCGTCTCGATGGCATTTGCCAGGACTTCAGCGTTCCCGGCAGGCACCCGCCAGCCAGTCCGCTCTGCATCCGGCACATCAGGGGGGGCCAGAACGGTCTCCGGTACCGCGCCAAGATCCGAAACAATCACGGGCACGCCGGCGGCCTGCGCCTCGACTGCCGCCCGGCCAAAGGCCTCAGGTTCGGTTGACGCGACCACACTGAGATGGCTGAGCGCCAGGGCGGCGGCCACATCCGCGCAGTGCCCCACCAACCTCACATCGTCCTGAAGTCCCGCGCTTGCGATCTGTGCCCGCAGCTCAGCTGTGTATCCCGTCCGCCCCTGATCATCTCCAGCCAGGATTGCCAGCGGCACTATGGATCCGCGCCGCTTGAGGATTTCCATCGCGGAGACCAGAACGCGCTGGCCCTTCCATCCGGTCAGCCGCGCCAGTTGCAGCAGCACTGGCCGGTCATCAACGACACCGAACTGGGCGGCCATGGCGGTTCTTCGCTCGGCCGTCACCGCCCCCGGCGCCAGCGCTGTCAGGTCCGAACCGCGATGGATCACCGTCATGCGGTCGCGGGCAAAGCCATGCCGAGCTGCGATCAGGTCCGCCGTATAGCGCGAATTGGCAATCACCGCGTCGCCGCGTGCCATCACCGAATTATACAGCCCCTTCAGGGCGTTGGTCTGCTTGTAGATGCCATGATAGGTGGTCACGAAAGGCACACCCAGACGACGTGCCGCGAGGAACGCAGACCAGGCCGGCGCCCGGCTGCGGGCGTGGATCAGCGCAACGCCCTGGTCCCGGGCAAGCTTCTCCAGGCGCCTTGCATTCGCGAGGATGGCCAGGGGGTTCTTCGAGGCAACCGGCAGAACAACATGCTCTGCACCTGCGGCCTCCAGCTCGGGCACCAGCCGTCCGCCTTCGCTGACAACCAGCGCCCTCCAGCCCCGGGCTACAAGTGCGGCAGCAACATCGATCGTCGTGCGCTCGGCCCCGCCGGTATCGAGGTCCGGTATGACCTGAAGGATGACAGGATGATCGGTCGAGGTGGCCAAGAGGTCCTCCGGGGCGCCACGGCCCTTTTGTCTGCCGGCCGTCTATGGCAAACCGGCAGGGCACAGTTCAGTTGACCGGAGCCATACAATGGGGACGACCGCGCCGCAATTCCTGTCCGTCGGCGAAGGCACAAACCGGCGCGAGATCGCCTTCCGGCGCTGCGACGGGAGGCAGCCCGGCTTGTTCTGGCTCTCGGGCTTCAAGTCGGACATGACAGGCACAAAGGCAGAAGCCCTTGCCGCCTTCGCAGCCACATCGGGACATGGGCTTACCCGGATGGATTACTCCGGCCATGGCGCGTCCGGCGGGCCGTTCGAGGACGGCACCATCAGTCGCTGGCTGGAGGAGGCAAAGACCGTGTTTGACCAGGAGGCTCCGGGTCAGCGCGTCATCGTCGGCTCCTCCATGGGCGGCTGGCTCGCCCTGCTGCTGACCCTTGCCCATGTCGCGGAGGTCGGCCCGGTCAACAGCCGGATCAAGGCACTGGTCCTCATCGCCCCGGCTGCAGACTTCACGCAGGAGCTGATGTGGAACCAGCGCTTCGACGACGCCATCCGCCGCGAAATCATGGAAACAGGGCGCTATGAACGACCATCGGCCTATGGCGATGGCCCCTATGTCATCACCAGGGCTCTCATCGAGGACGGCCGGCATCACCTTGTCCTGAACCGGAGCCTGCATCTCGGCTGCCCGGTGTCAATCCTGCAAGGCCGGCTTGATCCGGACGTGCCCTGGCAGCACGCCCAGCGCCTGGTGGATCACCTGCCGCATGACGACGTGTCCTTAACCCTGATACCGGACGGCGACCACCGGCTGTCCCGCCCTCAGGACATTGATGCAATGCTCAAGATGGTGGCGGCCGCGCTCTAGGCGCGGCCTGTGTCACTCAGCGGGCGAAGACAATGGTCTTGTTGCCGACGATCATCACCCGGTTTTCAAGGTGATACTTGACTGCCCGTGCCAGCACGCGCGCCTCGATATCACGGCCACGTGCAACGAAATCATTAGCCGACAGCGAATGATTCACGCGCTCGGCGTCCTGCTCGATGATCGGCCCCTCGTCGAGGTCGGCGGTGACATAGTGCGCCGTCGCACCAATCATCTTCACGCCACGCTCATGCGCCTGGTGATAGGGACGCGCGCCCTTGAAACTTGGCAGGAACGAGTGGTGGATGTTGATGACCTTGCCGAAGAGCCGCTTTGACAGGCTGTCGGACAGGACCTGCATGTAGCGGGCGAGCACGACCAGATCCGCTCCCGTCTCCTTCACCAATCCAAGCAGCTTCTCTTCCTGCTGCGCCTTGTTGTCCTTATTGACCGGCCAGTAATGGAAGGGAATGCCTTCAATCTCGGCCGTTCGGCGGCTGTCTTCGTGGTTGGAGACAATCGCGACGACCTCTGCATCCATCCAGCCAACGCGGATCTGGTAGAGGATATGCAGCAGCGCATGGTCGAATTTCGAGACCATGACAATCATCTTCTTGCGTTGTGACTGGTCCGTCAGCTCGGTCTTCATGTCGAACCGGGCAATCGCCGGCGCAAGAGCCTTGGAGATCGCGTCCCTGGTCAGGGTATCGGGTGCCAGAAAGGCGATACGCATGAAGAACCGGTTGGTCACCTGATCCCAGAACTGGTCGCTCTCGGCAATGTTAGCGCCAAGGTCGGCGAGTTCAGTCGTCACCGCCGCGACAATGCCCGGCCGGTCTTCACAGGACAGGGTGAATACGAAGGATTTCATCGACAAGGCGGATCCCTTTCGGTTCATGGGGCGTGTCTTTTAGCACAGCAACACCGGGAGAAAAGCCGCGCCTGACGGCGCTTTGACGCATTCCGCATCGGCCACAGTGAGCCGTTGCGTTCAGTCTTGCCTGCTCACGTACCTCCCGGCACAAGGGAATCCGCCACCATTCCCCGAATATCCGACACGCCGGGTCCGGCGACGACAACGCTAGCCCCCGCGCGCCGAAAGCGACGGGAGAGCCGGAACAATCAGCCAAAGGGACACGACATATCGCCTGCCCTCCCGATGCATCACGTTTGCGCCAGGGACGGCCTGCCGCATTGACGGCAAGCCACCGGCCCCCTCTGATGACACCATGAACTCTTTCCGACTGAACAGCGATGGAGCAGCGCGTTGACGCAGGACTGGCTGCTGGCACAAGAACAAGCGCTTAGGCTCTCCGCCTTTCTGGGCGTGCTGATCGCGATGGCATTGTGGGAGCTCGCCTCCCCCCGCCGCCGGCTCGAGGTTCCCCGCGTGCTGCGCTGGTCCAACAACCTGTTGCTCGTCGGTCTCGACACGGTGATCGTCCGGCTGGCTTTCCCGGTTCTGGCTGTAGGTCTCGCCCTGAAGGCGGAAGCTGGCGGGTGGGGGCTCTTCAACGCGCTCGAGGTGCCCGGCTGGATTGCATTTCTCCTCAGCGTCGTGTTGCTGGATCTGGTGATTTACCTGCAGCACGTGCTGTTTCACTTCGTGCCAGGCCTCTGGCGTCTGCACCGGGTGCATCATGCGGACCTCGACATCGATGTGACCACCGGCCTGCGGTTCCATCCGGTCGAGATCCTGTTGTCTATGGTCTTGAAACTTGGTGCCGTGGCAGCGCTCGGGGCGCCTGCCGCAGCCGTTCTGGTGTTCGAGGTGCTGCTCAACGCCTGTGCGATGTTCAACCACTCGAACATCCAGCTTCCCGCGCGCGTCGATCGCGTGCTGAGGCTGTTCCTGGTCACGCCGGACATGCACCGGGTCCACCATTCCGTGATCCCGCGTGAGACGAACTCGAACTTCGGCTTCTCCCTGTCGTGGTGGGACCGGTTGCTCGGCACCTATATCGCGCAGCCGGCCGAGGGACATGAGGGCATGCGCATCGGCGTGCCGCAGTTCCGCACCCGCCGCGATCTCTGGCTGGACCGGATGCTGTGGCAGCCCCTGCGTGGCCCCGCCTATGGCGCGCCCGGCAACACCGACGACACGGGCACGGCCAGGACAGAACCGGAGGCCTGAGGCCTCCGGTCCGGTTTCAATCAGCGGGACATCACGCGCGAAGCTGGATCGGTCGTCCCTGCGTGATCCGGGCGGCAGCAGCCACGATGGCATCCGCATCGATGCCGAAATGCCGGTAGAGATCGGCAATCGTGCCGGTCTGGCCGAAATGCTCGACCCCGAGCGGGATGGTCCTGTGACCGGTCACCGCGCCGAGCCAGGACAGCGTCGCCGGATGGCCGTCAATCACGGTGATCAGCGTGCAATGCGGCGGCAACTGGCCCATCAGCCGTTCGGCAAGGCTCGTCGCCGTCTCGTGCCCCCGGGCCCGCGCCCGCCGCGCCGCCGTCCAGCCGGCGTTGAGCCGGTCGGCGGAGGTGACCGCCAAAACGCCAATGTCACGCCGCGCGCCCATCATGCGGCCGGCCGCCTCGATGGCCTCGGTTGCCACCGTGCCCTGATAGGCAATGACGACCTCAGCATTCGGGCCCGGTTCGCGCAGCCAGTAGGCGCCGTCGATGACGCCCTGCTTGAAGCCCGGATCCGGCCGGCGCAGCACCTGCTCGACCGGACGCGTCGACAGGCGCAGGTAGACCGAACCGCCGGTCTCCTCGCGCAGCCAGGTGCGCTCGTCCAGATCGCCCTTGCCTTCGCGCTGCATGTAGTCAAAGGCCCAGTCCATGATGATCGCCAGTTCGTCCAGATAGGCCGGCTCGAAACTGGCAAGGCCATCCTGCGACATGCCGATCAGCGGTGTACCGATGGACTGGTGCGCCCCGCCCTCCGGTGCCAGCGTGACACCGGACGGCGTGCCGACCAGCAGGAAGCGGGCATCCTGGTAACAGGCATAGTTGAGGGCATCGAGGCCGCGCACGACGAAGGGATCGTAAACGGTGCCAACCGGGATCAGGCGCTCGCCGAACAGGCTGTGCGACAGCCCCGCCGCCCCCAGCATCAGCATCAGGTTCATCTCGGCAATGCCCAGTTCAATGTGCTGGCCCTGCGGCGAGAAGGCCCATTTCTGCGCCGACGGAATGCGCTCGTCGCGGAACGTGTCGCCACGCGGATCACGGGCGAACAGCCCGCGCCGGTTGACCCAGCCGCCGAGGTTCGTCGAGACGGTCACGTCCGGCGAGGTGGTGACGATGCGGTCGGCGAGCGGGCCGCCCGCGCGCGCGATCTCGTCCATGATCTTGCCGAAGCCAGCCTGGGTCGACAGCATCTTGTCGGACAACGCCACGACACCCGGCGCCGGCAGGGTCTCGGCGGTGTAACGCCGGCGGCCCCGGGCAAAGAAAGGCACCGTGCCGAGGAAGGCCTTCAGCCCGGCCACATCCTCGACGGCGGCAAAGGGCTCCCACTCCGCCCCGTGCGGCACGCCCATGCGGCTGCGGAATTCTTCCATCTGCGTCGGCGTCATCAGGCCGGCGTGGTTGTCCTTGTGTCCGGCCAGCGGCGTGCCCCAGCCCTTGATCGTGTAGGCAAGGAACACGGTCGGCCGCTCGTCCTGCGCACTGTCGAAGGCGTCCTTCAGCGTGTCGAGGCAGTGGCCGCCGAGGTTCTCCATCAAGGCGGCAAGCTCGGCATCCGAGCGGCGGTCGATGAGCGCGGAGACAACCCCCTGGTCGCCCAGATCCGCCATCAGCCGCTCGCGCCAGGCAGCCCCGCCGCGGAAGGTCAGCGCGGAGTAGAGCGCATTGGGGCAGGCGTCGATCCAGGCACGCAGCTTGTCGCCGCCAGGCTCGGCGAAGGCGGCCCGCTGCAGCGCGCCATGCTTGAGGCGCAGCACACGCCAGCCGAAGGCATCGAATATCTGCTCCATGTGAGCCCACAGGCCCTCGCGGACGACGCCGTCAAGGCTCTGGCGGTTGTAGTCGATGATCCACCAGACATTGCGGACCTCGTGCTTCCAGCCTTCCTGCAGTGCCTCGTAAATGTTGCCTTCGTCCAGCTCGGCGTCGCCGATCAGCGCCACCATGCGGCCCTTCGGCTGCTTCAGCCAGCCGTGGCCTTCGAGATAGTCCTGCGTCATCGAGGCGAAGATCGGCAACGCCACACCGAGGCCGACCGAGCCGGTGGAGAAATCGACGTCATCCACGTCCTTGGTGCGCGAGGGATAGCTCTGCGCCCCGCCATAGGCGCGGAAATCCTGCAGCTTCTCCAGCGTCTGGTTGCCCATGAGATACTGGATCGCATGAAACACCGGCGAGGCATGCGGCTTCACCGCCACCCGGTCTTCCGGCTTCAGCGCATGGAAATAGAGCGCGGTCATCAGCGACACCATGGAGGCGGAGCTGGCCTGATGGCCGCCGACCTTCACATCGCCGTCGCCCTTGTCGCGCAGGTGGTTGGCGTTGTGCACCATCCAGCAGGCCAGCCACAAAAGCCGCTGCTCGATCACCTTCAACTGGTCCATCATCCTGTCTCCTCGCCGCGAACCGTACCGTTCGGTACCGCTTCCAGGCCCAAGTCATGCCAGCATTTCACAGCAAGATGTTACCGGATCGTGCGTTCTTCAACGCCCGAACCGGAACACCATTTCGCAATTCTGCCGCCGAGAGGTTTTTCTTCACCGCTTGCAGCGAGGGGCAAGGAAATCAGGCTGCCGCTGCGTCCCGGCCCGCCAGCGCGCTGTCCAGATCGCCGAGGATGTCGGCGACATCCTCAAGCCCGACAGACAGGCGGATCAAGCCTTCCGCAATGCCATGCGCGGCCCGCTCTTCCGGCGTATAGGTGGAATGGGTCATCGAGGCCGGATGCTGGATCAGGCTTTCGCAATCGCCGAGCGACACCGCGCGCCGGATCAACATCAGGCGGTTCATCAGCGCAGACCCGGCGGCAAAGCCACCCTTCAGTTCAAAGGCGATCATGCCGCCGAAGCCCGGCATCTGGCGGCGGGCCAGCTCATGCTGCGCAAAGCTTTCGAGGCCCGGATAGTAAACCTTGGCCACCGACGGATGCGCTTCCAGGAACCGCGCCACCTCCATCGCGGACGCACAGTGGCGCTCCATCCGCAGCTTCAGCGTCTTAAGGCCACGCAGCACCAGATGGGCATTGAACGGTGCCATCACGGCTCCCGTCATGTCCTTCATCCCGACCAGACGGATCTGCTGGATGTCCGCACCCGGACCCACCGCAATGCCGCCGACCAGATCGCCGTGGCCGCCCATGTACTTGGTCGCCGAATGCACGACGATGTCGGCGCCCAGCTCGATCGGGCGGGTCAGCACCGGTGTCGCATAGGTGTTGTCGACCACGGTGCGCGCCCCGGCCTTGCGGGCAATGGCGGAGATGGCGGCGATGTCGACGAGCCGCATGTTCGGGTTCGCCGGCGTTTCGAAATAGACGATCTTCGTCTTGTCGCTGATCGCCGCTTCCAGATCGGACGGGCTCGTCAGGTCCACATGGGTGATGGTGATGCCGAAGCGGGCAAGGCCATGGCGCAGGAAGGCGAAGGTGCAGCCATAGAGCGTCTTGTCGGTGATGACCTCATCGCCCGGCGCAAGAAACGTCCACAGCACCGAGGTGATCGCGCCCATGCCGGAGGCCAGCGCAAGGCCAGCTTCCGCCCCTTCGAGCACGGCGCAGCGCCGTTCCAGCAAGTCGAGCGTCGGGTTGGAAATGCGCGAGTAGAAATAGCCGCCCTCGCGGCCGGCGAAGATCGCAGCACCCTGCTCGGCGCTGTCGAAGGCGAAGGTGGAGGTGAGATGCATCGGCGGCGTCAGCGCGCCCTCGTTCTCCATCGGGTCATAGCCGTGATGGATGGCGCGCGTTGCAAAGCCGGCGTTGGACTTCAGGGTCATGGGCAACTCCTCCAAATCAGATGATGCAAGGAGAATACTGCTGACGGACTGGCATGTGCTTTCAAGATATGCCACGTTGGCAACTCATATTAGCAGATACTGCCATAACCAGCCAGAGCTACGACCGTCGATGCCACCGCTTGATACCAAGGATCGCCAGATCATCCGTGCCTTGCAGGAGGACGGCCGCCTCACGAACCAGGACCTTGCCGAGAAGGTAAACCTCTCGCCCTCCCCCTGCCTGCGCCGGGTCCGCTTGCTGGAGGAGCGCGGGGTCATCACCGGCTATGCGGCCAAGGTTGACCCGGCCGCCTGCGGGCTGGAGATCACGGCCTTCATCCGCATCTCGCTGCAGCGGCACGAAGGTGCAAATGTCTCGGACTTCGAGGCCCGCGTCCGCCGCATTCCGGAAATCCTCGCCTGCTATCTGATGACCGGCGAGGCGGACTACCTGCTGCGCGTCGTCGTCGCGGACCTCAAGGCCTACGAGGCCTTCGTGCGCGACCAGCTGCACCACATCCCCGGCATCGCGTCGATCAACACGAGCCTTGTCTATGGCGTCGTGAAGGAAACCAGCGTGTTTCCTTGAGCGGAAACGACGATGCCGGCGGCGGGCGTGTCGGCGGCTTGGGTCACAACCTTGGTCCATCTGAGGAACGATCGGTTGCAGACTAATCTCAGCCCCCTGCGGCAGAAGGCTCGTCGGATGCATCTGAGCCAACCGCCTCCTGCACGCCTGGCGCAGGCAGGCGAATGCTCTCGGGCAGGCAAGGCCGGGCCCAAGCCTTGCCTGCCGGACTTGTGCTAGCGCGTGCGCCAGGCCTGGGTTGACGCCAGGAGGCGCCGGGACACAAGCGCATGAAGCAGGCGGGCGGCGACATTGGTGTAGAAGATCATCATCCCCATTGCCGCAGCCGGCGCGATGTCGCCCGCATCATCCATGTTGAGCACGGCGATGGACGCGAGCGCGGTGTGGGTCGAGTACAGGAACACCATCGCCGAGACCGTCGTCATCGCATTCACGAACAGATAGATCATGATGTCGAGGATCGAGGGCAGGCAGATCGGCACCGTCACCCGGGCAAACAGCCGGTAGAACGGCTGGCGCATCGACGCGGCAACCGGCTCGAACTCGGCATCGATCTGCTTCAACGCGGTCAGTGCCGTGAGGTGCCCGACGGTGTAGAAGTGGGTGACCGTGGAGATGACGAGGATTGCCATCGTCCCGTAAAGCCCGTGCAGCGGGTTGTCCGGATTGTTGAAGAAGAAGATGTAGGCGAGGCCCAACACCATGCCGGGGATCGCCATCGGCAGCATCGCCAGGAACTGGAACAGGCTGCGGCCGAGGCGGAAGCCGTCGGTCTTCTCGACCATGTAGGCGCCACAGAAGACGATGGCGGTTCCGGCCACTGCCGTCAGAGCCGACAGCCAGATCGAATTCCAGTAGGCCGTCCAGCCGCCGCCATCCATCTTGTTGAAGGCGAAGTTGCCGAGGGTCAGGCTCATGTCATAAGGCCAGAACTTCACCACCGCCGCCAGCTGGCAGACCCCCATCATCGTCAGGATGAACGCGGCGATGAGACCGCACCAGGCAAGGCACAGCGCATCGAACCGGCGGTTGGGCTTTGGCTCGAACGGAACGGCGCGGGCCGACAGCAACGACACCTGCTTTTTCTGCACCTGGCGGTCGACAAAGAAGGCGAGGATCGCCGGAACCAGGAGCACGACGGACACCACCGCACCCATCTCGAAATTCTGCTGGCCAATCACCTGCTTGTAGATGTCGATCGCCAAAACGCTGAACTGGCCGCCGATCACCTTGGGCAAGCCAAAATCGGTGACGACCAGGGTGAAGGTCACGAACATCGCGGAGATCAGACCATACCGCGCACCGGGAACCGTCACGGTCCAGAAAGTGCGCCAGCGCGAGGCACGCAGGCTCTCGGCCGCCTCGTAGTGGCGCTGGTCCGCGATGGCCAGCGCCGTCGAGATGATGATGAGGGCGTGGGGGAAGGTGAAGAACACGGAACCGATGACGATCCCGAGCGGACCATAGATCGACTGCCCCATCAGCAGATCCTTGAGCAGGCCCTGATTGCCGAACAGATAGATCAGCGCGATGCCCGGAAGCAGGGATGGCACGAGGATCGGCATGGTCGCGATCAGCTTCATCGCCCCCTTGAACGGCATGCAGCTGCGGTGCAGGGCATAGGCAAAGCCGAAGGCGAAGGGCACCGTCAAGGCCGTGCTGACCACGGCAATGAACAGGGAGTTCCAGATCGACTGGAACAGCGCCGGATTGGAGAAATACGAGACGTAGTTCTGGATGCCGTAGGACGGAACGGGACGCAGTGTGATCCGGCGCAGCGTGTTGCTGTCGTATTCCAGCCAGTCGCGGCTGCTGACCCGGTCAAGCCCGACGAGCCAGGTGCCACGATCATCCACGGCGCGCATCCGGTAGCGCACAGGGCTGCGGAAACTGAAATCCGGCAGCAACTCGGCAACGGCCATCCGGCCATCCGAGTTCGTCTTCATGTCCTGCGGCGTAAAGCGGCCTGACCGGGTATTGAGGTCAACAAGACTGACGGCAGGACCGAAGTTCGCGCCGCTGGCATCGCTGACCTGCAGTTCGAATTCGGAGAGATCGAAACTGTAGGTCACGAATGACTTCGACAGCATCGTGTAGAGAGGCAGCGCAAGGGTGACGATGAGATAGAGCGCGATGACCAGCATGAAGCCACGCTTGATCAGTCCGTCGCCATCCATCCTGAGACGTGTTTCACGCCCGCTCGGGATCCATTCAGTGACAGCCATGATCACCTCGCTGCCGGAAAGACGAGAACACGGTCAGCGGGCAGTTCGACGGTCAGGTCTTCCCCTTCCGCAAGCGAGAACCGGCGCACGGCATTCATCGAGAAGTTGGCAACCAGCGGGGTGCCGCCCAGTTCCGTGCTGCGCAGATGCACGCGCCAGAAGGACCCGAGAAACTCCATCGCGGTGATTGTCACCGGCAGATGATTGGGCTGGGCCAGCTGCTCGTGCCCACGGGCATGCGGCAGGATATCTTCCGGGCGCACGGCGACGGTGACGTCCGCCTCATCTGCAAAGCCGGTCACAGTGGTTTCCAGGAGGGTTCGGCCAATCGTCACGATGCCCCTGGAGAAATGGGCCTTGATCCGGTTCGTCTCGCCGATGAAGTTGGCAACAAACAGCGACGCAGGATGACGATAGACGTCAATTGGCGTGCCGACCTGTTCGATCACGCCGTGGTTCATCACCACGATCCGGTCTGCCATCGCCAAAGCTTCTTCCTGGTCATGGGTCACCATGATGGTTGTGACCTGAAGCTTGCGCTGAAGTTCCTTGATCTCATGCCGCAGATGGACGCGGACCTTTGCGTCGAGCGCAGACAACGGCTCATCTAGGAGCAGCAAGCCTGGGTTGATGGCAATCGCACGGGCAAGCGCAATGCGCTGCTGCTGGCCACCCGACAGCTGAGACGGATAGCTCAGCGCCTTGTCCGGCAGCCCAACCAGCTCAAGCAGTTCCTTGACCCGCGACTTGATCTCGTCCCAGGGACGGCCGGTGTTTTCAAGGCCAAAGGCAATGTTGGCAGCGACCGTCAGGTTGGGAAACAGCGCGTAGGACTGGAATACAATGCCATAATCACGCTGCGAGGCCGGAAGGTTCGAGATGTCGCGACCGGCCTGACGAATGGAACCACGGCTTTGCGGATCGAGCCCGGCAATCGCGCGCAGCAAGGTCGTCTTGCCGCATCCCGATGGCCCGAGAAAACAGATGAACTCACCCTGTTGAATGGAGAGCGAGATATCGCGAAGGGCGACAAAATTGCCATAGGCCTTCCAGACATTCTCGATGTCGAGATAGCTGGTCCGGAGGGCGGCAGATTGAAGAGAGTTGGGGATGATGGCGTTCATGGCGCTCACTCCGGACGGCTGATGTCGGCTGGCGGCAGACCGAGGGGCGCAGCAGCACCCCTCGGGAGATCAGATCAAGACTTCGGTTCGCTCTTGGTGTCGTAGCGCTTCGACCATTCCTCGAGGATGGACTTGCGGTTCGTCGCGGCCCATTCGAAGTCATTGCGGATCATCTTGGCTTCAGCATCGGCCGGATAGTTCGGCACCGGCTTGGCAACGCCCGGGATTGCGAGGACCGCATAGCCAACGTTGTATTGTTCCATCGCTGCAAGGCTGATTGACCAATCCATCAGTGTCTTGGCAGCATCAAGATTTGGCGTTCCTGCAATGATTGCAGCGGCTTCCAGATCCCAGCCGGTGCCCTCCGAGGGAATGATCACCTCGATTGGCGCGCCGTCGGTCTTGGATTTCGCACCGCGGAACGCAAAGGAAACTCCGACAACGGTCTCGCCGGATGCCGCCATCTTGCAGGGCTTGGAACCCGAATGGGTGTAGGACGCAATGTTGGCATGGAGCTTGTCCATGTAGTCCCAGCCATCACCGCCGAACATCTGCAGCCAGGCTGAAACGTCCAGGAAGCCTGTGCCGGACGAGGCAGGGTTTGGCATAACGACATGCCCGGCGTATTCCGGCTTGGTCAGATCGGCCCAGCTCGTGGGCTGCGGCACGCCGCGCTTCTTGCCTTCCACGGTGTTGTAGCAGATGGCGCCCAGCCACGCGTCCAGACCGACCCAGCTTGGCGGGGTGTCGCTGTCGACGTAGCGCGGATCAAGCGCCTCGATGCCCTTCGGCGCGTAGGGCTCGAGCATGCCTTCGGCCTTGAGCATCAGCAGAGAGGATGCAGCCAAACTCCAGACAACATCCGCCTTGGGGTTGTTCTTTTCCGCCAGCAGTTTGGCCGTGACGACGCCGGTGGAGTCGCGCACCCAGTTGATCTTGATGTCCGGGTGATCCTTGTTGAAAGCAGCAGCATAACGGTCAAGAAATTCTGCTTCGAAAGCGGTGTAGACGGTCAGTTCCGTCTCCGCGACGGCGGACATTGAGCCAGCCGCCAGAAGAGCGGCAGAAAAGAGGAGGGTCTTTCCGAACATGTTGGTTCCCCGTTGGTCAAATCTACGTTCGACTGTGCCTCGACGCGATTTCCCTTGATCGCGCAGGGCGTGCTGGAAGCGGGGCCGACTTCTTTAAGTCCCAGTACTGGGTTCTGATCAGCTCACCGTAAGACTGACTTTGGGAATGAGCGTTGAATAAGTAAAATCTATTAATTTTATCCAATCATAGATTTTACTGAGATCAATCTGCGCTATGTCATGGCCAATGCTGCAACGCCGGCCGCAACAACGGCCGAGGCAAAGAGGCGAGCCAGGATCGGGCGTTCCCGAAAGGCGACAATGCCGATGAGGGCAGCAAAGATGACGCTGGATTCGCGCACGGCGGAGACCGCGCCAAGCGGGGCTATCGTCTTGACGTACAAGACAATTCCATACGCCGTGACGGCAGCGACGCCGCCAAGGCTGCCCAGCAGGATGACCTTTGGCCTGAAATGTCCGCCCCGCATACGCCGGTTCAGCGCGATGACGAGCGGCACGGGAAACTCGAGCAGGAACAGCCAGCCCATGTATCCGAACACGGACTGTGAGTGCCGCACCCCGAGCCCATCGGCGACGGAATAGGCGGCGATGAGAAGACCCAGGGCGACAGCAAAGCCGATCGCCCCGGGCGAGGACGGGTTGCGCCTAACGGCAAGAAGGCCAATTCCGGCACAGACACAGGCAAGCCCGACCCAGCCGGCCGGTGGCAGCTGCTCGCCGATGAGGACCGCCGCAGCCAACGCGACGGCAGCCGGCGCGAGCCCGCGCGAGATCGGATAGACCTGGCTGAGGTCTCCAAGCCGGTAAGCCCGGAACAGCAAGGCGTAGTAGATGTAATGTAACAGAGCCGAGGTGGCGATGGCCGGCCAGCTTGCCGATGCCGGCACGGGAGAGACCAGCACGAGGCAAAGCCCCAGCACCGCATGGGCGGCAGACACCGCCGCAAGCACCCCGGCCCTGTCATCGACAGCCTTGATCAGCGCATTCCAGCCTGCGTGCAGCAGGGCTGCCAGGAGCACTAGACCCAACGCGCCAAGGCCCATCGACCGAATTCCTTGATCCTGCGATCCGGAAGCAGCCAAGCCCCGGAAAAATGGGAGGCGAGCTGCAGCAGCCCGCCTCCAGTTCAATGATGGGTCAGGGGAGGCCTCATGCCCAGGGCAAGGAGAAGGTCTTGACGTTGGTGAAGCTTTTCATGGCCTCGATCACGCCTTCCTTGTAGCCGTTGCCGCTGTCCTTGATGCCGCCGAACGGGGACATCTCGATCCGGTATCCTGGAACCTCCCAGACATTGACCGTGCCAACCACAAGGCCACGGATGTAGGACTGCATGCGCCGGTAGTCGTTGGTGCAGACACCGGAGGACAGACCGAAGGGCGTCGAGTTGGAGATCCGCATGGTCTCCACGTCGCTGTCCGGCACCCGGACGATGGGAACCACGGGGCCAAAGGTCTCCTCCATCACCAGTTCGCTTTCATGCGGGACATGGTCGACCACGATGGGCGGCAGCAGCGCGCCCTGGCGGCCGGGGTGATAGAGGATCTTCGCGCCTTGGGCCTCGGCCTTGAAGACACGCTCCTCGAAGACCTCGGCAGCGCGCTCGTGCACGACGCAGCCCAGTTCCGTGGCCGGATCCATCGGATCGCCGAAGCGCAGCGCCCTGGCGCGCTCCAGAACCATCGGCACGAACCGGTCGGCGACACTTTCCTGGACCAGAATGCGCTTCACCGCCGTGCAGCGCTGGCCGGAGTTTTTGGTGGCGCCGGCAACGGCGAGGTCGGCGGCCCTGGCCTGATCCGCATCGCTAAGATCATTGCAGATGATCAGCGGATCATTGCCGCCAAGCTCCAGAACTTGGCGCTTGTAGGCCGCCTTCGCTGCGATCATCTTGCCCACCGGCACACCGCCGGTGAAGGTGATCAGGTCGAAGTCCGGGTTGGTGATCATCTCGTCGCCGATGTCCTTCGGCCAGCCGGTGACCACCGACAGCATCTGCGGCGGGAGCCCGGCCTCGTAGAGCGCATCGGCCAGCCACAGCGCCGTCAACGGCGTCAGCTCGGTCGGCTTCACCACGATGCAGTTGTTGGTGGCGATGGCCGGCGCGATCTTGTGGCTCACCATGTTCAGCGGATGGTTGAACGGGGTGATGGCCGAAATGGCGCGCAGCGGTTCCCGCGTGGTGAAGATCTTGCGCGCCTTGCCATGCGGGGTCAGGTCGCAGGAGAAGATCTCGCCGTCGTCGTGGATGCACATCTGCCCGGCAAGCGTGTAGACATCATAGGCTCGGCCGCATTCATACATCGCATCGGCCAGCGAGATGCCAAGCTCCGCCGTGATGATCGGCGCCAGTTCGGCCTTGCGCTCGGAAATGATCCGGGCGGTGTTGAGCAGGATCGTCTGCCGCTCGTAGCGGGTAAGACGCGGTTCGTAGGCGGCGGCGATGGCAAAGGCCTCGCGGGCGTGTTCGGCGGTGCCGGCCGGCACCGAACCGATGACCTCGTTGGTCCAGGGATAGTGGACCGGAACCCGGTCCACCGTATCCACCTTGCGGCCGGCGATCCGCATCGCCTCGTGCCGCATTGCGATCGGGGGAGCTTTCTTCAGCATGGCTGCACCGCCGCCGTGCAGGCATAGAAGAAGGCGTCGAAATTGCGCAGCACGGGGGCGGCCGGCAGATCGATCACGCGGTTGACGATGAAGGGAACTTCCTGCTCGGTCAGGCCGCCATGGCTGCGCAGCGGCTCGTTGAGGGCGGCAAGGTCATGGCGGTGGGCGCTGGTGCCCAGCGTCATGTTCTCGCCGGAGATCATGACGAGATCGCCGATGCGGTCACCCGGCAGCTCGAAGCGGCGGATGGCCTCGTCCTTGTCCACCACCAGCAGCATGCCCGGCACGGCCTTGAGCCGGCTAATGATATCGGCGCGGTCGGCCCCGGCCGGCAGATATGCAGTTGCGAACGAGCCTAGCGCGCCGTGGTGCACGACGTAAGGGTCGGTGATCGGCAGGATCACGCGGGCCGCATCCTTGCCGAGCCAGCCGTCGAGGAGATCCTGCACGTAGATCACGGCCGGTGAGCCATCGGCCAGATGCTTCGGCTTCATGCCGTGGTCGGCCGTGACGACGATTGCGGCGCCCAGCGCGTCAAGCTCCGTGAGGTAGCGGTCGAACATCTTGTAGAAGCTCTGCGCTTCGGCATCTTCCGGGGCGTACTTGTGCTGCACGTAGTCGGTCGTGGTCAGATACATCACGTCCGGCTTCCACTCCTTCAGCAGGCGGACACCGGCAGCAAAGACGAACTCGGACAGGTCCGCGGAGTAGACTTCCGGAACCGGACGCCCGAGCCAGGCGCTGGCGTTGTTGATGCCATTTTCGGCCATGGTCGTCGCATCGGACTTCTCGGAGGAGAAGCAGATGGCCCGGCCTTCATCAAACTTCAGACCGGCGCCCAGCAGCGCACGCAGCTTGTCCTTGGCCGTGACCACGGCGACGCGGGCACCGGCAGCATAGAACTGGCTGAAGATGGTCGGCGCGCGCAGGAAGCGCACATCGTTCATCATCACTTCCTTGCCGGTCTCCGGCTCGTAGAGGTAGTTGCCGCAGATGCCATGGACGATGGGCGGGCGGCCGGTGGCGATGGACAGGTTGTTTGGATTGGTGAAGGACGGGATCACCGAATGGGCGAGACGGTCGGTGCCGGTCTCGCGCATCCGCTTCAGCGTCGGCATCAGCCCCTTGGCGATGGCAACGTCCAGATAGGTCGGTTCGCAGCCGTCCAGGCAGATAGCGATGGCAGGCACCTTCGGCCAGGGATAGGTGCGGTCGTTAGCGACGATGGGCGTGCGGGCGTGAGCGTTCATGGCAGGTCTTTCGATTGGCAGGATCAGGATCAGGCGGCGAGCTTGGCGCGCTCGGCAATGGCGGCGGCGGGCGGAGCGGCGCTGTCGACGCCCATGTCGGTGAGCGCCTCGGCGGCGGCGGCAACGACACGGCGCATGACGTGTTCGTCCATCCGGCCGATGCAGCCGATGCGGAAGCTGTCGACCACGGTGAGCTTGCCCGGGTAGATGATGAAGCCCTTGGCCTTCATCAGCCCGTAGAACCGGTCGAAGACGAAGTTCGGATGGGCCGGATTGAAGAAGGTGACGATAATCGGCGACAGCCAACGGTCGGCGAGCAGGGTCTCGAAGCCGAGCGCACGCATGCCGGCGACCATCACGTCGCGGTTGCGGGTGTAGCGCGCGCCGCGGCCGGCGACGCCGCCTTCCAGACGATGCAGGCGCAGCGCCTCGAGGAACGCGGCGACCACATGGGTCGGCGGGGTGAAGCGCCACTGGCCGGTCTTGACCATCGCGCTCCACTGCGCCGCCACATCGAGGCTGAGCGAGTGGGCGTTGCCCTTGGCAGCTTCCAGCGCCGACTTGCGGGCGATGACGAACCCGAAGCCCGGCACGCCTTCAACGCATTTGTTGGCCGAGGACACCATCGCCTCGTAGGGGATCTGGCGGACATCGAGCTCGACCGCGCCAAAGGCGCTCATGGAGTCGATCAGCAGCTTGCAGCCCCGCGAGATGACGGCAGCGGCGATCTCGGCAACCGGGTTGAGAATGCCGGACGAGGTCTCGCAGTGGATGGCGATGACGTGGGTGATGGCCGGATCGGCGTCGAGCGCCATGGCCACCTCGTCGCCGCGCGGCGGCAGGTAGTCGCCCTTGTTGATCAGGGTGAAGGCACGGCCCATGACGCGGAGCGTTTCGGCGGCGCGCAGGCCGTAGGCGCCGTTGGCAAGCACCAGCACCTTGCCGTCGCGCGGCACCAGCGTGCCCAGCATCGCCTCGACCGAGAAAGAGCCCGAGCCCTGCATGGGGACGCAGGCATAGTCGCCAGCCGTATCCCCGGCCATTTCGACCAGCTGGTCGCACAGCGACTTTGTCATGGCGCGGAAGTCACCATCCCAGGAGCCCCAGTCGCGAAGCATGGCTTCCTTGACGCTGAAGGCGGTCGTCAGCGGGCCCGGCGTGAGCAGGAACGGCTCTCCCAGCTGGGGATCCGGAAATGCGTTTTCGGCTTTGGTCATGGCGTTCCTCCCTGTGGATTGGCCTTCGATGACTGATCGTCACACGCAGCAATTCATCTGTAAAATCGTTATTTAAGATCAGATAATCGATAAAATCGATGTTTTAGACGTGCTCGACCAGACGCGTGTCACGCAGGTATCCCTGCTCCGACAGGATGGGATAGGCGACCTTCACCAGCAGCGAGTTCACTTCCTTCAAGGCACGCACCACCTCGAGGTGGATGTCGCTGGTGTCGAGCGTTTCCGCAGCGCCAGCGCGCAGGCGTGCCAGATGCCGGTCATGGCTTTCCCGCTCCATCCGGCGCAGAACGGATTTTTCCGCAGCCAGTTGCCGCGCGCTCTCAAGGTCGGAGGACACGAGGACGTTCAGCGCCATGTGCATGTTGACCAGCACGCGCGCATGCAGAGCCTGGATCTCACCCCAGCCTTCCCGCGAGAACCGCAGCCGCAGACGGGACATTTCCTCGGCCTGGGTCAGGAGGTTCTTGGCGATGATGTCTCCCATCGCCTCGAAATCGATGGCAAGGCTTGCAAGCTCCAGGCTGCGGCGAGCCTCGTCAGCACTGAGGCTGCCCCGGTTCACATCAGCGATGAACAGCTTGATGTCCGTATGCCGGCGGTTGACCTCCTGATCCATGGCCCTGAGGCGGCCGATCTGGAGCGGATCGCCGGCGTCGAGCATGTCGAGGACCGGCCGCAGCATGGCCTCGACGGCCTCCCCCATGCGCAACAGCTCCCGCTGGGCGCTGGCCAGAGCCAGCACCGGCCGGGCCGTTGTCGAGCGGTCCAGCGCACTGCGATAGGTGGCCGTTTCTTGCATCTCCTGGGCCGGAACCGGCCTGAGGCGGGCCGTCAGCCGTTCCATGGGCTGGATGAACGGCAGCGCGGCCACCACAAGGCACAGGTTGAACGCAACATGGAAATTCACCAGCTGCACCGCCGGACTGCCCCCCAGCGCGCCAAGCAGCGATGGAAACAGCTGCAACGCGACCAATGCGATAGCCGCCGCGACACAGCGGAAGATGAGGTTGCCAAGCGGGATCCGCCGGGCGGGCAGCGCTGCACCGCGCGTGAGCCAGATCGCAACGAGACCGCCACCAACATTCGCACCGAGCACCATCGGCGCGGCGGCCTCAACGGGCAGAACCCCGTTTGCGGCAAAGCTGGCAAAGAGGATCAATGTTGCCACCGATGAATGCAGACCCCAGGCAATGAGGGCGGAAACGGCCAGCGCCGTCAGCGGATCGCCCGCCAGATAGCCGGCGATCTGTGGCAGCACCTCGCTCTGCCTCAGCGGCGCGGTTGCCTGCCCCACCAGCTGCAGCGACAGGAGGATGAAGGCAATGCCCAGCGTGATGCGCCCGATCTGCCGCACCTGCCGGCTTTCGAACTTCAGGAACAGGGTGGCACCGACCAGCATCAGACCCGGGATCAGTTCACTGAGGTCGAACGACAGAAGCTTGACCACCAAGGCGGAGCCAAGATCGGCACCGAGGAGCGCCGCAATTCCGGTGCCGACACCGATGATGCCGGAGGCGCAGAAGCCGACCGCGAGAACGCCGACGGCCGTCGCACTCTGGAGCACGATGGCCAGAACAACGCCAGCCGCAGCCATACCAGGAGCGCCGCCCCTTGCATGGCGCATTGCATTGCGTAGCGCCGGCCCATAGGCGCGCTCGATGCCCGTGCGCACCATCCTGACCGCCCAGAGCAGCAGCATGACGGCAGCGGCGAGATGCAACAGGATGAGGAAGGGGTGCATGGCGGCGCTCCAGATGATGATCTCTCAACAAGCGCCGTTGCCATCCATAAATCAAATCGTTAGATTTGATGCTGTCATCAGTTTTGAGGGGGCTTGATGCGCTACGTTCAGCTGCGCGCGTTTCATTATGTCGCGATCTGCGGCGGGTTCTCGCGGGCTGCCGAGGAACTGCTTCTGACCCAGCCGGCGATTTCCGATCAGGTGCGAAAGCTTGAAGAGGAATATGACGTGCTGCTGTTCAACCGGATGCGCAAGCAGGTGACGCTGACGGCCGCCGGAGAACAGCTGCTTCAGGTCACCCGGCGCCTGTTCGACTGCGAGCAGCAGGCACTGGAATTCCTGTCGGAAAGCCGGGCGCTGCAGTCGGGCAACCTGCGGATTGTCGCCGACAGCGCGCATCACCTCCTGCATATCCTGGCCGCATTCCGGCAGCGCTATCCCGGCGTGCATATCTCGGTACGCGCGGGCAACACCGAAACGGTCGTCACCTCCCTGCACAACTATGAAGCCGACATCGGCGTGCTGGGCGAGCGGCCGACGCTGAAGAACTTCGACTGCGAATTGCTCAATTCCTCACCGATCATCGCGTTTGTCGCCAAGGATCATCCGCTTTCCGGCGCGAAGCAGGTGACCTTCGCCGAACTGGCGAAACTGCCGCTGGTGTTTCGCGAAAGAGGCTCGAAGACCCGCATGAAGCTGGAGGTCGCGGCCCGCGCCGAGGGCGTCGAGCTGAAGCCTGTGATCGAGGCGGAAGGCCGCGAGGCCGTGCGCGAGATCGTCGCCTCCGGTGCCGGCGTCGGCTTCGTCTCGCTCGCCGAATTTGGCGAAGACCAGCGCCTGGTCCGCATCCCCCTGTATCCGCAGGAAGAAATGATGATGGACGAGGCACTGATCTGTCTGCAGGAACGGCGGCAGGCAAAACTGGTCAGCGCCTTTTTCGATATCGCCCGGCTGAGCGCCAACGCCAGCTGAACCGCAGGGCTGCACATCCTGGTTGGCGACTCAATGGACCAAGCTGTGTGGCAAATGCCCGCTCTCATTGGCTGTCAGACGCGTAGCGTTGAGATGGTTGGGGTTGGTCGATTCTGCGACGCGTCTTATGTTCTTTTTTTGTTCTTTTGCCGATGCAATTTAGATCGGTGTGATGGTGATTTTTTGTGAGTTTTGGTTGCGGGGGCAGGATTTGAACCTGCGACCTTCAGGTTATGAGCCTGACGAGCTACCG
>NZ_PUDR01000007.1 GCF_003012935.1 Pannonibacter carbonis | reverse complement strand
CCTCCTCGCGTCCCCAGTCACGTAGGGGAGAGGGCGCAGGGCTGTCGCAAATGTCGCCAGACGGTTCTCGAGGCCTCTCAGCTCCCCTCCCCCGCGTGGGGAGGGGCCGGGGGTGGGGGGCACGGCGACCGTTTGATCGCAAACCGCGTTAAACATGTCCAGTCAGGAACGCAGCGTACCTGGATCGTAGCCTGTTCCCCCCACCCCCAAACCCCTCCCCACGAGGGGGAGGGGAGCTGAGAGGCTCCGAATGGGAAACAGTTCCGGGTGCAGTCGTTCGCATCGCGCATGTCCTGGACATCATAAGCGAAAACCCTCCCCACGAGGGGGGCGGTTGGACATGTCGCCATGGAAGCTCTGTGAAGGCACCGAGCCCCAGTTTGAGCCCGTGTCTGAGGTCATCTGCGACGGCGCCCTCAAAGTGGCAAGGGAGCAGGAACGCAGGGCATGTGGAAGAACGTGCCAGGCAGGCGCCACCAGCACGCCGCGTTCCGCCTTATCGCGAACTCAAGGTCCCCGAAAAGGTTCAGTCACTTTTTCTGACAGCTCGGTGCGCGACGCCCCTCCATGCTCGTGCCGGAGTTGTTCCGGGACAAGCTGGATGCAAGCCAGGCTGTCAGCGCTGGCGTGCCTTGCGGTTGGCATAGCGGCGGTCGCGCTCGGCCTTGCGGGCAGCTTCATCTTCGACCACGCGCGTGGCCCGGTCCATGTTGGCCTTCTCGCGCGCTTCGCTCTCTTCGCGCGCGGCAGCATCGGCTGCGGCCTGCAAGGCGGCAGCTTCCGCGCGGACACGCTCCAGTTCGTCGGCTTTTGCCTGTTCACGCTCTGCGCGGCGTTGGTCGCGGGCGGTGGCGACGGCCAGGCGCTCGGCCTGCTTGGCAAGGCGTGTCGGTTCGGCAGCTTCCCTGGCGGCGCGATGGGCCTCGACAAGCTTCAGTCTTGCGTCGGCGGCCGCGCTGCTGCGGTCAGAAAAGTCGCTGCTTCTGGTTTTCTTCAAAGGAACAATCCGGATCAAGTGGTTCATCCCGGAGCCTGACGCGCCTGGCGCATCGGGCCCGGGTTCTGCGCCATGGGGCGCCTGGGCGATATCAAGGCGGGATGCCGAAGGCATCTGGACGCCGTGATCTGAGGTCGAAGGGTCAGGACTTCAGGGGTTTCCTCGGCGCGGGTGCAAGAGCAGCCATCGCGCGGTCCTCGAGTTCCTTGGCCATGCGGGCCTTCTTCAGTTCCATTGTCTTTTCGTTGCGCGCCTGGACGATGAGATCGATTTCCTCAACGGCACGGCTTCGCGCCCGCGCGCCGGTCTGTGCCTTGGCGAAGGCGATCTCGGCCTGCTGGCGAAGCTTGCTTTGCTTTTCGGTCATGATGATCCCTTTCAAACGGCATGGAGCGGCGAAGGACAATAAAAAAGGTCAGGCGAGTGGCCTGACCTTTAATGGTGTCATGCTTTCAACAGTGCCAGTACATCCGTGGTCAAAGGAAAGCAGATCCCTGATTAGGCAGCCTGGATATTGCAGGCCGACATCTTGCCCGACTTGTTGTCGCGCTCCATGTCGTAGCTAACCTTCTGGCCTTCGATGATTTCACGCATGCCGCTGCGCTCGACAGCCGAGATATGCACGAATGCATCCGGACCGCCATCGTCAGGCTGAATGAAGCCGAAGCCCTTGGTGGAGTTGAACCATTTTACGGTGCCAGTGGTCATGACGAACCCTTTCATAGCAGTGTGGAGGCCATACCGCAGATGCGATACGGAGTGAGGTAGCGATTTTGAAAGGGAGATACGTTTGGAACGCGGTGCCAATCGCGTAGAAACTAAAGCCCGGCAAACAAATATCGATGTCGGAAAAATAGTGACAAATATCCCTTTTGTCAAGCTGCTGTTTTCACTGTAGCCATGCATTCTCTGGCTTAAAGAATAATTTGAACAATATTTTCGGCTGGACTCGCAAGTTTTCAAGGAATTTTGGAAATCGCATGCTTTCGTCGATCAGGTCGGCACCTTGGTGTCGACCTGATCTTTGTGTTGGCGGATGTTACTTCACTCGTGTCCAGGTCTCGCCCTTGCAGAGCAGTCCGCCCATGACGCAGCCTTCAAGCTTCATCTTGTCGTTGCCGTCCATCTGGATGAAGCCGGTGTAGGTTTCGCCATCCTCGGCGTTGTAGACCTTGCCCTTCCACTGGCCATTCTTGCCGGTCGGCTTCATGCCCAGCACGGTCTGGCTGCCGAGCAGGGGGCGCGAGCGTTTGGACGCGTCCGGGTTCTTGTCGTCGTTGCGCGGGTCTTTCAGCCAGACCAGCGTGCCGCAGATGGCATCGCCGCAAGGCGCCATCTTGATGCGCGATGTTCCGCTCGGCCGCGCCCATTCCCCTTTGGCATCTGCTGCCATCGCCGGAGCCACCGGTAGGCTCACGGCAAGGCCGGCTGCAAACAGAAAGGCAAGCCCAAGGCTGCGCCGGACCGCCTGATTGGATTGTGTCATGTCGTCTCCTCCCGAAAGGGATCTTTCCCTTAACGC
The DNA here is from genome assembly GCF_003012935.1 of Pannonibacter carbonis. GTDB lineage: Bacteria > Pseudomonadota > Alphaproteobacteria > Rhizobiales > Stappiaceae > Pannonibacter > Pannonibacter carbonis. Next base: position 263,364 of record NZ_PUDR01000007.1, on the reverse strand, counting down.
AAACGGAAGGCTACGCCGTTTGATTTCGGCTGAAAAGTCGTGACGCAAGGGAAGGTCGACAGTTTGCGCTTTCGGGCCTGACGTTGCAGATGCCAACTGGCGGTGCTGTCGGTTGCCAGACCCGAAATGTGCCAACCGGCTCTTGCCGGTTACAGGTCCTTCGCCTGTCCGTCCGGTTCGCCGGCGACCCAGTAGCCGGCGGCGCGGAGCCAGGCGGTGGGTTGCGCGCGGCTTATCAGGAAATGGTCGCGCACCGCCCGGGCGACGCCGGCCTCGGCGGCAATCCAGACGAAGGTCGCCTTCGGCAGGTGCATCGCCTTCAGCCGCTCCAGGAACGGGGCCGGATCGGTCGGATCGCCGCGGTGGATCCACAGGGCCGTGTGGCTTGCTGCCGTCTCCAGCGGCTGCTCGTCGGCAGCCGAGGGCACGGCGACGAGGCTGGTCACCGTGACGCCGGCGGCCATTTCCTCGATACGGCGGCCGATCGAGGGCAGGGCGGTCTCATCGCCGATCAGCAGCCAGTGGTGGATCGGCCCGGAAATGACCAGCGAGCCGCGCGGCCCGCCGATCTTCGCTTCATCGCCCACCTTCACCGACAGCGCCCAGGCGGTCGCCGGGCCTGCCTCATGCAGGGCGAAGTCCAGCACCAGCTCCTGCCGGGCCGTGTCGTAGCGGCGCGGGGTGTAGTCGCGCATGGCCTCGCCGCCGCTGCCGTCCGGCACGAAGATCTTGACGTGGTCGCCGGGCGACAGGGAGACGAAGTCCGCCATGTCCGGACCGGTCAGGGTCAGACGCAGCATGTTCGGCGTCAGCCGCTCCACGGCCGAGACAGTCAGGACACGGCGGCGCAGCTCGTGGCGGTGGCGTTCGAGGATCGGGTCGCCGGACGGGGTAGGGGCCGAAGTTGTGACCGGAGTTGCAGTGGGCGTGTCGAGCATCGGGAGGGAGGTCCTTTGACGGGCGCGAGGGCCGGAAAATATTATGAGTTTTCTACTCAAGAAATTATCCGGCGACAAGCCCGGCAGCCGTCGCAACCTGTATCAAATCGAGTGTCACCCTTTGTCGGAAAAGGGCGACAGAATCGCCGTGTTTTGGCATGGTTTTGGCGCAAGTTGGCGCGTGCCGTTCCGGCGTCGCCAGACCCTCCCGGACTGCCCTGAAATGACCCTTTCCCTGACCGTCACCGACAGCGCCGATCCGGCGGATGTCGAGGCCATCGGCCGTGAACTCACCGCCTTCAACGACGCCGATGTCGGCCCGTCCGGCCGCCGTCCGGTCGTGGTGCTGGTGCGGGACGAGGCGGGAGCCCTGAAGGCCGGCGTGTCCGGCTACACCGCCTGGGGCTGGCTGTACGTGCAGTGGCTGTTCGTCTCGCCAGACCTGCGCGGCCAGCAAATGGCGGGGAAGATGCTCACCGCCGCCGAGGACGAGGCCCGCCGGCGCGGCTGCCATGGTGCCTTTATCGATACCTTCAACCCGGCCGCCGAAACAGCATACCGGCGACAAGGCTATGAGATCTTTGGCGAATTGCCCGACTTCCCGCCCGGCCGCCGCCGTCTCTTCCTGCAGAAAAAGCTGTGATCGGATGCGGCCCGCCCCTCTCCCCCCTTGAGGGGGAGATGCCCCCGTCAGGGGGCAGAGGGGGGTAATGGGAAGTTCGGCAAGCGCTGTGCCAGCGGATAGGCAGTCACCCCCCTCTGTCCGCTTCGCGGACATCTCCCCCTCAAGGGGGTAGAGGTAACATTCACCTTGAAAATCAGGACCTTCACGCCGCCAGAGGCTTCGGCTCCGCGATGCGGCCGCCGGGCATGGGGGCGGGGACGCCGGTGGTGGTGGGGAAGCTGATCGGCAGGCCGCGCAGGGTGCGCAGGGCAAGGAAGGCGAAGCATTCCGCCTCGATGGCATCGCCGCGCCAGCCGACGCTTTCGGCCGGGACTGCCATGACACCGGCGCGCTCGGCAAGGCGTTCCATGATCACAGGATTGCGCCGGCCGCCACCGCAGACGATGAGTTTTTCCGGGCGCACCGGCAGGAGATCCAGCGCCTTGCCGACCGCCGCCGCCGTGAAGGCCGCGAGCGTTGCCGCGCCGTTCTCGATCGTCAGCCCATCGGCCATCGCAGCGGTAAAGTCGAAGCGATCCAAGGACTTCGGATAGGGCGCGGTCATGTAGGGATGGGCCAGGAGCTTTGCCAGCCGCGCCTCGTCGACCTGTCCCGAACGGGCGATCAGCCCGTCCCGGTCCATCTCGCCCAGACCATGCTGCCGTATGAAATCATTGAGCGGCGCATTGGCCGGACCGGTGTCGAAGGCCACCACCTGGCCCTTGCCGTCGCTCCAGGTGACATTGGCAACGCCGCCCAGATTGAGCACCGCCGTCATCCCGTCCGAGCCCAGATCCTTCAGAAGCGCGGCATGGTAGCCGGCCGACAGCGGCGCGCCCTGGCCGCCGGCGGCGACATCGGCGCTGCGGAAGTCATAGACCACCCGCGTGCCCAGAAGATCGGCCATCAGGTGGCCGTCGCCAAGCTGGCGTGTCGCGCCGATCCGTCCAGCCTGCGGCGCGCGGTGCAGCACCGTCTGGCCGTGGAAGCCGACAGCGGCAATGTCCTGCATGGTCAAGCCGTTGGCCTCGACAAGCGTGCGCACGGCCGCCGACTGGCCCCGGGTCAGGACCTCCTCCGCCTCGCGGAAGATGGCCGGCTCCGGCCCCTCGAAATTCCACGCCCGCGCCTCGTCCAGCGTCCGTTCAAGAAGCCGGCGGGTGCTGTCCGGATAGGGGCTCAGCGTGTAGGCGCCGAAGGCCTCGATGGTCTCGCCATTGGTCTTCAACAGCGCCACGTCGATGTTGCCATCCAGCACGGTGCCGGTCATCAGGCCCACGGCCCATTGCGGTTGGTCGAGCATCAGGACTGCTCCTCGTTGCAGAAGAAACGATCACCGACAGCGCGGCGCAAGGCCATGATTCCGCTGTCGAAATGGCGAGAGGGGTGGACCCGGTTGGTGAGCAGGGTGATGGCCCGGCCTGTGAGAAAGTCGATCCAGAGCCCGGTGCCGGTGAAGCCCGTGTGGCCGATGACGCTGGCGTTGGCCCTGTCGCCGCCGGACCAGCCCGGATAGGGCCGCTCCCACCCGTGGGTGCGGGTGGGCGACAGGGGCTGACGCATCAGCCGGGTGACCGGATCGCCGGTCTTGTCGCCAGAAAGCCGGTCGTGGGCAAAGCCGAGCACCGCATCGACCGTGCCGAAAAGCCCTGCGTGGCCAGCCCCTTGCAGGGCGGAGCAGTTCTCGTCATGCACCTCGCCGACGAGGAAACGCTCGCGCCAGTGGCAATACTCGGTTGCCGCGGATGTGGCCTCCGGCGCGGACCAGGCAAAGCCCGGACCTGGGTCGAGGTCGCGGATCCGCGCGCCCGCCAGCCGTTCCAGCACGATGCCGAGCAGGATGAAGTTGATGTCGGAATAGACCGGAGGTCCGGCGCGCCAGTCCCGCTGCATCACGAAGGCGCGCAGGCGCGCCGGATCGGAGCCGTAGGTGTAGACTGGTTCGACGGCCGGAAACGGCGTCTGATGTCCAAGGCATTGGCGGAAGGTCACTTTCCGCTGCCAGGCGGTCATGTCGTACTGACACAGGTCCGGCAGCAGCGTGGTCAGCGGCGCGTCCAGATCGATCTCACCGGCCTCCGCCAGTTCCAGGATGCGCCGCGTCGTGAAGATCACCTTGGTCAGCGAGGCGAGATCAAACCAGGTCTCGGTGGTCATCGGCCGGGCTGACGGGATCACCTGCGCCTTGCCGATAGCGCGGGTCAGCTGTGTGCCGTCCGCATCCACGGCGCCCAGCACCGCGCCCGGAATGCGGCCACTGCGGACGATCTCTGCAACGGGCTGGAACGCGCTTTCAAACAGGTCCGGGAGGCTGACTGTTCTTGTCATGGCGAAACGACCTCCACTGGCTCAGACTTCGGTTCGGGACAGATGATCCGGGCCATGGCTGACCCAGGCGGCGGGCGAAGGCTCGAAGCCGCGTGGCCGGACCAGCGAGGGCACCTGCCGCGTGTCGAGCGCATAGTCCAGCCGGCGCCGGTCGATGTGCGGCACCGCGTCGATCAGGCGGCGGGTATAGGAATGGCGGGGCGTGCCCAGCACGTCCGCCGCCCGGCCGATCTCCACCACCTGTCCCGCATAGAGCACGGCCACCCGGTGCGCGATGCGCTCGACCACGGCCATGTCATGGGAAACGAAGAGATAGGAAAGGCCGAACTCGCGCTGCAGATCAATGAGCAATTCCAGCACCTTGGCCTGAACGGACACATCCAGCGCCGAGACGGCTTCGTCAAGGACGACGACGGAAGGGTTCAGCATCAGGGCCCGGGCAATGCACAGGCGCTGGCGCTGGCCGCCGGAGAATTCATGCGGATAGCGCTTGAGACTGTCCTGCGGCAGGCCGACCCGGTCGAGCAGCAGGACCATGCGCTGGCGCACGGCCGCATCGACCCGGCGACCGGCTGCGGTGACGGGTTCGGCCAGAATGCTCTCGATGCTGAGGCGCGGGTTGAGCGAGGCATAGGGGTTCTGGAACACCATCTGCACCACATGGCCAGCGGTGCCATCCTTGCCGTGGACCGCCAGGGTGCCCCGGGTCGGCTGCACCAGACCGAGGATCGCGCGCGCGGTCGTGGACTTGCCGCAACCGCTTTCGCCGACCACCGCCAGCGTCTCGCCGGGCATCAGGTCGAAATCGACACCGTCGACGGCGTGGACCGCGCCGGGGGAGGGCTTCAGGAAGCCGCCGCGCATCGGGAAGCGCACCACGAGATCCTGAACATTCAGCGCAGGAACCGGCTTCACAGCCACGGCGCTGCGGTCGTGATCCGTGCGGACCGATCTGCCGGAGGTGAAATGCGGAACGGCGCTGAGCAGATGGCGGGTGTAAGGATGCTGCGGAGTGTCGAGAACGGCGTCGAGCGGCCCCTGTTCGACGGCTTCGCCGCCCTGCATGACGAGCACCTGATCGGCAATTCCGGCAACAAGACCAAGGTCATGGGTGATGAAGATCATGCCCATCCCGGTCTCGCGCTTCAGCTCGGCCAAGAGCGCCATGATCTGGGCCTGGACCGTCACGTCGAGCGCCGTGGTCGGTTCGTCGGCGATGAGCAGGCGCGGATTGCAGGCGAGCGCCATCGCGATCATCACCCGTTGCAGCATGCCGCCGGAGAACTGGTGCGGGCAGTAGGAAAGCCGCCGCTCGGCGTCCGAAATCCGCACCCGGTCAAGGGCGTCCTTCGCCGCCTTGCGGGCCTGCGCCCCCGTGAGGCCCCGGTGCAGGCGGAAGGCCTCTTCCACCTGCGTGCCGATGGTCAGGACCGGGTTGAGCGAGGTCATCGGCTCCTGGAAGATCATGCTGATCTCGGCGCCCCGGATCTCTTCCAGTGTGGTCTCCGGTGCGGTCACCAGATCAAGCACCGACCCGTCGGCCCGGGTGTAGAGGATCTCGCCGGAGGTGATGCGCCCGCCGCCATAATCAACGAGCCGGTTGACGGAGAGCGCGGTGACGGACTTGCCCGAGCCGCTTTCGCCGACGATGGCGAGGGTCTGGCCGGCCAGGATGTCGAAGCTGACCCCGTGGACGATTTCCTTCTGAACCGGCGGCTTGCCAAAGGCGACGCGCAGGTTCGAGACGCGGAGAAGCGAGGTCATGCCATGGCCCTCCGGGTCTTGGGATCGAGAATGTCGCGCAGGGCGTCGCCGGTGAGATTGAAGCCGAGAATGCCGATCATGATGGTGAGGCCCGGGAAGATGAGCAGCCAGGGCGCCATTTCCATAAGGTTGCGGGCATCGGCCAGCATGAGCCCGAGCGACGCGGCTGGCGGCTGGGTGCCGAGGCCGAGGAAGCTGAGGCCGGCTTCGGTGAGCAGCGACCAGGCCAGCGCTAGCGTGACCTGCACGGTCAGGGGCGCGACCAGGTTCAGCATCAGGTGGCGGGTCAGGATGTAGCGGCGGCTGGAGCCGAAGGTGCGGGCGGCGTCGACGAATTCGCGCGTCTTGATGGAGAGCGCGGGACCACGCACCACGCGGGTGAAGATCGGCGTGTAGACGATGGCGATGGCGGTGACGCTGGTCCAGGTGCCGGGGCCGGCGACGGCGATGATGAGAAGCGCGAGCAGGATCGCCGGGAAGGCGAGGAGCACGTCCATCGAGCGCATCACCACGCCATCCCAAAGGCGGCCAAACCAGGCGGCAGTGAGGCCCAGCACGGTGCCCAGCGTCGCGGCGATGCCGACCGCGAGGAAGCCGACGATGAAGGACTGGCCGATGGCCAGCATGACGCGGCTGGCGACATCGCGGCCGAACAGGTCCGTGCCCATCACATAGGTGAGGCTCGGCGGCTTGAGGCGGTCGAGCCGCATCTGCTTCAGCGGATCATGCGGGGTCAGGCCGAGCTGGCCGAGCAGGGCTGCCAGCAGGAAAAGCAGGATGATGCAGCCACCGATGCGGCCGCTGGGGTGGCGCAGGAGCGCCCGGACGAGTGACATCAATTGCCCCCGAGGCGGATGCGCGGGTCGAGCGCCACATAGGCGAGATCGACGAGCAGATTGACGAGAAGGAAGTTGAAGGCAATGAACAGGACGGTGCCCTGGACCAGCGCATAGTCACGCTGCAGGATCGCTTCCAGCACCAGCCGGCCAAGGCCGGGCAGGGCGTAGATCTGTTCCACCAGCACCGCGCCGCCGAGCAGATAGCCGAACTCGACGCCGCTCAGGGTCACAACCGGGATCAGGGCATTGGGCAGGGCATGGCGCCAGATGACACGGCGCGCCGGGGCGCCCTTGGCCCGTGCGGTGCGGACATAGTCGTCCGACAGCACATCCAGCATGGCCGAGCGCGAGATGCGCGTGACGGAGGCGGTGAAGGCAAAGCCGAGCGTGATGGCGGGAAGGATCATCTGGCCGAGATTGGTCAGCGGATCCTGCCACAGCGGCACGAACTGGCCCATGGCGGGCAACACGCCAAAGCCGACCGAGAGGAAATAGATCAGCAGCAGGCCGACGACGAAACTGGGGGTCGACTGGCCGATCATCGCCAGCACGCGGACGCCGAGGTCGGCCGCCTTGCCGTTTCGGGTGGCGGCGAAGACGCCGAGCGGCAGACCGGTTCCAAGGGCAATGACCATGGCCATCAGGGCCAGCTGCAGCGTCAGGGGGAACCGGTCGAGGATGACGTCGAGGACCGGCTTGCCGTAGGTGACCGAGAGGCCGAGATCGCCGGAGAGAACCCCGGCGATCCAGCGGGCGTATTGTGTGAACCAGCTCTGGTCGAGGCCGAAATAGCTGGCAAGGGCGGCCTTCTGTTCGGGCGTGAGCAGGCCGGCTTCCGTGCCGAGCATGGCCGTGATGGCATCGCCCGGCACGAGACGGATTGCGACGAAAACGAGGACGGAGACCCCAAACATCACCAGGGGGAAGGTCAGGAGCCTTCGGGTCAGGTAGTTCATGGACAGTCCGTCCTCGTCTTGATCGTCGTGCGGCTTACGGCTTCAGGGTGACCGTGGTCAGGCCGAAGAGCGAACCGGTCGGCGAGGACACGAAGCCGTCCACGGTCTTCTGCTGACCGGTGTAGGTGTAGCCGGTGTAGAGCCAGATCCAGGGCGCCATTTCGGTCAGGTGCTTCTCGAACTCGGCGAAGATCACCTTGCGCTTGGCAAGATCGGTCTCGACGCGGCCCTGCTGCATCAGGCTGTCGAGCGTGTCATCGATGTAGTTGGCAACCTTCTGCAGGTTTCCAGCCTTGGTCCAGTAGCGGTTGTACATGGTGTAGGGGTCGGAACGGCCACCGTTCAGGGCAACGGCCATGTCGAAATCACCCTTCAGCCAGGTGTCGACATAGACATTCAGCTCCATCATCTTGATGTCGAGATTGATGCCGATTTCCTTCAGCTGTGCCTGCAGCACCTGGGCTTCAGCTGCGGCCGTGGCCGGCTCGCCGGTGGCGACGATCACGGTGGCCGAGAAGCCGTCAGCCTTGCCAGCTTCCGCCATCAGGGCCTTTGCCTTGGCGACGTCCTGCTGGTAGCAGAAGAACGTCTCCGGGTCGGACTGGTAGGCCGGCATGGTCAGCGGACCGGTGATGCGGCCTTCGCCGAGCAGGGCGGTGTCCAGCACTTCCTGGCGGTTGACGGCGCAGGAGATGGCCTGGCGCACTTTCAGCTCGTTCATCGGCGCACGCGACGGGTTGAGCTGCAGCACGTGATAGGCAAGCACCGGCGTGCGGTTCAGCGTCAGGCTTGCCTCGTTCGGCACCAGCGTGGCAACGAGCGGGTCGTTGATCAGGGCAAAGTCGATCTGCTTGGCGCGCAGCGAGGCGAGGATGGCGGTCTCGTCCGGCAGCACGGAGATGTCGATGCCGTCATAGGCGACCTTGCCGCCAGCCCAGTCCTTGTTGGTGGACAGGATTTCCTTCGCGTTGGGTTCCCACTTGTCGAGCTTGAACGGGCCCGAGCCAACGGCGCTGGTGCCGATGGAGCCCGCTTCGATCTCACTTGCAGGGACGACGGCGGCGTTGATGCCGGCCATCGCGGCCAACAGCGGCACGTCGGGCTGTGACAGGTTGAAGACGACGGTCACATCGTCTGGCGTGTCGATGCTGGCGATCGACAGGAAGTTGGCGCGGGCCGCCGCACCGGTCTTCTCGTCCAGGAGGCGCTCGAACGAGGCCTTCACGTCGGCTGGGGTGACCTTGGCGCCGTTGTGGAACTTCGCATTGGGGTTCAGCTTGAAGGTGAGCTTGGTGCCATTGTCGGCGAAGGCCCAGCTGTCGGCCAGCGCCGGCACGATCTCCAGCTTGTCGTCGAGACGAACCAGCGGCTCATAGATGAGCTCGAGCAGGCGGATCGAGGAAAAGGCCGTCTGCTTGTGCGGGTCAAGGCCCGTGGCATCCTGCGACCAGGCCATGCGCAAGGTGGCGGCGCTGGCGGCGGTGGCAAAGGCGGTGGTGCCCAGCATCGCGGCCAGCGCGATGGTGGAAATGATCTTCCCTGCAGTCTTCAGCTTCACGATGGACCTCCCTGGTCTCGCGGTCGGTTGACTTCCATGCCGTTCGGTCGGCTTACCCCTCCGGGTTGACCCCGGTTTCGTTGATGGCGCGGCGCAAGAACCCGCCGGCGCGCGCCAGCGCCATGCGGGCATCGTCGAGGCTCAATCCCGTCAGTGCAATCAGGATCGCCAGTTTGACGTCGTTTTCCGTCGCATCGAGATAGGCCCGGGCCTCCTCGAGCGTGCAGCCGGTTGCTTCCATGACGATGCGCGAGGCGCGGGCATGGAGCTTCTGGTTGCTGACATTCAGATCTACCATCAGGTTTTGGTAGCTCTTGCCGATGCGGATCATGCTGGCGGTGGTCAGCATGTTGAGCACCAGCTTCTGCGCGGTGCCAGACTTCATGCGGGTCGAGCCGGTCAGGATTTCCGGGCCGACGACAGGCGAGATGGCAATGTCGGCCATGCCGGCGATGGTGGAATTGGGATTGCAGGTCAGCGAGACGGTGGTCGCGCCCAGCTCTCTGGCGTGGTCGAGCGCACCGATCACGAACGGGGTGCGCCCGCTGACCGCGATGCCGACGATCACGTCCCTTGCCGAGGCTCCAACCGATTGTAGCATGGCGCGGCCGGCTGCCGGATCATCTTCAGCGCCTTCGACCGGATGCCTGAGGGCATGGTCGCCGCCGGCAATCAGGCCGACGACCATGCCTTCGGGCACCGAAAAGGTGGGCGGGCATTCGGAGGCGTCGAGCACACCAAGCCGGCCGCTGGTGCCGGCCCCGATGTAGATCAGGCGCCCGCCCGCCTGAAACGCCTCGACGATCCGGTCTACGGCGCGGGTGATGGCGGGCAGCTCGCGGGCAACGGCCTCCGGTACGACCCGGTCCTCGGCATTGATGGCCGCCAGAAGCTCGGCTGTGGGCAGCAGGTCGATCTGCATCGTGCGCGGATTGCGGGATTCCGAAACCAGCTTCTCCAGTTCGGAAATGAGCACCTGTTCCATCCGGGCCTCTTGGGTCTTAAGGGGTGTTAAGAAGTTAGAATTAAATATTCCTGATGTCAAACATGAATGGAATTTACTATTCCGGACGACCCAGGCGTCCACAGCTCTCCGCCTGTACCGGCTTGAACCGGCCGGAGCGGGAATGGAACGGGAATGGAAAGGCAGTGCGGAGTGGGGTCAGAGCGTGAGCGCTGCCGGGGACCGGGCGAGGAAAAGCGCGCCGGAAACCGCGTCGCCGTCGGCCGGCTTCAGGCGGCGGCGGACATCGGGGGCAATCCAGGGCTCCAGCGGCTTCCCAAGGCCGCCGAGCAGGGTGAGTTGATCCGCGCCCCGGGCGAAAAGGGCCCGCGCCAGTCCGTCAATGGCTTCCGCGCCAGACCGGATGATCGCACGGGCGGCGGCATCGCCCTGATCGGCGTGGGTGAGGACGTCTGGCGCAAGCGTCGCGTAATCGGTGGCGCTTGCCTTGTCCATCCAGCCGATGATTTCCATCGGATCGCGGTTGAAGCGGACAAGCAGGGCGGTCAGCAGTGGTGTTTCCTCAATGCGGCCATCATAGGCACGCAGCGCCTGCTGCAGGGCCTTGAGACCGAGGTCAGCGCCGCTGCCCTCGTCCGAGACGGGAAAGCCATAGCCGCCGACGCGCACGTGCACGCCCGCAAGGAAGCCCACGCCGATGGAGCCGGTGCCGACGATGACGATGGCACCGTCCTGGCCGGAGTGCGCGCCGAGACAGGCGGCGGCTGCGTCGCTGATGAAGCGCCGGCTGTTGAAGGGATTGGGCAGGGCGTTGAGTGCGTCCAGCGCGCCGCGCCGGCTGAGACCCGCCAGACCGATGCCGGCATCGATGCGGGACAGGTCTTCTGGCCCAAGGTCCGCCTGATCCGCTGCCGCCCGTGCCGCTGTCTCGATCGAGGCCCAGGCCTCGGCGATGCCAATGCGGGTGGTGGCCGGCCCGGACTTGCCTTCGCCGAGGACCTGGCCGCCCGCGTCAACGATGCGCGCGCGGCAGCCCGTACCTCCGCCATCCACACCCAGGAATAACTGTGCCTTGTCGCTCATCACGCCGCCCGGTTTCGCACTTGCAGAATCTTCCCCGAGGAAGTGCGTGCATCATTCCATTTCCGTAAAAAATTTGGAATAATAAATTCCAATCTGCTATGCGGGTTTCGTTACGGCAATTCGGGCCGGGGCTACGTGGGCTCTGTTCCGCTTCTCCAGGCCAGCCGTCCTCCGCGAAAAAAGGGTTCGCGCGCATGTCCGTGCTCAAGATCATCACTGCCAAGCTCGGGTCCATGACCTCGGCCGACCGGCAGATTGGCGAGTTCATCGTTGAACGACCGGACGAGATGCTCGCGATGTCTTCGGCCGCGCTGGCGGAGGCGACCGGACGCAGCCAGTCGAGCGTGGTGAAGTTCAGCCAGAAGCTTGGCTATGCCGGCTATCAGGAGCTGAAGCTGGCGGTGAGCAAGGCCAAGGCACAGGAATGGCAGGTGCCTCCCGGCATGATCCACTCGACCATCGAGGTCGGCGACGGCTATCTCACGATCCTGCAGAAACTGATCGCCAGCAAGGTCATGTCGATGCAGCAGACGGTGGCGGCCAATGACGAGCTGACGATAGGCCGCGCGCTGGAGGCCCTCGACGGTGCACGCCGGATCTTCATGGCTGGTGTCGGGGCCTCTTCGTTGGTGGCTCGGGATTTCTCCTATAAGCTGCTGAAGATCGGCCGTGTCGTCATCCATGACAGCGACAGCCATGTGCAGATCGCCAATGTGTCGACGCTGGACGCCCGCGATGTCCTCTTCGCGCTGTCTTACTCCGGCACAAGCCATGAGACGCTGAAGATTGCCCGCCTTGGACGTCAGCGCGGCGCGACGGTGATCACGTTGACGGGGCTGACGCCCAATCCCCTGTCTGAACTGGCCGATATTCGCCTTCATACGGTGGCCGACGAGGAGCGGGTGCGCTCGTCCGCGATCACCTCGCGCGACGCGCAGCTGACCATGACGGATCTCCTGTTCATCCTCCTGGTTCAGCGCCAGCCATCGGCGCAGGAGTTCATCCACGCCAGCGAGGATGCCGTGTCGGTGCTGAAACTTTAGGGCAGGAGGCGCAGTTTCCGCTGCGCCCCCTTGATCGGCAGGGCTATCGCCTATGAGGACTGGCTCATGTTCGATGTGTAGGACTGTGCCGAAACAGCTCAACCCTGTCGGAGCCTCTAAGCTTCCCTCCCCCTCGTGGGGAGGGGGGAGCGGACTTAAATTCTTACTACTTAGGTTTTTGACCAGGCTTACTTCAGACGCTTGATGACTTGACGGCCTCTCGTGCCCCCCACCCCTCACCCCTCCCCACGAGGGGGAGGGGGGCTGAGAGACCTCCAAGACCGTCTGGCTGCATATGCGACAGCCCTGCCTTGCAGAATGTGCCTGTCACTTCACCGCTCCGGCGGTCATGCCGTTGATGAACTGGCGCGACAGGATGATGTAGATAAGGATGATCGGGGCGGCCGACAGGGTCAGCCCGGCAAAGAGCACACCCCAGTCGGTGGTGTATTCCCCCATGAAGGTGGTGAGGCCCTGTGGCAGGGTCTTCAGGTGATCCGACTGGATGAAGATCAGCGGGAAGAAGAAGTCATTCCAGATCGGCACCACGTTCTGGATCCCGGCGATCACCATCGCTGGCCTGACCAAAGGCAGCATGATCGACCACATGATGCGGGCTTCGCTGGCCCCGTCCATGCGCGCGGCATCTTCCAGTTCGTTCGGCAGGGTGCGGATGAAGCCCGTCATGATGAAGACCGTCGTCGGCAGGCCCATGGCGACATAGATGATGACGAGCGCGGCCTGTGTGTTGAGGACGCCGAGATCGCGCATCAGCACGAACAGCGGAATGATCGCGAGCTTCAGCGGCAGGGTCAGCCCGGCAATGAAGAACATCAGCACGAAGCCCGAGCCGGTGAACTGGTAGCGGGCAATCGCATAGGCCGCCATCGTGCCCAGCGTCAGGATCAGCAGCAGCGACGTGCCGGTGACGATGGCCGAGTTGATCAGGTAGCGCAGGAAGTTCGTCTCGGTCCAGATCTTGGCGATGTTCGACAAGTTCGTGAAGTCGGGCAGGGCAAAGGGCGTCTGGAAGATTTCCGTGTTGGTCTTGAAGGCCGAGAAGATCATCAGGACGATCGGCGCCAGCATGATGAAGGTGTTGGCGATCAGGATGATCTGGATCAGCCCGTCGCGGCCCAGCCGTCCGATCATACCGGAGCGGTCGCTGTAAGCCATGGCGGAGGCGCTCATAGCTGGATCTCCCGTTTGCGCAGATACATGGTGAGGAAGCCGGCCACCACGGCGATGAAGAGGAAGATCAGCACGGCAAGCGCGCTGCCGGTGCCAAAGTCCTGCGCGCCGCCGGACTGGTTGCCGAAGGCGGTGCGATAGAAATAGAGGCCGAGCACATCCGTTGCGCCATGCGGCGAGCCATCAAGCCCGGCCATGACATAAGGCAGCTCGAACCAGTTGAAGGCCCCGACGAAGAGCAGGGTAAAGACAACCGTAGCGCTGGGCGCGACCAGCGGCCAGACGATCTTCGACACTTTCACCCATTCGCTCTGGGTTTCCATCCGCACCGCATCGAGGATCTCGCCTGGAATGCGCTGCATGCCGGCGAGGAACACGAGGGTGGGGAAGCCGACCATATGCCAGGCATTGGCGATGATCAGCGCCATCAGCGCGGTGGAATCATCGCCGAGCCAGGGCATGGCAAGGCCGCCGAGGCCGACGGCGCGCAGTGAAATGTTCACCACGCCGAAGATCGGGTGCAGGAACAGCTTGAACAGAAAGCCGACGATGATCGTCGACAGCACCACCGGCAGGAACACGGCGATGCGGTGAAACCGCGCGCCAGGCAGCTCGCGCCACAGGCAATAGGCCAGCACGAAGCCGATACCGTTCTGAAGCACCATCAGCGCGAAGAATACGAAGACGTTGTGCAGGAAGGCGTTGATGGTCCAGGTGGCATAGGGCTCCTGGAACAGCACCTTGTGGAAGTTGGCGAACCAGACGAACTCGCCCCGCGCCAGCCCCTTCCATTCGAAGAAGGCATAGGCGAAGGCCGACAGGATCGGATAGACGACAAACAGGGCAACGAAGGCCAGTGGCGGCACGATCAGGGCGGCGATCCAGAGCCTGCGGCCGGTGAGCGGCGATCCGAACATCTTGAAGGTCTCGTGGGGAAGGGGTGCCGGAAGGCGGCCCCGGGCGAAATCCCGCCCGGGGCCATGACGGATTACTTCTTGAACGGGGCGTACCAGTTGGCCAGACCCGTGGTCAGCGCGGTGCCGACCTCTGCCGGGGTTGCCTTGTCGGCCATCAGCTTCTGGACCTCACCCTGCAGCAGCACCGAGCCCGACGGCTCGCCGAAGCGGAAATGCACCAGCATGATGTAGGGAATGGCGTTCTTGTTGAGCTCTGCGACCTCGGCCAGCAGCGGATCGTCGAAGGTGACGCCCGGAACGGTCGAGATGTTGCGCAGGCCGTTGGCAAAGGCCTGGCCGAAATCCTTCGAGGCGACATAGTTCAGGAACTTCAGTGCCGCTTCCGGATGCTTGGTCTTGGCATTGGCGGCGTAGCCACCATCGATGAAGAGACCGACGAGGGCTTCATCTTCCGCTGACTTGCCCGGCGCTGCAAAGACGCCGAGTTTCAGGTCCGGGTTCTGCTTGGCGAAGTTGGCAAGCTCGAACGAGCCGCCGGCAAACATGCCGGCCATGCCGGATGTGAACAGTTGCTGCGATGAAGCGTAGTCGAGCCCGATGAAGCCGTCCGGGAAATAGGCCGAGATTTCCTTCAGCTTCGTCAGCGCCTCAATATAGCGCGGGTCGGTGAAGTCGGCCTTTCCGGCCATCAGGTCTTCATAGAAGCTCTTGCCCATGAACGAGGAGCCGAGCGCGGAGACGATGGTCTCGTTCTGCCATGCGGTGGCGGTGCCATTGGCAAAAGGCATCAGGCCGGCGGCCTTTAGCTTTTCGGCGGCGGCCTTCAGTTCGTCGAAGGTCTTGGGCTCGGCAATGCCGTTCTTGTCGAACAGGTCCTTGTTGTAGATCACCAGCATGGTCTGGCTGGCGAAGGGAACACCGTAGAGTGTCTTGTCGGAGCGCATCGTCTGGGCATTCAGCGCTGCCGGTGTGAACTCGGCGAGGGCCGGGATCTTGGTGCTGTCCAGCGGCATCAGGTGGCCTGCGCTGGCCACGGTCTCCAGTCCGCCATAGGCGCGCGACATGAACAGGTCAGGGCCGGTGCCGCCAGCCAGCGCCGTCGACAGGATGGTGTTGTAGTTCGCGGCCTCGAAGGCCTCGAACTTCACGGTGATGCCCGGGTTCTGCGCTTCGAAGGCGTCGATGAACTTCTCGTACTGGGCCTTGTCTTCCTGGCGCCAGCTCCAGAACGTCAGTTCCTGGGCCATGACGGGCAGGGCCATCAGCAGGGCGCCGAGCGCGGCTGTGGTGCGGATGAATGTCTTTCTCATCTGTTCCTCTCTTTTCGGTCTGCGTGCAGCGTGTTGGTGGGGCTTGCCGGCGACAGGGGTCTGCAACCGGGGCCCGGGGTCAGGCGGGCAGGCGCTCGCCTGATGTTCGGTGGAAGACATGCGCCTTGCCAGGCAAGAGATCGACGCGGACCTCGGACTCCGGCTCCGGCCGGGTGTCGGGGCTGCAGCGGATGCTGACGAGGGTGCCTTCATTGAGGCGGGCATAAACAAAGGCGTTGTCGCCGAGATATTCGGTGTAGACGACCTTGGCAGCAAGGCCGGTTGCAGCGTCCGCTGGCCGCAGGACCAGCCCGTCCGGTCGCACGCCGAGGGTGAGTTCGCGGTCGTCACCGGTGCGGATCTCGCCGATCTCGACGGATCCGGAGCCTTCGAGGCCGAGACGGTTCCCGTCGCGGGTCACCGGCAGCAGCGCCATGCGGGGAGAGCCGATGAAGGTTGCGACAAAGGTGTTGGCGGGGGTCTCGTAGAGTTCGCGCGGGGTGCCGAACTGTTCGATCCGCCCCTGGTTCATGACGACGATGCGGTCAGCCAGGGTCATCGCCTCGACCTGATCATGCGTGACATAGATCGTGGTGCCGCCGATGTCGCGGTGCAGCTTGGCGATCTCGAGCCGCACGTCGGAACGCAGTGCCGCATCGAGGTTCGATAGGGGCTCGTCCAGCAGCAGCAACTCGGGCTTGCGCACCAGGGCCCGGCCAATGGCGACGCGCTGGCGCTGGCCGCCGGAGAGTTCGCGCGGCTTGCGCTGCATCAAGGGTTCCAGCCGCAGCATGCGGGCGGCGTCGGCGATGCGCGTTTCGACCTCGGTCTTTGTCAGGCCCATCAGGCGCGCGCCGAAGGCCATGTTCTCGTAGACATCCATGTGCGGATAGAGCGCATAGGACTGGAACACCATGGCGATGCCGCGCCGCGACGGTGCCACATCATTCATGCGGCGGCCATTGAGCAGGAAATCGCCGTCGCTGATCGGGTCAAGCCCAGCGATGAGACGCAGCAGGGTTGACTTGCCGCAGCCTGAGGGGCCGACGAAGACAATCAGTTCGCCGTGGCTGATTTCCAGATCAATGCCATGCAGCACCTCCAGTGCCTTGAACCGCTTCCTGATGCCCCTGAGGGAGAGTTGCGCCATCTCGTCTTGCTCCGGCCAAGCGGCCCTTCATGTGTCGTTTGATCAGTGACGGGTGCCGACGGCCGGCTCGTCGGCGGGGCCGGCCTCGTCCTGCAGGCCCAGCAGGTCCGCAACCGCAGCAATCGTGTCGCCGGGCGAGACATGCAGCAGTGCATCGGTCCAGCCCAGGTCCCGTGCCGCGTCGATGTTCTCGCCGGTGTCGTCGATGAAGATGATCCGGCGGTCCTGCGCTGCTTCCGCCTCGATGAGGCTCCGGTAGATCGCCGGATCCGGCTTTTCCTGATGCAGCACATGCGACACGTAATCTGCATGGAACAGGTCAGGTCCGAGCAATGTGTGCGACACCCGCCGCCAGTGGATGGCTTGTGTGTTCGACAGGCAGACCACGCGAAAGCGCCGCTTCAGAACGCGGACAAATCCGACCATTTCCGGGTCGACGCCAGCGATATAGGCGTCCTCGGCGGCGAGGATTGTTTCAGTTGAAACGTCAAAGTGGGCCGACAGTGCCGCCAGATAGGCAGGCTCGTCGACCAGGCCGAGCCTGAAGTCGCGCATCAGGTCGCGGGGCAGGGAGGTGAAATCGGGACGTCCCGCACCGGCCTTGCGACC
The DNA here is from genome assembly GCF_003012935.1 of Pannonibacter carbonis. Taxonomy (GTDB): domain Bacteria; phylum Pseudomonadota; class Alphaproteobacteria; order Rhizobiales; family Stappiaceae; genus Pannonibacter; species Pannonibacter carbonis. The sequence continues at coordinate 246,050 of NZ_PUDR01000007.1, read as the reverse complement.
GGCGACGAGGGCCGCGTCCCGCGCAGCCGGATCGAGCTCGATCAGCACGCCGCCGACATCGAACACGAACAGGACATCAGCCTTGTTCATCTCCCGCTTCTCCCAACCCGGCTCCCCCGGCAACGCCAGTCAGGTCCATGCCTTTCCGGTCGTTGGTCTCAGGCTGGTTCGCGGCGGCAGTCCTGCCGTCCGTCGATCCAGTTTGGAATATTAAATTCCAACACTCCGACGTTGTAAAGAATTATTAATTATTTTTGTACGGTCCGATGTGGTCTCCTGCGGCGGTCATAAAACGCCGCAGGAGTGGGACAAACGGCCGGGCGACACGCAGTCACTCCCGGCTGGCCACCATGTGACCCGCGCCAATGTCCAGGAGCGCCAGCCGTTTCGGGCCTTGGCCAACCGGATAGACCGGGCTCGGGATTTCCCCTGCCAGACGCGGGAAGGCATGCCGCTTGGCGGCCGGATCAGGCTGCGGCACGGCGGCAATCAGGCGCTGGGTGTAGGGGTGGTGCGGGCTTGAGAACACCTGGTCCCGGCTGCCGGTTTCCATCATCTGGCCGAGATACATCACGGCAAGGCGGTCCGAGATGTTCTCCACGACAGCCATGTCATGGGAAATGAACAGATAGGACAGGTGGAACTCGTCCTGCAGATCCTTCAGCAGCTGCAGCACCTTGGCCTGGACCGAGACATCGAGGGCGGCAATGCTCTCGTCGGCAATGATCAGCTTCGGCTTCAGCGACAGAGCCCGGGCGATGCAGATGCGCTGGCGTTGGCCGCCGGAAAATTCATGCGGGTAGCGCTCCGCATGAGACGGGTCGAGGCCGACCCGCTCGAACAGGTGCGCCACCATGTCCTGCCGCTCGCGCGCCGTGCCAATGCCGTGGATCAGCATCGGTTCGGCCACCAGATCGCCCACGCGCATGCGCGGATCGAGCGAGGCATAGGGGTCCTGGAAGATCATCTGGATGTCGCGCTGCACGGCCTTTCGTGCCGCACCGCTCAAGCCGTCGATGCGTTCGCCGTCCAGCGTGACCTTGCCCTCGAAGGGGACGAGCCCGGTCAGCGCCTTGGCAATCGTCGACTTGCCGCAGCCGGATTCGCCGACGAGGGAGAAGGTTTCGCCGCGCCGGATCGTGAAGCTGACGCCTTCCACCGCATGCACACGGTGGGTCTTGCGCCCCAGCAGGCCGCCCTTCAGATCAAACCCTACCTTCAGGTCTTCCACGACCAGCAAAGGGGGCTGCGGTGTGGTGGGCTGAACCGGAAGGCCGGCGGCCGCAGCTGCCGCTTGCCCAGCGCCCATGCGCGGCACGGCGGCCAGCAACGCTCTTGTATAGTCGGCCTTTGGAGTGGCAAACAGGTCGGCCGTTGCCCCGGTTTCAACCATTTTGCCATGCTGCATGATGATGACGCGGTCGGCCATTTCGGCAACGACGCCCATGTCATGGGTGATCAGGATGATGCTGGTGCCGAAGTCGCGTTTCAGATCGCGCAGGAGTTCGAGAATTTCGCCTTGCACGGTGACATCCAGCGCCGTTGTCGGCTCGTCGGCGATGAGAACATCGGGGCGTAGGGCCAGCGCCATGGCGATCATGACGCGCTGGCGCATGCCGCCGGACAATTCATGCGGATACTGGCTGAGGCGCCGCTCGGCCTGGGGAATGCGAACGGCAGACAGCGCCTCGACCGCCCGTATCCGCGCTGCCCCGCGGGACAGGTCCGTATGGGTCTCGATGGCTTCGGTCAGCTGCCGGCCGATGGTCAGGACCGGGTTGAGCGAGGTCATCGGCTCCTGGAAGATCATGGCGATCCGGTCACCGCGAAGCCGCTCCATCACCCGTTCCGGTGCGGTGGCAAGATCGGTTGTCCCGAAAGCGATGGACCCGGCGGTGATCGACACGGCCGGCTTCGGCAGCAGGCCCATGATCGCCAGCGATGTCATAGACTTGCCAGACCCGGATTCCCCGGCGATGCAAAGGGTTTCTCCGCGCGCAAGGTCAAAGCTCAGGTCGCTCACCAGCGGGAGCATTCCACCAGCACTGCGGGCGCTGATGGTCAGGTTGCGCAGGCTGAGTACCGGGACCGGGGATGCCTCTGACGCCGGAGCGCCAGAGGACAGGCTGGAGGGAGCCGGAGCGGTCATTCGAGCACGCACCGGGGGAAGTAGAACGACACGACCCAGTTCGGCATGTCGACGATCTCGCTGATCCTGAGGTCGCCGCAGGTCGAGACCAGCATGTAGGCGTCGACCGGGTTCATGTTGTAGCGGGCGGACAGGAGGTCGATCATGTTCGACACCGCTGCCTTCGCGCCTTCCATGAGATCCGGGCCGATGCCGGTCGTCACCTCATAGCCCTTGGCGTCGAGGTGACGCGTGACCGGCCCCGGCGTCGTGAAGCGCGGCGTCTTGAGGTTGGCGCCTTTCACCAGATCGAGCTTCAGCACCACGTCCATCGGGCTTTCGATGGCGGTTCCGCAGACTTCGCCATCCCCTTGGGCTGCATGGGTGTCGCCGACGGAGAACAGCGCACCGGCCACTTCGATCGGCAGATACAGCTCGGTACCGGCCGCCAGATCGCGGATGTCGAGATTGCCGCCGACCCGGCGCGGGGGCACGACCGAGTGGAGGCCAGCTTCTGCCGGTGCATTGCCGATGGTGCCGCAGAACGGCTTCAGCGGCACCCGGCCATGGCTGCCGAACAGCGCCGGCTCCAGCGTATCCGGATTGTACGTCCAGATATGCAGCGCCGGGTCCTTGAACTGGTCCGCCAACAGCCCGAAGCCGGGAATGTTCGCGGTCCAGCCGAAGCCGGAGGGCTTGAAGCTGTCGATGGTCACCTTCAGCGCATCGCCCGGTTCTGCCCCTTCGACGAAGATGGGGCCGGAGACCGGGTTGATCTTGCCGAAGTCGAGGCGGCCGAGGTCTTCAAGGGTGCTCGACGGGCCAAGCTGGCCCGCCGAACTGTCATGGCAATGAAACAGGATCGTCGATCCCGGTTCGACGCGGGCGGCCGGGACAAGCGAGTTGTCCCAGCCAAAGTGATGCTGCGCGCCATGGATGGTGTAGTTGCAGTTACTGCACATCGGTCACATACACATAGTCGTAGTTGACGGGGATCGAGACCGGGTCGACGTAGAGCGCATCCGCGCCGCCCATGCGCTCCGACTTCATCGTGAAGCGCTGTTCGTTGAACACCGGAACCCAGGGGGCATCGGCCATCACCTTGCCGTAGATCTGGCTCCACAGGGCGTTGCGTTCTGCGGCCTTGGCGGGATCTGCCATCGAGTCGGCCTCTGCGGCCAGCTTGTCGAGATCCTCGTTGCAGTACCAGGACCAGTTCCAGCCGCCCTGGACCGCACCGGCGCAGCCGAGGATCGGGCCGTAGAAGTTGGACGGATCCGGGAAGTCGGCGATCCAGGCCATGCCGCCGGACCAGATCATCGGCGCCTGATCCTTTTCCCCGCCGGCCGCGATCACGTTGGCCTGGGCCAGCGACTGGATCGAGGCCTTGATGCCGATGGCGGCCAGATCCTGCTGGATCGCCTGGGCGATACGCGGGTTCGGGTCGGTGTTCATGACGAACAACTCGGTCTCGAAACCGTCCTTCAGTCCGGCGCTGGCCAGCAGTTCCTTGGCCTTGGCCTGATCGAAGGCATAGCCCTCGTAGGACGGGTCATAGCCCGGCATGGACGGGGGCAGCGGCTGGTTGGCCGGAACGGCGCGGTTGTTGATGATCTGGGTGATGCGCTGCTTGTTGATCGCCATGTTGACCGCCTGGCGCACCTCGACCTTGTCGAAAGGCGCGATGGCGACGTTCATGGTGATGTAGCCGGTGTGTAACTGGCCGCCTTCGATGACACGGGCCTTCTGCGCCGGATCAGCCATCACCTCGGTAAATTTGGCCGGCGGAATTCCGTCACCCGGCACATCGACTTCGCCCTTCTGCAGCCGCAACAGGGCAACAATCGGCTCCTGGCCGATCTCGAAGGTGATCTGGTCGAGATAGGGCAGACCCTGACGCCAGAAGTCCGCGTTGCGCTCGAACACGACACGCTGGCCGAGTGTCCATTCAGCAAGTTTGAAGGCCCCCGTGCCGACTGGAGCGCGTCCGAAGTCAGCCCCGGCGGCGTCCACCGCTTCCTTGGCCACCACAGAGGCAAAGTTCAGCGCCATGACATGCAGGAAGGTTGCATCCGGGCGGCTCAGCTCGATTTTCACCGTCTGCGGATCGACAACCGTCACGCCCTCAAGGGTCTCGACCGAGCCGGACGAGATCGCGTCATAGCCCTTGATGGAGCCGAAGAAACCGGCACCGGGGCTCTGCGTCTTCGGGTTGGTCACACGGTCGAGGGAATATTTGACGTCCTCGGCGGTCATCACGCGGCCATTGTGGAACTTCACGCCCTCGCGCAGCTTGAACGTATAGGTCAGGCCGTCGGCTGTGGCTTCGTAGCTTTCGGCAAGGCCGGGGCGCAGGTTGGTGGTGCCCGGCTCATAGTCCATCAGGCCATCGAACAGGCTCTTGATCATCGACCAGTTCTGCCAGTCGTACCCGATGGCCGGATCGAGCGTTGCCACGTCGTCCTTGTAGGTGATGACGATGCCGCCGCCCTGCTTGGCGTTCGGGTCAAGGCCGGTCTCGGCGGCCATAACGGGCAGGCTCGACATCAGCGCGGCAAGTGTCACGCCGGCCACGGTTGATTTCAGAAATCGCTTCATTCCCTGTCTCCTCTGGTTTTGTTTGTCCCGGCTCAGCGAAGCCGGATGCGGGGATCGATGAAGGGGGTGACGAGGTCCGCGAGCAGATTGCCGAGGACGATGGCGCAGGCCGAAACCAGCGTGACCCCCATGATGATCGGGATGTCGACGCGCTGGATCGCCTGCCAGGCGAGCTGGCCGATGCCGGGCCAGCCGAACACGCTTTCGATGACGACGATGCCCGACATGAACATGCCGATGTCGATGCCGATCATGGCGATCACCGGCAGGATGGCGTTCGGCAAGGCATGGCGCATCAGCACCGTCAGGCGCGACAGGCCCTTTGCTCTTGCGGTGCGGATATAGTCCTGGCGCAGCACGTCGATCATCGAGGACCGCATCATGCGCGAGTACCAGCCGGCGCCGAGGATGCCGAGGGCGACCGAGGGCAGGACGAGATGCTGGAACGTGCCGTAGCCGCCAATTGGGAACCAGCCGAGCTGAACTGCAAAGAAGTACAGCAGCAGCAGGCCGACGACGAACTGCGGTGCCGACACGCCGACAAAGGACGCGATCATCAGCCCCTGGTCCAGCGGCGTGCCGCGCCGGACGGCGGCGATCAGGCCCATGGTAAGGCCGATCAGCAGTTCGCAGACGATGGCCCCGGCCATCAGCAGCAGGCTGGCGGGGAGGCGTGCGGCGATCAGCTCGCTGACCTCGGAGCGCTGCAGATAGGACCGACCGAGATCTCCCTGCAGCAGGCCGGTGAGATAGCGCCAGTACTGGACAAGGAAGGGCTGATCGAGCCCGAGCTGGCGGCGGATGTTCTCAACGGTTTCGGCCGTTGCGCTGCGGCCGGCGATCTGGCGCACCGGGTCGGCGGGCAGCAGATAGAGCAGGGCGAAGGTGATGACCGAGACACCGAGCAGGATCAGCGCGGCCTGGATCAGGCGGCGGGCGAGATAGGTCAGCATCAGTCACGCCCCCGCTGGGTCGGGTCGAGGATGTCGCGCAGGGCATCGCCGACCAGGTTGAAGCCAAGGGCCAGCATCAGGATGGCCGCGCCGGGGAAGAACACCAGCCAGGGAGCTGTCTGGAAGTAGGTCTGGTTCTCGAAGATGATGTTGCCCCAGGACGGGGTTGGCGGCTGCACGCCGATGCCGAGATAGCTGAGCGTTGCTTCCAGCAGCACCGTGGTGGAGATGCCGAGCGTGCCCCAGACGATGATCGTGGGCACCAGATGCGGCAGGATGTGGCGGAACAGGATGCGAGCGGTCGAGGCACCAAGCGTGCGCTCGGCGTCGATGAACTCACGCCGGGCCAGCGCACTGGTCTCGGTGTAGATGATGCGCGCGGTCTGCACCCAGTTCACCAGTGCGATGACCAGCGCCACGATCCACAGGCTGGGCTGGAACACGGCGGCGAGACAGATGGCGAGCAGCAGAGCCGGGAAGGCCATCATCAGGTCGGTGAAGCGCATCAGCAGGCTGCCGATCCAGCCGCCAAAATAGCCGGCGGTGACGCCAACCAGCGTGCCGATGGTGAGCGCAATGCCATTGGCGACGAGCCCGATCACCAGCGACGTGCGCGCGCCGTAAAGGATGCGCGTCAGCAGATCGCGCCCGAGCAAGTCCGTGCCAAGCCAGAAACGGGCATCCGGCGGCAGCGGCGAGCCCTCCAGCGTCAGGCCGTCGAACATCTGCTCGTCGGGGGAGTAGGGCGTGGCATAGGGCGCAAGCACCGCGCCGAGCACGATCAGCACGACACAGGCAAGACCTGCAACGGCGAGCGGGCGGCGGGCAAGGCGGGCCACCACACCAGGACGGCGCGCCGGCGCTGCGGGAGCCGTCTCAGGTGAAGCGGTTGGACTGTGTGACATCTTCTTCTTCCGACCAGGAAACGATACGGGCTGCGGCGTCTTCCATGCTGACCTGCCAGGTCATCGCCAGATGGCGGAGCTGGTCATAGGCACGGTCCTCGCTGGTGCCGCGGGCGATGAGAATGCCGACGGCGCGCACAATGCTGCGGCGCTCGCCGACGCGCTGGCGCAGGTCAGCGACCTCGGCCGCCAGCGCCTTGCGGGCCTCGAATGCGTTGCGCGCGATCAGCAGCGCCGAATAGACGCCGGCGTTGCCAACGGGCTTCAGCAGATGCGCGTCGGCGTTCTGCGACAGCGCCCATTCGACACGGCCAGGCGCTTCGGAACCGATCAGCGCGATCAGGGGCATGGGCGACTGGCCAGCGCCCCAAGGGAACTGCTCGTCGTGGCCAAGGTCGGCGTCAAAGAAGACAAAGTCAGCCGCTGTCGCAACTGGCGGCAGATCCGGCCAGGCCTCGATCGTGCGAATGCCGATCACCTTCAACTGGCGCTCGATGGCAGCGACTGTCGGATGCGGCCGGTGCAGGATATAGGCCTCGGCGCCGCCGAGATCGGGGATGCGGAAGCTGCGCCTCATGACATCACCACCTTCAGCGCGGGGCGGGGAAACGTCTGGGCCCGGTCATAGCGGGTGAGATAGGGGTCCGGCAGGATGCGGCTTGTCACATCCAGCGCCTCGACATCGCTGCCCTGCATGCGCCCGATGATGACCGGCAATGCGGTATGGCGGGTGACCGGATCGATCTCGACCATGCCGAAGGGCGAGGCAACGGGACGGCCGACAAAGGCGGAGGCGTCCGGATCGGCCCGGCCGGTGGCGCGAATGCCTTCGGCCAGCATGCGCACCGACATGTAGGTGGCCGCTTCGAAAGACGTCGCAGACCGGCTGGTTCCGGAGGCGGGCCAGCCGAGCCGTTCAGCCGGGCGGGCAAAATAGGGCCCGGCCGAAATCTGGCCGTCGGCGGCCCCGTCCAGCCGCGACGTCTCGCATTCCGTCAGGTTGCAGGACAGCACTGGGCAGACCTCCGGACGGAAGGCCGGATCGATCCGCCCTAGTTCGGCCATGGCCTTCAGGAAGGCATAGGACGAGGGGCCGATCAGGTTGTTGAGCACGAAGGAGGGTCGCAGCGCCTCGATCTCCTGAATCAGCCGGCTGACGTCCTCGTCGCCCAGGGCCAGGCAGCGTTCGCCGAGCGCCTCGCCGCCGGCATCGCGCAGCAGCTCGCGGGCGACGCGGTTCATCTCCCAGCCCCAGATGTAGTTGGAGCCGACCAGATAGCCGCGCGCACCAAACCGGGGAACGGCAAAGCCAAGCAGGGGCACCAGATGCTGGTTGGGGCAGGCGTGGGTGTAGAAGACGTGGTCGCTCGCCTCATAGCCCTCATAGGGGCAGCCGTACCAGAGTGTGCCGCCGTGCTTTTCCAGAACGGGAATTACCTCCTTGCGGCTCCACGAGGTGACGCAGCCGACGACGTGCCGTGCCGAGGACGAGCGGAAGATATCCTCGCAAAGGGGCGCATAGCGGTCGGTGCTGCCGCCCGGATCGCGCTCGACGGGAACAAGTTCAATGCCGAAGTCCGGGTCGGCGTTGATGTCGGCAATGGCGGCCATGGCGCCAGCGCGGCAGGCGTCCGAAACGAGGACGTAGCCGCCGGAGCGTGAAAACAGGATGCCGATCTCGAAGCGCTGACGCATCGTTTCCCCTCAGAAACGAAAAACGCCCCGGAACCAACACCAGTTCTGGTGAGGTTTCGGGGCGCAAATGCCATCCGGGTATACCGGTATTTGTTGCCAGCGTAATGATGCCCAGCTCGAAGTCAAGCAACGAAATTAGGCAATGACAGCCAGGCAGGGTTCGAAAGTTGTGCCGATTTCTGTCTGGCTTACCGAAGATTGTGTGACCTTGATCTTGCCTTACATGCGTGCAGCGCAGCCGGCGAGTGCGGCGAAGTCGTCATCGAGCAGATAAACCGGGATGGCGGACACCAATCCGGTCTGCCGGCCCTTGGCGCGGAAGGCGGCGAGGAACTCCGGCTCCGACAGGAACGGCTGCAGGCTGCGGGCAACGCCGCCGGTGAGATAGACGCCGCCCAGGGCCATGAACACAAGCGCGATGTCGCCGGCGACCCGGCCGAGGATGTCCATCCAGGCCCTCGCCGTGGCAACTGAGATCGGGTCTGTTCTGGCCCGCGCGGCCGCAGCGATCTCTGCCGGCGACAGCGGACCAGGCGACTGTCCGGCCTCAAGGCAATGCCATTCGTAAACTTCGCGCAGACCCGAACCGGACAGCGCACGTTCCACCGACGCCCGGCCACGGCCACGGGCAAGGTAGTCGCGCAAGGACAGGTGCCGGGCCGTTTCGACCGGCAGGGTCATGTGTCCGCATTCGCCGGTTCCAACCGTGCCCCGGCCGCCGTCGCGGGGAGGATAGAGCGCAGCTGCATTGAAGCCCGTGCCCGCGCCAACGACCACACGAGTCCCGTTTGCCGGGGGGCTTTCGGCCGGGATCTGCACCGGCACGAGCCGGCCCTCGTTGAGATTTTCCAGCGAATGGGCCAGCGCCTCGAAATCGTTGAGGAACTCCACGCGGGCATCACCGAGGAGACGCGAGAGGGAGCCCGCCTCGAAGACCCAGTTGTGATTGGTCATCTCGATGCGCGTTCCGGAAATCGGCGCGGCAATCGCCAGCACCGCGGAGCCGCAGCGAGGCGTTCCGGCCTCTGACAGATAGGCACCGATGGCCGCCTCCGGCGTCTCGTAATCGGCGTTGCTGTAACGCACGATCGTGTCCTCGCGCACGCGGCCGTTTTCGACCAGCGCAAGACGCGTGTTGGTTCCGCCGATGTCGGCGGCCAGTCCGAGGGCGAGGCTCATAGGCGTTTTCCAGAGTGCGGGTCGAAGTAGGAGATCTTCGAGAGATTGAAGGAAAGGGGCACGATCTCGCCGGCGGTTACCGTGGCATCGCCCGACAGGCGCGCGATCGCTTCCGTTCCGCTGAGCGTGATGACAGCGTAGGTATCGGCTCCTGCTGGCTCGACCACGTCGAGCTGACAGTTGGCGCGCTGGATCAGGCGGCCGTCGACCTGATCGGCATCGGTCATCGCCTCGGGGCGCAGGCCCACAATCAGGTCAGCAGGGCTTTCCGGCAGCAGCGTTGGCGCATTGCCGTAATCGGTGAGCACCAGCGGCTGGCCACCGGCCGTTGCGATCTCGATGCGGATCGCGCCGTCCTGCCGGCTGACCTTGGCCGGCATAAGGTTCATGGCCGGTGCGCCCATGAAGTCGGCGACGAAGGTATTGACCGGCGTGTCGTAGATTTCCTTGGGCGTCCCGATCTGCTGCACCACGCCGTCCTTCATGACGACGATGCGGGTGGCCAGTGTCATAGCCTCGATCTGGTCATGGGTGACATAGATGATCGAGGCGCCGGTGGCCTGGTGCATGCGCTTGATCTCGGTGCGCATGGTGACACGCAGCTTGGCATCGAGATTGGACAGCGGCTCGTCGAACAGGAACAGCTTCGGCTCGCGCACCAGGGCGCGTCCCATGGCAACGCGCTGGCGCTGGCCGCCGGAGAGTTCGGCCGGTTTGCGTTCGAGGAGATGGCTGATCTTCAGCATCTCGGCCACCTGGCGCACCTTGGCGTCCCGCTCGCCGTCAGACACCTTGCGCACCTCGAGGCCGAAGCCGATGTTGCGGCCGACCGTCATGTTCGGGAACAGGGCGTAGGACTGGAACACCATGGCGATGTCGCGGCTGGCTGGTTCCGCGTGGGTGCGGTCCTCACCGGCGATGCGGATGGTGCCGGAGGTGACGTCCGACAGGCCGGCGATGCAGCCGAGCAGGGTCGACTTGCCGCAGCCCGACGGGCCGACAAGCACAAGGAAGTCGCCCGGCTGCATGGCGACATTGATGTCCTTGAGGACATGCACGTCGCCGTAGCGCTTTTCGAGTCGTTCGACGGACAGGATGGAATGTGCCGACATGGCAGTGTTTGACCTTTCGATCCGGAGCCCCGGTGCGCGAAGCGCGTGTCGCTCAGCCCTTGACGGAGCCGGCGACAAGTCCCGAGACGATGAATTTCTGGAAGCAGATGGCGAGGAGGGCGGGGGGCAGCGTGGCCATGACCCCGACCGAGGCAATGACGCCATAGTCGGTGACGCGGCCGGCTGCGAAGTCGGCGATGGCCACCGGCAAGGTCTTTGCCGTCAGGTCGTTGGTGAAGATGAGGGCATAGAAGAACTCATCCCAGGCGACCAGGAAGGACAGCATGGCCGTCGCCGCAATGGCCGGCAGTGCCAGCGGCAGCACCACCACGCGCAGGGTGAAGCTTGTCGATGCTCCTTCCATGAAGGCAGCCTGTTCCACCTCTACCGGCAGCACGTCGATGTTGGCCTTCATCAGCCAGATGGCGAAGGGCAGCAACATGGCTGTGTAGACGATCACCAGAGTCACCTTGCTGTTCAGCAGCCCAAGCCCGGAAAAGGCGGTGTAGAGCGGCAGGACATAGGTGATCGGCGGCATCATGATCGTCGCCAGGAACGCAAAGAGCAGCACCATCGGCGCACGGCGGCGCGAGAAGGAATAGGCTGCCGGAACGGCGATCAGCAGAGCCAGCGCGGTGGCCGCTCCGGCAACCAACACCGAATTGCGCATGGCGCTGAGGAAGCGCTCGCCTGCGCCGCTCTCCAGGTCGAACAGGGCCTGATACCGGCTGAAATCGATCTTGGAGGGGATCCAGCGCAGGGGCACCTCGGTCAGGTCGGAGGGAGCGCTGACGCTCATCAGGGCGAGCCAGATCAGCGGAGCCGTTGTGAACAGGGCGACCGCGAGGGCTGCAAGGTACAGAAGCGCGGATTGCATCGGGGTGCGTCTCATGCCCGGCTCCCCTGGTCCTGTCGGCGCGCGGCGGCGTAATAGGCAAGGATCAGCACCGCGCTGATGCCGGCAACGAGCACGGCATAGGACGCGCCGCTGCCGCTGCGCAGATAGTTGAAATATTCCTGGTAGACGTAGAAGCTCGCGGTCTTGGTGCTGTCGGCCGGGCCGCCGCCGGTCATGACATAGACGATGTCGAAAACGCGGAAGGCCTCAATGGTGCGCAGGACGATGACAACGAGCAGCGGTCCGGCGATCCAGGGCAGGGTGATTGCGCGAAACCGCTTCCAGGGCCCGGCCCCCTCGATGGCCGCAGCCTTCAGGAGCTCCCCCGGCACGGTCTGCAAGGCGGCGAGCGCCACATAGACCACGAGCGGGAAATTCTTCCAGACATCGGCCAGGATCACCATGTTGAGCGCCAACTGGGTGCTGCCGATCCAGCTCTGGTAGCTCGAGATGAAGCCGAGCTGGAACAGGAGCGAGTTCAGCGCGCCGTAGTCGGGGTGATAGATCAGCCGCCAGGCGACCGCATTGACGATCGTCGGCACGGCCCAGGGCAAAATGATCAGGGCCCGCAGCAGTGTGCGGCCCCTGAATTCCTGGTTGAGGAGCAGCGCGATGCTGATCCCCAGGGCGACTTCCAGCCCGACCGAGACGACTGTGAAGTAGAGAGTGCGCCACAGCGCTTCCTGGAAGTCCGGGTCGGTCAGGGCATAGACATAGTTTTCCAGTCCGATCAGCTTCACCGGCGTTACAATCGCCGTGATCCTCGCATCGGTGAAACTGAGCCAGAGCGTGTTGACCAGGGGCACAAGGGTAATCACCCCGAGCACCGCCATGGCCGGCACCAGCAACATCCATTTCTCACGTATCTGGCGCCGGCCAAGCATGGGTCCTGCTTCCTCTTTGTCTGCGTTTGCGGTCAGCGGATGCGCTTGACGCGGTCGGCAGCGGCGGTGAGGGCTTCGTCGACGCTGGCCTCACCCAGAAGCGCCTTGTGCAGGTTCTTCTGCAGGATGTCGGAGACTTCCGTGTAGGACGGCACGAGCGGGCGCGGATACATCACGGCAATTGACTGCTTCGCGGCGGTGATGAGGTCTTCCTGGCCTTCGGCAACCGTCGGATTGTCGTAGGAGGCCTTCCAGATCGGCAGGCTGAGCTTGGAATAGGTCTCCTGAACCGACTGGTCCGTGAGATGCGCGATGTACTTCCAGGCTTCGTCCGCATGCGGGCTGTTGGCCGGAATGCCGAGGCCCATAGAGCCATTGACGCCCGAGGCAACCGACTTGCCGTCAACGCCCGGTGCGGAGGTGACCTTGAACTTGCCGGCGACCTTGCTCTCGGCCGGATCATTGGCCATCGCGTTCATGTAGGTCCAGTTCAGGGCGAATGCCGCTTCGCCGTTGGAGAAGACGCGGCGGACGTCTTCCTCCAGATACTCGCGCGAGGCCGGGTTGGTGAGGCCATCGTCCAGCGTCTGCTTCATGTAGGCGAGGGCATCGCGGGCGCCGCCCGAGGCAAAGACCGGCTGGCCTTCCTCGAAGAAGGCGCCGCCATTGGCGGCCGTCAGGGTGGTGAAATCGCAGATCATGGCTTCGGCCTGCGACCAGCTCCAGACCAGCGGATACTGGACGATCCCCTTGTCCTTGATTGCCTTTGCCTGGGTGGCAAGCTCTGCCCAGGTCTTCGGCGGATTTGCAATTCCGGCCTGCTTCAGCATGTCCTCGTTGTAGAAGAGATACTTGGTGTCGAGGATCCAGGGCATGCCATAGCGCTTGCCGTCATATTCCACGGTGGTCCAGGCGCCGTCGAAGATCTTGGCGGTCGCGTCGGCCGGAATCTTGTCGGTGACGTCCGTCAGGAAGCCGCGTGTCGCGAACTCGGCCGGCCAGATCACGTCGAACAGGACGACGTCATAGCCATCGGCACCTGCGCCCGATGCGGCCACGATCTTGTCATGCAGCGCCTCATAGGGAACGAACTCGAGCGCGACCTTGACGCCCGGGTTGGCTTTCTCGAAATCCGCCGTCATCGCCTTGATGTCGGCTTCGCTGTAGGCGGCCTGGCTCATGAACAGCGCATTGAGCGTGGTCTCGGCAAAGGCCGCGGAATTCATCAGGAGCGCCGCCGCTGCGGTGCCAAGGATAAGCAGTCGTCTCATTCTGGTTTGCCCTCCGGTTGTTTGTAATGAGCAGCGGCATCCTAGCCGGCGTATTTTATTTGTCAATTTGCTGGAAAAAATAATTGAGATGTTTTGATGATGTGCGGCGCAACACATGAATCAGAGGATAGTCTCGTTGTGAGAAGCGTATTCCCGCAACCGCAGTGCAATCGGTGCTGGCGCGTCGCTGACGCTGCGTCTAAACAAAAGGCAGGAACACACGACGGGGGGCAGTGGATCCGGGCATGGCAACATCCTTTCGCACACGCGGAACCAATCTGACCCGTGCCAAGACGCACAATCATCGCGTCGTGCTTGAGATCATCCGGACGCGCGGCCCGATCGGCCGGTCAGAGATCGCCGACATCACCTCGCTCTCACGCCAGACGGTGCAGAACATCGTTGCAGAACTCGAAGCCGAGGGCATTGTCGAGTTGCACGCTGGCAAGGCCTCTGGTCGGGGGCATCCGGGCATGAATGTGCAGATCCGGGCCGGCCATTCCTACAGTCTCGGCTTTCACGTCGACCGGCTCGCTGTCACCGCCATTGCCTGCGACCTTCTGGGGAATATTGTCTGGACTGGAACCGGGCATCTGGCGGCTCCCTCAACCGCATCGGCCAATGCGCTGGTGCTGAACCTGGTACAGGAGTTCCGCTCAGCCCATCCAGGCGAAGCGGCGCGCGTGTTCGGTGTTGGCCTTGCCGCGCCGGGTCCTTTTGCGGCCGATGTCGGCGAGTTGCAGCACCTGTCATCGTCGTCCGATGCCACCACCTTTACCGAGTTCGGCCTGCCGGAGAACTTGAAGCATCTGTCAGATGCCCTGAAACTGCCGGTCGTGCTGCAGAATGATGCCTCGGCCGCAGCCCTGGGCGAGCATGTCTACGGGCTTGGCCGGGCCTATGGCAATTTTGCCTTCATCCAGTTCGGGGTGGGGCTTGGTGCCGGCTTTGTCCTCAACGGGGCGATCTATCCAGGACCCAGCAAAAACGCAGGCGAAATCGGCCATATCCAGGTGCAGCCCGGGGGCCTTGCCTGTTCCTGCGGCAGCCATGGCTGCCTGGAGCGCTATCTGTCGCTCAATGCCCTGTGTGAGCGGCTCGGGCTGGACCCGGCGCTCGGCCAGTCGCTGGTGCGGATCGAGCAGTTGTTTGCGGCAGGCGATCCGGCGGTGCTGGCGTGGATGGACGAGGTCGCGCCCTATCTGCGCCAGGCGATCAACATCGTCGAGATGATGCTGGACCCTGAAGCAATCATCCTTGGAGGCATCATCGCGCCGGAGTTCCTTGCGGCGTTGCTGCAGCGGGCTTTGCCCTTGCTGCCGCGTCTTGCTCCCAGTGCTCCGGGAGAGCGGAGGATCCATGTCGGGACGTCGGGCACCCGCGCGGTGGCGCTGGGCGCGTCGGCTGCCGCCGTCGAGGCGCTGTTCGCTCCCTCGGTCTCCCAACTGGTGCTGCAGGCGGAGTGATCGCCGGCCGGTGCCGGCGTCAAACAGTGGTGCCTGCGAGTTTCACTCCAAGGCCGACAAAGGCTGCCGCAAAGCCGCGCCGCAGCCAGACGACAATGCGCGGCTGCCGGACCAGCCGGTCGCGCAAAGTCGCAGCAAAGATGCCATAGAGCGCGAAGACGGCGAAGGTCAGGGCCATGAATATCCCGGACAGCACCAGCAACTGGCCAACGGCGTCCGGGCCTTCAGGATCCATGAATTGCGGCAGGAAGGCGACGAAGAACAGCGGCAGCTTCGGATTAAGCAGGTTCAGGGCCACTGCATTGATGATGACCCGCAAGGTCCCCGATTGTTTCTCCTGCGTGGGGTCTTCCGCGTCGATCTTCAGCGGGCCGTCGTCCTTGAGGCTGGTCCAGGCCATCCACAGCAGATAGGCGATCCCGCCGATCTTCAGGATGTCGAAGGCCAGGGGACTGGTGCTGAGAAGCGTCGCCAGGCCGGTGATTGCGGCGAGCATGTGCGGAATGATGCCCAGCGTGCAGCCAAAGGCCGCCGCCACCGCCCGGCGCCAGCCGCCGGACAACCCGGCTGCCAGGGTGACGACGACGCCGGTCCCCGGGGAGGCGACGACGAGGAGTGTGGTGAGAAGAAATTCCGGGCTCATGGCGGCTGGTTTCCGGTCAGGACACTGGTTGTTTCTACAGTGTCCTACTCCTGCGAAGCCGTCACGCGGGAAATTGCGGGCTTTCGGCAGTGCATTCGGTTACCCGCGCGACATCCTAGCTCGTCGGGATTGTCCCTCCATCAATGACAAACTCGGTACCGGTCACGGCACCAGCACGGGGGGAGACGACGAAGGCGACCAGATCAGCGACTTCTGCCGGTGTTGCCGGGCGACCGAGCGGGATGCCGCCCAGCGAATTCATGATGATCGTCCTGCCGCCCGCAAAGTCGCTGCCGGCCTGCTCGGCGACGCGCTCGATCAGGGCAGTTGCGGCCTCGGTTTCGACCCAGCCGGGCGAGACCCGCATTACGCGGATGCCCTTGGGAGCGACTTCTTTCGACAAGCTCTTGCTGTAGGTGGACAGGGCGGCCTTGGCGGCGGCATAGGCCGTCGTGGATTCCGGCAGTGGCAAGCGGTTCTGGATCGAGGTGATGTGCACGATCACACCGGACCCTTGCTCGATCATCCGAGGCAGAAGCGCTCGGTCGAGGCGCACGGCCGACATCAGGTTCCAGTTCAGTTCCTTCTGCCATTCCTCATCGTCCAGCGCCGCGAAACCGCCGCCGGGCGCGGTGGAGCCGCCGACCACATGGACGATGATGTCCACGCCGCCCAGATGTTCAAGCACACCTGCGGCAGCCGCCGCACATCCCTCCGGATGCAGCAGATCGGCGGCGATGAACTGTACACCTTCCATTGAATGGTCGGGCAAGGTGCGGGCGGTCGTCACGACGCGGGCTCCAGCCTCACGCAGCGCCTTGACGATGGCCGCACCGATCCCCTTTGTTCCGCCGGTGACGAACGCGCGTTTGCCCGCAAGATCGAGATCGAAGCTCATGGTGTGACCTCCAGCCTGGCGATCCGGTCACCATCAAGAACGAATGCATATCGCAGGTTGACCGGGCTACCGGGAAAATTGCCTTCGACACGGGCGAGGATGATCGTCTGGCCGTCTTCCTCGCTGATTTCGAAGGGTTTGGTCGTGTAGCTGAATTTTGCGGAGGCTTCGGTTTTCCAGCGGCCAATGGCGTCGCGTCCGGTATGGGTCTGCCGTTCGTCCACAACAGTCGCGGTCTCGGTGAAACATCGGGCGACGGCACCGCCGTCTTTCTGATCGGCGGCAAAATAGGCCGCAATGGGGTCCGGAAGGAGGATCTGCATTGGGTACTCCAAAATGAGTTGTCCTCCGGCAAAGATCATCTTAACTTGCCCATATGACAAGAACGCACGAAAAAGTAAGGCACACACCTAAAAGTAAGCCGGTGGCTCTCACCCGTGAAACCGCGGCCGAAGGTGTTGAAAATATTCTGAAACTTCTCGAAGGCCGGTGGAAACTGATCATCCTGTTTCACCTCTTCGGCGGCAACACCCTGCGCTTCTCCGACCTTGAGAGGGCGATCCCGGGCGTCTCGCAGAAGATGCTGATCCAGCAGCTTCGTCAGTTGGAACGCGATGGCATCGTTCGCCGGATTGTGCACCACCAGGTGCCGCCAAAGGTCGAATACTGCCTGACAGACTGGGGGCAGGCATTGTGCCCGGCGCTGGATGCGCTGCTCTCCTGGGCGGCTCTGCGCGAAGAACTGGCCGTTTCGACGACCTTGCAGGACCCGTGAAGCCGGCCTGCGTCAGCACAATCTAATGACCGCGACAATCAGGCGCTGCTGGCATCCGGCTTGCCGGCAACCGGTTTATCTGGATTGGAACAGGTTATTTGACCGTAGTGATCAGTGTGCGGCTGCTTGCGAGGTTCACCTCCAAGGTGCCCGCAAATCCAGGCCCCGGGCCCACAATATGCCCGCAAGTGACGTCGGCTTGCTGAATTGTAGTCAGCCAGACCAAACGATAAGTCGGAAGGAAGCGCCCTTTTTTCAGGCGCTTGCGGCATTTTTCTAAAGTTTCGTCGAAGGGGGGATGGAGGAGGGGGCGCGACTGCGGTCGAGCTTTCTCCGTTGCAGGTATCGGAACGCAGTAGTTCCTTTGGTGACTGGCGTGAACTCGTTGTCTCTTTATTCTTGAGATGGGTTCGTGGAGCAAAGTCAGTATTTAGGTCGGCTATGTCGATCTGTGGAAGAACTGCATCCTGGACCGCCGTCACCTGCGTCCTTACTAATTTCTGCCCAGTCTTTGTCGCAGCAGCCAGCCGGCGTAGGCACCTGTGAGGCAGAACAGGGCGAAGACCCAGCCGGAGGCGGCGCCGGCCATGATGCCGGACAGCAGCACGCCGACCGTACAGCCCAGCGAGACCATCGCGCCCCAGCCGAGCAGGAGCCCGCCGGCGAAAAGGCGCGGCAGCTCCGACACCTTGGGCACCGTTGCACGGTAGTCGCCACTGATGCGAGCGGCCGCGACCGACCCGAGGACCAGTCCGGCAACGAACACGCCGTTGCGTGACCAGAGCGCCGACTTGATTGCCGTCGCGCAGCCTGCGAGGCCGTCCAGTCCGAACAGCTGCTCCGGCAGAAGGTCAAGGGTGCTGGCAAGCGTCCTGGCGACCGAGCCGAGTTCTGCCGTCACGCCCAGCGGTCCGCTGCGCAAATAGGCAAGGAGGGCGATCCAGCCGATCAGGATGCCGCCGGTCACCGCTGGCCACTTGCGCTGCAACAGCCCGCCGGTCGCGGTTGCGGACCTTGGGGACGGGTCCTCAGGGCTGGTCCGGCGGCTGCGGAGCAGGACGGCGGCGATGAGGGCGAGGGCCCCGAGCTGCAGGGCAAGTGCGCCGCCATGGCCAAGATGCGCGGGCAACCAGATGACGACGGCCCGGTGCAGGTCGACGAGATAGAGCGTGTTCCACGTCAGGAAGCCCAGCACGAAGCCGCCAACCGCGCCGGCGAGAGCGACCAGCGATCCGTAGGCGCCTTCCCCCAGACGGTAGAGATGCGCCGAGATGCAGGAGCCGCTCAGCGCCATCCCCACCCCGAAGGCAAAGGCCCCGGCGGCAAGGGTCAGCGACACGGGGCCGACATGCGCGTCAGGCGGCAGGCGGCCGGGCGTCGGAGCGGGCACCCAGATCCCGAACAGAAGGCTGTACCCGACGAGACCGACGGCAAGGGCTGCCAGGAGACCGAGAAGCCCGGAAGGATCGCGGTGTTCCAGCCAGTCACGGAAGATGCACCAGAAGCAGAAGCGGGACCGTTGCAGGACAACGCCGAACGCGGCACCGAGAAGGCAGGTCAGGACCAGCGGCCGTCCGAGTTCGTCCCGGTCCGGCATGATCCAGAGCAGGCCCAGCAGGACCAGACCGGCGGCTGCGGCCACAAGACGGTGGCGCGCCGGATCGCCAGCGGGAGCGGCGCCTGTCGCGATTGGCATGAAGACCTCGGGCATGAAGGATCTGGAGAGGGGAATGGGGCGATCATCAGACCGGTTTTGCCGGCACACCGCTGGGGCGTGCCGGCAATCCTGCCAGAGAGACAACCGGAGGGCTTGCCTGTCCGGCAGGTTGACTCAATTCGATCAGCCCGGGATCAGTCCCGTTTACTGGCCGGTCCAGACGGTGCCGGCCAGATTGGTCACCGGGACGCCGACGGCGTTGCCGTACTCGGTCCAGGAGCCGTCATAGTTGCGCACCTCGTAACCGAGCAGCTTGCTGAGGGCGAACCAGGTGTGGCTGGAGCGTTCGCCGATGCGGCAGTAGGTGATGACCGGCTTGCTGCCGTCGACGCCGGCTTCCTTGTAGAGCGCGCGCAGCTCCTCGACCGGCTTGAAGCGGCCGTCCGCCTGAACTGCCTTGCCCCACGGAACGTTGACGGCCCCGGTGACATGGCCGGCCCGGACGGCGGTTTCCTTGAAGCCTTCCGGCGCGATCACCTTGCCCGAGTATTCATCGGCAGACCGGATGTCGACAATCGCCTGCGAGCCGGACGTCGAGGCCGCGACCACATCACCGATGCTGGCGCGCAGGGCCGGATTGGCGTCCTTCAGTGTGATCGAACCGGCTGCCAGTGCGGACGGCGAAACCGACAACTGTCGTCCCTCGGCTTCCCAGAGCTTGCGGCCGCCGTCGAGCAGCTTCACGTTTTCAGCGCCATAGACGTCGAGAACCCAGGCGCCCCAGGCTGCGAACCAGTTGTTGGTGTCACCGTAAAGAACGATCGTGTCGCCGCCGTTGACGCCTGCCTTGCGCAGCAAGCCTTCCAGCTTGTCCTTGCTGGCGATGTCGCGGCGAACCGTGTCGACCAGATCGGTATGCCAGACTAGGTTGGCCGCGCCCGGGATATGGCCGCGTTCATAGACGCCAGGATTGACCGAGACCTCGATGATCCGGACCTTGTCAGTCTTGAGATTGGCTTCGAGCCATTCCGTCGTCACAAGCGGGCCCTCGGCGGCGATGGCCGACGAGACGCTGACGATGAGGGCGGACGCAAGCGCCGCCAGGCGAGAGAATGTCTTCATGCGGGTCTCCTTGGTGTGTTGATCCGTCGGGGTCGATGGGGTCTTGTGGGTTGGTTTCAGGCCGCTGTTCGGCCGTGGAAGATCGCCTCGAGGATGCGCGCCTCGATCCGGGCGGCCTCCTCGGAAGCGGTGGGACGGGGATGGGGCGCGTCGACGCGGAACTCCGCGGCGATCCGCCCGGCTTCGAGGACGATGACCCGGTCGGCCAGCGCCACGGCCTCGGCCACGTCATGGGTCACGAGAACGGCCGTGAAGCCTGTCTCCTGCTTCACCCGCAGGATGAGCGCCTGCATCACCAGCCGGGTCAGGGCGTCGAGCGCGCCGAGCGGTTCGTCGAGCGCCAGCAGCCGGGGCCGGCTCACGAGAGCCCGGGCCAGCGCCACGCGCTGCTTCTGCCCGCCCGAGAGCGTCGCCGGCCAGACCCCTGCCTTTTCCGGCAGTTGCACGGCCTTGAGGGCTTCGGCGACGGCGCGGTCTGCCTCGTTGCCAGGGTGGGCGTCCTGACGCAGGCCGACGGCGACATTGCCCGCCACGCTCGCCCAGGGCAG
Organism: Pannonibacter carbonis; assembly: GCF_003012935.1. Classification (GTDB taxonomy): domain Bacteria; phylum Pseudomonadota; class Alphaproteobacteria; order Rhizobiales; family Stappiaceae; genus Pannonibacter; species Pannonibacter carbonis. Next base: position 225,318 of record NZ_PUDR01000007.1, on the reverse strand, counting down.
CAGCCGTGGCTCCTGGAACATCAGGCGGATGTCGGCGGCGTTGTTGCCAGGCGTCCGTCCGTCGACGCTGACCTCACCACTCTGCGGTGTGTCGAGGCCGGTCAGGATCCGCAGCAGCGTGCTCTTGCCGCAGCCGCTCTTGCCGACGATGGCCAGAAACTCACCCGGTGCAATGTCGAGGTCAACCTGGTCCAGAACCCGGGGGCCGCCGAAGCTCTTGTTGAGACCACGGATCCGCACCGCTGCCCCATCAGGATGACGCAGGCCGGGTTCAAGGGTCACGTGACCCGCTGCCCGCGCGGCTGCCGCCGGCTCGATATCGGTACGTTCGTGCACGATGGCCCGTTCGGCCTTAAGACTTGGCATAGACCGGGCTCCAGGCAAGGGTGCGGCGTTCGAGGGCACGGGTGGCGATGTCGGCAACCTTGCCAAGCACGGCGTAAAGCAGGATCGAGAGAACAACGACCTCGAGGATCATGAACTCGCGTGCCTTCATCGCCATGTAGCCAAGACCGGACGAAGCCGAGAGTGTCTCGGCGACGATGAGCGTCAGCCACATGATGCCGAGCGCATAGCGCAGACCGACGAACACCGACGGAAGGGCGCCTGGCAGCAGGATGCGGCGGAACAACGTGGCCGGAGACATGCCGTAGGCTTTGCCCATCTCGATCAGCTGCCGGTCCACGTTGCGGATGCCATGCAGCGTGTTGAGATAGATCGGGAAGAAGACGCCTATGGAGACCAGGAACAGCTTTGCGCCTTCGCCGATGCCGAACCACACGATGACCAGCGGCAGCAGCGCCAGGTTCGGAATGTTGCGGATCATCTGCAGCGTCGTATCGGTCGCCCGGTTCGACAGGTCGCTGATGCCGTTTGCCAGACCCAGCAGGAAGCCGATGCTACCGCCGATCAAGAGCCCGGACAGGGCCCGCAGCGCGGAGACGCCGAGATGCGTGAACAGTTCGCCACTGACCAGCGTCTCCCAGGCGGCCACCGCAACGGCACTCGGCCTCGGCATCAGCGCATCGGAAATCCAGCCAGCCGCCACGGCGGCTTCCCAGATCAGCAGGACGCCGACCGGCAGCAAGAAGGGAAGGGCATGCCCCGCGATCCGGGCCAGGTCGACGGTCGGGCCCTGCGCGGAGGCGTCGGGCGTGGTGGCAAGACCTGTCGCGTAGATGGTGTCACTTGCGCTCATGGCAGGGGTCCTGTGTCAATGACGGGAGAGAGCGGCCTGCGCGTTCCGGGGGGAGGTCCCTCGACGCGCAGGCCGGATCTGGCGCTCAGCTTGCGGTCGCCAGTTTGGTTCGGAATTCAGGTCTTGCGTTGTTCAGACCTGGCCGCGTCGCGATGTTCTCGAAGCGGACATCATGGCGATCGGTGGCCTTGCCCTTCAGCACGGGGAACAGCAGCTCGGCGACGCGATAGGCCTCCTCGAGATGCGGATAGCCGGACCCGATAATCGTATCGATGCCGAGATCCTGATACTCGCGGATGCGTTCGGCGACCGTTTCCGGCGATCCGACCAGCGCCGTGCCTGCGCCGCCGCGCACCAGACCCACGCCTGCCCACAGGTTGGGTGACACTTCCAGCCGGTCGCGGCGACCGCCGTGCAGGGCGGTCATGCGCTGCTGGCCGACGCTGTCGGACTGGCTGTTCAGCCAGGCCTGCGCCTTGGCGATGTCGTCATCGGTCAGGCGCGAGATCAGCCGGTCTGCGGCCTGCCACGCCTCCTCGTCGGTCTCCCGGACGATGAAGTGCAGCCGGATGCCGAAGGTGACCTCGCGGCCCTTGCGGGCAGCGGCCTCGCGGACGCGTGCGACCTTCTCCGCGACCTGGGCGGGCGGCTCGCCCCACGTCAGGTACTTGTCCACCCGACCGGCTGCAAACTCGATTGCCGCATCCGACGAACCGCCGAAATAGAGCGGCGGCCGCGGCGCCTGCACCGGGCGGAAGGGCAGTTTGGCGTTCAGGGCCTTGACGTATTTGCCGTCCAGATGGGCCTCGCCCTTGGCCAGAAGGTCTTCCCAGACGGTGAAGAACTCCTCGGCATAGTCGTAGCGCTCGTCATGCGGCTGGAAGATCCCGTCGCCGGCCAGCTCGTTCGGATTGCCGCCGACAACGATGTTCAGCAGCAGGCGTCCGTCAGAAACCCGGTCAAGGCCGGTCGCAAGCCTGGCGTAGTAGGCCGGCGCGGCAGTACCCGGACGGATGGCGACCAGGAAGCGAAGCTTTTCCGTGTGGGCGGCCAGGTTGGCCGCCGTGACGAAGCTTTCCTCGCAGAAGATCCCGGTCGGCAGCAGCACGCCGTCGTAGCCGAGGATGTCCGCAGCCTGCGCGACCTGGCGCAGATAGCGCGGCTCTGGCGGACGGTGTCCCTCCGAGGAGCCGAGATAGGGGCCATCGCCGGACGTCGGGATGAACCAGAGGAAGTCGAGTTTCTTGTCGGTCATCGGTGTCGCTCCCGGTCAGGCAGATTTCGGCGTCCAGACGGCCGCGCGGATGTCGAGTTTGCGCGGGATGATGCCGAGCGCGTGGAACTCGTCCGCCAGGCCCTGCTCGTAGGCGATGTGTTCGTCCTCGACATAGCTGAGCGCGCCGTAGTCCTGGCCCGGACGGGTCGCCACCACGGTCAGGATGTCCTTGGGCAGGCCGGTGGCCTCGGCGAAGGCCGCGATCGTGCCGGGCAGGTCCGACTGAGCCGCGCGGCCCACTTCCTTCAGGGCTTCGATGGTCTCGACGATGAGGTCGCCGTTTTCCTTGGCGAAGGTTCCGTTGGCCGAGAGGAAGCCGTAGGACTGGACGATATCCTTTGCCGTCGCCAGCACGCGGGTGTTGGCGTCCGCTTCCGCCCGCGCGGTGTAGGGATCCCAGATCGACCAGGCGTCGATTGAGCCATTGGCAAAGGCCGGGGCGGCATCCGGCGGCGACAGGTCGACGGCCTCGATGTCGTTGAGCGTCAGACCTGCGGTGCGCAACAGCTTGAGCGCCACGTTGTGGGCGCTGGAGCCGCGCTTGAAGGCCAGCTTGCGGCCCTTGAGATCGGCAATCGTCTGGATCGGGGAGTCCTTGCGCACCAGGATGGCGTTGCCGACCGGGGAGCCGCGGTAGGCCCCGACGAACACCAGATTGCCCCGTGCTGCATGGGCAAACAGCGGCGGAACGTCACCGGTCGTGCCGAAGTCGAGCGCGCCGGCCGACAGGGCCTCGAGCAGCGGCGGCCCGGAGGTGAACTCCGACCAGCTGACTTTGACACCCTTTGCGGCAAGGCGCTCTTCGAGAAGGCCACGGCCCTTGAGCAGGGCGACGACGCCACCCTTCTGCCAGCCGATACGGATCTCCTTGGCTGCGGCACGGGCCTTGAAGGTGGGGCCGAAGGTCCCGAGGGCAGCAGCCCCGAAGCCCAGCAGCAGGGCATGACGGCGATTGATGTCGAATGTCATTTTGAAGTCTCCATCTTCATCTGGGAAAGTTCCGGGGGGTCGCTGGCGCTCAGGCCCCGACGACCCTCGCGCTCAGGCCCTGCTGGCCCAGGAACGGCGCGAATTGTTCGACCGCTTGCGTCAGGCGCGTCACCACCGCCTCGTTGACCAGCCGGCCGTCGAGATAGTCCCGGTCGGTGGCGTAGACGCCGGTGCCCAGCGACTGGGCGGTGAAGAAGGCAAACAGCGGGCGCAGTTGGTGCTCGACGATCAGCGCATGCTTGTCGCCGCCGCCACTGGCCGCGAGCAGGATCGGTTTTCCGGCAAAGAAGTCCGTGTCGAGCAGGTCGATGAGGTGCTTGAAGAGGCCGGGATAGCTGCCCTTGTACACCGGCACGGCGATGATCAGCGCGTCTGCGGACCGCAGATGGCTCAGCACGCCCTGTGCGTCGGGACCGAGGTCCGTCACTTTCTGGGCCGTGCCCAGGAAGGGCAGGAATTCGCCAAGGTCGTAGCTGCGTGTGGTCTTGCCGAACCGCTCGGCGGTCAGGCGCGCGGCGGTCTCGACCAGGACCCGTGTCCGGGAGGTCGGTCCGAAGCTGCCGGAAAGGCCGACGATTGCAGGCGGTGCGGAGTTCAGCGGCATGGCCGGTTTCCCTTAATGTCTATTCTGTAGATAGACTAAGAAGAGAAAGCCTTTCCGGTCCATTCCATACTTGAGGCCGGAAAGGAAATGTCTGCACCTTCCGCAAGGGGCTCGACAGGGGAACTCATCTCCTGTCCGGCGCCCGTCACCCCGCCAGGAGCGTCTTCGCCAGCCGTGCAGCCTGCTCGCGGATGTCCGGCACCGCGGTGATCTCCCAGAACGCCGCCCGGGTCACCGGCCCGATCCCAAGGATCTGCCGGTGCGGCCGGCCGGCGGCGTCGCACAGCCGGCTCTCTGGGTCGAAGCACAGTCCGAGATCGAGGCTGTCCACCCGGGCCAGACCCCGGTGCAACAGATCGCGGATATAGGGCGTGGCCGTGTCCTGGGGCCGGCGCCGGATACCCCGGCAGTCGAGCGCCAGATCGACCGCGATGTCGGTAGAGCGCTGGCTGCCGCGTGGCCGATAGCCAAGCGCGATCCCCGCCTCGTCCCTTCGAGCGGTCTGGAATGCGCCCCGCACGAGCGTCAGCTGTCCGGTTTCCAGCGCGCGCGCCATCAGCGCAGCGGTTGAGGGCGGCATGCGGTGGCGGTGGCTGTCCCATACCGTTGCCAGATGCCTCAGGAACTGCCGGCGGCTAGGCTGCGGCAGGTGGCGCCAGAGCGTCTGGGTATGGGGGCGGATGCCGTCGACAACATCGCGCCAGTCGCCGCCTCTGGCTGTATGGCTGCGGACGAGGCTTCGGAACCAGCGGGTCAGGAAAAGAAGGCTGCTGCCAACGGGGATATCGGCCAGTGACAGCCGCAACGGAGTGCTGGCGGCGTGCGGTTGCGGCAACAATCCGCGGCGGGACAGCGCGATGAGGGGGCCCTTGTGGCCGCGTTGCAGCAGCGAGGCAACCCAGTCGAGCGTCGTAAGACCAGTGCCGACGAAGGCAATCCGGGCCCGGTCATCGCTTGGGAGAGGCGTTGTCCACGGGCTGTCGAGGCCGCTTGCGCTGCCTGCCTCCAGGAGATGGCCCGTTGCCAGCACCGCCGCCGAGGCAATCAGGGTCCCGCCGCTCTCCAACTCCAGTGTCGCGCCTTTGTCGGTGGGGCTTACCGAAAGGCAATCATCCTGCAGTCGTGTCACCCGACCATCGGCAAGTGCAGGTGCAAGGATATGGTTGAGGTACGTGCCATAGCATTCCCGCGTGACGAAACAGTCGGGTGTCGCCGTGATCGCAGTGTCCTTGAGCCAATGCAGGAAGTGGTCTGGATCATCCGCAAAGGCGCTCATGTTGCGCACGCGTGTGTTAAGCAGATGCGCCGGATCAATCGGTGCGTAGGCAATGCCCCGTCCGATGGCTGGCCGTTTCTCGACCAGCGTGACATGCACCCTGGCCTGCGCAAGGCGAGCAATGTTTGCCGCCAGCAGCGTACCGCTGGCCCCAGCTCCAATGATCGCGATATGACGGGTCATGTTTTCATCCTCCCCTTGCTTTACGGCCGGGGAGGCGATCCTTGTCGTGGATCAGGATGCGTGCAGGGCTGCTGCCGCGTCGCGTTCTTCCACCTCGGCCATGCGTCGCATCTCGGCGACGGATTTCGTATCGAGCACGGAAGCAATCGCCTCGCGCACCTCGAGCATCGTCAGCCGGACCGAGCAGGCGTTCTCGTCCGGGCAATCGGAACAGCGGTGATAGGCGGTCCGGCTGGCGCAATGGATAGGAGCAAGCGGTCCATCGAGGACGCGCAGAACGTGACCGACCATGATGTCTTCGGCCGGACGCGTCAGGCAGTAGCCGCCACCGCGCCCCTTGCGTGCGTGGACAAAGCCGGCATGGCGCAAGTCGCCCAGGATCGTATCGAGGAACTTCTTCGAAATCGCATTTGCGTCGGCGATTTCCGAGGACTGTGCCATGCTCCCGGCTGGGAGCCCTGCCAGGTGGCACATGGCCTTCAGTCCGTACTTGCCTTTCATTGACAGCATCTGGCTGTAGCTCCGAACCCGCAGCGGCAAACATTATCCATTTTGTCGGTCGCCCATATAGATCTTTCGCGGCGATCCCGAAAGTCAAAAGATGTCCGTTGCGGCAGTTTTCAGCCGGTCTGAGCGTCCAGTGTGGCGAAAAAAGCCTTGTTTGCCGTTGTCGAACGTCAGAACGATCCAGCCTTTTTCCCTCCTGATGCCGGGGTTGAAGCAGGCAGTTGGTTACCGCCAGCCGTGAGAAGAGCAATCGGCTGGGGGGAGAAAATGATGCCAATCACGACGGCATAGGCCAGCCAGAATGCGGCCCAGCCAAGAGAGGTGGTCAGGGTTGCCCTGTTCAGCTCAATGGTTCGCGCGGACATGTCGCTGTGCTCCTTCAATGGGCGTCAAGGGATCCTGGCGGTCGTCGCGTGTCTGCGGCAGCCGGCGCCGCGGGATGAGCGACAGGTCACGCAACAGCGTCTTGCCCTCTGGCCATGGGCCAAATCCGGCTTCGACATTGATGTGGCCTGCCTGTCCGAGATCGATGAGGCTGGCGCCCCAGTCATCGGCAAGTCGGCCAGCGCGGGCAAAGGTCATCCAGGGGTCATTGCGGCTGGCAACAACGGCAGCGCGGAAGTCGAAGCGATCTCTCGGAATGGCGCCGAAATGAGCGAGCCGGCGGGCCCCTGTTCCGTGCTCCGTGTCTGCCGGCGCAACCAGAAGGGCGCTACCGATTTCCAGCGACGGCCAGCGCGAAGCCACACGCGCTACAGCGGTTGCGCCAAGGCTATGGGCAACGATGTTTGCGCCTGGATTCTCGTAGAGATGCCGCGCGATCGTCAGGTCCCACTGCAGCGGATCCTCGGCGCTCCAGTCGTCCTGAACAACCCACACAGCCTCGGGGTCCGTCTTCAGCCACCAGCTTTGCCAGTGCTTCTCGCAGGATCCGCCAAGGCCCGGAATGATCAATGTCACCGACATGAGGAACTCCCGTCATTGCCTTTGATGTCTTCAGTCTACAAATTTGCTCGACTGTTTGAATTCCAAAGGTGGTGGCAGAAAGAGAAGGAACCTGCTGTCCGCGCTCATCGATGGAGAGTGTCTATCGGATAGGCCGTCGTTGCCTTGATCCGCTCCATCGCGAAATGCGAGGTGACATTCTTGAGCGGCACCGTGTCGGTCAGCTTCTTGTAGAAGCGGTCGTAGGCAGCCATATCCGCGACCGCGACACGGAGCAGATAGTCCACATCGCCGGCCATGCGGTGGATGTCCATCACCTCGGGCATTGCGCCGACGCTGGAAGCAAAGTCCCTGCGCCAGTCCGGGCTGTGGTCGGATGCCTCGATCTCGACAAACACGGTCAGGCCGAAGCCAACCTGTTCCGGCGCGACGAGCGCCACCCGGCCTAGAATGACGCCCGCCTGCTCAAGTTTCTGGATCCGCTTCCAGCAGGGCGTCTGCGACAGGCCGACGCGGTCAGCGATCTGGGCGATCGACAGGGTCGCGTCCGCCTGCAAAGCGGCTATGATCTTGCGGTCGATGAGGTCCAGATCCATGGCAAACACCATTTGTATATCGAATTAATAGATATACTCGATGCGAGGCCGTTTTCTGTCAAGCGAACGGCCATGTGCCGCCAAAGGGTGAAATGCGATCAGAACACTATTTAGCGGCGCGGCGAGAGAAAACCGTTCCTGTTTCCCTCTTGGTCCTTCATCCTTATGATACTGACAAGGCTTCGGCGTAAGGGGCTGCAGCTGGTGGTTCGGCAGGTGTTTCGTGATCTCATTGAAAGCGCAGTATGCCCTGAAGGCGGTTCTGGCCCTGGCCCGCGTGCGGCCGGATGACGTGCTGATGACCGCCGAAATCGCCGAAAGTCAGGGCATTCCGAAGAAGTTTCTCGAGCAGATCCTTCTCGATCTGAAGCATCAGGGCATCGTCGTCAGCCGGCGCGGCAAGACCGGTGGTTACATGCTGCGCAAATCGCCCGACCTCATCACCTTTGGAGAGATCCTGCGGATCATCGAGGGGCCCCTTGCCCCGCTGCCCTGCCTCAGCCGCAGCGCGTATCGCCGTTGCGACGGCTGCGCCGACGAGGCCGCCTGCGAGATCCGGCGCGTCTTCGCGCGTGTCGCCGAAGCGAACCGCCGGATCCTCGATGGGACAACAATTGCCGACTGTCTGGCTGGCTCCGGGCAGTCTGAATCCAGAAACGCGTCGCTGTTTGGATAAAATTTCTCCACTTGGGGGACTTTTCTGGCTCACGTTTGTTTTTAAATTCGACTAAGTCGATAGAGATTAGTGTTGTTGGAAACAGGGAGGCTTCCCATGACACGCATTCGAGGTTTGAAGACCGTCGCCGCGCTAGCTCTGGCTCTTGGGCTGGCTTTACCTGCCGCTGCGGCGGATGTGACGCTGGTTAACGTCAGCTATGACCCGACCCGCGAACTCTATAAGGAATACAATTCCGCGTTTGCCGCCTACTGGAAGGAAAAGTCTGGCGACAACGTCACGGTCCAGACATCGCACGGCGGATCCGGAAAGCAGGCGCGTGCCGTCATCGACGGCCTTAGTGCCGATGTGGTCACGCTGGCACTTGCCGTCGACATCGACATCATCGCAAAGGAAACGGGCAAGCTGCCCGAAAACTGGCAGTCGCGTCTGCCGTTCGCCAGCTCGCCATACACGTCGACGATCGTGTTCCTGGTGCGCAAGGGCAATCCGAAGGGCGTCAAGGACTGGAATGATCTTGTGCGCTCCGACGTCCAGGTGATCACGCCGAATCCGAAGACCTCGGGTGGTGCACGCTGGAACTACCTGGCTGCATGGATCTACGCCCTGGAGACGTTCGGCAAGGACGAAGCCAAGGCCAAGGAATTCGTCGGCCAGCTGTTCAAGAACGTTCCGGTTCTGGACACCGGTGCGCGCGGCTCGACCACGACCTTTGCCCAGCGCGGTATCGGCGATGTCCTGCTCGCCTGGGAAAACGAGGCCTATCTGTCGCTGAAGGAGTTGGGTGAAGACCAGTTCGACATCGTGGTACCGAGCCTCAGCATCCTGGCCGAACCGCCGGTCGCGCTGGTTGACGGAAATGTCGATGCCAAGGGCACCCGCAAGGCAGCTGAGGCCTACCTCGAGTATCTCTACAGCGACGTCGGGCAGAAGCTGGCTGCAAAGCATTTCTACCGTCCGTCGAAGCCGGAGCTGGCCGATCCCGCCGATGTGGCGCGGTTCCCGGCCGCCCGTCTGGTTAAGCTTGAGGATGTGTTCGGCAGCTGGGCCAACGCGCAGAAGACCCACTTCTCCGACGGTGGCGTCTTCGACCAGATCTACAAGCCGGGACAGTAACAGCCCATGACCGCCACCGTTTCCTCCGGTTGGCGCTTCCGTCAGCCGAGTGTCATCCCTGGGTTCGGGCTGACACTCGGCTACACGGTTGCGTATCTCACCCTGATTATCCTTGTCCCCCTTGCGGGTCTGGCCTGGCGTTCGGCTGGGTTGGGTGCGGAGGAGTTCCTGCGCATTGCGACGGATCCTCGGACAACGTCTGCGCTGCGCGTCAGCTTTGGTGCGGCCCTTGTGGCGGCGCTGATCAATCTGGTCTTCGGGCTTATCGTGGCCTGGGTGCTTGTCCGCTACCGGTTCCCCGGGCGCCGCGTGATCGATGCAATCGTTGATTTGCCTTTCGCACTGCCGACCGCCGTGGCTGGCATTGCATTGACCGCAATCTATGCCCCCAACGGCCCACTCGGTGGCTTCCTGGCTGGCTACGGCATCAAGATTGCCTACGCCTATCCCGGCATCGTCGTGGCCTTGGTCTTCATCGGCCTTCCCTTTGTCGTGCGGACGGTGCAGCCGGTGATGGAGGACCTTGACCGCGAGATCGAGGAAGCGGCCGCAACGCTTGGTGCGAACCGCCGGATCACCGTGTTCCGTGTGTTGCTTCCCGCCCTGTTGCCGGCGGCGTTGACCGGCTTTGCCTTGGCACTGGCGCGCGGCGTTGGCGAGTATGGTTCGGTGATCTTCATTGCGGGCAACATCCCCTATGTCACCGAGATTGCCCCGCTCCTGATCGTCATCCGTCTTGAGGAATACAATTACGCCGGCGCAACGGCCATCGGAGCGCTGATGCTCATCATCTCCTTTGCCATGCTTCTGCTGATCAACCTGATCCAGGCGTGGAGCCGCAAGAGGTATGGCCATGGTTGATGTCACAAGTCTGACCCGTTCGACAGCCACCAGCGAAAGTCCGTTGACGCGGCTTGCTCTGATAGGGCTGGCACTCGGGTTCCTCGTCGTGTTCCTGTTGTTGCCTCTGGTTGCTGTGTTCAATGAGGCGCTTCGCAATGGCCTCGGCACTTTGGTCACGGCTCTGCAGGAGCCGGATGCCCTTGCTGCGATCCGGTTGACCCTGCTTGTCGCGGCAATTGCGGTGCCGCTGAATGTCGTGTTCGGTATTGCCGCTGCGTGGGCTATCGCCAAGTTCGAGTTTCGCGGCAAGGCCTTCCTGATCACCCTGATCGATCTGCCCTTCTCGGTTTCGCCCGTGATCTCGGGCCTCGTCTATGTGCTCCTCTTCGGTGCCGGCAGCGTGCTCGGTCCCTGGTTGAAGGCGCATGGCATTGAAATCCTGTTCGCGGTGCCTGGTATTGTCCTGGCAACGATCTTCGTCACCTTCCCCTTTGTCGCCCGCGAGCTGATCCCGCTGATGCAGGAACAGGGAACGGCCGATGAGGAGGCTGCGCTCAGCCTTGGGGCTAACGGCTGGCAGACATTCTGGCGTGTCACCCTGCCCAACATCCGCTGGGGCCTGCTCTATGGCGTGCTGCTGTGCAATGCACGGGCGATGGGAGAGTTTGGTGCCGTATCGGTTGTCTCCGGCCACATCCGCGGTCTGACCAACACGATGCCGCTGCACATCGAGATCCTCTACAACGAATACAATTTCGCAGGCGCCTTTGCCGTCGCCTCGCTTCTGGCGGGCCTCGCCCTCGTCACCCTCATCCTGAAAACCGCAATCGAGCTGCGCTACGCCGGACAGTTGTCCGCAGCGCGGGGCCACTGACGGAGCGCTGCCATGGAACTCTCGATCCGCAACATCCGCAAGGACTTCGGCACCACCCCCGCCCTGCATGACGTGTCGCTCGACATCCGCTCCGGTGAGTTGATCGCCCTGCTCGGGCCCTCCGGGTCCGGCAAGACGACGCTGCTGCGCCTCATCGCTGGCCTCGAGACCCCCTCCCAAGGGCAGGTCTTCTTCGGCAAGGATGATGCCTCGCGCCGCTCGGTCCAGGATCGCCAGGTTGGCTTCGTGTTCCAGCACTATGCGTTGTTCCGTCATATGACTGTCGCTGAGAACATCGGCTTCGGCCTCAGCGTCCGGCCTCGCGCCACCCGGCCACCAAAGGCCGAGATCGAGCGTCGGGCACGTGAGCTGCTGGACCTCGTGCAGCTGTCCGGCCTCGAGCGGCGCTATCCGGCCCAGCTTTCCGGTGGCCAGCGTCAGCGCGTCGCGCTCGCCCGCGCCATGGCGATCGAGCCGAAGGTTCTCCTGCTCGACGAGCCCTTTGGTGCGCTGGATGCCCAGGTCCGCAAGGACCTGCGCCGCTGGCTGCGCGAGATTCACGACCGCACGGGTCACACCACCGTCTTCGTCACCCATGACCAGGAAGAAGCGCTCGAACTGGCCGACCGTGTCGTGGTCATGAGCCAGGGGCGGATCGAGCAGGTCGGCACGCCTGACGAGGTCTACGATCATCCGGCCGTCCCCTTCGTGCACCGGTTCATCGGCGAATCCTCGGAACTGCCGGTCCGCATTGACGGCGGCCAGGTCTGGCTGGACGACCGTCCCACGGGCCTCACCGCCGAGGGGGCCGGCCCGGCCACCCTGTTCTTCCGGCCACACCAGATCGAGATCACGGATGGCTGCGGCGGTTGCCTTGCCGGCACGGTAACCGGCAGCCGGCGTCTGGCCGGAACCCGCCGTCTGGAACTCGCCTTGGGTGGCGCGGGGCATCGGGTGGAAGTCGATGTGCCGATCGACCACCCGGCTGCTGGCAAAAGCGGGCTTTCGTTCCGGCCGCGCCGCTACAAGCTGTTCCCGGCTCCGTCCCCGGGGTCGGACGGGACGCCGGCCGCAGCCATCGCGCAGGCGCCTCAGTATCCGGCAGTTGCCTGACACGCCAGATGCCAGGCCGCTAAAAGCAATGACAACTGGGATGGATCCGGGGAAGGGGTGAGATGACGGGTTTTCCTGATACAACCGGCACCTTCTCCGGCCCTTCCCGGTTGACGCGCCTGCTGCTGCGGATCACGACTGCGTCTCGCGCGCCGGTGACAAAGTCTCTCGATCCGCTGGAGCGGGCCTTGCACGCTGCCTGTGATGGCGGTGCGGTGTCACGGCAAGCATCGCCGCGTAATTTTCTGCTCTGGTACCCGGTTCTGCGCCGCCATCGCTGGCCCGGCATCATTCTGTTGCCCAATGCGGATGCAGGTCTTTCGCAACTGGAAGTCGCCATCGTGACGCGCCACATGCTTCAGATCGCCGGGATCGACAGCCAAACTGAGGCAGTTCTCGCACCATCGTCACCAGCGCAGGAGGCCCTCCAACAGGCTCTTTCCCGCATCCGGGCGCATCTGTAAGGTCACGACTTGCCGTTGCCGGAAGGCGCCGCGCTTGTGCCGCGACAGCATATCCAGTCAACTGGCGGTGTATTGACCGGGCGGGAAGGGAGTGGTTTTTGACCGGAGAACAGATCCTTCTGCTGGTGCTCTTTGCTGCCATTCTTGGCACGCTTCTCATGGACAGGCTTCGGATCGAGACCGTCGCGCTGGCAGGCCTTGCCATCGGTTGTCTCGTTGGTCTCGTTCCGCTGACATCAGTGTTTTCCGGCCTGTCTCATCCCGCAGTCGTGACCGTTGTCTGCGTCCTGCTGATTGTCCACGCATTAAATGGCAGCAATGTCATGGATGCCGTTGCCCGTCGTCTCGCGCATGTTGCCGTTACGCCAACGGCGCTCCTGGCCTTGGTCTGCGTACTCGGCGCGGGCCTGTCGTCGGTCATGAACAACATCGGTGCACTCGCCCTGATGCTGCCCGTCGTCTTCTCCCTGTCCCGCACTCTTGGTCTCGACTTGCGCGGACTGCTGATGCCGCTTTCGTTCGCCACCCTGCTCGGTGGCCTTTGCACACTGATCGGCACTCCGGCCAACCTCATTGTCAGCATGGCCAGGGAAGAGGCGACCGGTCAGGCGTTTGCCCTGCTCGATTTCCTCCCGAGCGGCCTGCTGGCGACATTGGCCGGCTGTATCGTCCTCATCCTGTGGGCTCCGCGGTTGTTTCCGCTGCGCTCTGAGACTGCTGCGGACGCCGATGGTGCAGGACTTGTCGAGGTGTGCGAGCTGCACGTTCGGCCTTCAGCGGCGTCCTGTGCGTTGCTCGAGGAGCTGATCGACGGCCGTGTCATCTCTGTCCGCCGGGATGGCCGTTTCCTGTTTCCCCTCCGACAGGATACGGCCCTAGCCGAAACCGACGTGGTGTTTGTCGAAGCAGCTGCCGCGCGCGTGGCCGCAGCCATCGCAAGGGGGGATATCCGCCGCGCATCGGGTCAGCAGGGCTCATCCACCAGCCTCGCGCGGGCGGCCGTAATGCCGCACAGCGTCGTGGTTGGGTCGCGGATCGCAGCAATCGCGGATCTGGAAGAGACGGACATCGAGGTGCTGGCGGTAACCACACAGGGGCGGCGGCAGGAAGGCGGCATCCGCGACGTGCAACTGATCGTGGGCGATGTCCTGCTCCTGCGCGGGCCTCAGGCTTCGCTGCTGCGATGGATTGAGGACAATGGGCTGCTCGCGGTTTCCGCACTTCCCGAACCCGCCGGTCCGGTCTCGGTTGTGCCATTTGCTGTTTTTGCTGCTGGCCTGGTCCTTATGGCCCTTGGCCTGTTGCCGCCAGAGGCCGCGCTGGGCCTGGTCGTTGTGGCCCTGATCCTCACGGGGCACCTGGATCTGAGGGCGGCGCTCAGGGATCTCAACTGGCCGATTATCCTCGTCATCGTCGCGATGCTGCCGCTGGGCGCGGCGCTCGAGGCAACCGGAACAGCCCGGATGATCGCAGACTCTTTGGCCGCAGGGATCACGCCCGGCAACTCCTTTGCTGCGGCTGGCGTCATGTTGGCGATCGCGGTGTTCATCACCCCGCTCGTCAACAATGTCTCGACAGCTGTGGTTCTGTCTCCGATTGCAATTGAGCTTGCGCAGCGGCTCGGCGTCGAACCGGGAGCTTTGCTGATGGCCGTTGCGGTGGGGGCATCCCTCGACTTCTTGACGCCCATCGGCCATCACAACAACACGCTGGCCTATGGTCTTGGCAACTACCGTTTTGTCGATTTCGTTAAAGCAGGCGCGCCGGTCACGCTTGCTGCTGCACCGGCGGCCCTTCTCGGCATTTGGCTGGCCTGGGGAGGTGGTTGAACATATCCCCAGGCCGGGTTCGGCCCGCTCGGGCCAGTCCCGCGTTACGTTGCCTGCGGCTCGCCAAGCGACAGCATCAACCGGTTCGCCCAGTTGAAGAAGGCGCTGGCGTAGATCAGGTCGACGATCTCGTCATCCTGAAAACCTGCAGCAATCAACGCCTCGGCCGATTGGCGCGTAAAGCCCGATGGGGTCTGGGTCAGGGAAGCCGCAGCGCTGACCACGGCGCTCCAGCGTGCGTCCTGCGGCGCGGTCACGCCGTCATCAAGCAGGCGATCCACATCGGCATGCCGCTTGGAGTGTGTCACGGCGAAGCGTGCATGCACCGAGGCGCAGAAGATGCAGCCGTTGGTGCGCGATACGGCCGTTGCCGCCAGTTCACGCTCAGCGCGGGGCAGGCCCCCGTCCGGATTGTAGAAGATGTCCTTGTCCGTGCGCGTCCTTGCGCCGAGGATGTCGGGGTCGCGCGCCAGCAGCATGAAATACCCGGATTTCGACCGGCTCTTGTCAACCAGTCCCTTCCAGTGGCGCTCCGTCAGGTCCTTCTCGGCCAGAGGAGCAAGCCAGGGACGCCAGTCCAGTTCGGCGCGAGTAAAGGCAACCGGTGCGGCGTCGTCCTTGTAAGCAATCGTGGTTTCTCGCGGCATGAGATGGTTCCTTCACATTACTCGGCAGGGACCGCGACCGACGCGGTCTGGTGAGCGGCGTTGAGGGCGCGCAGCCCGGCGATGGCCCGGATCTGGAAAGACAGGAACGCAACCAGCTGCGACAGCACTACGATCCCGGTCTGGGTCCAGCCCGCATCGAGGAGTTTCTGCAGCGCAGCTGCGCTGGATTCGCGCGGACGCAAGACGAGAAGATGGGCATGGTTGAACGCGGACGTCAGTCGTTCGCCCAGCAGCACCGCAACGTCCCGTTCGACCTCATGCGCTGGCCCTGCCTTGTCCTCGCGTGTCAACGGTCCTTCGGGGTAGCGGCCATAGGGGCCGTTGATCGAACCGGTACGTGCTGCCTTGAGCACGGCAGGTGCTAGGGCTCCATCGGTTGGATCGGATTTGTCGAGCAGATGCCTGTAATGGGTGATGATCCCCGCGTCCTGGTGCAGGCCAGCCACAAACAGGGCGATGGCATGCCGTTCTGTCAGGCTGACGTCACCGGGGTTTTCCGGAAGCAGAAGCAGGCGATAGGCCTCCTCTGCGCCGAGCCTTGCAGCCTCCCGGCCACGCCGGGCCCGGTCGATTGCCGACCCTGCCGCAATCCCGGCAAGCTGGTCGATTGTGTCCTTGGTGTCATAGGCCATCGTCTGTCTCCTGTTGACCTGTGTCTGTCCGGATTTGAGCACTAGATGCTGCGCAAACCGGCAAGTGCTGCCAGCTTCTGCGTCTGCGGATGCGTCCAGCCGAGGGCGGGGGCCACGCGCGTTGCAAACAGCTCGATCGACCGCAGGATGTAGTCATGCGGCGGGTCGATGGAATGCACCTGGACTGCGACGTCGGTGGCCCGCGTCAACGCGGTGTCACGTGACAGGGAGGCGAAGACCTCGTCTGGCGTTCCCAGGTGCGTATCGAATGCAGCAATCAGATCCTCAAGCTGGCCACCCTCGCGCACACGCACCAATCCGCCGAATTTCACGACGGCCTTGCTGAGGCCGATCTTTGCGAAGTGAAGTGCATCCTCGCGCTTGTCGGCGATGAAGACACTGCGAGAGGCAAGGATCCGCGGCGCAACACCGGCAGGCAGTGCCTCAAGATACGCGTCAATGATCGGATTCTGGATGGCATCCAGGGTCTTCCAGGGATCATTTTCCGGCCGGGGCTGGGTCCGCGACAACATCAGCCCGTCACCGGCAAGACCGGCACGGCGGCCGCCTTCGACCGAGAAGGTCGCTTGCCAGATGCGGCCGTCCAGAGCCGGCGCTGCGGGATAGAGGCGGCGTGTCTCTGCAATCTCCTCTCCCCGCCAGGCCTGACGCAGCTTTGCCAGATGAACGGCAAAATCCTGCCCCCGGGCCTCGATTGCGCGGCCGAAGGCGGTGAACGTCGGCGCGGTTCCGCCGGTGCCAAGACCGACTTCCAGGCGCCCGCCGGACAGCAGGTCGAGCACGGCGGTATCTTCCGCGACGCGCAAGGGGTCTTCCAGCGGCAAGGTGATGACGCCCGTCCCGAGCCGGATCCGGGTCGTCTTGGCCGCCACATGCGTCAGGAACACGAGCGGGGCCGGCAGCCCGCCTTCGTCCGGATCGAAGTGATGCTGCGCCACCCAGGCGCTTGAGAAGCCAAGCCGCTCTGCTTCGCGGATCTGCTCGGTTGCCAGACGATAACGGTCACCGGCGGACACATCGTCCAGCAGGCGGGTGAAGAATGCGATGTTCTTGGTGCGGGATGATGACATGACGTGCCTCCGGGGGCTGATCAAGCGTTTGGCTGTTTGGGGCGGGATGTGAGTGTTGCGCCAGGGATGGCAGCGATCAGCTGGCGCGTGTAGGCGGTCGAGGGATGCGAGAACACATCCTCGACCTTTCCCTGTTCCACCTGTTGTCCGGCCTGGAAGACCGACACCGTGTCTGCGATGGCGCGAACCACGGCGAGATCATGCGATACGAACAGATAGGTCAGGCCCAGGTCGCGCTGCAGTTCGGCCAGAAGCTCAAGGATCCGAGCCTGAACGGTGACATCCAGCGCCGAAACCGCCTCGTCGAGAACGAGGATCGACGGCTCGAGGATGAGTGCTCGGGCAATCGCCACCCGCTGTCGCTGGCCGCCGGACAACGCGGCCGGACGGCGCGACAACAGGGCGCTGTCGAGATGCACACGCTCCGCCAGTGCCACGACCCGTGCCTTACGTTCCTGTGCTGGCACGGGGCTGAAGTTCAGAAGAGGTTCCTCGATGATCTGGCCAACCGTCTGGCGTGGATCGAGCGACTGGAACGGGTTCTGGTAGACAAGTTGGATCTTGCGCCGGAACTGGCGCAGCGCTTCGCCGGCAAGGGACGTGACCTCGACGCCATCAATCCGGGCCGATCCAAAGGTTGGGCGCAAAAGTCCGGAGACGATCCGGGCGGTCGTTGTCTTGCCGGATCCGGATTCGCCCACCAGCGCGTGTGTGGTTCCGGCCGCAACCGAGAAGCTGATATCGCGGATTGCGGTAAAGGCTGCGCGGTCTTTCGTGCGGAACTGTTGCTCCAGTCCCTGAACCTCGATCACGGTCCGGGCATTGGAGGCGATCACGGGACGAGCCTTTGGCACCGCGGCAAGCGACGGCGCATCCGCCAGCAACTGCCGTGTGTAAGGCGACGACGGCGCGCTGAGAACGTCCCGGGTGAGGCCGGAATCCTGGATGCGGCCCTTCTGCAGCACGACGACCCGGTCCGCTCTGTCAGAGGCGACACCCAGATCATGCGTGACCAGAAGCAAGGCGGTGCCGTATTCCCGCCGAAGATCGTCGATCAGGTCGAGAATGCGGCGTTGCACGGTCACATCCAGGGCGCTGGTCGGCTCATCGGCGATGATCAGATCCGGTCGCAGCGCAATCGCCATGGCAATCAGCACCCGCTGCTTCATGCCGCCGGACAGCTCGTGCGGATACTGGTCATAGCGAAGCTCGGGCTGCGATAGCCCGACGCGTTCGAACAGGGACAGGACCTCGCGCCGGATGAGGTCCGGGCTGTGGTCTGTGTGGAGACGGAACACCTCGGCAACCTGCGAACCGATGGTCCGCACTGGATTGAGCGAACTGCCCGGATCCTGCGGCACCAGGGCGATCCGCTTGCCGCGCAGGGCCTGGAACTGGCGTTCGGTAAAGGCGGTGATGGTTTCCCCATCGAAACGGATCGCACCATCCGTGACCCGTCCGTTGCCAGAGAGCAGCCCGATGAGCGCCTGCGCGGTGGTCGTCTTTCCGGATCCGGACTCCCCGACCAGTGCCACGACCTCGCCGGCGCGGATGGTGAAACTGACCTGATCGACCACGCGTGTTGTGCCATAGGCAACCGAAAGGTTCTCGACGGCCAGCACCACGGGAGGAAGATGAAGGACCGGGACGAGCGTCTCCGGCGCGCGCAAGGGGGCGGCGTAGGTCATGCCTTTCTCCTTTCGAGAGTGTGTCCGAGGTGGTTGGCTGCCATGACGACGAGGATCACGGCCAGACCCGGGAAAAGGGTGAGCCACCAGGCAATCATCATGTAGTTCCGGCCTTCCGCGATCAGCAGCCCCCACTCCGGGGTCGGCGGCGGGGCGCCGTAGCCGAGGAAGCCAAGCGTGGAGATCTGCAGGATCGCGGCGCCAAACTGCAGCGCGGCCAGCGCCAGCACGGAGGTCAGGGCATTCGGCAGGACATGGCGCACAAGCACCTTGAGGAAGGTGGCGCCGCTGCCGAATGCGGCCTCGACATAGTCCGTTCGCCACAGTGTCAGAACTTCCGAGCGCATCAGCCGGGCAAAACTGGCAATCGCGGTGACACCCACCGCCAACGCGGCCTGCACATGGCCAAAGCCCAGGATCATGATGATCGCCAGCGACAGCAGCAGCGTCGGCACCGACAGCAGGACGTCGACCAGCCGCATCAGCCATGTATCTGTGCGCCCGCCCGCCGCGCCGGCGACCAGTCCGATCGCCGATCCTGCGATCAGGCCAACCGCCACCGCAACGAATGCGCCCGAGAGGGAATAGCGCGCGCCATGAATGATCCGGGCAAGCAGGTCGCGGCCCAGCTCGTCTGTTCCCAGCCAGTGCAACGCGGAGGGCGACTTCAGCTGGTTCCCCGGCAGACCCACCGTTCCGCTGTAGCTGGAGAACAGATCCGGTGCCAAAGACCAGGCCAGAGCCGTGCCAAGGATGATCGTGGTAAGGATCACCGACACCGGCGGGCGCTTGCCGGACAGCGCAGGAATACGTCTGACGGGTATCGCAGGCGCCGTGCTCATGCTGTTGCTCCCTTTACGTCATCGCGTCTGAGGCGCGGGTCGACCAGCGGATAAAGAAGATCGACGGCGAGGTTGATCAGCAGGAAGGCGAAGGCCGAGATCACGACGATCGCCTGCAGCACGGCCGTGTCCTGGAACCGAACGGACCGTTCAGCGAGACGGCCAATTCCGTTCAGGCCAAAGACGGTTTCAGTGATCACGGCACCGGCAATCAGTTCGCCAAACAGC
Source organism: Pannonibacter carbonis (assembly GCF_003012935.1). Classification (GTDB taxonomy): domain Bacteria; phylum Pseudomonadota; class Alphaproteobacteria; order Rhizobiales; family Stappiaceae; genus Pannonibacter; species Pannonibacter carbonis. The sequence goes on along the minus strand of NZ_PUDR01000007.1, from coordinate 205,679 downwards.
AACCCGGCGATCGTCAGGCTCGGGAGAAGCGCGTTGCCCAGGATATGGCGCACCAGGACATGCGCAGGAGCTGCCCCCTTGGCGCGAGCAACCTGAACGAAAGGCTGGCGGGAGACGGCCTCGATGTTGCGCAGAAGGATCTGGGCCAGGGGCGCGGCAATCGGCACTGCAATGGCTATGACCGGCAAGGCCAGCTGTTCCCATGGTCCCGGATTGATCACCGAAACCCAGCCGAGCTGAAACGAGAACATCTGGATCATCACAATCCCGAGCCAGAACACCGGCACGGAGATCATCAGGGAGGGCAGGTTTTCGAGTGCGGCCTTCAGCGGAGCGAACCCGGTCAGGTTCGCTGTCAGCGCGATGGTGATGGCCAGCAGAGCTGCTGCGGCAAGGCTCAGGCCGGCCAGCCAGAGCGTGGGCGGAAGATTGGTCAGGATCTCGGTTGCGACTGGCGTCCCGGAAATGACCGAGTAGCCGAAGTTGCCGGTCAGGAAGCCGGACAGGCTGACGATGTACTGTTCCCAGATCGGTGCATCAGCGCCGTAAAGAACGCGCAGTTCGGCAATCTGTTCCGGGGACAATCCGAGATCGCCGCCCAGGAAGCGGATGAGCACGGCATCACCTGGAAGCGCCTGCAAAAGAACGAAGGAAAGGGTGAAGGCCGCCCATAGAACAAGGATGGACTGGCCGATGCGACTGACGAGTTGGGCGTGCATGATCTGATCCGCTGATCCTGAGGGAGATCAGAGCCGCCGCGTCCCGCAACGCGGCGGCTCCGCGCTTACCGGTCGAGCCAGGCGCTGTAGAAACTGGGACGTCCCACAGCCTCGAACCGGATGCCCTTCAGGTAGGGCGCGCCCCCAAAGGCCTGCGGCTCCTCGAAGATCGGGATCGCATAGGCCTGATCGATGACGTAGTTCTGGACTTCTTCCACGAGCTTCAGGCGCTTTGCAGGGTCGACCTCGGCCGCAATGCCTTCCAGGAGGCCGTTGAGCGTCTCGTCGCGGAAGCTCTCCACCTTGGTGCTGACACCGCCGGTTTGCAGCAGCACGTTGCGGTTGGCGTAGTGATACTGGCTCTTGATCACATCCGGATCGGCGCGGCCGACCATGGCCGGTGCAACAGGTGTCTTCTGCGGGTCGAGGCTGTCTTGCACGCGGCTGCCCGCGTCACCCGCCAGCACGTTGAACTTCACGCCCACCTTGCCCCACTGCTGCGAGATCAGCTGCAGTGTGGCCTTGTTCTGCGGCTGTGGCGGGGATTCGTAGGCGGTCAGCTCGAGCAGCTTGCCGTCCTTGCGCCGCAGTCCGTCCGCATCCAGCTTCCAGCCGGCCTGATCCAGCAGCTCGGCTGCCTTCTTCGGGTCGTGCGTCAGCTTCGCACTGATGTCCTTGAAGCCCAGTGCGGTCGAGGCAATGATCGACTTTGCAACGGGATAGCTGTCCGAGAACAGGGTCTTGACGATTTCCTGCGTGTCGGTGGCATGCAGCAAGGCCTGGCGCACCGCCTTGTCGGCGACCAGCGCGTTGTCGGGCCGGAAGACAACGGAGTTGTTGATGCCGCGCGTTGACGGGGCATAGATCTGATAGCCGCGTGCGGTCACCTGCGGCTCGTCATAGGCCTGGATCTGCCGGACGAAATCGGCCTGACCGGACAGCAGCGCTCCGATGCGCACGCCGTCTTCCGGCACGATGACGTAGCGGATTTCATCCAGATAGGGACGCCCCTGATGCGCCAGGAGCTTGGGGGCCCAGTTGTAGTCCGTGCGGGCCTTGAGCGTCAGCTCCTTGCCGGTCACCTGCTTGGTGGCCACGAAGGGCCCGGACCCGATGACCAGCGTGGCATCGCCCAGCTCGTCGAAGTTCCGGTTCAGGGTCGACAGGGAGACGAGGCCGGAGCCGATGACCGAGGTGCCCTGCAGGAAGCCGGCGCTCGGCTTCTTGAAGTGGAATCGCACGGTCAGCGGATCGATGACTTCGGACCGTTCATAGTTGTTGACCACCTCGGACACCGGGAACTTGCGCTCGCCCTTGCCCTTGCCGAAGGCATCGAAGTTGGCGGCGACAGCGGCGGCATCAAGCGGCGTGCCGTCGGAGAAGGTCACGCCCGGCCGGATCTTGAAGGTGAACTGGGTGTGATCGGCGTTGATCTCCCAGCTCTCGGCGATCCAGGGCTCGATCGCAAGCGTCTCCGGGTTCTGGTAGGTGAGCTTGTCGGTGATCTGGTTGAGGATGCCGCCGTTGGGATAGAAGCCGCCGGCCGGCGGATAGAGCACCGTGTGCGGCTGCTGTTCCAGGTAGGTCAGCGTGCCGCCGACCTTCGGGGTCTCGGTCGCGATCGCCGAGCCGGCGATCGTGGTCGCGAGCAGCACAGCCAAACCGGCTGCTGCGAAATTTTTCGTAAAAACAGTATCTTGCGATGTCATGCCGACACTCCTGATGGCCGTGAACCGTACCTTCAGGATCGACTTTTCATGCTTAAAGTCTATAGAATTTATGGATTAAAATTTGTGCGAGTTGAGTGGATTCGATCTCTTTGCGCTACCTCCAGAAGCACATTCATTTTCAGTCGTCTTCGCAGTCACTAACCTGTCTTGACCTGGAAGCGCACATTTTATGAATTGGGATTCTTCTTTTTGGCGAAAGTGCTATTTCAAGTGAATTTTGCGGTATTTATTTAGAATTTTTGCCATAGTATTTAATTTTTAATGAAAGTCTGGTTCTGGTCGTCTTTTCGACATGTAATAGAGCTCTTAATTAAGTAATCGATGGGAAATTCTGCTTCCTCACCCCACCTTGCAGCCCCAGAAGCACGTCTGATCAGCGGCAACATACCCGTCCGCGACCCGGAAATACCCCTGCAGCTCGACGGTGTCGCCAGCAGTCAGCGACACCATGGTCTGCAGCCAGAGCGCGGTGGCGAGCGAGACGTGGGTGGCGGAGATTTCGCCGAGGGAGCCGCGGATTTCGGTCGTCCCGTTCAGCACGAGCCGCCCGCTCATGCGCGCCGAGGTGCTGGCGTTGACCTTGTAGAGCAGCGTCGCGCCGAAGAGGTAGGTGCCGGAGACCAGCGCCACAAACCGGTTGGTCGCGGCGTCGAAGGCGCCCTGGTCGTTATAGTCGGTGTTGTTGAGGCCGATCTTCGTCCAGGATCCGACACCGACGTAATTGTCATAGTTGGTCCAGGCCTTGAAGCGGGGCAGGCGGGGCTGATCGACTATGCCGGTGGCGTTCTCGACGATCAGTCCATCGAGGAAGGTGTTGCCATCGGCCGAGACCGCGAGGCGGAAGCGATCGGAGCCGAAGAGCCCGATCAGCGCCTTGGTCACGAAGCCGGTCTGCAGGACGAGGCCCAGATCGTCGCCGGCCGTCTCCTTGTTGAGCTTCAGGAACAGATCGCCCGTCCCGCCCTCAGCGATGGTCTTGGCGGCCCAGAGCGCGGCATTGAGCCTCGCGGAGAACGGGTTTGCTGCATCGGCTGTAGACCCCAGTCCGAGCCGCGTCAGGTTCTGCAAGGTCGTGGGGAGAGCGCTGCTCCATCCCAAACCGGTCCAGACAAGGAGCAGTCCCTCCGCCTCGACCCAGACCAGCCAGCCCGGGCGCGGGGGGAGGCGGATCCAGGCACCGTCGGCCCGGAACGCGATGTTCAGGTCCCATCCTGCCCAGAGACCGGTTGCACCCGAGGCCACCAGATGCCGGTCGCCATCGGCGGGACTGGCGGGCGGTGAAGTTCGGGTCCGATCGAGGGCGGACAGTTGCACAAGTCCGTCGAGCAAGCGCAGAGCCTCGTTGTGGGTGACGTGTTTCTGCGCCTGCGCCGCGTGGATGTAGGGCAGGCCTAGATGGGTCGTGGTGTCGGACATGGAGGTTCCCGTGGGTTGGGATCAGAATTGCAGCGTGACAGCCGCAGACGTGCCGCGGCCGAGGCGGTTCGAGAGCTGGAAGATGCGGATCGCCAGCGTCTGGCCGGGCCCGAGCGGTGCGCCCCAATCGGCAGTCTGCTGGGCAGCGGTATAGAGGACGGAGGTCGTGCTGCTGCTCAGCGCCCGCTTGACCGTAGCTCCGTCGAGGATCTGGACCTCATAACCCTCGACCTCTTCCCCAAGTGGCACCTCGACCTGCTCCCAGCTGTCTGCCACCAGCGCGCGGGAGCGGCGTGTCCAGCGGATCGTCAGATCGCCGGGGCTGCGCGCTGTTCGCCAGGGCTGCCCGACATGGACCGGGGCAAGGGGCAAGAGCCCGCGACCGGCGGGCGTAAAACTCTGGCCCGTATAACTCTCGTCGCTGACAGCCCTTGCTGCCGGCCCGACGCGCCAGTTCCAGGGACGGCCCAGATCGGCCTCGCTGACCGGGAGAGAGACAAGGGCGTCATCGAGGACAACGACACGGGCACCGGCCGGGGTCGGGTTGCCCATGGCATGCTCGGTGCCGCGCTGACCGCGCAGGAGCCGACTCAGCCGGTAGCGGCGTGGTGCAATGAGGTCTGCCGAACCAGCCTGGACGATCTCCCACTGACCGAGAGCGCTCTCGATGGCCAGCACATTGGCCCCGCCGAAGAGGGCGAGGTCCGAGACGCTTTGGAGCTCCCCGTGCTGAAGCTCGAGGATCAGCACATTGCCCGTATCGAAGCGTGAGGTGGGGCCAGAGTGGAGATCAGCAGCAAGGCTGCCGACCCTGGCTCGGCGGTTGACGCGGACAATTTGTTCGAACCCGTCCAGCGCCGGACTGCGAAAGACCGCCAGCTCACCCGGCCAGGGGTTGGCATGAGCTGCGATCAAGGGCCGATGGGCAGGCAGCTCCTCACGCACCTGCGGCAGGTCGAGGAAAGCAAAGGTGGTCGGGCCGAAGACAACCGGACGGCTGAGGGAGGCCGGGCGTGTGTCGCCCGGGGGCAGATCATGGACGCTCCGGTCCTGTCGCACCGCCTCAAAGCGCCGTGCCTGCGTGTCGGCGGCTGACGTCAGCCGGACCTCAAGCCTGCGGCCATCGTGGCGCAGCTCGATCACGTCCGCCGGGTCCAGCGCCAGCCGGGACGGGGGCAAGGTGAAGGTGGCCGTCTCGCGGCCGATCCAGGCTTCCATGAGAGCCCTGCGGCAGCGGCGCTCTGCCTCTTCCGGGGCTGTGGCGAAGGGGAAACTCTCGGAGGCGATGCGAGTCGTGTCGACGGTGATGCGGCGGGCTTCCACCAGGGCCGCGTCGTAGTCCTCATCGGCGCGCGCGATCTGCCACTTCAGGGCCTGGGGCAGTTCGCTCTCCTGGCCCCGCGTCAGCTCGAACGGCTCCCCGTCGCGAGGGGCGACCAGATCATCGATGGCGAGCGTCGCAACCGGGGCGCGGCCGCGCATGACAAAGCGGATCTGCCCGCCGGTCTCGACCGCGTCGAAGCCGAAGTGGCGGGCGAGGGTGGAGATCGAGGCGCGGGGGCTTTCGAGCGCCCCGATGACATAGCCCTCGATGGCGCCCCAGAGGCCCGAGACGTCGATCAGTTCCTCGCGCATCCCGGCGCGCAGGCAGAGATGCCGCACGAGGGCTGCGAGCGAAACGGCGCCCAGTCGTCCGGTCAGCCAGTGGCCAAGCCGCCAGTTCGGGCCGTCCGTCCAGACGCCGGTCAGTTCGGGGAAGAAGGGATAGGGCCGCGCATCCCAGGTCCAGGCCGCGCATTCGGGCAGGTGAACCATCCGGCCGCCGTAGAGCGGGGAGGGCGGATTGTTGGCCGGATCGCCCCACCACAGGCAGGTCGCCTCGAGATAGGCGCGCTGAATGGCGTCGTCCCGCCAGCCCCGCGAGAAATGCGGCGTGAAGCTTTCCGAGGACTTTGGGTCGAAGAAGACATTGGGCTGGTTGGTGCCTCGGTCGATGGCCGGGCACCCCAATTCGGTGAACCAGATGGGTTTTGACTGCGGGACCCATGGCGTTGGTGTTGCGCTTTCCACGCCGCCCGGCCGGTTGAAATGGAGGTTCGACCACCAGGCGCGGAGATCCTTGATGCGGAAGACCCAAGGCTTGCCCGCGCTGCCATCGGAGATCGGGGTGCGGATCTGCGCGGCCCGGTCGGTGGCCGAGGCGTAGAACCAGTCGAAGCCCTCGCCGCCGGCAATGTTGGCCTGGAGGTAGGCGCGGTCGTGGATTGCGGTCCAGCCTGCGCGTGCATCGGCATGCTCGAACCCGTCGCGCCAGTCGGAGAGCGGCATGTAGTTGTCGATGCCGATGAAATCGATGTTGGGATCGGCCCAGAGCGGATCGAGATGGAAAAAGACGTCGCCGGATCCGTCCTGTGGCCGGTGCCCGGCATATTCGGGCCAGTCTGCGGCATAGCCGAGTTTGGTCGAGGGGCCCAGAATGGTGCGACAGGCGGCGGCAAGATCCCGGAAGGCGTCGACGGCAGGATAGGTGGCCGGACCTGACCGGACAGGGGTCAGGCCCTGCATCTCCGTACCGATGATGAAGGCATCGACGCCGCCGGCTGCAACGCACAGATGGGCATAATGGAGGACCATCCGGCGAAGGCCGAAATCGGTCGGGGCACCGCGCCATGTAACGAGGTCGCCGCTGACCTCATAGTCGGAGGCAGAGGCTGCGCCGAAGAAATTGGCGACGGCAGTTGCGGCCGCGCTCGTCTTGTCCGGGCTGCCGGCAAAGCCTGGCGCGGGAGAGACGGTGATCCGGCCGCGCCAGGGAAACACCGGCTGCCCTTGCTTTGCTGCGTGATCGCTGTAGGGGTCGGGCAGGGCGTTTCCGGGGGGAATGTCCATGAGCAGGAAGGGATAGAAGGTCACGCGCAGCCCGCGCGCCTTGATCTCGCGGATTGCCTCGATCACCGCAAAATCCGCTGGCGTACCGCCGAAGACCGGACGCCCCTGGGCATCCTGGCTGACGAGGCGGGCATCTGCCCGGGTGAGGCCGCTGACCTGCCAGTCGGCCGTGCCTGTGTTCTTTTCCCTGACTTCGATGCCAGGTTCGATGCGGCAATGGCCGGCTCTGAGATCGTCGGCAATCCAGGCGACAACGAGACTGATGCTTTCGACTGCGGGGGCCATGGCTTGCAGCCGGTCAAGGGCGACGAGGATGTCGGTGGTCTGAGGCAGAGCGTTGAGGTTTTCGGCAAGGGTGCGGGTTCCGTCTGATTTGGTCACGGGGCGGACGGCATAGGTGAACTCGCCCGAGGCCGGGATGAGGGTCACAGCCTTCACCAGCCCCTCGGCGGTGTCGGGATCGGCCAAGGGGCGGAACACTTCGAAGCTGAGCTGTGGCAGGCGGTTTCCGTAGGCCGCGAGCGCAAGTTCCTCGAAGACGACATAGGCCGTGCCACGATAGGCGGGCGTATTGGCCGTGCCCATCTTCGCCGAAATGAACGGGTCGGCCGTCTGGATCTCGTTGCCCGGATACCAGCGCCAGGTGACCCCGGAGAGGTCCATCGGCTTGCCGTCGGCCCAGATGCGGCCGATCCCTGTGATCGGTCCCTCGCACAAGGCCACAGCGAAGGAGGCCGAGTAGAAGTATTCGGTGGTCTGGACCTTGCCGCCGCCGCCCTTGCCGCCGCCTTGTGTTGCGGTTCGGGTCTCCTCCCGAAAGTCGGTTGCCCAGATGATGTTGCCGCCAATGCGCATGCGGCCGTAAAGGCGCGGCAGGACGGCGCCTTCTGTTGCCGAGGTGATGCGCAGGGTCTCGAGCCTTGCGCCCTCGATCCGCTGGGAGGGGGCGAGCGAGGACAGGATCCAGCTGTCTGCAACCGAGCCGATGGTGGAGCCGACAATCCCGCCGATCGCAGCTCCCGATACGCCCAGAAGCGTACCTCCGAATGCGCCGCCAATGGCGGTGCCAACGGCTCCAAGGACAAGTGCAGCCATGGGACGGCCTCAGATTGCGGGGAACTGGAAGGCGTAGGCAATGCGGCGATGCCAGGCCGGGGTCAGGGCTTGCTCGATGACGCCGAGCCGTTCGCAGGCGTGAACGAAGGTCGCAGGGCCGGTCAGGATCCCGACGTGCTTGGCAATGGCGCGGCGTTCCATTCGGAACAGCACCAGCGCGCCGGGGGGAGCGTTGGCCGGAGGGATCGCGATCATCACGGCGGCTGCGCCCTCGGCCAGCACTTCTCGCGGTCCGGTCTCGCCCCAGTCGCGGCTGTAGGGCGGGATGAGGAACGGCTCCGTGCCGACCACGTCCCGCCAGACACCGCGGGCTAGCCCGAGGCAGTCACAGCCGATGGCCTTGAGGCTTGCCTGATCGTGATAGGGCGTACCAAGCCAGGCGCGTGCTGCCGTGATGACGCGGTCAGGATCGGCGGGGATCACAGCACGCTTCCCTCATGCCCTCCATCGGGGGCTGCATAGCGCAGGATCGTGTCCTGACCGGGGATATGGGGGAAGCCACGGAAGTTGGCGACATTGGCGAATTTGGCACCGCAGGTCCCGATCCGCTTGTCGCAGCCGGCGCGGATGGTGAAGGTATCTGTCGCCATGATCGGGCGCACCGGCGCTTCCAGCTGTGTCAGGATCGCCACCCCGTCGACGAAGTCATGCGACAGCACCTCAACCCGCCGCCCGGCATTTGCTCCGCTGGTCCACTCGACAAGCCCGAACGTGAACCAGCCCGCCGCGAAGGTACCGAGACCGGATGCCGTGAAGGCCCGGTCCCGGAACATGTCGATCACCGCGCCGGTGCCCTTGAAGGGCGGAGCTTCGACGTTCACGCCGCAGCGTGTGTCGCCCAACGCGGCGTCACAGCTCCCCTGAAACGTCCGCCCGACGGTCTGGCCAAGCACATGGGCCAGCGAGCGGATCTCGGCGACGAAGGCCAGCCGCCCGCGCCGGATCTGGCCGATGGCACCGCGCCGCATGAGAACGCGCTGGGACGTGTCGGCCCAGTTCACGCGCCAGACCTCGACCGCCGCGTTGTCCCAGCGGCCGTCGAGGATGTCGGTCTCGGTGATCCGGTCCGAGGTCAGCACGCCTTCCGCGTCCTGCGCATCGACGGCGAGGTCGGAGCTTGAACGGACCTCGGACGCCGTCAGTCCGCTGTCCGGCTCGAACTCGGTCCCGTCGAAGCTGAGTGTCTGGTCGTGGTCGGTGAAGCCGAAGGTGACGCCATCGGTGCGGGTGATCCGCCACACCCAGGCAAGCGTCGTCGTGCCCTCGTCGAGATGGGCTTGCAATCCTGACGTGAGTAGCTTCATGACTTGATCAGAATCCGTGAATCAAAATTGTGGGGTTGTTCAATGCGGGCTGATTTTGCGAAACAGTGTGAACTCGCCAATCAGGACGCCATCGCTCATGGAATACGACCATGGGAAGCAAATCCCCCGATCGATCGTTTATTGCGCAAGCTCGGCTTGCGAATGCGACCGCCGCTTTACCGTAGCTTCGGTGCCAACATGTTCGTCTATGGTTCGTACTACGGCACGTGCTTGGGCCTTTTTAACTGGTTCGCGATATGGCCGCGGGACAGCATGCCAATACCGGTCGCGGTCATGATTTCGATTGCTGCCGGTCTCGCTTTTGGCGCAATCGTGGCGGCACTGGTGGTCCGAAAACGCCGAAAAGCAGGCTTGACCAGATGGAACGATCTGCCTGTCTGATCACCGCTCTCCTTTGAACCCGCGCTCGATCCGGTCACGCAGGCCAATCAGGCTAATCCCTAGGAACACGAGCCCCGCAGGCGAGGCGTCGCCCGAACCTGCGAGCAGTGCAAGGAGGCGGGAGAGTTCGGCCAACGGCCCGGTTGCAGGGAGCGTGAGAGAGGCAATGCCGGTAAGCATGGCGAGGCACCCCGCCCACCAGGTGAGCGAGGTCGGACGGATGTAGCGCATGGGGATCAGGCCCTTCGGATCAGGGTGAAAAAGACGGCGGTCAGCCGGGCGAGCCATCCGATTGCCGGTTCGGGTCTGGCGGCAGGCACGGATGGTCTCAGCACCGGTGTTGGGCGCAGGAGTGCCAGCGCGTCGTCCTCGGTCAGTCGCCGGATCGGTCGCGAGAAATCGACCCAGCCGTTCCGGTCGACCGACCAGACAGAGATCGTTCCGGCGGGATAGAGGCCCGAGGCAAAGAGGTCGCGTTCGGCCTCGCGGCGGGGGCGGATCGCAGCGGGCTTGAGCCAGCCCAAGAAGGCTGTTGCCGCCGCAGCCCTGTTTCCCGCGTTCAGGTGCCGGGTGAGCGCCGCCTTGGCGATGCCGCCTGTGTTGTAGTGGAAGGAGACCAGCGCATCGAACTCGTGGGGTTCAAGCGGCACCTTCACGGCGCGCAGGACGCCCGCCTCGTAACGCGCGAGGTCGGACCGAAAGACCTGGAAGGCTTCGCGGACGCGCGCGTCGATATCGGCAGGCATGCCGCGCTGCATCGTGCCTGGATCGGGCAGACCGGCGGCGGCCGTGTGGCCAATGCCGAAGGTCCAGATATTTTTCACATCGCGGTAAGGTCCGGGGACGATGCCTTCGTGCCGGATGAGGGCAACGAGGCCGCGATCGCTCATGCGCATGGTGTCACCTCAGGGTCGAGAACAGCAGGATCAGCGCGGCGATCACGAGACCGACGCGTAGACGGTGGATGAACACCTGGTCGGGGTCGGAGCGCCTGCAGCGCAGGGCGAGGGCAAGGCGGCGCAGCTTATTCATGGCGGCCCCCGTCCTTTGGCCGGCGCAACCGGGCCAGCACGACTTCGATGAAGGCTGGACCGAAGACGCCGACCAGATAGGCGGCCGATCCGGCGGCGCTGCCGGCCGGGATCGTCTCGGCAGGCAGGTTCAGCCAGCTGGTGATCACGGCCATGGACAGGCTGCCCATGCCGGCAGCGATCAGTCCGCCGAGCAGGATGTGCCGAAGCGCATCGCGCAACCGCATTCTTGTCGTCAGCGCGTTCGTGGCGCCACCCAGTGCGCCCCAGGCCGCGAGGATCACTGCGGTCGAGGCGGCGAGTTCGCGCAGGACGGCGTTCAGGAAGCCATTGGGATCGTTCATGCCCGGATCTCCAGAAGCGGGATGGAGGGGATCGAGCCGAGGCGCTCGAGATCAAGGGTGATGTCGAGCATGTCGGTGTCGAAGCGGACGGGGACGTCGAACTCGAAGCCGGCCGTGATCGTCACCCCGGCTGCCGGGGCCGTCGCGAAGCTGACAAGGCCGGTCAACGAAGACACCGACCAACCGGAGGCGACAGGAGTGCCATTGACCGCAATCCGGACTGACCCTGTCACCGGTCTTGTGATCGGGCGGGACCACGACTGGGCGCCTGAGGCGTATCGCTTGATCAACTGAAACTGTTTGATGGCACCGTTCCCGAGGCCGATGGGCTGGTCGGTCGGAAGCGGGGTCTGCGATGGCAGGCAGGACTTGAAGTCGGCCCAGTCCTTGAAGCGAAAGCCGTGAAGCCGGCCATTGCGCGCCTCGAAGAAGGCGATCACGGCGGCGAGATCGTCAGCGCGGCGGATGCCATAGGCGACATCGTAGCGGCGGCGCGAGTTGGCCCAGCTGGCATTGCGCTCCTCGTGGCCGGAGGTGAGCTCCACGATCTGGGTGCGGCGTTCGGGTCCACCGCGTGCGCCCCGGCTGATGCTGTCGGGAAAGCGGACGTCGTGGAAGGCCATCGGGGCTCCTCAAAGGCCGCGCCGGCCAAGCGACACGGCGCGGGCAATGTCGCTGGCGACCTGCGTGCGGGATTGGCGGAAGCTTTCGGCGTCGCGGGCGTTGATCGTGATGTTGACGGTAGGCGCGCTGGTCCGGCGGTCGCTTGCCGCCTCCTGGCGCGACAGAACCCGCTCGCCGCGTTGCAGGATGGCGGGCACCTCGTCTGGCTTGAGACCGGCCCAGCCGCCGGCATGCATCCGGGGCGCGGCCGCGAAGGCCATGGCCGGGACCAGGCGTGTTGGTCCCGAAGAGCCGACCATCCCGCCTGCATGCAGGATGCTGGCGAAGATCCCACCCATGCCACCCAGTGTGCCGGACAGGGCACCAGACAGGGCACTGGCGATCGGCCCGAGAATGAAGCGCCGCGCCGCAAGTCTCGCGAGATCGGCGATCAGGGACGTGACGAGGTCGCGGACATCGAGCTTGCCGGTCTTCACGAATGCGCCAACAGCGGTCTCGGCCGACTGGAAGGCGCCCACCAGGGTGCTGCCGATCTCACCAGCGATGTCTCTTGCCTGGGCCGCATAGTCGGCAAGCGCAGCGGTCACGGCCTTCCATCCTGTCAGGGCTTCCTTTGCCCCCTTGGTGGACGCGGCCCCGGCCTTGGCCGAAGTCTCGCCGGCGCGTTCGGCGGCGGTGGCGGTATCGTTCAGTTCTACCGTGAGGGCGCCGGCCGAGGCTGCTGCATCTGCAAGTGCGGTTTTGGCTTCGGACCCTGTGCCGGCCATGGCATCCTTCAGCGCCTGCCAGCTGGCCAGCGGCCGACCGGCAGCTTTGGCGAGTTTGCTTGCGCCTTGCGCGTCGCCATCGGCTCGGGCGCGCGCATCGTCGGCCATCGCACCAAGCCCGAGGTCGGGTGGTTGCAGATAGGTGCGTGCCAGCGCGGCGGAGACCGCATCGGTCGCCGCAGCCCCTGCAGCCGTTGCCGCCCCCTCGAACGGGTTGCCGATGCGGCCGAGATCGATCGGCGCGAGGGCGCCGACCCGCACCCCACCTTTGCCGGTGGCCCAGTCCGGCAGCAACGCCAGCGCCGCGTTCAGCGTCTCGATGAAGCTGTTGATGCGCGTGACGACGCCGTTCAGCATCGCCTCGACCCCGGAGATCAGACCATTCGCCGCCTGAAAGGCAAAATCGCCGATGGCACCGGGCAGTCTGCTCCAGATTGCGACGGCCGCATCATAGGCCCCCTGGAAGATGGCGGTCGTCCGGTCGCCAAAGCTGACAAGGCCTGCGATGGTGCCCTCCAGCGCCGAGAGCCCTGCGGCCTTCAGGCCCTCCCATCCAGCCGCCATCCGCGCCAGCGCCGCGTCGAGCGCCAGACCGATGCGCGACCAGACCTCGCGGGCCATATCGCCAAGGAGGCGAAGCGCTTCGCCAGCCCCACCCACGCGGGCAACGAATTGGGCGAGCTGATAGATCAGCTCGCCGACACCAATGATCAACGCTCCGATCCCTGTTCGGATGAGGGCACCGCGCAGGAACACAAGCGCCGTGGCAAGGCCGCGCACCGAAAGGGCCGCTGCAGCCAGTCCCGCGACCCAGCGGCCCGCGAGGAAAGCCGCGAAGGTTGCGGCATGGGTGGTCAGGCGGCCAATATTGTCGAAGAGACTGCGGATCGCGATGCCGAGCGGGCCCGTACGGCTCGCGATCGCCGCCATGGCGTTGGCGACGGCTTCGAGCGCCGGTGCCGCAGCGACGGCCAGTTGGTTCGATAGCCCGCGCCAGATCAGCCCGAGCCGCGAGATCGCATCGTTCGTGCGCTCGATCTGATCGGCATCTTGCTCCGACACGACAACGCCGAAGGCGAGAACGTCCTCTGTCGCCTGGCGCAGCGTCGCGGTGTCGATCCGCGACATGGCGATGGAACCTTCCTCGCCGAACAGCTGCCCCGCGACCGCCGCGCGCTCGGCGGCGGGCACGAAGCGCTCGATTGCCGCGTTGATCGCACCGACCCGCTGGTCCAGCGGCAGCGCGATCAGCTCGTTGGCGGAAAGCCTCAACCGCTTGAGCGCGTCAGTGGCCGGACCGGACCCGGCGGCCGCCTGGCTGAGGCGGCGCGTCAGATCCTTCGTTGCCTGCTCGATGCCGGACATCGACACGCCGGCGAGCTCACCGGCGCGCTCGAGCGTCTGGATCGAGGCGACGGTGGTGCCGAGCGACTGGGCGAGCTTGGCCTGCGCATCGACCCTCGAGAGGCTGGAGCGGACCATGGCAACGCCAGCGGCCGTGGCGGCAGCGACAGCCGCCGCCGCTGCGACACGCACCCGGCGCGAGAAGGCCGCAAGCCGGGCGTTCGCTGCCTCCATCTCGTGGGCAAGCCGCCCGAAGCCGCGTGCGCCAGCCTCGCCGACACCTTCCAGCTCGGCGCGCACCTGCCGTCCGCCCACGGCCGCGATGCGGACGCTTACTCGTTTCTCGGCCATCACTCAGGCCCCTTGCTTTTGCTTCAATTCGATCTTACGTTTTCCCTATCGATCAGATGAAGGTACGACCATGGCCGAGACGGCGACCCTGTCCTCGAAGTTCCAGATTTCGATTCCCAAGGCGATCCGGGCCGCCCAGCACTGGGAGGCCGGGCTGACCTTTGCCTTCATCCCGAAAGGAACGGGCGTCCTGCTTGTGCCGGTGCCCAGGCGGGAGGCGCTGAAGGGGCTCGCGCGCGGCGGCTCGGCCATCGACTATCGCGACCGCTCGGACCGGACCTGATGATCCTCGTCGACACGTCAGCATGGATCGAATGGCTTATCGGATCGCCGACAGGTGAGGCGCTATCCGGACAGTTGCCCGAACAGGCTCACTGGCTTGTCCCGACCATGGTCCAGCTTGAGCTGGCAAAATGGCTGACCCGCGAAGTGGGGGAGGACAAGGCAGATCAGGTCCTCGCCTTCACTCAAGTCTGTACGGTCGTGCCACTCGATACCGAGATTGCGCTGGCGGCCGCTGAGGCCTGCCGCGAGCACAGGCTTGCGACCGCGGACGCGATCATTTTCGCGACAGCCCGTGCGAAAGGGGCAACGCTCCTGACCTGCGATGCGCATTTCGAGGGACTGCCCGGCGTCACGCTGATCGAGAAGATCAAGGCCTGACCCCCGGGCCACCATTCGCGCTCAGCTCCTCGTTCAGCTTCCGGACCATCACCGCTTCGATGACGGGCAGCAGTTCGGCCATGGCGAGCGGCGGCACGCCGAGCGCGTCACCGAGCGCCAGAGCCGCCGACATGTCCCAGCCGATTACGGCACCGGGCAGCACACGCAGCTGGCCTCCGAGGCGGCTGACGAGGTCCCAGACCTGCCAACCCTCCGGCGTTTCCGGACGGTTCAGCCGCGCCGGGCAGTCCGGGCAGGCTTGGGTGCAGGCTTGGCAGTATCGCTCGCCCCCGCCAAAGGACCATTCGGCGAGAGCGCGGAGGCGTTTTTT
Source organism: Pannonibacter carbonis (assembly GCF_003012935.1). Classification (GTDB taxonomy): domain Bacteria; phylum Pseudomonadota; class Alphaproteobacteria; order Rhizobiales; family Stappiaceae; genus Pannonibacter; species Pannonibacter carbonis. The sequence continues at coordinate 190,648 of NZ_PUDR01000007.1, read as the reverse complement.
TCCTGTTCCAGCAGCAGGCCCTTGGATACGTAGGTCAGCTGAAAGGCCTCGAAGATCGGCCAGACGTCGAGCAGCGCGTCGATGGCCGCCGGGCTTGGGCCGATGGCATTGCCGCCCGCATCGCCGATGCCTTCCCAGTTGAGCACCGCCCGCCGCGCCAGCGCCTTGGCGAAGGCGACGGCGCGCTCCTCGTCGGAGGCCCCCTCTGGCACCGCTTCAACGGCCGGGTCGCTGCGAGTTGCCACCATCAGGGCGGTGGTGAGCGGGCGCAGCTGCACCCGGACACCGGGGGCGAGGTCATGCCAGCGGGGCGCGTTGGACAAGTCGAGCGTCAGCATCAGTAGGTCTCCACGTCGTTCACGAGGGTGGCGGTGCACATCCGGCCGACGACGCTGTCGCGGGCGGCCTGCCAGTCGAAGGTCGCCTGGACGCCCTGCGGCCCGGAAATCTCGACGCGCGGGCGTGGCAGGTAGACGGCGTGTACGGTGAACGTGAAACTCTCTCCCGAGGGCAGAACGTAGGCGAACTCCATCTCGCAGGCCTCGCCGTTGATCGCTTGCGTCACCAGCGTTTGGTCGGCGAAGCGCACCTCGATCCGACCGGTCAGCGCCGCAATGCTTGGGTCCGCGCCGTCGATGCGGCCATCCGAGCGGATGGTCTCGATCCGGTCGAGGTTGTTGGCATAGGTGATCTCGGCCGAGACCACGTTGCCGAGGGCGGACCCGTTGCGGGTGATCGAACCGTTGAAATGCCCGAAGCGCTTCAACTCCAGCGCGGTGGGTGTTCCGGCGCTCGTCGTGGTCCCGACCGTTTCTCCCTGTGCCACGAGCCGGGCCGTCGCCGTCAGCAGGCCCGAGCGCTGCATCTGCCAGGTGATCTGGTCGAGCACGCAGCCGGAATACATCGCATAACGCGGGATCTCCGGCATGCCGGTCTCGATCGACATGCTGGGAAGCGTCCAGGACCCGGACTGGAACTCGTGCGTCCATGGGCCGCTGCCTGTCGTGGTCGGCGCCCCGAAGGCTGCCTTCAGCCAGAATCCTAAGGCCACGGCGTCGAGCGGCACGACGATGTCGCCGTCCGCAGTCACAGCATCCTTGATCGGTGCCAGCGGATCGCGGCCGTAGCCGAGAAGCTCCGAGTTCAGCAGCGGTTGCTCGGCCCCCAGCGAGGTGCTGGCAAAGGGCATGCGGGTGAAGCCAGTGACGGGAGGCGTTCCATAGGTCGTCTCGAACGCAAGCGTCATCAGCGCCCGCGCCCCCTGGGCTCGTGCCATGGTATTCTCCTCGGGTTGTCGGGATCAGCCGAGCGGATCGGCCGTGGAATAGTGCAGCACCACTGGGATCACGGCGGCCTTCAGGCTGGCCGCGCCCTCGACTGGCAGATCGACAGGCCGCGGCGCCTCCGCCTCGACCCAATCGCAGAGCCCGCCCAGCGTGCGGTCGGCGGCAAGCATCGAGCCGACGCTGGCGGTCAGCGCGTCGAAGGCGGCGTCACGGTCGGAACCCTGCACGACCGCCTCGATCTCGGCGCGGTGCTGGTAGTGATAGGCCAGCGGCGAGAGCGTGACCTCGGGCTCACCGGGTTCCCCATCGCGCAGGATCAGCAAGCCTGCGGGCGGGACGCGCTCGGGCAGCACGTCGCCCCGCAGGACTTTAGCGGCCAGCGCCGAGAGCCGTGCGTGCAGCGCGGCGAGGATGGATTCACGAAAGGTGGGCATGTGGTGATTTGGATCTCCATTCCACGAGGAATGCGGTACGGTGGAAAATAGGTATCGCGGTTGGACGACAGTGCAGAGCTTGAGTTCTGATGCCGGAAAGACGCCGAAAGCATCATTATTGATACGCTATGTCAAAATTTCTGGTTTACGTATCGATTGTGGCGCGCTATCTTACAGGCGAAACAAAGTCCTAATTTTGAAGCGTTATCTCTGCATTACGAAGATAACGCTCCAACACTGAGGCACAAATGACGGACGGAAGACCAGTCGCTGTCTTAACGAAAGACCTAGGCGCGAGCCTCGCATCCCACCGACTCTCACGCAACCTGCGTCAGGACGATGTTGCAGCGCAAGCCGGAGTCTCGCGAGGCGTTGTCGCCCGCTTGGAAGCTGGCGAAGGCGGAACCATCGACAGTCTGATCCGCGTCCTCAAGGCATTGGGACTCGAAGATAGAATTTCTGTGCTCGTACCTGTTGCCACATTGAGCCCGCTCGATCCTCGGGGTCGGGGAGATCAACGTCAACGCGCGCGTCCAGCGTCGGGAGCCGAAGAAGATGAACCGTGGAGTTGGGGCGAGTGATGGCCACAAGAGCAACAGTGAACCTGTGGGGACGTCAGATCGGGGCGGTCATCTGGGACCCCAGTCGAGATCTTGGCATCTTCGAGTATGACCCTCGTTTCGCGCAGTCCGCTATCGAAATCGCCCCGCTGACGATGCCACTACGGACAGGTACCTTCGATTTTCCGGCCCTACCGCGAGGCACTTTTCATGGCCTGCCCGGGCTTCTTTCCGACAGCTTGCCGGATCGGTTCGGGAATGCACTGATTAACCGATGGCTTGCAGAACAAGGGCGAACAGCTGAAAGCATGGATCCGGTTGAGCGGCTCCTCTACACCGGGCGGCGCGGTATGGGGGCACTCGAGTATGAGCCTGCGACAGGTGTTCGCCGGGAGGACGGCACACCGGTCGATATCGCACCCCTCGTTGAACTGGCGAACCGGGTTTTGAACGACCGAAAGTCTCTGACCGGACAGATGACTGGCGAAGACCAAGCCGAGGCATTGGCGCAGATTCTAAGAGTTGGCACCTCGGCCGGCGGTGCCCGTGCCAAGGCCGTCCTTGCCTGGAACGAAAAGACTGGTGAGTTCCATTCCGGTCAGATCAAGGCTGGTCCCGGGTATACCCAGTGGCTCTTCAAGTTCGACGGGGTCTCGAAGAGCGGTGATCATAATCTTGCCGACCCGCAGGGTTTCGGCCGACTCGAGTATGCCTGCTATCTTCTGGCAACCTCGGCCGGTGTGGAAATGACGCGGTCTCGATTGCATCACGAAGGAGGTCGCGCGCACTTTATGACGCAGCGATTTGATCGCACGGGAACCGCTGAGACTGGTCAGAGCGAAAAACTTCATGTGCTCTCGCTCGGAGCAATGCGCCATTTCGATTTCAACCAGCCCCGCGCATACTCCTACGAACAAGCACTGGAAACGATCAGACGGCTCGGGATGGGACAGAAGTCCCTCGAACAAATGGTCCGACGGGCTTTCGTCAATCTGGTAATTCGAAACCAAGATGACCACGTGAAGAACATTGCATTTCTTATGAACAAGAAAGGCGAATGGCGTCTCGCACCAGCCTTTGATGTTGTCTACGCACACAACCCGGAAGGCCAATGGACCAACGCTCACCAGATGACACTTAGCGGAAAAGCTGACAAGTTTGACCTCGACGACCTTCACCGGTTCGGCAAGATGGCCGATCTCAAACCTCGAAAAACCGATGACATCCTGCGGGAGGTTGAGGCGGCGGCTGATCGCTGGAGAGAGTTCACTTCGGAGGCGGATGTGCCGCCCGAGCTAGCACAAAAGGCCCAAGCCGGTTTTCGATCCTTTCTCTCTACCTGAGCCATGGTCTGCAAAGGTCAAAGACCCGACCTCACCTCTACCCAATTCGCCACGATCAACCCCGGCACGCCGTCCACCGCCCTTTCGACATCCCGCGCCAGATCCAGCCGTTTCGGCAGCTTGACCTGCGGCACCAGCAGGAAGATCGGCGCGGTGACCTTGCCGCGCCCGGTCTTGGAGCGGGACACAACGGCCTGGCCCTTGGTGTTAAGCCGTCCCTCCGCGACCAGCAGGCTCGGTCCCGTGCGACGATAGACGAAGCGCAGGCGCAGCCCGCGTCGTCGCTCCCATTCTCCGGGCGTGATCCTGCCGCCACGCAGGGACTTGCCCGCCGCGGGCAGCGGGATCGCCAACCAGAACCCATCCTTCGAGCGGATCAGAGGACCGGTGTCGTGCGCGCCGACGATGACCGGGGCCTTGGACCAGACCAGAGTGGCGGCGTCCAGGCTTTCGCCCGACCTCGGGAAGTTCTGGCTCCGGATCGAGTTGGCCAGCCGGGGCCTGAGCCCCGCGCCGGTGATCTGCAACCGCCACGCCGTCTTCAGCCCGGTTCCGGCCTCGCGCATGGCAGCCGTCACGGCGCGTTCGCCCGCCGCGACCTCGGCCGCCATCATCGCGACGATGTTGGGATCGATGTCGAGCTTCAGTTTCACGCGGGCCTCAAATCCACGGTCCAGACCAGCCGCTCGCGGTCGCGGACAGGCTCGCCCTGGATGAGGAAGGCATCGCCGTCGATCTCGATGCGGTCGCCGGGGCGCGGGTTCGTAACCTCGGCCACGCGCAGATCGATCCGGGTGGTCTCGGACCAGAGCCGGGCGTCGCCGAAGTCGGAGACGACATCCGCACGCCGGGCGACGACGCGCACCAGAACCGGCGCGCCGCCGTCGGCGATGTAGACCGCGTCTCGACCGACGTTCGGGTCGAGGTACAGCGCATCCAGCGCGATAGCGAGCGCACTCATCACGTCCGCCGTGCCGAACGCAGCACCTGCGGGCGGGTGCAGATCGGAAGGGGATTGCTCTCGATCTCGAGGCGGACCCATTCGTCGCGGTCACGGTCCGGGATCATGCGGGCATAGAGCGGCAGGCCGAGCGTGTTGACCGTCTCGAAGGTGTCGGCCGGGGCATGGTAGATCTCGAACAGCCCCTCGACACCTTCGGGATAGAAGTACGCCTTGTCGGTGGGAACGCCAAAGCCGAGGCCACCCCGATAGCGGCGGAAGGTGATGCCGCCAAAGCTGACCTCCTCGCCGACACGGCCACGAAGATCCGCGGCCGCAGCGGTGTTGAGATAGGTCTCGCGCACCTCCTTGTGGGCGACCAGATCGGCAAAGAAGCTGGATCCGCATTCGGCGCGCAGTTGAACCTGTCCGGCTGCCAGCCCGCCGAGGCTGTCCTCGACGCTTTCGATCAGCGCCTGACAGCGCTTGCGCAGTGCACCCGACGCCGGGGTGGCATTGTCGAGGTCGAAGTCCACTTCTGGCGCCGGCGTGATGCCGAACTCGGCAAAGTAATCCACCACGGTCACACCGTCCTTCGGATCCTTCACCACGCCCTGGATGCCATTGAAGAGATGGAACTCGAACGTGGCCTCGGCGTCGTTCCGCAGCCGCCCCAACTTGCGGGCGACTTCAGCCTGGACCTGTTGCACGGCCGTTTCCGAACCGAAGTCCCGGATTGCCTGGATCTCGGAGGCCCAGAGTACGTCCTGCTTCTTGAACTGGCGGACGACGAAGGCCCGCATCTGCCGCCGTTCGGGGACCTGTTGCTCATAGGCAGAGCCACGCTCGGAGAAGGGGATGAGCGACAGGGTGCCATCCCGGCTCTCGATCATGACGGTCCGGGAGCGGACGCCGCGCGCACCGAAGAGCCCCGCACCCGACAGGATCGCCGGCTTGAAGGGAATGGTCTCCAGTGCTCGGGTGAGCTCGATGATCGAGAAGGCATCGCCTTCAAAGATGTCCATGGATGCCATGGGAATGTCCTTTCGGGGGGAGGGGTCAGCGCAGCAGGATGCCGAGCGCAGTCAACGCCGCAGTCGCGGCCGTGATCTGCGGTTCCGTTGCGCCTGTGGGCCAGACCAGCTCGTTGCGGTTGACGATGGCCGGGCCGCGCAGGACCGCGACGGCCGGGGCATCGGCGGCACTTGCGTCGGCGGGCCCCCAGAGGATCCCGGCGGCGGTCTGGCTTCCGTTTGAGGCTGCGGGAGCGAGCCGGGTGAACTTGCCACCCGAGGTGATCTTGCCGAGCACGGTTCCAGGTTCGAGCTTGCCTGCGCCGGAGGCGAGAGTGATCGTCTCCCGGGTGTAGTCGCGCAAGGCTTCCCAGACGAGGAAGCCGCCCGGGTGCCGGCCTTCGGTCAGTGTGGTCATTGAAGATCATCCTTTCAGCTTGAATGTGCGGGCAATCACGTCGCCCCAGGGACGGGTCGTGGGGGAGGGCCCGGGTTGGGGGTGATGGGGGCTGATATCTGCCTCCGCATCGGCCCTTGCGCCGAGAAGGCTGGTGCGAACCGTCTCGAGGCTGGCGTCCTCGTCAAGAAAGCGCCCGGCCATCTGCGGCTGTCCCGCGAGGCGGCAGAGGTCGACGATGGCACGGGCATGGGCGATCGCGTCACGCCGGATGGCGATTGGATCCATGCCGGTCACCACAGGGCCAGGACCCGCCAGTGTGCTGGGCTCAGGCTTGGGCTCATCTGGCGTCGCGGGAGCCTCGTCGCCGATCTCGTCGCCGATGGCGTCTTCGGCGGCCTCATTGCCCTCCTGGTCGCTCTCGGGAGCCGGATCGGCGATGGCCTCGGCCAGCGCGGGCGGCGCGTTGCGGAACCGGCCGATGTCGAAGCTGGCGGCAATCCGCACCGGCTCGATCATGCGCGTGGCAAACCCTGCCTCAAGGGCGGCTGTGGCATCGAACCAGGTCTCGGCCGCCATCAGTGCCGTGATCTCATCCTCGGAGCGGCCGGAGCGAGCGGCATAGCCGCGAACCATTGTGCCGGCGATCTTGTCCAGGGTGTCGGCCATCTCCCGCATGTCGGCGGCCGTGCCCATGACGAGACCCGAGGGGTCATGGATCATCAGGAAGGCATTCTCGGGCATGACGATTTCATCGCCGGCCATGGCCACATACGAGGCGGCTGAAGCGGCAATGCCGTCGATCCAGACCGTGACCGGTCCCTCGTGCCGCTGCAGGGCGTTGTAGATCGCGACCGCATCGAACACCGATCCACCCGGGCTGTTGAGCCGAAGGTCGATGGGCGCATTGTCCGGCAAGGCGCCGAGCTCAGCGAGGAACCCCTTGGCGCTGATGCCAAAGGCGCCAATCTCGTCATAGATCAGCACTTCCGTAGCCTGGCCCCTGGCGCGGATCGTGTACCAGTTCTTCATCCTGTCACTCCTCATCGGATTGCGCGCCGGCGTCGGGTCCATCGGTTCCCGGATCGGGTAGCCTTGAGGGCGTTGCCCGCGCGCCTTGCGTCTCGCCGGGGCTTGTGCGGTACCGCAGGCCCAGATCGGCCGACCGCCGGGCATCAGCAGCGTTCTCGCGGTCCACTTCCTCGATGTCGTAGCCGGTGGCCTCGACCACCTTGCGCCGCGAGGTGATGCCTGCCTCCATCGCCAGGACCTGCGCCTGGATGTCCTTCAATGGATCGACCCAGTCCCAGCGCGGCGGGATCCATTGCGCGGCGAGGAACGGAGCGGGTGCGGCGGCAAATCCAGGCAGATCGATTGCCCCCGTCAGCACCGCCGTCTCGAGCCAGCGCCGCCACACCAGGCGGCACAGCTGGTGCACGATCACGCCGTGCTGCAGCTGGCCGATCCGGCGGCGGAACTCGACGAGTTCGGCGCGAAGGGACGAGTAGTTTGCCTGCCGGACATCGCCGGTGACGAGATGATAGGGCAGCCCCAGCGAGGCCGAGACGGCCAGCAGCGTCCGGTACTGGAACGCCTCGTAGCCGCCGCCGACATCTGCCGGCGACGAGAACTTCACGTCCTCGCCCGGCAGCAGCACCTGCATCGTGCCGGGCTCGAGGCTGGCAATCGCGGCACCTTCGGTATCGGCCGCGCCTTCACCCATCATCGGCTCTTCCGGAGCGGTCTTGGTGATGAAGCCCGCGAACATCGCCGCGGTCTTCTTCCGGTCGAGTTCCGCGTCATCATACTGGTCGAGCAGGAACAGCCGCACCATGGCGGGCGCCACATGCGGCAGGCCGCGGATCTGCCCGGCATCGATCGGCCGGTAGATGTGCAGCACGGATTCCGCTGGGACGCGCACCGTCTCCGGCACCGCCCCCCGTTGGTCCGTGCTGTCGCCCGGGTGACGACGGCGGAAGTGGTAGGCAACGCGCCGGCCTACGCGATCGAACTCGATCCCGCAGCGGATGCGGTTGCCGTTGGCGGCTGTCTCGGTCTTCTCGAAGGGCAGCATCTCGGACTGGAGAAGCTGCAGCTGCAGCGGGACCTGAAGACCATCCTCGATCCGCCGTGGCCGCAGCCGCACGAAGCATTCGCCGGCCATGAACATCTCGCGCGCGACCATGGCCTGCAGGCCGTAGAAATCCGTCAGGCCGTCCGCATCGGCCTCGTCGGTCCAGGCGAGCCAGAGCCGCTGGACCCGCTCGCGCAGGGTCCCATCCTCGATCAGAGAGGACGGCTTGATCCCGTCCCCGACCAGGTTCGCGGCAAAGGCCTCGCAGGCGTTGGCCGCATAGCCGTTGGTGACCACCAGCTCGCGGGACCGGGCCAGTAGGCGCGGGCCGCCTGAAGCAACCAGCGCGTTGATATTCTCAAGTGGTGGGTTCCAGCCGCGCAGGCGGCGTTTCGCCATGGCGCCCTCGAGACGGGCGCGCAAGGCTGTGGGGCCGCCTGTGGACCGGCGGCGGAAGCGCTCGAAGAGGCCCATCGGCTCAGAGCCCCTTTGCTGTCGTCACGCGTACGTGCCGGACAATCCGCCGCCCCTCGGCCGCAGCGATCTCGCGGTCCAGCGCCTCGATGGCCCGGTCGATCTCGGCGACGCTGCGATAGTCCACGGTCTTGCCGTCATAGCTGACCCGCGCGACGCCGGAGGACCGCTGCACGGTCAGGGCGTCGCGTCTTTGGCGCAAGGTCGCCAGATCGGACATGAGCGCTCCTTCTGTGCGTCATTGACTTATGCGCCATTGACGCATAAGTGTGATCGATGAGCATTGTGACTGTTGCCGAGACGCCAGAGTTCCAGCGCCGCGCCCGCGCTCTCATGAGCGATGAGGAGCGCATGGCTCTGATCGATTTCATTGCGCGCAATCCGACAGCAGGCGTCTCGATCGGTGGCGGCATTCGAAAGATGCGCTATGCCCGCGATGGTGGCGGCAAGAGCGGCGGATATCGGGTCATTCACTTTTTCAGCGGCGAAGAGACCATGCCGATTTTCCTGATCACCGTCTTTGCCAAGAACGAGAAGGCCAGTCTGACCAAGGCAGAGACGGACATGATCAAATCGCTCGGCAAACTGCTGGTCGCCAGTTACAGGAGGACAAGATGAGTGATGTATTCAGGAGCATCGAACAGGGCCTGAAAGAAGCCATTGCCCATGCGCAGGGCGACCAGATGGTGACGATCCATGAGATCGAGATCCCTGACGCAGACGTTCAGGCCATTCGCTCTCGCACCGGTCTTTCGCAGGCAGAGTTTGCCAGAAGCATCGGCGTCAAGAAGTCCACGCTGCTGAACTGGGAACAGCGTCGGCGTTCGCCGGAAGGCCCGGCCCGCGTATTGCTGGCTTTGATCGACAAGGATCCGAACATTGTCCAGCGTACCCTGGCGGGATGAACTTCACCCCATGTAACTCGAGCGCACCGTTCGCCGGTTGGCAATGCGCCGAGCCAGGGATTTGGTGGGTGGGTCGTGAGGGATCCGCTCAGTCTCAATGGTCAGTTGGCGCTCCATTTCGGCCCAACGCGCTTCGGGCCACCGGTCAACCCCTGCGATCCAGGCGGCGGCGCGGGCGTAGACCCGGCAATCCAGAGCCTCGTTGCGTTCCCTGAGCTTGTGCCATTCCAGCCTTGCGAAGCCGCGCTTCGTGCGAACCGTCACCAGTTGCTCGGCCGTCAGCTGTTTCAGCCATTCACCGTCTGCCCAGTCCGGCAGGTGGATCGTTCCCGGCGGGCAGCTGTCGCCGGCTGCCTGATCCTCCTTCGTCGGCCGGTCCTGTCGCAGGAAGCGATAGGTCTCCGCCTTGAAGGTCGAGGTCGCGACGGTCCATAGCCGCGCGCCGCGCCGCAGACGTTTGCCCGCAACCGTTGCGTCAACAAACGTCGGTCCGGTCACAGGGCTCGTCCGGGTGAACCCTTCGACGCCCTTGACCGGCGCAACCTGCGTCCATCCCACCTGCCGCGACCAGGCATAGACCGCGCTGGTCTCAAAGCCGGTGTCGATCGCGAGCCGGGTGAGCAACACCGGCTGGCCTGAGGCATGGATCCAGGAGCGTCCCAGCAACCCGGTCAACTGCTGCCAGCAGGCCGGATCGCCGGGGCCTCCGTCGATCACGATGTGGTCGACAAGCCAGCTTTCCAAGCCCCGGCCCCAGGCCCACACATCAACCTCGATCCGGTCCTTCTGAACGTCGGCGCCAGCAGTCAGGAACAGGCCGCCCGCCGGAACGGTCCCCGCCTTCCAGGCCTCGCGCCGGTCAGCCAGCCGTTGCCAGTCTGGCGCCTCGCCGGTCTCCATCCAGGTCTCGCCGAGGATGGTGTTCCGGAACGCCCGCATCGCCTCGTCGCTGCCCCGTGCCGCCTCATGCGCCCGCGCGATCCGCTGCCAGCTGAGCCAGCCCACCGGCGAATAGAGCGCCGAGAGGTGGTAGCCGACCGTTGTCGGATCGGTGGCTGTGGCGGTCGCGCGCCATTCGCCTGCGTCCAGCATCTGCGTCTTGTGATGCTCCGCGATTGCAGCGTCGCAGCCCTCGCAGATGTATTCGGCCGTTTCCGGGCGACCCTTCTCCCAGTGCAGCCGCTCGAACTTCAGCCACTGCATCGCGCCGCAATGCGGGCACGGCATGAAGAACCGCCGCTGGTCGCTGGCCTCGAACTCCCGCTCGATGCGGCTCAGCCCGCGGATGGTCGGTGTCGAGACCAGCAGCACCTTGCGCCGGTGGGAGAAGGTCAGCGACCGCGCCTCGGCCAGCGTGACCGGATCGCCTTCCTCATCGGCGGACGCCGGATAAGCGTCGACCTCGTCGAGGAAGATGTAGCGGGCAGGGGTGGAGCGCAGTCCCACGGCCGAGTTCGCCCCGGTCATGATCAGGATGCCGCCCGCGAACTCCTTCGACAGCATCGTGTTGCCCGCATCGCGCGACCGCGCCGGCTTCACCCGCTCCCGCAACTCGGGGCTCTCGTCGATCAGCGGGTCGATCCGCTGACGCGAGTTGCGTTTCGCCAGTTCTACGGTCGGCTGGACCGCCAGCATTGGCCCCGGCGCCTGGTGGATCACGAAGCCGATCCAGTTGTTGCCGGCCTCGGTCGCCCCGACCTGCGCGGCCTTCATGAACACCACCCGCTGGGTCGGATCGCCCGGCGACAGCCGGTCCATGATCTCGCGCATGTAGGGTGTGCGGGCGGTCCGGTACTGTCCCGGTTCTGCGGAGGCCCGCGAGGCCAGGCGGCGATGCCGGTCCGCCCATTGCGAGACGGAGAGATCCGGATCAGGTCGCAATCCCTCGCGCCAGGTCCGGATCAGCCGGTCCGCACCGTCGAAGTCAGAAACGCCGTCATCCAAGTCCGGGGCGTACCTCGCAGAGGGTCTCGAGCTGGGCGCGGACATGGGCCTCCAGAACCTTCTGCATCAAGGCCGGCTCCACCGTGGCTGCGCTCCCCAGCACCGCGGTCAGTTCCGAGGCCATCAGGGCTGCGACGCGCGCCGGCCACGTCACCCACGCATCGCGTTCATCGCGCGCGAGCCGGAACATCAGGGTCTCCGCCCTGGCGCGGTCGACCAGGTCCCCTTTCAGCTTCTGGAGGCGGATGCGCCGTTCCTGCGCCTTCAGAACCTCATTTGCCGTCTTGGCCTGCAGGAAGGTCGTGCCACCGCCAACCGCCGGAACCGCCAGCCCCTGTTCGCGCAGCGTGTCGCCAACAGCGGCAACCGCGGCCTCGGGCACGGGCTTCAGCTTCGGCGCGGGCGGTTTGCGGGTCTTGGACGGATCCGTCATCTCGGCACGCCGCATGTCGCTGGCGGCCGCGTCGATGCTGCCGTCGGGATGGAGAACCAGCCGCTCGGCGAGCTTCGCCTTCTGGATCGCTCCGCGTGACAGCCCGACATGGGCAGCGTACTGGCGCTCGCTCATGCCCTGCATTCGTGGATCCGATTATCATTCAAAAACAGATGGTTATTCAGTTGATAAGCGTCACGACCAGAGCGAACGTCAATCCAGCGCAAGGATTAAACCCCAGCAGGGAGCCACCAGAATGACACGCAAAGCAACCAACAACGCCAAGGCCCTCGACGCTTTTATTGCCGCCAAGATCGAGATCGACGCCATGCTGGAGCGGCTCGTTGCCCTCAGCGCCGACCACTTCGATACCAACCCCGACGAGATCAACTGGGGCCATGTCGGCACCCTGAACCACTACCGCGCCAAGCTGCGCGAGATCACGGACAGCGCTTTTCGCGAGGGCGAGCACACCAAGTGAGGTAACCCCCTCCGGGCTGCCCGCCGACTGGCGGGCTCGGTCTCGTAGAAGGGCCCGCATCAAGTGCGCCAGCAGCCCGCATAAGTGCATCTAAATCTTGTTGATCTTATTGAATTTTAATCAGAAAAATGCCATACTGAGCCATTGGCAGGAGAGAAAATCGCCGATGTTTCACACGTATGTTTTGACTGCTGCTACGCGTCCGGGCGGCGGAGCAAAGAAAGTCGATTTTGACCGCGCCGCCTATTTGATGGACAAGGCGCTGTTGACCGCTTCAGTGCTCGCTATGGAAGACGAGCGCGACAACTACCCGCGCCACGATTGCACCTATGATGCCCAGTGGGTATGGGACTACTATTGCGAGCGCCACGCCGAGAAGTACGGCGTCAGCTTTACGCCTGACGTTGACCCGGAATGGGACGCGTAATTACGCGCCCCCTTCTTCGTGGTATCGCCGCAGTTCGTCCAAGGCAACAGTACCAGCTTTAGCCTCGCCGCGTTCGAGGGGCGTTTTGAGGATCGATGTGATGAACCGAGAACGCTTGATCTTTGGAACGGATAACCCGGAGGGACAAGAGATGCAGAACCAGCTTGATCATCGCGAAACTGTCGCGGGGATCCGCAAGGGTCTTAAGCAGGCCCGTGCCGGCGAGGGCATTGAGGCAGGCCAGTTCTTCGATGAGCTGCCTCAATTGAAATGACCGCGCCAGTGCCCGTAAAAATCGCATCGAATGCCGGAATGATCTGACTGCATGATCTCCGCGCGACCCAGCTTCAGTCCATTTGGGCTTCCCAGTCACGACCGCCGAAAAACAAGCGCAGGATCACGACACGGTCCTGTTCGACCTTGAACGCGACCGTGAGGCGACGTTCAAAGCCCACGATCCTCAAGCCCGGCCTGATATCATCGCGGAGCTGGCCGCGCTCGGATGCAATTCCAAGCTTCCTGCAGAACGTCTCGACACGCATGGCGTAGCCAAACGCCACATCTGGCGACGCGGCTCGAGCGATCCAGTCATAGATCTCCATGAGTTCCGCCTCCGCTTCGAAGCTGAACTCAACCTTGCGTTCCCTCACTGGCTGGTGCTGCTGCGTTTGATATGCCGTGCGCGCAAGCGGTCTCGAACCACCTCCGTCGGCACAACCTGCTCAGGACTGGCTGCGACGTCATCATATGTGCGTGCAACCTCTTCACGCAGCCAGCGTTCCACGGCCGCATCACGCTCCTGCAATGCGCGCAAGCCGGCACGGACCACCTCGCTGGCTGATCCATAAACACCAGACTCCACGAGGCGATCGATGAACGCGGCGTGTTCTGCTGGCAGGCTGATTGTTCTTTTGTGGCTGGCGGACATAAAGCATCGTTCCGTGGCGACCGAGAAAGCAGTATGAAAATATCATACCAAAGCGTCGCCGACCAGCATGCCTCGGGCGCGGTGCATCCTTGTCGATCATTGTGATCGTCATGGTCGGTGGGTTTGAGGTCCGTGTCTGGACAATGTCCCGGTTGGGTTTGGTTGGATAAGGGGAGCGCATTGCTGCAAGGCTAGGTGCCGCTGGTCTTGCTCGATCCATCCCCCAGCCGCTCGGTCCTCACCTCAGCGAAGGTCCGACCATCGCCATCGAGGATCGCGTCGCGGCCGGTTTCTGCCTGCCACCGCTCGACGGCAACATCGACATAGGCGGGGCTGATTTCCATCGCAAAGACGCGGCGGCTGTTGGCTTCGCCCGCCATGATTTGCGAGCCGGATCCCGAGAAGGGCTCGTAGCAGAGCCCGCCGCGCGCCACATGCTGGCGCATCGGGATCCCGAAGGCGTCGAGTGGCTTCGGCGTCGGATGATCGGGCCGCTCGTCCTTGGAGAAGCTGGGAAGTACCCAAGTCGAGGGAAGGGTTTCTTCCGCCACCTTCGGCGGGCGGTTCGGCCGCCGCCAGCCCATGAAGCAGGGCTCGTGCTTCCAAAGGTAGTGCGACCGGGTCAGGACGCCGCGATCCTTCACCCAGATGATCTGCTGGTGCACGAAGGCGCCGGCCTTTTCCCAGCAAGCTTCGAGCATCGCCTGGCGGCGAGAGGCGTGCCAGCAGTACCAGGCCGCATCCTCGGTGATGGCCTCGGCAACAGCCGTCGCGATGAAACCGTCATAGAGTTCGGCGCCCTGCGAGCTGTCGTCCCAGGTCGTGCCGTAGGACGCGGACCAGTCCTTGTTCCGTGTTGGGTGGTTAGAGCCGTCATAGTCGACGAGATACGGCGGGTCGGTCGCGAACAGGATCGCGCGCTCGCCGTTCATCAGGCGGCGCACATGCTCGTGGCTCGTGCTGTCCCCGCAAAGCAAACGATGATCGCCGAGGATCCACAGATCGCCCGTCCGCGACGCCGGATTGCGTGGCGGCTCCGGGATGGTCACCGGCGGCACGGAGCCTCCGGCGCCACCTTCTTCCTCGCCGCCCCCGTCAGGATCGAAGGCCAGCAGCTTGTCCAGTTCGCCGTCCGAGAAGCCGACCAGCGACAGGTCGTAGTCGTCCGCCAGCAGGTCCTGCAGCTCGGCCGACAGCAGCGCCTCGTCCCACTCCGCCCAGTTCGCCGACTGATTGGCCAGCAGACGGAACGCCTTGATCTGCGTCTCCGACAGCTCATCGGCGAGGACCACGGGCACGGTGTCGAGACCGAGCAGGCGGGCGGCCTTCAGCCTCAGATGCCCGTCAACCACCAGCCCGTCGCTGCGCGCGACAATCGGGATGCGGAAGCCGAACTCGACGATGGCCTGCGCCATCCGGTCGACCACGTCGTCGTTTTTGCGCGGGTTGCGCTCGTATTCGACGAGGCGGCCGATGGGCCATTGTTCAAGCTGCAGCGCGTTGGCCGGCATGGGCGGAACTCTTGAGCATGTGAAGGGTCACCGTCCGGCGCGCATGGATGCTGCAGAACAGGACGAGCTTGGTGACTGGGAGCGGCGGATCGACCGCCTCGACATCGTGGAACACGCTCTCCACCCGCTTGTGGCAGGCGCGGCAAAGCGGGATCAGGTTGGTTGGCGAGTTGTCCCGCGTCAGGCGGAACGGGATGATGTGGTGCACCTGAAGGTGCCTGGTCTTTCCGCAGCAGGCGCAGAATGGCGTCTGCCGGAGCGCAGCCTTGCGGATCGTTTTCCAGCGCGAGCCGCGCCCGCGGATGCGCGGCGTCCGGCACAGATGGCGCTCGTAGCAGGACCGCGAGCAGAACCGCCCGCTGGAATTCGTGCGATCCGACAGGACCGACCTGGCGATGCGAAACGAGCCGTCGCAGGTTGCGCAGGTCCGTTCGACCGATTGCGCCGCGTGGCGACAGGCGCGGTTGCAGAACTGCTGGCGGCTGCTCGGCGGCGCCGGGAAGACCCTGCCACAGTGCTGGCAGGTCTCACGGTTCCGATCCGCGGATCGAGCGCGTCGGCCTTGCGCCAGCGCCGGCCGCGCGGCGCACGGTCGACATTGAGTGGCAGGGTTGTCGGCGCGCACTTTCTCGACCTTGCCGCACGCTGTGCAGGTCCGGAGGCGCATCCCGCGGTTCCGAGACCTGGCGCACGGCGCGACGGCGTCCGTGCTCGCCGCAGTGCCGTGCGCGAGGGGCATGCAGGGTCCTGTCGATGAAGGATCGGCATCCGCCGAGGTGGACTCCGGAGCGGTGGTGTCCACCGGCTTCCGGCTGGAGCCGGCATCCACCGGGCATCCATCCCGTGTTGCCGGTCAGGTCTCTGATTTCACGAGGGTTTCACGGCGTCGCGGTTGGACGCTGGACCCCGGTGGCTTCCCAAAAATCGAGGCCAGTCGCTGGCGAAGTCCCGCGCTTCGCCCGCCAGCATACGTTTCGGCCCGGAAAGGAACCGGAAAACAATGGCTTGGCCGGATGGACTCTGGCTGGACGCCAGAAGCCAGCTCCGGTGTCCACCGCAGGAGGAACGGCGGTTCGCCTGAGCGCACGAGAGCGAGCATATCGCCATGGATAGCGTCAGAAGGGCGATCCGTCTCGCCTTGCGATGTCTCGCAGGAAAATGTCTCGCGCGCCGAAGGCGGGTTGACATGGTGCGGCGGGATTCAAGCGCGCAGTGGTTCGGTGCCGCGATCCAGCAGGGCGAGATAGTCGGAGTAGGCGTAGATGCGACCGCGCTGCTTGCCGGTCGTCTCGCGCACGATGCCGAGGTCCGCCAGTTTCTCGAGCGCGCCACCCGCCGTCGGGAACGAGGTCTTGAGGCTGTCCGCGACCGTCTGGATGGTGACGATGGGGCGGGCCTGCATGAATTCGTGCACGCGCAGCGCCGATGGTGCGGACCGCCCGAGCGCTCCGATCTGCGTGCGGTGCGCATCGAACATGGCAATCAGGTCGCGGGCGGTCTCGGACGCCTGCTCGGCCGTCTCCGCGACCCCCGTGAGGAAGAACTCCATCCAGGCCTCCCAGGTGCCCGCCTGGCGGACTTCCTGCAGAAGCCGGTAATAGTCATCGCGTCGGGATTTCAGGAACAGGCTGAGATAGAGGATCGGGTCCCGCAGGACACCCGCCTCGACCAGAATAAGCGTGATCAGCAGCCGTCCCAATCGGCCGTTGCCATCGAGGAACGGGTGGATGCTTTCGAACTGAACATGGGCAAGCCCGGCCCGGATGAGCGGCGGCAGGCCCGCCTCGCGGGTGTGCAGGAAGCCTTCGAAGGCATGAAGGCAGGCATCGAGCTGGTTTGGAGGCGGTGGTACGAATAGGGCGTTGCCCGGGCGCGTGCCGCCGATCCAGTTCTGCGATCGGCGGAATTCGCCGGGCTGCTTGGTGGCTCCACGGCCCGACCTCAGGATGATCTCGTGCATCTCGCGGATCAGGCGGAGCGAGAGCGGGAAGCCGCCGCGAATGCGGGCGACACCGTGCTCGATCGCCGCGACGTAGTTCGAGACTTCGGTGACATCGTCGAGTTCAACCGTGGGCGCCTCGTCGTTTTCGAAGAGCAGGAGGTCGGACAGCGAGGACTGCGTCCCCTCGATCTGCGAAGACAGCAGCGCCTCTTTGCGGACGTACATGTAGAGGAAGAGCGGGGTCGACGGCAGGATCGTCGCCATCCCGTCGAGGCGTCCGACAGCCGCAATGGCGCGTTCGTAGACACTCATCAGTTGCGGCAGGTCGAGCGGCGGGTTTGGCGGCAGTGGCGCAGGCACATAGGCGCGAACGCGTTCGCCGCCCACGCTTGTTTCAGCGAAGGTGCCCAGCCTTTGGTTCTGCTCTGTCGTCATCGTTCGACCCTTTAACAACCACCAGTCCTTATTAAGACATGTGGCGTCAAGCTTGAATAGCCTTCCGTCGCTATTCAAGCCTGGCCCGCCTTCGCCACTACGAACTCCATCGACCGCTTCTTCGGTACGCGCCTGCCGTTCAGCCGCCAGACGATGACCGCGATCCCGTATTGCCAGCGCCGGTTGGCGGTGGCGCGGCTGATGCCGAGTTCCCAGCAGATCGGCTTCCAGGGCGTCCGGTTGGCACGCAGCCAGAGCAGGCGAGCATCGTCCTTTTCGAGCCAGCGCAGCCAGAGCAGAGCATCCTCGGCCTGCGTGATGTCACGCGGCCCGGGCTTGGGTCGGCGCATCCGAGGCTCCTGGCCGACCTGGTCGGCGAAGCTGTGGAAGTACTCGGGCCAGGCGTTGAAGTAGCCCTGCGGCTTCACCTCGGGCTGCGACCGGAACACGTCGGCCGCGCTCTCGAGCCGGTCCTCGACCATAGTAGGCGTCCACTCAGCCATTCGCAGCCTCCCGGTTGCCCGCACGTGGCCCATACAGCTTCTCACCGAGTTGACGCACCAGCTCGCGCTCCGGCCAGGTCAGGCGATGGTCGTCAACGGAGACGGCGAGCACACCCTCGTCATGCCAGCCATCGCGTTTAACCTGGTCGGGATCCCGACGCGTGCCGCCGTAGCCTTTCGGGTACCACCTCATGCGAGACTCTCCGCGTACAGGGTTTCCTGAAGAATGGAGAGTGCCAACTCGCCGTCGGTCTCGTCGGGATCATGCCTGAGCAGATAAGCTGCCAATTTGGTGGCGGTGACCGCGTCGTCGCGAAGCAGGCCGATAGCCATGTTGCAGTTGTTACACAGCAACTGCCTTACGCGATCTGTCATATGGCAGTGGTCGATCACCAGCACGCCGTGGGGCTCGTCCGGAAGCGACCGGCAGATGGCGCAGCGACTCTGCTGGGCCAAGCGCATTTGATCGAACTCGGCGCTCGAGAGGCCGTAGTTCCGCTTCAGATTGTGGCGGCGGTATTTCTCCGAAGGTTCGTAACGCCGTTCATAGCCCGGGTTGCATGCCCGCGAGCAATAGCGTCCCCCGCCGCGCGCGATGTTCTTCACTCGCGTCTGGAAGTTCCGTCCACACCCGGCGCATGCAACGTCAACGAGGGCGCGCTTTGCCCCCATTTTCAGGGCGACCCTGCTTCGGGCGACGCCCTTGACGCGCGGATTGCACGTCGGCGAGCAATAACGACCGCCACCCAACCGCCGCGTGGTCTGGTACTGGACCGTGAACGCCAACCCGCAGGTTTCGCAGACGCGGTCGACCGGCGAATGCCACTTGTCAGCCATCGATGCCTCCGTTCGTCGCGATGGCCCAATGGAGGATGGCCAATGCGTCGGCCTCATCGGAGCTGGAAGGCGCAAAGCCTCTGGCGACCATGGCGGCGACGACTTCGTCCTTGCTGGCGTTGCCCTTGCCACAGACGCATCGTTTCCATGTTCCGACCGGCACGCCCTCATAGGGAATGCCGCGCAGTTCGGCCCACGATGTAAGCGTGGCCATCAGCCCGCCGTAGATGTGGGCCGCGTCAGTGCCGGCGTGCCGACGGACCTCCTCGAACCAGATGGCGGCGATGGGCCCGGACAGCCGATCGAGTTCGGTCAGCCAGTTGGTGAAGCGGAGAAACCGCATGCCACCGCCGTCGAAGCGGCCGGGTCGAAAGCTGACCGTGCCACTGGTGATCAGTCCGTCATGGCTGCGAAGCGCCCAGCCGGTCGTGGTTGCAAGGTCGAGGGTGAGAATGCAGGATCGAAAAATCGCGCCCGGCTCGGGGCGAACGTCCTGCGCGGGGATCGGTGTGTGCATCGTGAAGGCTCACAAGCTGTGGGCCTTCGGCTTTGATCGTTCACAGAATACTTAGGAAAGCCCAACGAAACAAGCCGGTCCGGAGCCGCTATCAGCTATCGCCGTTCAAGCGATGTCACCGACTATGTGAAGCCCTTTTTCGATTGGTGACACGATCTTTCTAATATTTTTCAATATATTAACTGGCGCTGTCACCATTCTTGGTGTCACCAATGCCCCCTATCATTTCCCTCGTAGAGATGAGATGGGCGCCACCCGCTATGTCGGTCTTCACATGAAGGTAGAAAATCGGTTGGTGGCACTCGGCAAGGTCGGTGACACCGTTGGAATTGCAGAGTTTCTCGTGTCACCGAGTTTCGCGTGGGGATGGTGTCACGGTTGATGACGCTGGCGGTTGGTGACACGAGCCGCTCAAAGGTTACCACTTGCCGCGCTCTCAATGATCGTTCGGCCATGCCGGCGCGATCGGCTCGTATTCAGTTTTCGCCCGCTCAAGCCGCGCGCCCTTCTCATCCAGTCCCCAACGCCGATTGAAGAAGAACTCCAGTGCCTTCCGCGTTTCAACGCGCAGGAACTCTCCCTCAAAGCCAAATTCCCTTCGGACTACGCTGGCTTGTCGATCCGAAAGCCCTGACTTCGGGCGCAGCCAGATGATTGCCCGAGTGTTCCAATCCACGTCCACCGGCAGTGGCTCAGCCAGGAGTTTCTCCTCGAACGAGCTGTCAGGATCGATGCGGATCGGGAGGTAGTTCCGATATTCGCCGTGCTTGAAGCTGTGGGCACGCACGTGAACGCTTTCACCATCCGACGTGAAGCGGGTCGGGGCGATCCACTGCCCATCGTCGGCGCCGGACGACATGGATGTGTATCGGACGTGGACGGCTTTCCCCGACCTGATTGCTTGATGAAGAAGCGCGATGGTCCTCCGATCTGCCTTCCTTTCTGGTCGGGGCAACGCGGCCGAAGGCGTGCTTTCATCGTCGCTCGCCAAGATATCGAAGGCTTCGGTCAGGCCGGATGGTGCTAAGGGCTCGTGCTCGCTCGCGGCGATGTAGGTCTTTCGCACCGGATCGTAGATGGGCGGCGTGCTGCGCGCGAGACCTAGGTAGACACGGAAGTCCAGCGCCGCCTGCGCGGTCGAGATACCGAAGCGCTCGATCAGATCCCTGCGGTTCGCCATGCCCCGCCAAGTCAGGCAGCGGTCCAGAAAGATCAGGCGCTCTCTCTGAGCATGCTTGAGGTCGTCGAGCGTCATGGGTGCATCCCTACCTTGACTCCTGACGAAATGTCCATCTAGAAATTATACGATTAAAAATTATACGGACTATGGCAATGAGGATTCTCCACACCGCCGACCTTCATCTCGGGCGTCAGTTGAACGGGATCCCTCTGGATGCCGACCACGGCGCAGTTCTCGATCAGATCGTTTCGGCGATCACGTCGAATGGTATTGATGTCCTTGTTATTGCGGGAGATATATTTGATCGGGCTGCCCCACCGACGTCTGCTGTGCGCCAGTTCAATGGGTTCCTGGCGCGCGTGGCCTCGGAGACTGAGGCAGCCGTGGTGATGATCGCCGGCAATCACGACTCTGGTGATCGAATCGCATCCATGGCGATCATGACCGACACACGGCGCGCGTTGATACGCGGAGCCATCAGTGCTGACGAGAAACCTCTGATCCTCAGTGACGCATACGGACCCGTGGCGTTCACAGGGTTGCCCTTCGCTTATGAGTATGCCGCCCGCGAATGTTTCGCCGATGAAGCTCTCCACACCACCGAGGACATCCTCGCGGCTCAGGTGGCTTGCAGTCGGCGTAACATTCCCGATGGCGCGCGATGGGTCGTCGTTTCGCATGCTTTTGTAGCTGGGGCGGCGAGCAGCGAAAGTGAGCGGCCTCTCACTCGAGTGGGGGGCGTCGAGACGGTCAGTTCATCCGTGTTCGAAGGTGCTCATTATGTGGCGCTCGGGCATCTGCACCGGCCGCAATCGGTCGGTGCATCTCATATCCGGTATTCGGGATCGCCATTGGCTTTCGGATTTGATGAATCTGACTGCCAGAAGTCGATGAGCCTCGTCGAGATCGATGCGGTCGGCCGAACGACGGTAGAGACCATTCCCTTCGAGCCCATTCGTCGGGTGCGCGTTTTGAGGGGACGACACGCAGAGCTTCTCCTCGCGGACCGATCTGACGATTTCATCAAGATCGTTCTTACCGACGATACGCCCGTGATCGATGGAATGAAGCGCATCCGCGACGTGTTCCCGAACGCTTGTGAACTTGTTTACGAGCGGAACGATCGCGCGCCAGAAGTCAAATCGCTGGCGGGGCGCGCTCCGGCGGCTGCGAGCCCTGTCGAAGTCATTGGCGACTTCCTCGAGCATGTGCGCGAAGACCGGATCTCGGAAAAAGAACTGGCTGTCGTAGCATCGGCCCTTGGTCGCCTGCGTGAGACAGAGGATGTGCAATGAGACCGGTTCGGCTCACACTTCAGGCGTTCGGTCCATATCCTAGCCGGGTCGTCATCGACTTCCGGGATGCCGTCAAGGCGGGCCTCTTCGGCATATACGGACAGACGGGGTCAGGCAAATCGACCATCTTCAGCGCAATGACCTTTGCGCTCTTTGGAGAAGCGGCCAAGGCGGAGCAAGACGCTCCGTCGCTGCGCTCGGATCACGCCGATCCGGATGTAATGACCGAGGCAGAGTTCGTATTCGACATTGGTGAGCGGCGATATGTCGTGCTTCGCCGACCCGACCAGATGCGACCCAAGGCGCGCGGTGAGGGCGAGACCCGTAGCACGCACGAAGCTTATCTGTTCGATGCGACCGGAATGTCGCTCGACGCAATTACAGATGCGGCACAGGGCAAGATCGTAGCCGAGAAGAAGGTGCGCGACGTCGACGCGGCTGTCATGGAGATGCTCGGATACGGCTCTGAGCAGTTCCGGCAAATCGTCCTTCTGCCGCAAGGGCGCTTCGAGAAGTTCCTTTCGGCCAAGACGAAAGAGCGTCTCGAAATCCTGCGAGAACTCTTCGATGTCTCGCTGTACGAGAAGCTCATGGCCGATCTCAAGTCCGCAGCCGATGAGGCTGAACGGCAGGTGCGGGATGAACGTGCGCTCTGTGCCAGGCAGCTCGCGGCAGAAGGATTCGAGAGCACCGATGCACTGATCGCGGGCATCGAAACCGCAACTGCGAGATGTGCGGAACTTCGCGCGATCGAAGAAACCAAGAAGGCGACGGCGGAAGTTGCCGAGAGGGCGTTGCACCAGGCGGAGGCCATCGAGGAAAAGTTCGCGGCGGCCGAAAAGATGAGGGAGCGGCTTCGCGCACTTGAGGCGCGGAAGGACGATATCGAGGCGCTTGCCGAGCAGGTCCGACAAGCCGAGCGCGCGCGCGGTCTGATCGATGTCGAGGAACGTGTGAGGGATGCCGAACGCGAGGTTGGTGAAGCCGAGACCAAGCGCGAAGAGGCAGACAAGGCCGCCGATATCGCCGCGAAACAAGCAGAAAAGGCGGCAGAGGCGCTCCGGCGTGAGGAAGACCGTGCCGATGAGGTCGAAACCCTGCGCCGGAGAAGCGATGAACTGGAGCGGTATGGTCGAATCCTCGAGGCAGCAGCCGATAGCAATCAGGCAGTCGAAACCGCGCTGAAAGAGCAGCGGGACGCCGACAACGCTTTTCAGGCGGCAAAGGCACAACTGACCAAGCTCCAGGAGAAGCGCATCACGAAAAGCGCCGAGCTGAAAGCTGCACGCGAAACGGAGGCGAAGCGCGCCGAGATCGCGGGCCGGCGCGCAGAGCTCGACAAACGGCATCTGGCCGCCAAGCCCTACGAGGGCGCCTTGCAGGATGTTGCAACGGCTCAGGCCGCTGTCGAAGAACAACTGCGGAAGTCGGAAGCTGCGGCCGGAAAGGCCGAGAAGGCGCGAGATGATTATGAGACGGCCGAAAGAAATCTCGCGGCCGCACAGGCGCTGCACCTTGCGACGAGACTGGAAGCAGGGTCGCCATGTCCGGTCTGCGGCGCAACCGAACATCCTGCGCCGGCGACTGGCGAAATCGGTAGTGCCGGCCTGGACAAGGCATTCCGAGAGTCACGAGAAGCATGGCTGGCCGCCGATCGTGAAGCCCGGCAAGCTGGCGAAGCACTGGTCGGGGTGCAAGCGACGCTCGAGGAGCGACAGAAGCGCTTGTCCACCCTTGAACCGCCAGCGGAGCGTGCAGCCGTCATCGCGGCACAGATCGGTCGTGAAGACGACGCACTCGCAGCGCTTGGGCCCCGGGTCGACATTCTTGCCGCGGAGACCGGGATCGAGGAACTGGAACTGCAGATCGAGGAATTGGAGCGGAAACGCGATGAGTTGCGAGACTGCTTCGATGAGCGGCGGAACAAGGCAACTGAGGCCAAAGCGGCGCGCGATGGCAGGCTCGCAGAGGTGCCGGAGAACCTCCGCGATGTGCCGGCGCTCGCGGCCACACTCGAGAAGGTGACCGGGTCGCTGGAGTCGCTTCAGGCGGCGCGGACCGCGGCGGAAAAGGCGCTGAACTCCGCTCGCGAAAAAGCACTCGGCACGGTCAAGGATCTCGAAAGCGCGGACAAGGCGCTCGCGGACAGCAAGACGCGCCATCAGAAGGCGGCGGAGGTCTTCCGAACAAGACTGGCTGGCGCTGGCCTCACAGCAGAGGCGTTTCAGTCTCTCAAGCCGGCCATCGAAACTCTCGATGAGGATAGGGAAGCCGTCGAGACCTACCGGCGCGAGCACAAGAGTGCGTCCGATGCAGCCACAGATGCCGCCTCTGCGATCCAAGGGATGTCCCGGCCTGATCTCGAAGCACTACGGGAAACGCACCAGACCCATGCCGAGGCATTCGGCAGGGCGATAGAAGAGCGCGTCGCCGCCCAGAGCCGTGTCGATCATCTGGATAAGCTGAGAACGGGGTTGGAGGAGACCCTGCGCAAGCTTGATGAAGCTGAAGCTGCATCCGGCCCGCTGCGCGAACTGGCAGCTCTGGTAAACGGGCAGAACTCGCAAAGACTGTCGTTGGAGACATTCGCAATCGGCACGATGTTCGACCAAGTGCTGGAAGCGGCTAACTTGCGGCTCGCGCCAATGACCTCCGGCCGCTACAGGCTCGAGCGAGATCTCGACGGGGCCGGACGAGGTAGCCGCGGGCTTGGCATCCAGGTGTTCGATGTTCACACCGGGAAATCGCGCGCCACGAGCACCCTCTCAGGTGGCGAGACGTTCATTGCCGCGCTCGCTCTCGCACTCGGTCTTGCCGACGTGGTCGAAAGTGCGAGCGGCAAGGTGCGGCTTGACACGATTTTCATCGACGAAGGGTTTGGAAGCCTCGACACCGAAAACGGGTCCGGCACGCTCGACCAGGTACTCCAGGTCCTCAACTCCATCGTCCGACAGAACCGTGCCGTGGGTCTGATTTCGCATGTGCCGCTCGTCCAGGAGGCGATCCCCAACGGCTTCTATGTCAGAAAAGGGATCTCCGGGAGTAGTGTGGAAGAAAGAGGGCTTGTCTGATGGGTCACCGCTGGATTCCAAGACGCTCACATTCGCGGCGGCTGCCGGACGGAAGGACTATTGAAGTCAGGGCAAGCTGGGTGCTGCAGCATTCGCCAGACGAGAAGAAGCGTCGAAGCCTTCGTCACCAATGCCCTATGTGCGGTGCCGAAGTCATCACGGTGCGAATGCCCAACGGCGGGAGCGCACATTTCGAGGGGCGAAAAGGACTCTCAAGGATCAAGCATCCCTGCCTCCACTTGGGTGAGCGACTTTCGCGAAAGCGAGACGCCGACACACCGGACCTCTTCGCGCTCTATGCCGAAGCAGGGTAGGCTCGAGGCCTAGCGCTAATCTTCCATGCGTCGGCGATATCGCCACACTCTCGGCGCGTTGCGGCCTGACCCAATGCGCACTTGTTCCCGTTTCCAGCCATTCGCCTTCAGATACGCCGCAACACGCGTCTGATCGCGTCTGGTCCAACGGGCAGGCTCGAGCCCTATCGCCTCCTCGAGGATCTCGCCGACCGACACGTCCCGCAGCGGCTCCGGCCGCGGCACGCTCTCGGTGCGGGAGTTGCCGTAGTCGGGGAAGCCATCGGAGACGGTGCGGATCTCGTGCGTCAGCCAGTGTTCGATCAGGTCGTCCCAGGCATCGGACTGGTAGCGGCGGCCCTGTTCCTCGCGGGCTTCCGCCAGCAGCGCTGGGTCGTCGATCCACCAGATTGCGCCGGCTCGGAAACGGTGGACGGCCTCGGCCCAGAGCTGGTCCCGGTCGCGGGCGAGCGCCGCGATGTCGATGGCGCCGCAGCGGAGAGGCCAGAAGCGGCGGTTGCCGGTCTCGTCGCGCAGATAGGTGTCGGGGTTCACGGTGCCGGCGAACACGCACTGGCGCGGCACCTCGACTGTGTAGCGGCCATAGGGCGGGCGGAAGCGGTCGGTGGTTCGCGTCAGGAACGCCTTGATGCGCGAGACCTCGGCGCGGCCGATGGCGTCGAGTTCGGCGATCTCGACGATCCAAACGCCCTGCATGTGCAGCGCCGCGTCCTTGGACCCGAGCTCGGGCAGCTCGTCGGTGAACCATTCCTCGCCGGCCAGTACCTTGATTGCAGTGGACTTGCGGGCGCCCTGCGGCCCCTCGAGGATCAGCATGTGGTCGGCCTTCACGCCGGGGCGGTAGATGCGGGCGACGGCCGAGATCAGCCAGAGCGCGCCGATGGTGTGGTTGAACGCGGTGGGGTCGGCGCCGAGATAGGCGCTGGTCCAGGTCTCCATCCGGGGCGTGCCGTCCCATGTCAGGGTGTCGAGCCAGTCGCGGACGGGATGGATGCGCAGCTCGCGGGCAACGGCGCCGACGGCGCGGCTGACGACCACCGGCGCCACGTTGATGCCGCGCAGCTGCAGCCATTCGGCGGTGCGGATGTCGTCGGCGTCCTCCCAGGGGCGCGGGAGTGGCGCGGTCGCACAATCCCACGGCAGCGGCTGGCGCACCACGATCTCCTGCCCGAACTCGTCGAAAGCGAGAACGCCGGCGAAGGCAGGATCGGATGTCAGCGCCACGATGACATTGGCCTCGTTGCGCTCGGGTGCCCCCGCGAGGTCGAGCCGGAGGCGCCTGAACCAGGCAGGCTTCGGGATCGGGGCGTGCGGATCGCCGGTGGCGTTCACGCGGCGGCCGAGTTCGGCCAGCTGCTGGGTCAGGACCGAGATGCCGATGCCGGTCGCGGACTTGATCCGCGCGATGACCTGCCGTTCGGGCAGAGGATCGAGCCTCGCCAGCGCGATGCGCCCGAGCAGCGTGGACAGGGCTTCGAACTCGGGTGGGTTGGTCAGCGTATCGGCCGCGGCGATCAGGGTGGCGGGATCATCGACAGACGCGACAATCGGGGTGGCCGTCTCCGTTTCCTCGGCCTGCGACACCGATGTGGTGTCTGCCGAGCGCGCGTAATCCTCGGCGCGAGCGCCGCGCTGCAGATCGTCGTTGAAGTCGTCACCATGCAGCGGGGCGACGATCTCGTTCGGGATGTCGGCGCGGTTCAGACGGTCCGAGAGCGTCGCTCCCGCCTGGAGGCCGGCGTCCCCGACATCTGCGTAGATGGTGACGCGCCGGGTGCTCTCGGGCCACTGGAACCGCGCCAGACCGTCGGCCGACAGCGCCGCCCAGACCGACATGCCAAAGAGCGCATGCGCGGCGAGCGCGGTCTCGATGCCCTCGGCGATGCCGATGTGGCCGTCCTCCGGCATCGGGAACAGCCGGACCACGGCATCCTTAACACTGCCCAGCATCTTCTTGCCCGGAGGCGCCTTGGTGCTGCCGTCGTCGAGCAGGAACGTGCGGTGGATACCCGGCGCGCGCTGCCCGTCATGCAACCGCAGGATGGCGATCAGGCCGGGCCAGCCGCGGCAGCTGTCGAAGTCCGGAAGATCGGGGTGGAACAGCAGATCGGGCGATCCGGGATCCGAGAGCCCGCGGGCGCGCAGATAGGTCTCGCCCGGCGTGCCCGCGAGGGGCACGGCCCCACCGACCAGACGCGCGATCTCGGCCGAGTGGTCGGGACGTGTGTGCATGGGCGACTTAGGCGCAGGCTGCGGCGCAGGGCGATCCATCCCGGCGAGCCGCGCTGCCTCGTCGAAGAGCGACCCGTCACAAAGACCGGTCGCCTGCGCGATCAGGTCGATGGGACCGGCCCGCTCGCCGGTGGCGTAGTCGAAGCCCCAGCCGGCATAGGGGCCGTCGAGATGGATGGTGCAGGAGCCCTCCTTGCGCGGCGGTCGACCGGAGAGGTCCGCGCAGCGCAGGGAACGACGGTCCCGCGCGAGCCGGGCCTCGGGGAAGAGCCCCGGCAGCCAGTCGGCGGCCGTGCAGGCAAGCCGCTCTTTCACCGCCGCCAGATCGTGCCGGGTCTTCGGGACCGCGATGTCGTTGAGGTCGATCATCGCGCCCCTCAGGCCAGAAGGACGAGCCCGCGCTCAGCCCGGGTGATCGCGGTGTAGAGCCAGCGGCGCCGGTCGATCTCGCTGCGGCCCAGTCCGTCGTCCCAGACGATCACGTTCTCCCACTGCGAGCCCTGCGCCTTGTGCGCGGTGATCGCCCAGCCGAAGGTCGCCTCGGTCAGCAGGCGCTTCTCCTTGTAATCGCGGTCATGGCGCTTGTCGTCGTAGGCGACATGGTCCTCGAAATGCCCCTTGTAGATGCGCAGCCGGCCCGGACGCCCGTCCTCATAGGGCTCGCCGATGTGGCGCCCGTCCTCGTCATGGACGACGGCCGAGAAGTAGAGACTGCCCTCGTCGACGATGTCCTCGAGCGTCACGAACATCCCGTTGATCAGCCCCAGATCGTTCTGGTTCTTCAGGCAGATGATCTTCTCGGCCGGCCCCGTGGGCAGCCAGCTCCCGCCGAGACCGGCCGCCGCGCGCATGGCGTTGTTGATCTGCAGCCGCGTGGCGTTCAGCCCGCAGATCAGCTGGCCGCCGCGCAGCGCCTGTTCCGGCGTGATGTCGCCCTTGCGGAGCTTGGCGACGTGGTCGTCGTAGACGCCGAAGCCGATGGGCCGGCCCTCACGCGCCATGGTGGCGAGGCGGATGATCGCGCTCTCGGCCGCCTGGCGGTGGATCTCGGTCAGCATCACGTCCGGTTCGTCGCGGGTGAAGGCGCCTTCGCCCCGGATCGGCGGCAGCTGGCCCGGATCGCCGAGCACAAGGATCGGTTTGCCGAAGCTCATCAGGTCACGCGCCATTTCCTCGCCGACCATCGACACCTCGTCGAGCACGATCAGCCGGGCGTCCGCGGCGTCACTCTGCGGGTTCAGGGCGAAGCGCGGATGCTTCATCGCCGAGAGCCCCTGGCGCATCGACTCGATTGCGGCATCGGCAGTGGTGCGCGCGAACCCGGTGAGGCGAAGCGAGTCGCGTTCGGCCAGCGCGATCTTCCGCGCGGCTTCCTCGATTTCCTCCTCGGTCGACTCGATCACCGAGTATATCAGGCTGTGAATGGTGCGCGCAGGCGTGCCCTTGCGGCTCAGCACCAGCGCAGCCTTGCCGGTGAAGGTGGCGGTGACGACGCCGGGCACGCAGCGGCCGTCCTTCGCGCTGCGGTGGGGCGAGAGGCCAAGCTCGTCGAGCGCGAACTTCAGCACGGTGGTCTTGCCGGACCCGGCATAGCCGAAGAGGCGGAACACCTGCTGCTGCTCGGTCCTGGTCTCGAACCACTCCTTGATCTCGCGGATCGCGGCGGCCTGCGTGGCGGATGGGGTGAACTCGGTCATGGCTGGGGCATCTCCACTGCGTAATCCTTGACGATCCCGCCGCGGGTCGGATCGCCCACTTCGCACTGGCGGACAAAGACCCGGCGACCGTCCGCGAGCTGCCGCCAGTGACCGCGGCGGATGTGCCAGCGCGGGCTGGCGTGAATGCCGCCCTGCGGCGGCGTCGCTGCCTGCAGGCGCGCCGGATCGATGGCGACCTGGCGCCAGACCCATCCGCGCACGCCCTCGCGGGACAGGCGGGAGCGTTTCGCGTGCGATACCTTGCGGTCGCGGATTTCAGGTGAGGCGCCGAGGATGGTCAGCGCGCGCCAGACGATGCCGGCGGCGACTTCGCCGTGACCGCGGACCGTCTCGTCGCTCCACTCGGCCGGGTTGCCCTCGATCTCCGCCTTGCCGTCCGGATGCATCCAGACCCGCACCAGGCAATCCGTCCAGCCGCGCGGCGCCCGCTTGCGCATGAGAAACGTGGCCTCGACGATGTCGCCGTCGGCGCGGGCACAGACGATCAGCCCCGAGGGAGACGCGCGCTGCTCGCGCACCTCGAAGATCACGGACGGATGCGGCAGCCGAAGCGGACCGGTAAAGACCCGGGTCATCGCGCGGTCGACGATTTCGCCATCGAAGGCGGCCTGATCGTCGAAGAAGTAGATCGGCGCGAACTCTGCCGCTCCAAGCAGGTCGGAGCACCAGAACCGGTCGCGATGCGCGCGCACGATCCGCTTGAGCTCGTAGGCGTCGGGGATCATCGCCGCTCTCCCCAGCACCGTGTCGCCCAGGCGCAGGGCGCGTGCCACTTGCCGGCCGCCATCCCACCCCGGCACAGGACTGCGCTCGGCTCGGCCGCGGCGCGCGGCAGCCATTCCCCGGCCTCGGAGGCCCGCACCACGGCGACGGCGCGATCCGACATCTCCTGCGCGAGACGCGCGTCGAAGGGCACGAGCTCGGCGTGCAATTCCATCGTGTCGCGGTTCAGCGCGGTGAAGAGCGCCGGGGCCGGCAGCTCCATGTAGGCCTGATAGAGGGCGATCTGCGCCGCATACACGGGTCGCGCGAGGCTGACGCCACGCTTGACCACGTCCTTCCAGCTGGCTGCGCCGAGCGCCTTGTTCTCCCAGAGCGCGGGATAGTCCATCGCGACTGGGCCGGAGATGAAACAGCCGTCGATGTGACCCTTGAAGCGGCCGCCGAGGGCCTCAAACCCGAACTGGCGTCCATCGGGTCGCTCGGTCCGCAGGTCGAACCCGGCGATCCGGAACCAGCCTGCGACGATGTCCTCGGCCCGGTGGCCCGCCTCGAATATGCGCAGCGTGCGCGGCGCGAACTCCTGGCCTTCGTCCTTGGGCACCGCGAGGAAGTCGTACTGGATCTGGCGCAGGCAGTCGCGGCCGAGACCCGAGGAACTGACATAGGTGCGCGGACGCTCTGCGCGGTTGCGCGCGGACAGCGCCGTGTCGATGGCCGCGGAGACGGCTTCGGCGATGGGCGGGCGTGGCGCGCCGGCGCCGTAGAGGCAGCCCGAGCCATGGTTGAGGTCGATCATCTCTCGCGCTCCCAGAACCCGCCGGCCTGCGCGATGCAGGTCAGCTTGTGGAACTGCGCGTCCGTCAGCCGGGCGCTCTCTCCGAACCGCGCGAGCTTCTCGCGGAGGCTGTCGCAGAACTCGATCTCGAAGTCGGTGACAGCGTTCTCGGTGGCCGTCTTGAGCAGAGGTTTCCAGCTGCAGGACGCGGTGTCTTCGTTCAGGTCGATCATCGCGCGCCCCCTCAGAACGGAATGGGGTCGTCGAGGGCCGTGCCGGTGCGCTCCTTGCGCGCGGCCTGGTCCTGCATGCTGTCGATGTAGCCGGTGACGGCCGCCTCGATCAGGCGGTCGATGTCCTCGGCGCTGCGGTGGAAGAAGGGCTCCATGAGCCCGAGGTCGGTGAGCGCTTCGGCGAAGAGCGTCCGCGCATCGCGGATCGCACGGGCCTCGCGGGCGGTCTTGTCGATCATGCCGTTGTTCCTTTGGGCAATGGCGCTGCCCACGTCCTGACAGCGGCGCGAGCAGAAGCGGTGGTAGGGGTGGCGATCCCAGCGGAGGCCGTGGCAGTAGCCGAAGCCGCGCGCCTCGCGGGCGCAGACGGCGCAGAGCTCTACCCGAGCAAGAAGCTCCCGATCGGGTCCTCGGGCGGCCAGCCCGCCCTCTGGAGCTTTTCGGACTGGAGCACGAACCAGCGCGAGATCGCGTTGCTGGCCATGGCTTCGAGATCGCCGAGGCCGAGGCTTGCGATGGGGGCGTGCAGTCTTCCTCGGGCCTCGAGCCATCGTCCGATCTCCAGCGCCGCCTCGCGCGTCACATGCGCCTGCCATTCATCCGGGGTCATCGGCCCGGCCGGATCGCGCCGGGCCTCGGGCGGCGGCGAAGGCCGGGTCGACCTCCGCCGCCGTGCTGCCGACCGCGCCTTAGCCATTGAGCCAGGCGGGCATGCCGGTCGCCGGCGCCCCGCTGGGTGGGGACGGCGGGGTCTGAGCCGGTTGCTGGGCGGGCGGCTGCTGCGTGGGCGGCTGCGGGGCCGGCGCTTGAGCGCCCCAGGCCTGAGCCGCGGACGGCGCTTGCGGCTGCGCCCCCCATGCCGGTGTCGGCGCCTGCCAGCCCGGCGCCGGCGCGCTCGCGGCCTTGCGCGGCGGGGCGTTGACGGGCTCCGGGGGCACGGTTTCGCCGCGCATGGTCGGGGCATGCTGCGGCTCGTCGGGCAGAACGACGTTCGCGATCCGGTTCTGGTCCCGGTACTGAGGGTTGGAGGCGGGCTCCACCATGATCCGTGCAGCAAAGACGATGCCGTCGAGATGCTTGAGCCCGGGCAGCACCCGCTTGGCCTTGGCGTCGGGGCTTTCGTCCCTGGGGTCGAGCCCGAGAGCGCTGTCGACCATCGCCCGAAAGGTGGATTTCGAGATCTTCCAGCCGATCGACTGGCCCTTCTCGTCGACCTTGCCGCCCGCCACGGTGAAGCTCTGCCAGAACTTCCGCCGTGCATGGGGCCCCTCGAGGATGGTGAACTCGCAGTCCAGCATCTTCGCGTCGCTCGACTGCGAGGCCTTCAGGAGCTTGGCGTCCATCGGGGTCGCGCCGTCGACGCCGCCGGGGCGTACGGTCAGGCGGACCTTGGCGAAGGTGCCGTCGGGGATCAGCTCGCCGATGGGGGCCATCTGCGGCTGGGCGTCGTTGAGATCGTAGCTCATGGGTCTGTCCTTTGCGTCTGGATCAGGAGGGGGTGGCGGTGTGGGCGGCTGCACGGCCGTCGATCTTCGCGATCAGCGCGCCGAGATCGGGGGCCTCGGTGGTGTCGAGCCGGCCGGAGCGGTCCTTGGCGGGAAGGCCCCAGGGGTTGCCGGAGCGGCAGACAAGCCGGCGCTCGGCGGAGGTCTCATCCAGGGTCCAGTCGCCCTTGGCGTCGCGGCCGAAGAGCTGCATCGAGACCACCTGGTCGACAATGCCCGGCAGCTCGCGCCCGGCCTTCGTGCCCTCCATTTGCGGCTGCCAGGTCGTCGCGCCGAACTCGTCGGTGACCTTCTCGAGCACGCCGACAAAGATCACCGTCTTGCCGCGGGCATGCTGGAGATGCTTCAGCGCCTGGATCACCTCGCGACCCAGAAGCCCGTAGGCGCCGCGGACATCCGGCTTGCCAGTCCGCTCGGAGAAGGCCTCCGGCTGCTGGCGGGCATAGGCCATGGCCTGCCGCGTCAGGTCGGTGATCGAGTCGACGAAGACGATCCGTTTCCGGGCGAGAAAGTCCTCGATGCCGGTGCCGAGATACTGCTGCTGCAGCCAGGCGTGATACTCGGCGCCGTACCAGGACTTCGGATGCTGGGCCGGATCGTGCCCACCGATCAGCACGGCGAGGTCGCGGAAATCGGTGAAGCTGCGCACCGGGATCGAGTCCCCGCGCCAGTCCTGCACCGACTTCATGCCAGCCTCGAGGTCGAGGCACACCGTCTCCTCGGCGGGCAGGGATTTCAGGAGCGTCGTCTTGCCGACGCCGGGCGGGCCGAAGATGGCGAGGGACGTCTTGTTCTCGGCGGCCGAAAGCCGTTCGTCGGCGGTGATGATGCGGAAGGCCATGGGGTTCTCCGGGAGTTGCGTTCAGGGTGCGCGGCGGCGGGGGTGACCGGGTGCCGAAGGGGAACCTGCCCGGCGTTGCCGACCGGGCGTCCCGCCGCCGCGCGTCACCGGTCTCGAGCCTCGAGCCGGAAGACGGGTTTGCCGGTGGTCTCGCTCCGCGCGTCCGCGAAACCCTCGCGCATCGCCGCTGGCCAGGCGCCGTAGCGCCGCTCGTGCACGCGATAGGCGATCTCGAGATACTCGGTCGGGTCGTCGCCGGCGGCGCGGATGCGTTCGACCATCGCCGCCAGCCGGTTCTGGTCCCACGTGACCTTCTTCGGCAGGTCCGCGACGATCACGACGCCTTCGTCCTCGACCCGCACGGTGCCGCTGGTCTTGCCCTGCGCAGCCCGTTCCGCCGCGGCGGCGGCCTCGTAGCGCTGCGCGATGCCGGCCTCGAGCCGGTCCCGCAGCCGCTTCACGCGGGCGGTCTCGGCGAGCGCCGTCGTCTGCAGATCCAGCAGCATCTCGGGCGGCAGCGCCGCGATGTCGCCGAGGGCGAGACCTTCGAGATCAATGAGGCGAGGGGCGTTGTCGGGGTGCGGCATGGCGGGGTCTCCATTGGAGGGGAATGGCAGGGCCATCAGGCGGCCTCGGCGTCTTCGAGGAGGCGGGCGAGCGGCACCGGCGTGCGGCGCGGCCTGGTCCGGGCGATGGCGAGATAGGCGAAGCGGTCCGGACCGAGCCGCACCTGCACGAGGTGGACGAGGTCCGCCTCGAAGGCCCGGTGCGCGGCGCTCGCCATCGCGGCCAGCCTGCGGCGGTCCGGCTCCGGCAGCGTCGAGATCACGGCTGTCGTGTCGATTCCGAGGAACCCGCGGTGGTATTCCAGCCGGTCGCCGGGCATCGCCTGTCCGATCCAGGCGCAGAACTCGATGTCAGTGAGCGGCCGGGGCCGCGCCGGGGTGAAAGCTGTTGGGGGCATGACGAGCATCTCCATGTCCTCCCTCTACTCACGCGGCTTCCGAACCGTCCCACCGCCCCCCGAGCCCGCGCATGGCGAGTTCGAGCCGGAGGCGTGCGAGGCGGCGGTAGAGGGCGGAGCGGGAGATGCCGTCGCGGCCGATCAGATCGGCGACGGCGCAGGTGCCGAGAGCCGCGCAGAGCCCGCGGACATCCTCCGGCAGGTCGGCGAGCGCCCGGGCAAGATCGTGGCGGGTCTCCACGTCCGCCGCGGCGCAACGATCCTGGCCATGCCAGGCGGCCAGCCCGTCCGTCTCCGCCAGCAGGCAGCCCAGCGGCTCGGCGCTGCCGGCGCCGGGCGCGTCGAGCGCCAGCACCGTGCCGCCCTGCGCCCGGCGCTGGCGATGGTGCCGGATCGCAATGCGCGAGCACTGGTTGCGCAGGACAATGTTTGCGAATGCGCCGATGGTGCCGCGGCGCTTGTCGAAGCCCGGCAGGCGACAGATCAGGTCGACCAGAAGATCCTGACGCAGGTCATCAAGATCGGCGGCAGGCAGCCTCAGCTTGCGCTGCAGGCGACGCGCGGCAAGGTCGGTTTCGTGGATCAGCGTGGAGAGATCAGGGGGTGAAATCGGGGGATACATCGGGGAAAGCCTCGGAACATCGTTTCTGATGCCCCAAGACTGCCGGTCTCCATTGGTCTCCAGGTGTGATTGGCGTGTGTTTGATGTGTGCCGCGTGTGTGACCGACGGCCCTCAGCCTTCCATCGCGACCTCTGACGGCGCGAGGCCAAGGCGGTACCCGCGTGACCGGACGGTCTCCACGAGCGTTTCAACCGACTCTTCCGTGAGCCCGCAGGTGACGAGGGCCCTGCGCAGGTCACGGACGATCTCTCGCGGTGTTCGCTGAAACTGAGCTTCGATCTCCTGTGCCCTGAGCACGGGGTCGCGCTGCCCCGACCGTTCGATAAGCATTCGGAAGAGCGCGAACATCTGCGGAGGAAGATCGAGGCGCCGACCGTCCAGCACCGCGAACAGCCCCTGGCGATGCAGGAGGAGCCTTGCACCATCGGTCGATGTGTGCCCGTCTTCGAGGATCAGGCGGTCGACGCCCGCCCGATCTGCCTTGATCATGTCGGCAAGCGCCCGGACCTCGATCCCGGCCTCGCGCAGCCGCAGCACCCGCGCCGGCTCCGGCTCCTTGGTGATTATCGTCACCGGCCGCAACGCCGCCGCGGATTTCAGCGCAAGGATTGCGCCCGGTGGCTCCAACCGATCCGCGTTGTCGCAAAGCATGAGCGCCCTGCCGGCAGGCCCGGAGCCAATCATCCAGACCCCATCCAAGACCGCCGAAACGGCGCCGGTGAGACCGCCGCTCACGCCGATCTGCCCTGCAAGTCTGCTGGCATCAACGCCGAACCGCGTCAGGTCGCCATGATCGAGGACAATGTCCTCGGCTGCATCGTGAGGACAGCATGCGCGCAGTTGGTCGCCGAACTTCCGGACTGGCCGAACATCGAGGCCGCAGTCGCAATGCGCGCAGACCGACCAGCTGTCCGCCTTCGAATGTTCGATCAGCACACGCGCTCGCAGCAAGCGTTCGATCTCGCGCGCGGGAAACCTGCGCAGCGCCCGGCCCGAGATCGAAACCTCCGGGCCGCCGTCACTCAGCCGCGTCCACAACCATGCCAGCATCGCAGTCCTTCTCCAGCCCGTGGCGTGCGATCAGCGTGTGGATCGCCTTTTCGAACCGCGTGCGGCGAAAGGCGAGCGTGCCCGGGGGTTTCAGCTTCACGGTGACCTGCGTAGGCCGCTTGCCCTCCGACTTGAAGAAGACGCGGAACGAGATCTCGCCGAGCCGCCAACCCTTGCCGAACCGCACTTCGCTGCCCTTGAAGTGACGTAGCGCACCAGTTGCGTCCTTCGATTCCCAAGTCCGGACATAGCGCCATTTCGCCTCGCCCTCGTCCCATTCGAAATAGTCGGCGGAGGCGGCCACGATCCGCACGCCGAGGATACGGTCGTCGTAGTGATGATCGAAAACGAAGTCGGGACCAGCCTCGCTGATGGGGTCGAGGGTGTAGAGATCACGGGCATCCTTGCCCGAAAAGAACCCGGCGCGGCCAAGGACGTGCTTGGCGAATATCTCGGCGAGATCCGCTTGTTGTGCCTTCACGACCCCGCCGATTAACAACCGCGCCTCTGCCGGTGAGTAGCGCAGCGTGGCGTATTTCACCGCGCGAAGCGGAATGATCTTCTCCTGGTCGCCGTCTACCACAGGTGTCGTCGCGACCGGAGCTCCATGGCTGACGACGAGATTGATCTCGCCGTCCTCCTCGTAGGGACCGAGGCGACAATACTCGCCTTGAAGAT
Source organism: Pannonibacter carbonis (assembly GCF_003012935.1). Classification (GTDB taxonomy): domain Bacteria; phylum Pseudomonadota; class Alphaproteobacteria; order Rhizobiales; family Stappiaceae; genus Pannonibacter; species Pannonibacter carbonis. The sequence goes on along the minus strand of NZ_PUDR01000007.1, from coordinate 154,062 downwards.
CGCGAGCGAAGAGTTTCATTGCCGCGGCCTTGAACGCGTCGATGATCTCAGGCGTCAGGTCGGCACTGACGTCGCGCTCCGGACCTCTGAACTCGGCCAGCGCTGTCGGGGTTCGCAGGGCATGGAAGTCGGCCGCTGCCTCGAAGACGCTTTTATGATGCAGGTAGGTGTGCAGCGCGACATGCTTCGGGTCGTGTCTGACTGGTGCAGACTCTTTCTCGTCTGCCTCTGGGTCGGGGTAGAGCACCACGCCCTGCCGTCGCGCCTCGCTCAGGATAATCTGCATGCCCTCGTTGCTTCCGAGGTCTGCCACCCGGTGGAGATCGGCCACCATGCCCTCGTTCCAGGCGGTGACGGCTGCCTCGAAATGCTTCGCGAGCGCAGATCTGACCACTGGATCTTCGTCATCGAAGTCGATGGGCAGGTCATTCGGCTCGAAGTGCCGTGCAATGAGTTCCTTGATGAGGTCAAGTTCGATGGTCTTCAGGAACTTTGGGTTGACGAATTTCCTGAGGTCTGAACCCATTTTTCCACCTCGCTTATGTCGGGTATGTTCTGATTATGTTCTAGCCAAAGAAACAACCGGGAGTCGAGTCAAAGGCAGCTCTACTCGCGACTTTTTTAGCTCCATGGGACGGATTGCGAATGCGATGAGTAGGAGAAGGGCGAGACCTGACGGACACTTCCTTCATGAAACGCCCCAACCCTCTGCCCCCTGACCAGATGACGCCCGCCGAGCGACGCGCCGAAGTCTGCGGCCTGTTGGCGCTCGGGCTCATCCGTCTGATGCAGCGCAAGCGCGGCGAAGCTTCTGACGATGCTGGAGAAATTCGCCTACACTCTTCAGCCGACAAATGCCGTCATGCAACTCCAACTCACCGGAGAAACGCATGAACACGCCCGACCCCATCCCTGCGCGCCTGGCCGCGCTCAAGACCACGCCGACGCCCGACCTGAAGAAGCAGTGGCGGGATCTGTTTGACAGCGAGCCGCCGCCGTTCAACCGGCGCTACCTGGAAAGCCGGCTAGCCTATCGCATCCAGGAACTCGCCTATGGCGGGCTGAACCCCGAGACGGTCCGGCGGCTAGAGCGGCTGGGCGAGGAACTGGACGGCGGCGACAAGAAGAAGCGCGGCATCCGCGCAGGCCGCGACCGGCCGATTACCGGAACGCGGCTGCTGCGCGAATGGCAGGGCGCGGAGCACATCGTCACGGTTACCGCCAACGGCTACGAATGGCAGGGGCGTCCCTACAAGTCGCTGTCGGCCATCGCCCGCGCCATCACCGGCACCCGCTGGAATGGCTGGGTGTTCTTCGGCCTCAAGAACCTGCGGGGCCGGAGATGACAAAGCTGCAGGAACAATCGAAGACCGCCCGCAAGCTGCGCTGCGCGGTCTACACCCGGAAATCCTCCGAGGAGGGGCTGGAGCAGGAGTTCAACAGCCTGCATGCCCAGCGCGAGGCCTGCGAGGCCTATATCGCCAGCCAGCGGTCCGAGGGCTGGGTGCTGGTCCGCGATCAGTATGACGACGGCGGCATCTCGGGCGGCACGCTGGACCGCCCCGGCCTGAAGCGCCTGATGGCCGACATCGAGGACGGGCTGGTCGACGTGGTGGTGGTCTACAAGATCGACCGCCTCAGCCGCTCGCTGGCCGACTTTGCCAAGCTGGTCGAGGTGTTCGACCGCAATGGCGTGACCTTTGTCTCGGTGACCCAGTCGTTCAACACGACCACCTCCATGGGGCGGCTGACGCTGAACATCCTGCTGTCCTTCGCCCAGTTCGAGCGCGAGGTCACGGCCGAGCGCATCCGCGACAAGGTCGCCGCCAGTCGCAAGAAGGGCATGTGGATGGGCGGGATGCCGCCCTATGGCTACCGGGCCGAGAACAGGAAGCTGGTCATTGACGAAGAGCGCGCCGGGCACGTGCGCTGGATCTTCGCCCGCTTCATCGAGATCGGCTCCGGCACGGTGCTGGCGCGGGAACTTGGTGCCCGGGGCATCCGGTCGGTGCGCGGCAACAGCTTCGACAAGAAGTTCATCTACCGAACGCTGAACAACCGCGCCTACCTTGGTGAAGCCGTGCACAAGGGCGACAGCTATCCCGGCGAGCATGAGGCGATCATCGACCGCGAGACCTGGGACAAGGTTCACGCCATCCTGGCAGAAAGCCCGCGCAAGCGCGCCGCACGCACCCGCGCTAACACGCCCGCGCTGCTGAAAGGCCTGCTGTTCGGCCCGGATGGCGCAGCCTTTTCGCCGAGCCATACGCGCAGCGGCGACAAGCTCTACCGCTACTACGTCAGCCAGACCGTCCTGCAACACGGGGCCGGCTCCTGTCCGGTGGGCCGTGTGCCCGCTGGCGAGATCGAGGCCGCCGTGATCGACCAACTCCGCGCTGTCTTTCGCCAGCCGGAGATCGTCACCGGAACGGGGAGGGCGCTGCGCAGCGCAGCGAGCAGCCTCAGCGAGGACGAGGCGCGCAAGGCCCTACTGCAGCTCGACCCGCTATGGGACGAACTCTTCCCCGCCGAGCAGGCGCGCATCGTGGCGTTGCTGGTCGAGCGTGTCGACATAGGCACGGACGGACTGAACGTACGGTTGCGCACGGACGGGCTGACTGGGCTGGCGCGCGAGATGCTGGCCGGCGACATGGAGAAAGCTGCATGATCCGCGCCACGCCAATTCCAGAATTCATCACCATTCACGTCCCGTTCCGTGTCGTAAAGCGCGGCGGGCGAAAGGAGATGCAGATGCCTGACGGCGCCGCGCAGCCGCGAAGGACCGACAACACGCTGGTCAAGGCGCTGGCCCGCGCCTTTCGGTGGAAACGCATGCTGGATTCCGGGTTGTTCGCCACCATCGCCGAACTGGCTGAGCATGACGGAATTGCCGTATCCTACCTGACCCGCGTCCTGCGCCTGACGTTGCTCGCCCCCGATATTGTGGAGGCGATTCTGGACGGGCAGCAGGGGAGGGAGGTAACGCTCGCGCGGGTGCTGGAGCCGTTTCCGTTTGCGTGGGTAGAGCATTCCGCACACTTAACAAAAGACACCGAAGGGGGGACGCGCGCATGCGCCGATGTCTAGGAGGATCCCAGATTATTCCCACGCAACCGCCTGGGGGGTACGCAAAGTGGCTTGCACCGGCTATACGCATCCTTTAAGGAACGTAAGAACAATAGCGGAACATTGCGCGATGCGCACGAAAGTCTGACGATGGAATTTGATGTTGATGCCGAGCTGTCGAAGCTCACCCGAGACGAGCTCGAGCGCCTTGCGAAGAGCATGATGACCAGCGGGGTGGCGCTCAGCTTCCACGGCCGACGTTCCGCCATGCAGATCGCCAAGCGTGTCCGTCCTCGCCAGACTCGCCGGGAGCCTCGCCTCAACGTTGGCACGCCGGAGGATCAAGCGAGGAATATGCTGATCGAAGGCGAAAACCTCCAAGCAATGGTGACGCTGTACAAGTATCGGGGCCAAGTCGATCTGATCGTCACGGATCCACCCTACAACACCGGGCAGTATTTTCGCTACAACGACCGGTGGGACAATGACCCGAACGACCCGGACCTCGGAACCATCGTGTCCAACGAGGACGGCTCCAAGCACACGAAATGGATCAAGGCAATGATGCCTCGCCTTCAGATAATGAAGGCGATGCTTAAACCGTCCGGCGTGGTAGCAATTTGTATCGATGACAACGAACTCTTTCATCTCGGTATGATGATGGACGAAGTTTTCGGGGAGAATAACCGGGTAGCCATCATCAACTGGCAGAAAGCATACTCTCCGAAGGGCGGAAATTCCATATCGAAGACCACTGACTACGTATTGGTTTACGCGAAGGACAAAGATCTCTCGAGGATGCAGTTGCTCCCGATTGACCGGTCTGGCACGAAAAACATTGACGGCGATGATGGGGGGGACTGGATCCCGACAGACCCGACAGCCAGGCAACACCGTGCAGCTACAGCCTATGCAATTCAGTCGCCGTTTACAGGCCATTTGCACTATCCAAACGGGGAATACGCCTTCGATGGACAGCTTCCGGAGCCCAGATCGCACTGGGTAAACTTCACAAAAGAGGAGGTCATCAAGTATCTCGCTGAGTGGGGTGTAAAATACGTCGAACGAGACCTAGGCGATGGCCGGGGCAACGCTCTAGTCATCGCTGACTCTGATGTTGCCTTGGAGGGGTATCGGCCAGACCGGGATCCGGCGGTTCAGAGAGCAGCACAGCTGGCGACTAAACGTCGGCAAAAGGGCAATTGGCCAAAGCTCTTCTTTCGCGACGATAAGAATAGGAGACCTGGCGCGGGCCGCCCGCGGCTCAAGACGCCGATCGATGCCGTTCGGGCCGGCATGATTCCGACAACCTTCTGGGATGAAGATTTGTATGAATCCCCGATCGACATCGGGTCCGTCACGTGGCCACACGCACAATCTGGCCATTCAGATATGGCTCGCAAGGAGCTGGACGCGATCGTTGGAAAAGGACATGCGTTCGATACGGTGAAGCCTTTGCGTCTCCTGAAGAAGATCATCCAAATCTGGTGTCCACCAGAAGGTCTGGTTCTGGATCCTTATGCTGGTTCTGGATCGACAGGTCACGCAGTGCTTGAACTCAATCATGATCTCGGTTCCTCTCGCCGCTTTATACTCATCGAGCAAGGCGCGCCTGAAAACGGCGACAAATATGCTCGTACACTGACTTGGCAACGCCTCAAAAACGCTGTGACTGGGGAGCGGCCCACGGGAAAACCAGCTACAGCCCTAGGCGGCGGCTTCGAGTATCGGCTCCTCACGAAGACCATCGACGCAAAGACCGTTCTCACCATGCAGCGGGACGAGCTGATAGATGTGGTGCTGACTTCCCACTGGGAGACGCATAAGCGTTCTGCCCCGAGCCTCACCCGAGTTGATGGCGTTGACTATCAGTATCTGGTCGGGAAAGATCAAAATGGCGAGGGATACTTCTTGATCTGGGACAATGGTGGCCCTGTCGGATCCCTTAACCGCGACACATACAAGCAAGTCGTGTCCGAGGCTAAGAAGGCTGGCCTTGAACCACCCTTCCATGTTTACGCCCGATACGAGCTTTTCCAGTCGTCGAACGTTCGTTTCTGGAAGATTCCGGACAAGATTCTTGCGGATCTTGGTCTGACGGACAATGATGAGTTTAACAATTCTGACGATAGCGAATAATGGAACCCATCGAATTTCAAGCCCGCGCGGCAGCGCAAATCGCTCGGCGCTTTACCGATTACGCTGCCGACCCGCTAATGGTGAATCGCACCACGCCTGTTCCGTTTCTGCAGACGCTTGTGGCGATCACCGGCAGCGGTAAGACGTTGATGCTAGCTGAGGCTGTTGCGCGGATTGGCGAAGAGCTTCCTCTCCCGCCGGTGGTTCTTTGGATATCGAAGGGACGTGTGGTGGTCTCGCAGACCTTCGAGAATCTTTCGTCTGGCAAGTATGCGGATAACCTTCCCGGTTTTCGAGTTATGCCGCTGCTGGAAGCCGCGCCTGAACACTTGAGCAGCGAACACGAGCCGTTGCTCCTGGTTGCAACCGTGGGCAAGTTCGCGATTGACGACGCGTCGAGCGAGGAACGTAAGGTTTATAGGGCGCAGCTCGACTTGGCAGAGGAGTCCCTATGGGAGCTACTTAAGAAGCGCCGTACGGCGAAGGGACAGAGACGTCCTCTAATCGTCGTCTATGACGAAGGACACAACCTGTCCGATCTTCAGACCGATCGGCTCCTAGAACTCGCACCAGATGCGCTGATCGTTGCTAGCGCCACCATGTCGCTGCCGCCGCGTCTGAATAATGTCATCTCTCGCCTTCGTAGCGACCAAGGGTGGACCGATCCGGATTTCTCGACGACTGTCTCGAGCCCCGAGGTCGTAGAGGCCCAGTTGGTGAAGCAGCGGATATCAATAGACGGATACATCACCCCGCTAGAACCCGCGCTAGATAACTTGCTGACCGACATGCGAAGGGCGCAGCAAGCAGCTCAAAATCTGAAGCTGCCTTTCCGACCAAAGGCCATATATGTCTGCTCCACCAACACCGTGGATGGCGTGCCAGTCTCGGAGGACCTCAAAAGGCCCTTTCAGGAACGACAGGCCCGGCCCATCCTAATATGGCGACACCTCGTCGAGGTCGCAAAGGTAGACCCAGCCAAGATCGCCGTCTACTGCCAGCTCAAATTCTCGAAGGAATCGCAGAAGCCGCCAGAAATGCACCTCTTCGATGGGGCGGAGAAAGACTACTCCCGATTCATCGCCGGCGACTACGAGCACATCATTTTCAATCTTGGCCTTCAGGAAGGCTGGGACGATCCAGCGGCGTCTTTCGCATACATAGACAAAGAAATGGCGTCAGCGCGACAGATCACTCAGGTCATCGGGCGAGTCCTTCGGCAACCTGGGGCACAGCACTACAGTGATCCGGTCATGAACACGGCGCACTTCCACATCCGAACCGATGAGAAACGGGTCTTCGATGACATCTTGACGCAGATCCGCGCGGACTTGGTTTCCGAACATCCGTCCATAGCGTTGGTGGTGAAGGATGAGAAAACCCGAGGGAAGAAGGACAGCTTGGACCCACGGCCGGCTCGGACGATTCCCACCGTCGCGATTGAAAGTAGCGATGCGCTAGAGCCTATAGGGAAGATTGTCAAAGGAATGATGGACTTCCGAGACGGCGGACAGAACACGATCGGTCAAGGGAGCCGCATGCAGGTACTGCAGCTCATTGGATCGGAGACGGATGCACACTATGACTGGGTCGAAGTAGATCACAGCAACCGGATCATGACACGCCATGTATTCCGCCGTGAGATTCAAAGGTGCTATCCGGGTGGGCTGCGCAGAGCGGGGGGCCCGATCAACTTGGTGGATATCGAGGACCCCAAGTTTGATGCGTTAATCGAGGCCAGCAGCCCGGCGGCAGAGCATATAAGGGAGACGGCTCGCAAAGTGGTAGAGGCCTATATTCAGCACTCCTTGGTTTTCCAGGATGATACGGGCCACCCCTATTCAGTTGGACCGATAGCGGTTGACAGCAACGGAGGCGAGACTTTCAAAAGATCGCTGCACGAACGCTACTCTGGCCTGAACGGCTTTGAACTGAGGTTTGCGAGGGCGATCGACAAGACCCAACGGGTCTGGACACGGAACCCGTCCGGCAGCGGATATTCGATCCCTCTATTGCATGCCGGGAAGGCGTACTTCCCCGACTTTCTCGTCTGGATAGACAAGGACATCGTGGCTATCGATACAAAGGGCACGCACCTGCTGCTTGAGGCATCTGCATCGAAATTGTTCGAGATCGGCGGATCAGAGGCAGGGCGACGGATCGTCCTTCGTCTCGTGTCGGAGGGGCATGTCGAAATTTCTGATGGCACCATCCACACCCGCAAGACAGCGGGTTTCACCGTCTGGGTGTGGCGCCATGGCCGTCCGCAGCCCATCTTCTGCGACACCGAGAAAGAGGCAGCGGAGATATCTATCCGGCTTGACTGAGACTTCGGCGCGCCGACGATTCCGGTTGGGCGTCAGTGGCATTTCAGACAAATGGCACCGGGATCGGAGTCTTTGCGGGACTTGAAAAAAATGGCATTTAAACAAGAACTTAAGGGCTATTCACCAAAACCGCGCAGTTAACAGGTCCGGAGATTTTCGGCCCTGAGAGACCGCTTCCGGGACTCCTGGCGCAGGGGCCAGTGCTCAGCCCCACCCACATAACCTTCGAAAACAACGATAAAATCCGGCCGGGGCCGGATCTGGAGAAGGTCTTTGTAGGGGAAAATGGCGGAGAGGATGGGATTCGAACCCACGAGACGCTTTTGACGTCTACTCCCTTAGCAGGGGAGCGCCTTCGACCACTCGGCCACCTCTCCAGTCGCGTTCCTGATACTTGAACTGACGCCGATTGCAAGCGCTTTGCGGCTCTTGCCTGTGGATCAGTGAAGTTTTGTGACGCGCTGACGAAAGAAAGTCGTGTGCTGGCTGCCGGCGGACAGGTGTGGCGTGTCAGCGCCGGCAGCAATTGGATGGAGTTGCGTGGATACCTGCGCCCCGGGCGCGGCTCTCCGGCGCAATCAATGCAGTTGCAGCCATTCGCGGGCGGTGCGCTGGGCTTCGGCGATGTCGGCGGCAGACATTTCGCTCGAGATTTCCTTGCGGTAGCGGGCGGCTTCCTGGTTGCCCTTCATGGCGGCCAGATTGAACCACTTGTGCGCGGCGACGAGATCAGCGCGGCCAGACCGGCCACAGGCGCTGTCCAGCCCCATCTGGAACAGGATGTCGGCAGTGGCGGGGGCTTCCCCCATGATGGCCATGTCGGCCGAGTGCATTTCAAAACGAGCCATGTCAGCTCTCCCCGTTTGACTTGCAGGTCCCTACAACCTGCTTCCCGGAAGCGCCTTTGCTTAAGTTATGCCGCGCTTCTTGAGGAAATACTCGCCTGCCGGATTGAAAAGCTCGTTAAAAGTCTAACTTAATGCAATTCAAACAAGAGTTTAATTGTCGGTGAAATTGACGTTTCGGTAAGCAAGACGGCGCTGAAAACTCTTCAGGGTCAATGTGCCTTGGCTCGAATGCATTTGATTTCGGTCACCCTTTCCTAACCACGATCCGATGTCCCGCCAAACAGGACAGGTGAGGGCTGGCTGTGTTCGGCGGCCCGGAAGGCGATTTCACGCCAGTTCCGGCCCCAGGACGACATATGGCGTCTCGAACCAGTGTTCCTGAAGGTTCGGGCTGGAGCCGATCCGGTCAATGACGACAAAAAGGCCCGGGGCGTCCAGAGGGGTGAGGACGCCGTGCCAGGTGCCACGGTGCAGGTTGATTGCCTGGCCGGGCTTTGTCAGGAACGCTTGTGGCGTACCGGGCAGTCCGCCGTTGTCGGGTGCGACAATCACAAGAAAGGACGTAAGGCTCATCGGGATAAAAGCCTGGCTGCCGTCCGGATGGCGTTCGACCATGTCGAGCTGGTAGGGCAGGGCGCGCGGCTCAGCCTTGAACAGGGAGATCCCGGCGCGGCCGTCCGCGCCGAAATCGAGCCGGGCGCGGTCATGGTAGCGGCCGCACAGGCCCTGGTTGATGAGCCGGTCCGGATCGCCTGACGTGTCCAGGACATCGCCGTAGGGAGCGAAGGCTTCGGGCGTCAGGGGCTGGGCCGCAATCTGCCGCATCATTCAGCGCCCAAACACGCCGCCGAGGCGGGCATGGCGATTGACGTCCTTGTAAAGGAGATAGCGGAACCGTCCGGGTCCGCCCGCGTAGCAGGCCTGCGGGCAGAAGGCGCGCAGCCACATGAAGTCGCCGGCTTCCACCTCCACCCAGTCCCGGTTCAGCCGGTACACGGCCTTGCCTTCCAGCACATAGAGCCCGTGCTCCATGATGTGCGTTTCCTCGAAGGGAATAAGGCCGCCAGGCTGGAAGGTGACGATGTTGACATGCATGTCGTGCCGCAGGTCCGCCGGATCGACGAAGCGGGTCGTTGCCCAGGCGCCATTCGTGCCGGGCATCGGTGAAGGGGGGGTATCCATTTCATTGGTGATGAAGGCGGTCGGGCGGTCAAGGCCGGCGGCATCCTCATAGCGCTTGCGCACCCAGTGGAAGCGCGCCGGCTCTGTCCCCTCGTTGTAGAGTTTCCAGCCACTGGCCGGGGGCAGGTAGGCGTAACCGCCGGGCGCCAGTTCGTGCCGGGTGCCTTCGAGCACCAGTGTCAGGTTGCCGTGGGTCAGAAAGATAACGCCTTCGGCCTGCGGGTCCGGCTCGGGTGCCTCGGCACCGCCGCCGGGCTGCAGTTCCATGACATATTGGCTGAAGGTCTCGGAAAAGCCGGTCATGGGACGGGCAATGATCCAGCAGCGCAGACCGGCCCAGCCGGGCAGGTAGGAGGTGACGATGTCAGAGAACACCCCGCGCGGGATCACGGCATAGCTCTCGGTGAAGACGGCACGGCCGGTGTGCAGGGCGGTCTGGGGCGGCAGGCCGCCTGTGGGAGCGAAATAGTCGGTCATTGTGATCAGGAGCGTTTCCGGTCGGGTGTGGCCGGCCGCTGGCCGGACGGAGTGGCGGTTAGATTACCTGCTTTTGCGCCTCTGTCCGCAGGGAAAGCGACTGTTCCACATGGCTGTTGCGACCGATCGCAAGAGCCCCGATGCGCAGTGCCAGCCTGATCTCGGCACAAGGTGACAGATCATTCAGTTCCTTGGCATTTTTCTCGCCTTTGCGTCATGATTCCGACACCACCGGGAGGCAATTTGCGCCGCAGTCTGTTAGGAAGAGCGCGAAGAGCGGCAAAGCGCCGGTCCGCAGGCGCTAGCCAGATGGCAGTGCCAGGTGTCAGTCTCAGGGGCCATACATGGAACAGAAGGTCACGGATAGCACCGCTGAAGCCGAGGCGGTGGTCGCTCGACCGCGGCGTCCGCTGATTACGGACCATGCCGCCGCCCGCTGGCTGCTGCTGATCATCCTGGCGGCCTCCGTCTGGTTTTTCCACGGCTTCATCGTGCCGGTACTCGCCGCCACGATCATTGCCTTTGCCAGCTGGCCGCTGCTGACGCGCATCGAGCGCATGCTGCCGGTTGGCCGCATCGGCGTTGCCGCGCTGATGGTCCTGCTGATCATCGGCTTCATCGTGCTGCCGATCATGTATGCGATGCTCTATGCCTTCGCCGAGTTGCAGATCTGGATCGACTGGGCCTTCGCCACCAACCAGAACGGTGCCCCGGTGCCGGCCTGGATCGCCGCGCTGCCGCGTGTCGGTGACTGGCTGACCGTGCAATGGGACAAGCATATCGGCCATCCCGGCGCGATCAGCGAACTGGTGCAGATCATTTCGGGCGCCAATTTCGGCTCGATCTACCGTGGCATCCTGACCGCCGGCACGCTGGTGTTCCATCTGGCGCTGACCTTGATCTTCATGCTGATCGCGCTTTTCATCTTCTACCGGGACGGCGAAAAGATCGCGGCCCAGATCGACCGTGTCGGCCAGCGCATCCTGCCGGAGCGCTGGGACCGGCTGTCGCGCGTGGTGCCGACCACGATCAGTTCCACCGTCACCGGCATGACGCTGATTGCCATCGGTGAAGGCATCATTCTTGGCGTGGCCTATGCCATTGCCGGCGTGCCGTCTCCGGTCACGCTCGGGGTCATCACCGGGTTCATGGCACTCATTCCCGGCGGTGCGCCGCTCTGCTTCACGCTGGTGTCGATCTATCTGGTTGCCAGCGGTTCCGCCTTTGCCGGGATTGCGCTGTTCCTGTGGGGCACGATCGAACTTTTCATCGTCGACAAGACGGTTCGTCCCGTGCTTGTCGGCGGCCCGGTCAAACTGCCGTTCCTGCCGACCTTTTTCGGCCTGATCGGCGGGGTCAAGACCATGGGCATCGTCGGTCTGTTTATCGGCCCCGTGCTGATGGCGCTGGTGGTCGCCATGTGGCGGGAATGGCAGCGCGAGATCGAGGCAGCCAAGATCCGCTCCCAGATCGAAACTAGCCGAAGCTCCTGAGGCTTGCGCCGGGTCCTTCGCGTTTCCTGTGAGGCGCGGCCCGGTCCGGCGCCGCGCCCTCCATCTGTGTAGCCGTCCGTCCCTTGAGTGCCCTACGGCCTGACACGGACATCCAGCAGCGCCATCGTCCCTGTGCTCTCCATGTGATCCAGGGCCGCGCGGATCGCCGGCTCAAGATCGGCGGCATGTTCGACCTTGCGGGCAAACGCCCGGCTCGCCTCGGCGACCTTGACGAAATCCGGCACGGGTGACAGCTGCGTCAGTGGCATGCGGTTGGACCGCGCCGCATGACCGCCCGGATAGAGGCCCAGCACGGACTGGCGCACCGCCCCCCATTCCGCATTGTTGACGATCAGCACCAGCACCGGCAGCTCCAGCGCTTCGGCGATCTGATGACAGGCGACCGGATTGGCGAAGATGTAGGAGCCGTCGCCCATGGTCGCGATGACGGTCCTCTCGCGGTTGCCGAGCTTCATGCCGAGAGCTGCCGGAAAACTCCAGCCAAGCCCGCCGGAATGCGGCTCCTGGTACCAGGCCTTGGGATGGTCCAGCGACATGGGCGCCAGCGGGCACCCCAGTTCCGACAGGACCGCAGCGTCCCGCCCGGCCAGCGCCCGTGACAGGGTCAGGCTGACAAACTCCTTGGTCATCGGGTCCTGCCCACCGGCCTCGGCACGGGTGATGACGGCGCGGCGCTGCTCGCCATTGCGGCGGCTCCACCTGTCGAAACGGGCCTCAGCCTCGGGCTTGTGGCCGTCAAGCCGGTCAGCCAGCCGGGCTTCCAGCGCCAGAAGACCCGGTTCCACATCACAGGCCAGCGCCAGATCGCACGGGAAGTTGCGCACCGGGAAGCGGCTGTAGAGCGGATCCTGACCGAGCTGGATCACCTTGGCACCCGGCTTCAGCTTGTGAATGTCCGGCGACCAGGGCGCCAGGCTGTCGAGGACAAGGATCACATCCGCCTCGGCCAGCAGCGGAGCGGGATCGGCACCCGCCGCCATCGGATGGTCCAGCGACAGGGCCAGGCGAACGGCCCAGTATTGGCAGACCGGAATGCCCCAGTCTGTCGCAAGCCGCGCAAGCGCCTGATAGCCCGCAACCCCGCCGGTGCCGCGCTGTGCGAAGATCACCGGGTTCTTGGCATTGGCGATCAACCCGGCGGCCGTGTCAAAGGCGGCGGCGTCGATGCCCTGCGTCGGCGCGCGCATCAGGGCCGGGGCTTCCAGGCCGGCACGGTCGCAGGGCTCGCACAGGATCTCGCGCGGCAGGCTGATGTAGACCGGTCCGCGCGGGGCCGTCTCGGCAATCGCCTTGGCCCGGTCGACGATCTCGCTCACCTGTTCGGGGAAGCGCAGTTCGTAGTCCCATTTGCAGGCCTCACGCACCAGCGCTGTCTGGTCGTGCATTTCCTGGCCCCAGCCAATCGGCACGGTGCGGGCGCCGAAGCGGCCTTTTTCGGTGGTCGGCGTGCGACCGGAAAACAGCAGCACGGGAATGTGCTCGGCGGCGGCATTGATGGCGCCAATGGCGCAGTTGGCAAGGCCCACATTGGTGTGCGCCATCACCGCCTGGGTGCGGCCGGTCGCCAGATAATAGCCATGCGCCATGGCCATCGCTGCGGCCTCATGCGGGATCACGAGGCCCTGCGGCAGGTCGATTTCCTTGGCCTCGGCTTCCGCCAGACCCTCGATGATCGGCGGAAAATCTGTGCCCGAATTGGCGAAGATATAGTCGATCCCCAGTGCCTTCAGCCGCACCAGCAAGGCCCCGCCCGCCGTCAGGCTTTCGCCGCTGTCCTCGGTCCTGTTCTGCGCATCCGTGCTCGTCAGCATCTTGCGATCCCGCATCTATTGCTATATTTGAAATTACAATATCTATTATTGAATACTCGACCTGTGCAGGTCAACCGGCTCCCGAGTTTTGCAGGATTGGACAGCGCTCATGGCACCTCAGATCAACGGTTCGGTCGTGAAGGCCTTCGAGATCCTGCATCTGTTTTCGCCGGAACGGCCGGTGATCACGGCGGCGGATCTGGCGCGGGAACTGGATCTGAACGGCGTCACCGCGCACCGGTTCCTGCGCACGCTGGAACAGGTCGGCGCGCTCGTTGCCGAAAGCCGGGGGCATTACCGATTGAGTTTCCTGTTTGCCGATCTGGGTGACCGGGTCCGCGACGCGCAGATGCTGGCGCGTCTGGCGCAGCCCCTGCTGAACGGTCTCACCGACCGTCTGGGGGAGGGCTCCATGGCAACCAGCTTCAACGGGGCGAAAGTCACCTGCATTGCCAAGGCGCAGCCGCGCCGGGCGCTGGCGGTCGATGTCCGGGTCGGGGTGGAGCTGGAGGCCTGGTGCACCGCGCATGGCAAGCTCTGGCTTGCCCATCTCGGCGAGACGGAGCTTGACCGGTATCTCGCCGGCCACGCCCGTCAGCGCTTTACCGCAGCGACGGTCACCGATGAACAGCGCCTGCGGCAGGAAATCGCTGTCATCCGCAAGCAGGGCTTTGCGCTCAATCGCGGCGAGCGGGAGGAGGGGCTGTTCGCCCTCGCGGTCCCCGTCCGCAGCCGCAGCGGCCGCATGGTCACGGGCCTCTCCATCTTCGGCCCATCCGGACGCCTCGGCGGCGCGCAGGCCGAGATCCTTGGTGCGCTCCGGCAAGCCACCGCCGAGCTTGAGGCCGGGCTCTACGGGCCGCCTGCGCCAATACAGGTGTAGCATTGGCGCAGGCGTGAGGCTCGTTCAGTCCTTGCTGCCAGCGAGCGCGCCGGGTTCCATGCCCTCGGAGAGCGCGAAGCCTTCGTCGAGCCAGCCCGTCACGCCGCCGATCATTTCCTTCACCGGCCGGCCCAACCGCGCCAGCGCAAGGGCGGCCTTGGTCGAGCCGTTGCAGTGGGGACCCGCGCAGTAGACGACAAACAGGGTCTCCGGCGGATACTCGGCCATCCGCCGTGCGGTGATCTTGCCATGGGGCAGAAGCAGCGCGCCCGGGACATGGCCGGCCTCATAGAGCGCCGGACCGCGTACATCCAGCAGCACGAAATCGGCCGTGCCGGTCGAAAGCGCATGATGCGTGTCCCAGCAGTCGGTCTCGAAGCCGAGCTTGGCGGCAAAATGGGCGATGGCGGCGTCGGAGGCGGCGGCTGGCGTGGCGCTGACAGAGCTGGACATCTGGAACTCCTCTGGATCGGATCGTCGATAGAGGCAAGGTGCCGTATGGGCGGCATTCGGGCTATTGGCCGGAATGCCAAGATACGGTAGGATCGTGCCAACCTGTTCGGGAGCCTCGCCATGACTGATCACACGCCTGTCGCCCCAGTTGACCGGGTCGCGGGCCTAGGCGGGGCTGGCGGCGCGGGAGCGCTCGCGGGGGCCGGGCAACTGCCGCCGCTGGCCGTGGCGCTCGTCTATGAAGGCCTCAGCCTGTTCGAGTTCTCCATCTGCACCGAAATTTTCGCAGCAAAGAAGCCGGAGATCGACGGCCCCTGGTACAGGTTTGCCGCCGTCGCGGTCGAGCTGGACACCGTGTCGGCGAGCGGCGGCGTCAGCGTTCGGGCAACAGCTCCGGCGAGCCTTCTGGACGACGCGGACATCATCCTCGTGCCGGGCTGGCCGGGGCGCGATCACCATCTGCCGGCCGGGCTGAAGCGCCAGCTTGAGCGAGCGCAGGCGCGCGGCACGCAACTCGTCACCTTCTGCAGCGGTGCGTTCCTTCTGGCCGCAGCCGGTCTTCTCGACGGGCGCCGGGCGACGACCCACTGGCGCTACATCGCGGATCTTCGCGCCGTCGCGCCGGCCTGCGAGATTGTCGAGGATGTGCTCTATGTCGAGGATGGCAACGTGCTGACGGCTGCGGGATCGGCCGCCGGCATCGACCTGTCGCTGGCCCTGGTGCGACGGGATTTCGGCTGGCAGGCGGCGAATGCCCTGGCGCGCAGCCTCGTGGTGCCGGCACAGCGCGAGGGCGGCCAGGCCCAGTTCGTGCCCCGTCCTGTCGCCCGTCATCCGCAGGGCTCGCTCGCCCCGCTGCTCGAACGGATCGAGCGGGACCTTGATCAGGACTGGGATCTGGCGCGGCTGGCGGAGGCTGCCTGCTGCAGCCTGCGCACGCTCAACCGCCGCTTCCGCGATGCCACGGGCCTTGCGCCGCAGGACTGGCTGATCCGGGCGCGGGTGCGCCGCGCCTGTAGCCTGCTGGAGACCACCGGCGAGGGCATCGACGCCATC
The DNA here is from genome assembly GCF_003012935.1 of Pannonibacter carbonis. Lineage (GTDB taxonomy): Bacteria > Pseudomonadota > Alphaproteobacteria > Rhizobiales > Stappiaceae > Pannonibacter > Pannonibacter carbonis. Next base: position 138,306 of record NZ_PUDR01000007.1, on the reverse strand, counting down.
GCTGCGGCCTGCGGCTTCAAGGCCCCGGAAACATTCCGCCTGCATTTCCGCAGGATCATGACGGTCACGCCGTCCCGTTACCGCTCCGAGTTTCAGGCCGCCGCCAATGCGGCGCCTACCCGGCAGGCAGCCCGGAAAGCCTGATCAGGAAGCCTGATCAGAACGCGCGATCAGAAAACCTGACTGCGTTCCACCAGCTCGCGGCCGTAGTCACTCGTCAGCGCGCCGGCCTTCAGCGCCGAGACCGGGGCGACCTCTTCCAGCTTGCCATGCCGCAGCACGCCGAGCCGGTCGCAGAGGAACGAGACAACCGGCAGGTCATGGGTGACGAGCAGATAGGTGAGGCCGCGCTCCTCGCGAAGCGACTTCAGCAGGTTCAGGATCTCCGCCTGCACCGACACGTCGAGCGCCGAGGTCGGCTCGTCGAGCAGCAGCAGTTCCGGCTCCAGCATCAGCGCGCGGGCAATGGCAACGCGCTGGCGCTGGCCACCGGAGAGCTGGTGCGGCAGGCGGAAGCGGAACTTGCGTGCAAGGCCCACCGCGTCGAGCATCGATAGAACGCGCTCGTCCCGGGCACCGATGCCGTGGATGGCAAGCGGTTCGGTCAAAGCGTCATCGACGGTCTTGCGCGGATGCAGCGAACCGTAGGGGTCCTGGAACACCATCTGCACGTGGCGCATCATGGCCTTGGTGCGCTTGTGGCCGAGCGGCATGTTGCCAAGCGCGATGCTGCCGGACCAGCTGTCCACCTGACCGGCCAGGGCCTTCAGGATGGTGGACTTGCCCGAACCGGATTCGCCGACGAGCGCGAAGCTCTCGCCAGTGGCCACGGAGAAGCTCACATCCTTGACGACGGCGGTCGAGCCATAAAAGACGTTGAGGCTGTCGACGTCGATCATGCCAGTTTCTCCAGCGCGGCGCGGTCGAGCACCGGCAGGCGCTCGCGGGTCTCGTTGAGGCGGGGCAGGGAGGCAACCAGCCCTTGCGTATACGGGTGCTTCGCCTCGTGCAGCTTGCCGGCGGCGCATTCCTCGACGATCTGGCCGTTGAACATGACGAGGATCCGGTCGCACCAGTGCGAGACCATGTTGAGGTCGTGGCTGATCAGCATCAGGCCCATGCCGCGCCGGCGGACGAGGTCGTCCATGATCTCCAGCACCTGCGCCCGGACGGAAACATCCAGCGCCGAGGTTGGCTCGTCGGCGATCATCAGGTCCGGCTCGAGAATCACCATCATGGCGATCATCACGCGCTGGCCCATGCCGCCGGAGACTTCGTGCGGGTAGAGATTGTAGACGCGCTCGGGATCGTTGATGCGCACGGCTTCCAGCGCGTCCAGCACCTTGGCCTTGCGGGCCTTGGCGCTCATGCGGGCGTGGAAGGCGAGGGCCTCGCCGATCTGCTCACCGATGCGCATCACCGGGTTCAGCGAGAACTTCGGATCCTGCATCACCATCGACATGCGCGCCCCGCGCAGGCGCCGGTAGCCGGCCTCGTCGGTTTTGGTGAGGTCGATGCCGTCAAACATCATCCGGTCGGCGGTGACCCGGCCCGGCTTGCCGATCAGGCCCATGACGGAGCGCCCGGTCATGGATTTTCCGGAGCCGGATTCACCCACGATGCCGAGACGTTCGCGGCCGAGCGAGAAGCTGATGCCCTTGACCACCTCGACCTCGCCCCGTTCGGTCGGGAAGCGGACCTTGAGGTTCTGCACCTCGAGAAGCGTGCTCATGACTGGTCCCTCACTTCGACCGCTGACGCGGATCAAGCACGTCGCGCAGGCCATCGCCGAAGAGGCAGAAGCCGAGGCTGACGATGACGATGGCAAAGCCTGGCATGGTGGCAACCCACCACTGGTCCAGGATGAAGGCGCGGCCGCGCGAGATCATCGCGCCCCATTCGGGCAGCGGCGGCTGGGCGCCGAGACCCAGGAAGCCGAGGCCTGCTGCCGTCAGGATGATGCCGGCCATGTCCAGCGTGACGCGGACGATGGTGGAGGACATGCACAGCGGCAGGATGTGGCGCAGGATGATGCGGCCATGGCTGGCGCCCTGCATCCGCACGGCGGCGATGAACTCGGCCTTGCGCACGGTCAGCGTTTCGGCACGGGCCAGGCGGGCATAGACCGGCCAGGCGGTGATGGCGATGGCGATGACGGCATTCTCGATGCCCGGTCCGAGCGCGGCAACGAAGGCGAGCGCCAGGATCAGGCGGGGCATCGACAGGAAGATGTCGGTGATTCCCATCATGATCCGGTCGATCGCGCCGCCGAAGTAGCCAGAGATCGCGCCGATCACCAGCCCCAGCGGGGCAGAGATGATGGCCACCAGCAGCACAATGAACAGCGTGATGCGTGCGCCATAGACGACACGGCTGAAGATGTCGCGGCCGAGTTCGTCGGTGCCCATCCAGTGTTCGGCCGACGGTGGCAGCAGGCGCGCGGTCAGCTGGCCCTCGATCGGACTGTAGGGTGCGATCCACGGCGCAAAGGCGGCCGTCAGCAGCAAGCCGATGATGATCACCAGGCCGACGACGGTGAGCGGATTGCGCAGCAAGGCGCGCAGGGTGCGGTAGCCCTGGCCAAGCTGGGCTTGCAGGCGGGTGGCTGGCGTTTCGTCCAGCAGCCAGTCGCGGGTCGAGCTCATGCGCGGGCCCTCGGATCCAGGAGAAGATACAGCGCATCAGACAGCTTGTTGATGCAGATGAAGACGGCACCGATCACCAGCGTCGCGCCCAGCACAGCATTCATGTCGGCATTGAGAAGCGCGTTGGTGAGGTAGTTGCCGATGCCGGGCCAGGAGAACACGGTCTCGATCATCACGGAGCCTTCAAGAAGACCGGCATAGGACAGGCCGATGACGGTAATGAGCTGCACGCGGATCGGCCGGAAGGCATGGCGCCAGATCACGACCCATTCCGGCGCACCCTTGACCCGGGCGGTGGTGATGAACTCCTGCCCCAACTGCTCCAGCATGAAGGAGCGGGTCATGCGGGCGATATAGGCCAGCGCGAAGAAGCCAAGGATCGTCGACGGAAGGATGATGTGCGAGAAGGCGCTCCTGAAGCTGTCCATGTCGCCGTCGATCAGGCTGTCGACCAGCAGCAGGCCGGTGCGCGGTGTCACCATACCGTCCAGGAAGATGTCGATCCGGCCGGGGCCTCCCACCCACTTCAGCTGGGCGTAGAACAGGACGAGGCCGACAAGGCCGAGCCAGAATGCGGGGATGGCATAGCCGGCAAGTCCGATCACACGGATGATCTGGTCGATGATGCTGCCCTGGCGGGCGGCAGCCCAGACACCGAGCGGCACGCCGATCATGACACCGATGATGATGCCGAGCGTTGCCATTTCAAGGGTGGCCGGGAAGACGCGGGCGAGATCCTCGATGACCGGATTGGAGGTCATGACCGCCTTGCCGAGGTTGCCCTGGACCACGTCCCCGACATAGTGGACGAACTGGACGATCAGCGGATCATCGAGCCCCATCTTCAGCCGGGCGGCGTCATAGACTTCTTTCGGCGCACGGTCACCGACCACGGCCAGGACCGGGTCGATCGGCACCACGCGGCCGATGACAAAGGTGATCGCGAGCAAGCCCAGGAACGTGAGGGCAATCGTCACGAAGAACCACAGGATGGGCGTCAGGCGGGCCAACAGGGCGGCCGCTGCGCCCCGGCTGCCGGTCAGGGTGGCGTTGCTCACGTAGTTTTCCTTGCCAGTTAAACTTCTTTTGACTTACCAAAATTTTTTTACTAGCGTCAAAGAAATTTTGGAGGTCGCCATGAGCAGAGCCCTGAAGGATGCCGAGGAGATCCAGACCGGTTTGCCGGTCGGGACACCGCCGCATTTCGGCGGCCGGATTCGCGATCTGCGCCGCAAGGGGGATCTCACCTTGCAGCAACTGGCCGATCGCGCCGGGATCTCTGTTGGATTCCTGTCTCAGGTCGAACGCGGCAAGGCTACTCCCTCTCTCGGGACGCTGGCATCAATCGCCGATGCGCTCGGGGTCGAGATCGACTGGTTCGTCGCAACGCCCAAGCCAGCTGATAGTGTCACAAGGGCGGGCGAAAGGGAGCTTTTCTCTCTCGCTGACGCGTCTTTGTCCTATGAGCGCCTCAACACGGTGCTGCCGGGCGGCACGCTGTCGTCCGTCATCGTGCATATCCCGGTCGGTTATGCCTCCGAGCTGACGGCGCATACCGGCGAGGAACTGATCGTCGTCCTCGAAGGCACCCTGCGCCAGACGCTCGGCGAGGCGATGTTCACGCTCAACGCGGGTGACAGTTTCCACTTCATGGGCGACACGCCCCACTCATTCGCCAATGTCGGTGACAAGCCGGTCCGTCTTTTGTGGACCGGCAACACGCCGCGCCTCATTGGCCGAACCCCCGACCAGCCGTAGCGGGGCAAACCTGCGGCCAAGAAACCTGCCTTCTTTCAGGAGTGGACCATGAAATTGTTCAGAACCGCACTTGCTGCCGGTCTGTTGTCCCTGACGGCGCTGACAGCGCTTCCCGCGCAGGCAGCGACCCCGGCGACGGCGCTTGTCATCGCCCAGAACATCGATGACATCGTCACCATCGATCCGGCGACCGCCTATGAGTTCTCCTCGGGCGAATATGTCGTCAACGTCTACAACCAGCTTGTTCATTACGATGCGGCTGACACGACCCAGCTGATGCCGGGCCTTGCCAGCGACTGGATGATCGACGCGGACAACAAGACCATCACCTTCACCCTGCGTGACGGTGTGAAGTTCCACTCCGGCAATCCGCTGCGCGGTGCCGATGTGGTCGGGTCCTGGAAGCGCGTCCTGGTGCTCAACAAGGCCCCGGCCTTCATTTTGGCCAATCTCGGCTGGACCCCGGACAACATCGAAGAGATGGTGACCGTGGACGGCAACAAGGTTTCCGTGCGCTACGCTGGCGACTTCTCGCCGTTCTTCGTCCTCAACGTTCTCGCCGCCCGTGTGGCCTCCGTCGTCGACATGGAGACGGTGATGGCAAACGAGGAAAACGGTGACCTCGGCAACGCCTGGCTGAACAAGAACTCGGCCGGCACCGGCCCGTTCAAGCTGCGCGGCTACAAGCCGTCGGAACTTTTGTCTCTCGAAGCCAACCCGGACTACTGGGACGGCGCGCCAGACATGAAGCAGGTCGTCATCCGCCATGTCGCCGAAGCTGCGACCCAGCGCCTTCTGCTGGAATCGGGTGATGTCGATATGGCCAAGAACCTGACCCCGGACCAGGTGTCCGGTCTTGCTGACAAGCAGGGCGTCAAGGTCGAGACCTATCCGCAGGCCGCCGTGCACTGGTTCTCCTTCAACCAGAAGACCGAAGCCCTGACCAACAAGGCGATCTGGGAAGCTGCCCGCTATCTCGTCGACTATGACGGCATGGCCAACACGTTCCTGAAGGGCCAGATGAAGGTGCATCAGGCGTTCTGGCCGGAAGGCTTCCCGGGCGCCCTGACGGAGAAGCCCTTCACCTACGATCTGGAAAAGGCAAAGAAGATCCTTGCCGATGGTGGTGTCACCCTGCCGCTGACGATCCAGCTCGATGTGATCAACTCCAGCCCGTTCACCGACATTGCCCAGGCCTTGCAGCAGTCTTTTGCTCCGGCCGGTATCAATTTCGAGATCATCCCGGGCACAGGCGCCCAGGTGATCACCAAATACCGCGCCCGCACCCATCAGGGCATGTTGCTCTACTGGGGTCCGGACTTCATGGACCCGCATTCCAACGCCAAGGCCTTCGCCTACAACGCTGACAATTCGGACGACAAGTATGCTTCCACGACCACGTGGCGCAACGCATACATGCCGCCGAAGGAAATCAACGAGAAGACCATGGCCGCGCTGACCGAGAAGTCGCCGGAGCAGCGTCTGCTGATGTATGTCGAACTGCAGCAGGCCATGCAGGCTGAAGCGCCGTTCGTCATCATGTTCCAGGCCGTCAAGCAGGTCGCCATGAACGAAAAGGTTGCCGGATACGTCAACGGCGCTACGTCCGACTTCGTTTACTACCGTCTCGTCTCAAAAAACTAAGCACAGCCCCATGACGAGACCACCCGGAGGGCGGCCCTGCTGCCCTCCGGTCCTTTCCTGCCCCCAACGCCCCGGAATTCGAACATGATCACGTCCCCCGATACCGTCTTTGCAGCCTTGCACGAGGCTGCGCGCACCGCCGTGGGCGCCCGCCTGTTCACCGTCACCGTTCTGGACCGCAAGGCCGGCCTCAGCCGCCGTGCCTACACGTCCCATCCGGCCGACTATCCGACCTCCGGCACCAAGCCGATGCGGTCAGACGGCTGGACGGAGATCGTAATCGACGGAGCCCGAAGCTTCGTCGCCAACACGACGCCGGAATTCGCGATCTATTTCTTCGATCACGCCCTCATCAATCAGCTCGGCTGCCACTCGGCCATGAACATCCCCGTCTCCGACGGCGAGAAGGTCGTGGGCACCGTCAACATCCTGGACGTCGAGGGACATTTCACCCCTGAGCGGGTGGCCAAGCTGGAGGCCCTTGTCGCGGACCATCGCGCGACGCTCCTGGAGGCCATGGCCCGCGTGCCAATGGAGGCCTGAATGGCTCATGATGCCGCAAAGCCCTATGTAGCTGAGCGTCTGGCGCGTCTGCGCCAGAAGATGGAAGCCACCGGCACCGATCTGGTGGCTCTTGCCCCGGGTGCACACCTGCGCTGGCTGCTGGGCTTTGCCCCGGCGGCCGACGAGCGGCCTTCGCTGTGCCTGATTGGCCGCGAGAGCGCCTGCTTCCTGATGCCGGCGCTCAATGCAGACGACAGCCGTCAGCATACGGACCTGAGATTCTTCGAATGGAAGGATGATGTCGGTCCCGCCAAGGCTCTGGCTGAAGCGATTGGCTTTGCCGCCCCCAAGGCGCGCCGTTTCGGTCTTGATGAGACCATGCGTGCCGACCACGCGCTCATGCTGACCGACGCGCTCGCCGGGTGTGGCCGCAGCTTTGCCTCCGAAACGGTTGGCGGGCTGCGCATGATCAAGACGGCCGATGAAATCGCGCTGCTCAAGGACAATGCCCGGATCGCCGATATCGCCCAGGTCGCGGTGCGCGATGCCTTGGCCGAAGGCATCAGCGAGAGCGAGCTGGCTGCTGTGGTACAGGAGACCTTCGCGGCCAACGGCGCGCGGACGACCTTCGCCATTCTGGCCATCGGCCCGAACAGTGCCTATCCGCACCATCATACGGGCTCGTCCACCTTGAAGCGGGGCGACATCGTTCTCGTCGACATTGGTGGCATCAAGAATGGCTACAACTCGGACATCACCCGGATGGCCAGCTTCGGCGAGCCGCCGGCCGGCTATCGCGATGTGCACTGGGTCGTCGACGCTGCCGTCCGTGCCGCCATGTCGGCCGCACGGCCGGGTGTTTCAGCCCGCAGTGTCGATCTGGCCGCGCGTCAGGTCATCACCGATGCCGGCTATGGCGATTTCTTCACCCACCGGACCGGCCACGGCCTTGGAACGGAAGTGCACGAGCAGCCCTATATCACCAGCGCCAACGAGCTTGTTCTCGAAGAAGGCATGGTCTTCACCATTGAACCCGGCATCTACCTGCCGGGCCGCTTCGGCATCCGCCTGGAGGAAGTCGCCGTGGTAACTGCGAACGGCTGCGAGATTCTGTCGGGTCTCAGCCGGGATCTCGCCGTGGTGTGATGGACCAAGAATGGTACTGACAACAAAATGGCCCGGTGTAAACTGGGCCATTTTGCTTGGTGAAAACCTCGACCTCACCGCCGTCATCCCGGCTAAGCGCAGCGCCGAGCCGGGACCGGCGAGCCGAGGCATCAACATACCATGACTTGATGCCGGAGAGACTGTGGCTCTCCGGTTCCGGATCTCCGCTTCGCATCGTCCGGAATGACGACTGAGAAGTGACGGCTTTGTTCCCAGTCTGAGCCCGGAGCAAACCGGGTCATTTTTTTACTGGTCAAGTCGGGCCAGCGGGAGCACTTCGACAGCGATCAGGATCAGGACTGCGAGAAAGACTGTTTCGGCGACCAGCAGCGCGATGGCCTTGCGACCAACCTTCAGCACATTCGGCAGGGATGTCTTGACGCCGACTGCCGCTATGGCCGCCAGCAGCGCCCAGCGGGATGTCGCGTTGGCGGCCTCGGCAACGACGGGCGGAATGGTCACGGCCGAGTTCACCGCCACCAGCGCGAGAAAGACGATGACGAAGCCCGGCAGCAGCGGCGGGCGAGCCGATCCCTCGATGCTGCCGCTGCGCCGGTAGGCGAGGGCGATGACCAGAACCACGGGTGCCAGCAGGGTGACCCGGATCAGCTTGACCAGCACCGCCATGTCGCCGGTCTCTTGCGACACCGAGAAACCGGCCCCGACCACCTGGGCAACGTCATGGATCGTTGCGCCGAGGAAGACGCCAGTGATTACCGGTCCCAGGTCCAGCGCTGAGGCGAGGATCGGGTAGCCGATCATGGCAAGGGTCGAGAGCATCGTCACGCCAAAGACGGCAAAGACCATGTCACGCTCGGCCTCCTGCGGGTTGCGCCGGGGCAGCACGGCGGCGATGGCCATGGCGGCAGAAGCGCCGCAAATTGCGACAGCACCTCCGGTGAGGGTGCCGAAGGAAGCGGAATGGCCAGTCAGCCGTGCAGCGAGGATGCCGAAGCCGATGGTCAGGACCACGGCCGCGACAAGGACACCGAGCATCGGCAGGCCGAGGTCAGCGAACATGGTCAGGCTGATCCTGAGGCCGAGCAACGCAATGCCCGCGCGCAGCAATGCCTTGGCGGCAAACTCCAGCCCTGGCCCCATGCGGGGGTCTTCGGCCAGAAAGTGCAGGGCAAGCCCGATCAGGATGGCCAGTAGCATGGCCGGCGCGCCGTAATGCTCCGACAGGAAGGCGGAGGCGAGCGCGATCAGGATGGAGATCGACAGACCCGGAAAGCGGATGCGCCAGAAGGCAGCTGACGTGATCGGATCGTGCGGGGCAGAGGAGGCGGCAGGCGGGCTTGAAGCCGGGCCATTGGCCGGATCGGGCGCGGTCATCACGGACTTTCGGTCATGGATGGGCTCTTGACGAGCGGCAGGAAGGGGGAGGCGGCGCAGGGCGCCACCTCCCGGGGATGTTAGTTCAGATCGGCAGCGCGTTCAGCTGCAACCTTGGCTTCGGCTTCGGCAACAGCGGCCTGGAACTTGTCGAAGATCTCGCCGCCGTCCTTCACATTGCCCTTGAACCAGTCGAACACCGGCGTAACGGCACCCTTGAAGGCGGCCTTCTCCTCGTTCGTCGGGACATAGACTTCACCGCCGGACTTGATGAAGTCCTGGTAGGCGGCGATTTCCTTGCGCTTGGGCGAGGCAAAGGTTGCCTGCTGCAGGGCGGCAAAGCCGTCGACGACGATCTGCTTCTGGGCCGGGGTCAGGCTCTGGAAGCGGTCGTTGGACATCCACCAGAAGGCGCCCATGTAGCTGTGCCCGTCGAGGGTCAGGTACTTGAGGCCAGCGTCCGGGAACTTCATCGACATGATGTCGGTGATGCCGTTGGCGGTGCCTTCGACCACGCCCGTCTGCAGCGAGGTGAAGAGTTCCGGCCACGGAATCGGCGTCGGAGCCGCGCCGACGGAGGTCGCAACCTGCTGCGGCAGGGCGGCCGGAACGGTGCGCATCTTCAGGCCCTTCAGGTCATCCGGCGTCTTCACCGTCTTCTTGGTGTTGGCGTAGTTGCGCCAGCCACCGGTGTTGCCGATGGTCATCAGGCGGATCTTGTTGTCGCTGTCGGCAAGCGCCTTGGCGCGCAGTTCGCGGGTGAAGTTGCCGGACAGGACTTCTTCAGCCACCCGGTCGTCACTCATCAGATACGGCAGATCCAGCACCTGGATGTAGGGGAACAGGCCAGCCGCACCGCCCGACGTCGAGATGTAGACGTCGATCGAGCCATCGGCCACACCCTGCAGGCACTCCTCCCCGGTGGCGCAGAGCTGTGTACCGATGAACAGTTCTACCGCGATGGCGCCGTTGGAGGCGTTCTCGATGTAGTTCTTGAACACGATCAGGCCGTCATAGTCCTCATCGTTCTCGTTCGAGTTGGCCGTGGCGCGCAGGGTGATGTCTGCGGCATGGGCCAGCCCGGCAACGCACAGCGTGCTGGCCAGAAGCACGGTCTTCAGCATGGTCTTCAACATTCCTTCAGTCCTCCCTTTACGTCTGAAGTCAGTCCACAAATCCGGCAAGGCGCGGGATCGTGAGGGTGAGGGCCGGGAAATAGGTGATCAGGAAGATCACCGCGATTTCCGCAGCCAAGAACGGCAATGTGGCCCGGGCAATGGTCTCGACGCGCAGTCCGGAGACGGACGAGGTGACGAACAGCACCAGCCCCATGGGCGGGGTGAGCAGGCCGACGGTGAGGTTCACCGCCATGACGATGGCGAAATGCACCGGATCAACGCCTAGCTCGAGAAAGATCGGGCCGAGGATTGGGCCGAGGATGATGATGGCCGGGCCTGCATCGAGGAACATGCCGACGATGAACAGCAGCACGTTGATCAGGAACAGAAGCACCAGCGGGTTGTCGCTGAGCCCGAGGATGATGTCGGCCAGCAGTTCCGGTGTGTGCGACAGGCTGGCCACGGTCTTGAAGGCCATGGCGGCGCCGACGAGCAGCAACACCACGGCAGAGGTCATGCCGGCGCGGGTCAGGACGTCCGGAATTTCCTTTACTTTCAGGGTGCGCAGCACGAACAGCCCGATGAAGAAGGCATAGCCGACGGCGATGGCGGAGGCTTCGGTCGGCGTGAAGATGCCGCCGAGGATGCCGCCCATGATGATGACCGGGGTGAGAAGCGGCCAGAAAGCCTTGAGACTGGCGTGACCGCGCTCGCCCCAGCTGGCGCGGCGGGTGGCCAGCGGCAGGTTTTCCTTGTCGGCGAGCAGCCAGACGATGCCCATCAGCGACAGGCCGATGAGGATGCCCGGGACAATACCGGCGAGAAACAGGGCCGCGACGCTCTCGCCCATCACATAGGCGTAGATGATCATGATGCCGGAGGGCGGGATGATCGGGCCGATGATGGCGGAGGCTGCGGTGACGGCTGCGGCAAAGCGGCGGGTGTAGCCCTGCTTCTCCATCGCCGGGATCATCATGGACCCGAGTGCCGACACGTCAGCGACAGCCGATCCGGACAGGCCGGCGAACAGCATCGAGGACAGGATGTTCACATGGGCGAGGCCGCCGCGCAGGTGGCCGATCAGGGCCTGGGCGAACTCGACCAGCCGCAAGGTGATGCCCGCCCGGTTCATCAGCTCGCCGGCGAGCATGAAGAACGGGATTGCCATCAGCGGGAAACTGTCCATGCCGTTGTAGACGTTGCGGTACAGGAGAACGATGTCGCGCTCCTGACCGTTGAGCCACAACAGGATGCCTGGGGCTGCGATGAGGCCGAAGACGATCGGCAGGCCCAGCATCAGAAAGACAAGAAACAGGGGCAGGAACAGGGTCAGCATCATTCGGCTCCCAATGTGCTGGCCATGGCGACGGGCGCCAGGTCACGGCCGCGGCCGAAGATGGACAGGATTGCACGCAGAACCAGTTCGATATTGACGATGAACATCGCAGTGACGCCCACAGCGAGGGACGCCATCATCCAGCCGCGCGGAATGCTCATCCAGGTCGAGAGGTCCAGCGAGGTCGGGACGGAAACGGAGGGCAAGGCAAAGCGTCCGCCAAGCCCCATGACCTCGGCCCAGCCGATCCGCATGCCGACCCACAGCAGCACGCCGGAAAGCAGCAGCAGCAGCAGGGACAGCAAGGCCGCCGCCATGCGAGGCAGCAGCAGCAGCACCATGTCGATGCCGACAAACCCGCCGCGCCGATAAGCAGTCGGAGCCATCAGGCCGGTCATCCAGAGCATGAGGAAGCGTGAGGCTTCCTCGGTCCAGGGCAGGGCGTTCTGCAGGCCATAGCGATAGATGACCTGCACGAGAATGATCACGACCATGGCCCCGACGCAAAGCGCGCCGAGCCACCGCCCGACGGCGAGCGCGGCGGCATTGGCCTGGCCAAGAAGCCGTGTGGCAGCCAGCAACAGTTCCATGTTTTCCTCCCCTCGCGGACCGGTCTCCCCCCGGGTCCGCGCCGTGCAGTCCTGTCAGGCCTTGCGCGCGAAGTGCCCGTACATGCCGCGCGAGAAGCAGAGCGGATCACCGTCCCGGTGGGCGACACGCAGCACGCGGCCGATGATCAGCGAATGGTCACCTGCGTCATGCAGGGCAAAGCGGCGGCACTCGAACCGGGCCAGTGTTCCTGGAATGACCGGGGTCCCGTCCGGGTTCAGCTGCCAGTCCAGCCCGTCAAAGGCGGTGCCGCCGCGGGTGAAGCAGGCGCTGAGGCCATCCTGATCCGCGCTCAGGACATGAATGGCGTAGTGGTCGATGGCGGCGAAGGCATCGTGCTTCGATGAGCTTTTGGCCGGTGACCAAAGCACCAGTGGCGGGTCGAGGGACACGGAGGTAAAGCTGTTCACCGTCATGCCCATCGGACCGTCCGCGCCCATGGCGGTGACCACGGTCACGCCGGTGGTGAAGCTGCCAAGCGCCATGCGGAAGGCCCGGGCATTGCCGGCATCCGGGCTGAAAACGGTCTCGCCATGGGCGTGTCTGTCATTTGCAGCCATCATCACGGCACCTCTTTTCCGATCGCCAGGGTGTAGAGTTCAAACCAGGTCTGCCGGTCCATCACGACCTTCATCGCTTCATGGAAGCGGGCGATCCGGTCGAGGCGATTGGTGCCCATGACCGGGATGATCTCAGCCGGATGTCGCAACAGCCAGGCGACCGCGACCGCCGTGACGTCGACCTCATAGTCGGCTGCGATGCGCTCCAGGGCTGCCAGCAGCGGCGCGTTGGCACCGGAGAACAGGCTGCCGCCACCCAGTGGCGACCACGCCATCACCGGAAGCTTACGCTCCTGCAGATAGGCAAGATCACCGTTGGTGAAGGGGGCGGGCTCTGTCAGGCTGATCTCGATCTGGTTGGTGACGAGCCGAGTGCTCATCGCCGACTGCAGCAGCGAGAAATCCCAGGGCCGGAAATTCGACACGCCAACACTGCGCACCTTGCCGGACGCGACGAGCGCGTCGAGGGCCTTGCCGGTTTCCTGCGCGTCCATCAGCGGATCCGGGCGATGGATCAGCAGCAGGTCAATCCGGTCCGTCGCCATTTCACGAAGAGACGTTTCGACGGACGTCGTGATATGCGCGGCGCTTGTATCGTAGTGCTTGACGCGCGCGGTGGAATAGCGGCCGACCGGTGCGACGATGTCGCATTTCGTCACCAGCTCAATTCGGTCACGCATTGACGGGGCGGCCTTCAGGGCCGCGCCCAGAATGGCTTCTGCCGTGTAGCCGCCATAGATGTCGGCCTGGTCCATGGTGGTGATGCCCTGGGCGAGACAGGCCTCGACCTTGGCCTGGACATGGGCCGGGGATGTGTCGGCGTCATCGCCGATCCGCCACATGCCGTAGACAATTCGGCTGAAGCTGAGATCGGGGCTAAGCGAAATGCGGTCCATCAGCGGCGGTCTCCGGCACCCAGCGGTGTCGCCGGGGTCTCGTTCGGCACGCGGCCATAGGCATGCGGCAGCGAGCAGGTTTTCAGGTGGGGCAGGACCTTGGTCCCGAAGTGGTCGGCCTCGTCGAGATGCGGGTAGCCGGAGAAGATGAAGGCACGGATGCCCATCTTCCGGTATTCCTCGATCTGGGTCAGGATCTGGTCGGTTGACCCGACGAGGGCCGCACCGCAGCCGGACCGGGCCCGGCCAATTCCGGTCCACAGGTTCGGTTCGATGTAGCCGAACTGGTCGGCCAGCTCGCGGGCGCGGGCCTGGTGGGCAACGCCGAGCGAGATGGAATCGTGGGCGCGGTCACGGATCAGCTTGCCGTATTCATCATCCAGCTTGGAGACGAGATGCTCGGCATACTCGCGCGCTTCGGCTTCCGTGTCGCGGACGATCATGTGCACGCGCAGACCGTAGTCGAGGGTGCGGCCATGAGCGGCGGCACGTTCATGCACAGCCTTCATCCGGGCGGCGAGCTGGTCCCTGGTCTCCGGCCACATCAGATAGACGTCGCACTGGGATCCACACAGTTCCAGCGCATCGGGGGAATAGCCGCCGAAGTAGAGCAGCGGGCCGCCGTTCTGCTGATAGGGGCGGGCGGGTTCCGTTGTCACGCCCTTGAACTGGTAGACCTCGCCATCGTGATCGATGGTGTCGCGCGTCCAGGCCTGCCGCAGGATCTCCACCACCTCGTGGCTGCGCTTGTAGCGGTAGGCGCTGTCGGCCACTTCGCCAGGGAAGTCCGAGCTGATGACGTTGAGCGTCAGGCGGCCTTTCAGCATGTGGTCGAGGGTCGCGACGGTCCGCGCCAGCATGATCGGCTGCATCTCGCCGCAGCGGATCGCGGCCAGGAAGTTGATCCGGTCGGTGATCGGGGCGCAGCCGGCGACGAAGCTCAGCGTATCCTGCCCGACCTGGTAGGACGACGGGCACAGGATGTTGCGGAAGCCGTGGCCTTCCGCCTTTTGCACGATGGACGAGCAATGCTCGAAGCTTGACCGCAGGCGGCCGTCCGGTACGCCGAGATACTCATAATCGTCAGAACACAGCGCAGCGAACCAGGACACTTCACAGGCATCCAGATCGGCGGATGTGACAGGCACCACGGTCATCGAATTTCCCCCAGCGGCATCGAACTTTCTTCTTGCGTATCACCCGCCTTGATGTAAATCAATAGTGTATCAATTTTTTGCAGTCTGCGCGCTCCTGCCGCAGGCCAGTCCAAAAGCGGCATATATTCAAAGCTATGACCCAGCCCAAAGGCAGTCTGCCCATCTATCTTCAGATCACCGAGCTTCTGGTTCGCGACATTGCGGCCGGGCGTCTCATTGATGGCGAGCGGTTGCCGCCGGAGCGTGAAATGGCGCAGGAGCTGGGCATTGCGGTGGGCACGCTGCGCAAGGCGCTGTCCGAACTCCAGGCGCGTGGGTTGCTGGAGCGGATCCAGGGCTCGGGCAACTACATCCATGCGGTGAGCGACCCCAAGAGCCTCTATGCGATGTTCCGGCTTGAACTGCTGGGTGGCGGCGGCTTGCCGACGGCAGACGTTCTGTCTGTCACCCGGATGGCGAAGCCTGATGATCTGCCTGCCTTCGGGACATCCGCCGAGGGGCATCGCATCCGCCGCCTGCGACGTCTGTCGGGGAAGGTCGCGGCCGTCGAGGAGATCTGGCTGGACGGCTCTTATGTTGAACGCATCGAGCGCGAGGATCTCTCGGAATCGCTCTACCTCTACTATCGCACTCGCCTCGGCCTGTGGATCACCCGGGCAGAGGATCAGGTGGGTCTCGATCATGTGCCGGACTTTGCGCCTGCGCTGTTCGGTCAGCCGATCGGCGCTCCGGTGCCGCACATTCTTCGTATCAGCCAGGCGCAGGACGGAACGCGGGCGGAAGTCTCACGCACCTGGTTCGATCATACCGTGGCCCGTTATGTGGCCCGTCTCAAGTAAGGGAACTTTTCAGGTGAAGCTGAATTACGGAATCATCGGCTGCGGCATGATGGGGCAGGAACACCTGCGCAACATTGCTCTCCTGCCGGACACCGGCGTTGCGGCCATCTATGAGCCCGATGCCGGCATGCGGGCGCTGGCTGCCGAGGCCGTGCCCGGTGCGAAGATGGTCGATTCGATCGCGGATCTGCTCGATGTGGCCGAAGTGAATTGCCTTCTCATCGCCAGCCCCAACTATCTGCATCTGGCCCAGCTTGAGGCGATTGCCTCGATGCGGCCATTGCCGGTGCTGGTCGAGAAGCCGCTGTTTACGGCGCCGGAAGATGCGCCGCGCCTTGCAGCCCTGCGCGCGGCCTATCCCGCGCCGATCTGGGTCGCCATGGAGTATCGCTACATGCCGCCCGTGGCGCGCATGATCGAGGAAGCCGAGGCCGCAACTGGCGGCATCAAGATGCTGTCGATCCGCGAGCACCGCTTTCCCTTCCTTGAAAAGGTCGGCGACTGGAACCGGCTCAACCGCAACACCGGGGGCACGCTGGTGGAGAAGTGCTGCCACTTCTTCGACCTGATGCGCCACATCCTGAAGTCAGATCCGGTGCGGGTGATGGCCTCTGGCGGGCAGGCTGTGAACCATCTGGATGAGGTGTATGCCGGCGAGCGTTCGGATATCTGGGACAATGCCTATGTGATTGTCGACTTTGCATCCGGCGCCCGCGCGATGCTCGAACTTTGCATGTTTGCGGAAGGGGCGCGCTACCAGGAAGAGATCTCGGCTGTCGGCCCGACGGGCAAGATCGAGTGTCTCGTGCCTGGTCCCGGCCGGTTCTGGCCCGAACATCTTGGCGAGCCTCCGATTGCCCAGGTGATTGTCTCGCCGCGCGATCCCAAGGGGCCGCGCATGGTCGAGATCCCGGTGGATCCGGCGCTGCTGGAAGCTGGCGATCACAATGGCTCGACATTCTATCAGCACCAGCGGTTCCAGCGGGCTGTTCTGGAAGCCGGGCATGTGGAAGTCGCCCTGACAGACGGCTGGTGGGCCGTGACCATCGGGCTGGCGGCGCAGGAGTAGGCGCGCACCGGGCAGGCCGTTGATATCGCTACTCTGGCTTACGCCCCGAAAGCTGTTCACTGAGACCACAGTCCCCGGGGCGTTTGATCCGTCCCGGGGCCTTGCCGCTATTTCGCATACATCGCATTGGGCAAAATGAGGGCAATGTCCGGCCAGACCACCAGGATTGCCATGGCCAGGATCATCGCCAGCCAGAACGGCAGGATACCAGCAAAGACGGTCTCCAACTTGATGTCTCGCGCTATCGTGGCGACGACGAAGCAATTGACCCCGACCGGCGGGCTGATCAGGCCCATCTCCAGCACAATGACCATGATGACGCCGAACCAGATCGGATCGAAGCCGAGGGCCGTTATCAGCGGGAAGACGATAGGCAGCGTGATCACCATCAACGACAGCCCCTCGATGAACATGCCGAGGATGGCATAGGCGATCAGGATCACCGCAAGGGTGCCAATAGGACCCAGACCGGCACCGGCAAAGGCGTCAGCGACCATGGCGGGAAGACCGGATAGCGCCACAAAGGGGGCGAACACGCTGGCCCCGATCAGGATCAGGAAGCTCATTCCGGTCGTCTGCAAGGTGTCCAGGAACACCGACCGCAAGGTCTTGAGGCCGAACTTACGGCGGATCGCCAGCATCAGGAGTGCGAAGGCCGCCCCCACACCCGAGGCTTCCACCGGAGTGAAGAGGCCGGAGTAGATCCCGCCAATGGTGAGGCCGATGATCGTGAATATTCCGGTTGCCCGGAGTGTTGCCTGTCCTTTCTCTGCCAATGAAAAGGAGGGTCCGCGCGGACCTTCCTCGGGTTTCAGCCGCACGACGATGGCCACTGCCACCAGGAACAGGCCCGTCAGCAGCAGGCCGGGCAGAACACCGGCCATGAACAGGCGTCCAATCGACTGTTCGGTGAGGATTGCATAGAGCACGAAGCCGGTGGACGGCGGGATCAGGATGCCGAGCGTGCCGCCTGCTGCAACCGTGCCTGCGGCCAGGCGTCCGCCATAGCCATACCGCCGCATATTGGGATAGGCGACCCGGCCCATGGTGACAGCCGAGGCAATTGAAGATCCCGACAAGGCGGCAAAGCCGGCACAGCCGAGCACGGTGGCGCCGGCAAGACCGCCGCGCACATGACCGATCCAGCGATAGGCGGCATCATAGAGATCACGGCTGAGCCCGGAGGCCGAGGCGAGATTGCCCATCAGCACGAACAGTGGCAGCACCGACAGGTCATAGTGGGAGGCGGTGGCAAAGGCCTGCCCGGAGAGGGTGTAGGCCGCCGAGGTCCAGCCGGTGATGGCGATGGTTCCGGCAAGCCCGGTCAAAAGCATGGCGAGGCCAACGGGAATGCCGAGCCCCATGAGGACGAAAAGACCGGCGAAGCCGGCAAGACCGATGACGGCCGCGCTCATGCCGTTTCCTTTCTGCGCAGGGCTTCTGCGGCAAACAGCAGCGCGCAGAAGACGAAGGAGATGGCAAGGGCGAGATAGAACGGGCCGTAGCCGATGCGCAGCAGCATCGTGCTCTCTCCGAACTGCGCCGCCTCGCCGGCATTGACGAAGCAGCGCCAGGCGGCCAGCAGCAGGAGCCCTGCCGAGGTTGCTGCCATCAGGCGGGCCAGAGGCTTACGCAGCCGGGCGGGCAGACGTTCGACGAGCATGTCGATGGCTATGGCGCGTCCGGCAGCAACACATAAGGGCAGGGAGGCCGCGACAACAAGGCAAAGCAGGACCTGGATCAGGTCGCTGGCCCCAAACACGGGCCGGTTGGCAAGAGACCGCAACAGCGCATCGCTGACGGTCAGGGTCAGAAGCGCTGCAAGACACAGGCTGCCGACGACTTCAAGGACCAGCAGGGGCCAGGCCAATGCCGCAGGGGTCTGGCTTGCAGTGTGACCGGGTTCAGGCGTGGAAGGGGCATCCGGCGGAACATTGGTTCCGCCGGTGCTATCTTCCCGAGGAAGACGGGACATGGTTGATCGCCCTTTTCCGCTCAGTTTGCGGTCTTGAACCCGGCAACGAAGGCAAGGGCATCGAACCCGCCCGCTGTGCCTTCCGCCTGCAGGAACGCCTCGACCGGAGCCTGCATGGCCGACTGGAAGGCTGTGACGGTTGCCGGATCCAGCTCGATCAGTTCGACCTTTGCGTCTTTCAGCATCGCCACGCCCTTGTCTCCGGCCATGCGAAACGCCTCGGCTGCCTTCAGCGAGAGCGGCAACCCGGTCTCAGCCTCGATGATGCCTTTCTGCGTGTCGTCGAGACCGTCATAGGCGGCCTGGTTCATGATCAGGGTGAAGGTGGAGAGCGCGCCGGGGATGTTCATGGTCGCGTATTTCGTCACTTCCTGCAGATTGTAGGACGAGACGGCGGACGCATCGATCATCACGGCGTCGACAACGCCGGTGCTCATGGCGTTGTAGGCTTCGGTTGCAGGCATTGAGACCGGTATGCCGCCCCAGGCCTCGACAATCTTGGCCGAAACCGGATCCGGCACGCGGACCTTGAGGCCCTGCATGTCCGCGAGGGAGCGGACCGGTTTGTTGCGGGTGAACAGCAGCGAGGGGTTGTTGGTCCAGTAGGCCAGAAGCTTCACTTCCGTGAAGTCCGGTGCCAGGGCTTCCATATTGTCCCAGATCGTGCGGGTGGCCTGCTCGGGCGAGGTGAAGAGGCCGGGCACGTGCAGCAGCGCCGAGCGCTTGAACTGGGTCGGCGTGTACTGCGGCAGGTTGAAGGCAATGTCCGCGATGCCGGTGACGGCCCGCCGGTATTGCTGGTTCGGCCCGGCCCCCAGTTCCCCGGCTGGATAGACCTTGATCGTGAGGGCCCCACCGCTGGCAGCGCCGACCGTTTCGGCCAGCGGTGTCATCACATGACGGTCCATCGGGTGTTGCGGCGACATGAAATGCGCCAGCTTGAGCTCCTTGGCCTCTAGGGCGGGAGCGGCGGAAACGAGTGCAAGCCCTACGGCAAGCGTTGCGAGAATCGTCTTGACCATGCGTTCCTCTCCGGATCCGGATGCACCGCAATGGGGCCTCCGGCGCTGACGGCTGGCCTTGGTTGGCAAGCTCGTTAGTTATCACTGACAATTAGATGATTGACACTGATAATCAGTTAGTCAAGTCTGTTCGCACGAACGGGGTCCGGAATGAGCCAGTACAAACTGCATCAGCGCCTTGGATACCGGGTGTCGCGCCTGTCGCGGATCCTGCAGGGGCGGCTTGAGGAGATTCTTGCCGAGCATGGTCTGACGCGCCTGATGTGGTGCGTGATGATCGGTGTGGGGGAGGAGGATGTCCGCACACCGTCGGATCTTGCCGACTATGTCGGCGTGACGCGGCCGACGATGTCGCGGCTGCTGCGGGTGCTGGAAAAGAAGGGCTACTTGCAACGCCAGCCCGGAAGCGGACCGGACGGGCGTGCCGTGGAGATCGAACTGACCGGTGAGGGCATGCGGATCGTCCGCACCACCCGTGGTCCGGTCAACGCCATGAACGAACATTTTACCGGCAAGCTGGCCCCTGAACAGTTTTCCGTGCTGATGGAGGCACTGGATCTGCTGGCGGCCGGTGAACGGGAAGACCTGTCAGACTTCTGACCGGACATGTGCCGGTCGTTGAACAGGCCGAAGCGGAGGCAACATCCGCCCGGCGGGAGAGGACGCGGTACATGCGACTGTTTTCAACCAAGGACCGGCCGGTCCACCTTGGACCATTTCCGCTTGAGTATCTGGCTCGCACAGACAAGCGCCCGCCGCTGGACCTGCTGCCGGCGATGCGCCCGTTGTCGTTCGATAACGACGATCCGGTGAACCTTGCCCGTGCGATGGGGCGGTTCATGGGCATGTTCGACACCGTGCGAGACGGACCTGTCACCCATGCCCCGGCGGAGGTCCCTGAAGACCCGCAGGAACGTAGCCGGCATCTCAAGGCGGCCGGGTATTTCTTTGATGCCGCGATGATGGGCATTGCCCGGCTGGAACCCGCGCATTTTCTGGGTGTTCCGCTCCGAAATCCGATGATCGACCTGCTGCGTGCCGAACTGGAGGCCGGGCAACCGACCAGTCACGCGGCCGGCATTGATGCGATCTATGCGGATGTGCTCGATTCCGCCCGCACCCCCCATGGACCGGTCACGCATCACAGCCATGCCCTCGTCATTCTGGTGGACCATGCCCGGGAGCCCAGGAGTGACGAGCCGGGATGTGACTGGTTGCAAGGGGTTCAGTCGCAGCGCGCCGCGCTTCTGGCAGCCAACACCGCCGTTGTCCTTGCCAGCTATCTGCGCTTGCTCGGGGCAGAAGCGCGCGCGCATACGGCGACGACCTCCGAGGTCGATCTGGCGCGCGTTGCCGTCAGCGCAGGTCTTGCGGGGATCGGCGTGGGCGCAGACGGCCACCCTGTTGCAGAAGCACCCTTTGTCGGGACTGGTTATTCCCTGGCGGTCGTTACAACGACGTTGTCGCTCGATGCGGACCGGATGCTTGGAGCAACGGCCGGCCCCGGCGGGTGGGCCGCACGGGGCAAGGGACGACCGGTGTCCCGACCGGTTGATGCGTATCGCCGCCGGGAATATCGCCAGGGCGCGTTTCCCTTCGAGACGATCCGCCGGCGCGAGACGCCAACCACGTTCATCGATGAGCCGAGAGTTCCCCGGTTTCCCAAGCGGGCGGATTTCTTCGCCCGCGCCCTGTTCGGCGATATGGGCAAGAAGGTGCAGGAAGCAGCGAAGGGCGGGCACTATGTCGTCAAGAGCCCGATCGGAGCCTGTGCCCGCCGTGCGCTGGGCGCGCTGTTGCTGCTGCAGTTTGGTGATGCCAAGGCGCCGGTACATCCCTCAACCCTCGACCCGGTGCGCAATGCCGACAATCTGAAAGCGGCAGGATATTTCCTGTCTTCTGATGCGGTGGGTCTGTGCCGGGTGCCGGACTGGGCCTGGTACTCGCACAATGCCGGCGGCCAGCCCATCACGCCCTACCATGGGCACGCGATCAATCTGCTCATCGACCAGGGTTTCGAGACCATGGAGGGGGCGAGCGGGGACGACTGGATTTCCGTTGCCCAGTCGATGCGGGCCTATCTGCGGTTCTCGTTGCTCGGAGGAGTGATCGCCGAGCATCTGCGCGGACTTGGCTACAGCGCCCGTGTTCATTCCGTGATTGATGGCGAGGTGTTGCAGCCGCCGTTGCTGTTGCTGTCGGGCCTCGGCGAGGTCAGCCGTATCGGCGAGGTGATCCTCAATCCCTATCTCGGGCCGCGGCTGAAATCCGGCACCGTGACCACATCCATGCCGATGGAGCATGACAAGCCGATTGACTTCGGGCTGCAACGGTTCTGCGAGGCCTGCAACAAATGCGCGCGCGAATGTCCGTCCGGGGCGATCACGGCCGGTCCGAAGCGCATGTACAACGGCTATGAGATCTGGAAGTCGGATGCCGAGAAATGCACGCGCTATCGCCTCACCAATTCGGCGGGCGGAATGTGCGGGCGCTGCATGAAGACCTGTCCGTGGAACCTCGAGGGCCTGTTTGCCGAAGCGGTCGTGCGCAAGATAGCGATCGCAGCACCGGGAGCCGCGCGGATCCTGGCAAGCCTTGATGACAAGCTTGGGCGGGGCATGATCAACCCGGTCAAGACCTGGTGGTGGGACATCGAGCTGGACCCGTCCGGTCAGCGCTATGTTGCGGCAGTTGCAACCAACCGGCGTGGGCTGAACACCGACATCAATCTGAAGCCCGAAGACCAGACCCTTGCGGTCTACCCGGCTGACATGATGCCGAAGCCTTACCCCGTCACCCAGCCGCTGGACCGAGAGGAGGGTATTCGCCGCTACCGCGCCTTGCTGTCGCCAGACGAGTACCGCGACAGGCTTGAACGCGGTGAGACAGAGGGACTTGCGCCGGGGCCGCAACTGCTGGACGGGCCTCCGCCGGTGATCCCGGTGATCATTTCCCGGCGCGATGATCTGGCGGAGGATGTGGTCCGCTTCGAACTGGTCGATCCGCAGGGCAGACCGTTGCCGCCGTTCACGGCAGGGGCGCATGTCGATGTGGTGATTGCGCCCGAATACCAGCGGCAATATTCCCTCGCTGGAGATCCCGCCGATAGCAGTCGCTACGTCCTCGGCATCCAGCGCGAGGCCAAGGGGCGTGGCGGCTCGCTGCTGATGCACAGGGTGTTCCGCGAAGGACGCCGGATCCTGATTTCGCCGCCACGCAATCACTTCCCGCTTGATGAGACCGCCTCCTTCTCCTTGCTGATGGCAGGCGGGATCGGGATCACGCCGATGCTGACCATGGCGCATCGCCTGCATGCCCTCGGCCGCAAGTTCGAACTGCATTACAACGCAGCCTCCCGGCAGAGCTGCGGTTTTGCTGCAGAGATCGAGGCAAGCAAATGGGCGGAGCAGGCGCAGTTTCATTTCTCGCGCGAAGGCGGGCGGGCCGATCTTCGCGGTCTCATCCCTGACTGGCAACCAGGGTTCAGGCTCTACACCTGTGGCGGTGAGCGCTACATGGAGGCCGTGTTCGAGGCGGCAAGGGCACAAGGCTGGCCGGAGGAGGCCCTGTCGCGGGAGTTCTTCAAGGTGCCGGAGCCGCCGACCTGGGAGAACCATCCCTTCGTTCTGGATCTCCTCAAGTCCGGGCGCAGCATCGAGGTCAGCCCGGACCAGAGTGCAACCGAGGCTCTGGAAGCCGCCGGCATCCTCGTCAGCACCAAATGTTCGGACGGGATCTGCGGCGTGTGTGCTGTCGGGCACGACGGCAGCGGGCAGATCGAGCACCGTGACTATGTCCTGTCGGAGGCAGAGCGCCAGTCGAAGGTGATCCTGTGCTGCTCGCGGGCCGCTGCGCCGGGAGGGCGAATGCAGGTCGATCTGTGATTGCCAGGTCCGGGTTTACTTCCCCGGCGCAGCCGGTACTCTCGCCGGCACTGCAGAACAGCCCGAAAGGGCCGGGGAGGAGATTTTTGATGCTGAAGGGGATCGATCCGCTGATCGGTGCGGACTTGCTGGCGGTTCTGGCCGCCATGGGCCACGGCGACGAGATCGTGGTCGCCGATGCGAATTTCCCCGCCGATTCGGTGGCTCGGCAAAGCGTGCATGGCCGGCCGTTGCGCATGGACTGCTCGGCGGTTCGCGCCGTCGAGGCGATCCTGACATTGCTGCCGGTCGATACCTTTGGCACCGAGCCCGTCCTGACAATGCAGGTGGTCGATGATCCAACTGCCGTGCCGCCTGTCGTGGCCGAAGCGCAGCCGCTGTTTGCCGCCGAGAAGGCCGACATGGGCACGTTGGAGCGCTTTGCCTTCTATGAGCGTGCGAAGAAGGCCTATGCCATCGTCCTGACCAGCGAACTGCGGCCCTACGGCAACTTCGTCATCCGCAAGGGCGTCATTTTCGGCTGATCCAGACACAAATCGGGCTGACAGGCGGCGGTCACCACCTGTCAGCTCAAAGACAACTCCTGGGCAACGCCCTGCAACCTGGCCAGTGCGTCCTCGATGCTGTCGCAGGCCTCGCCGGCGGGCCGGCCCAGATAGGGGCAGGTGATCACGGCAATCGCATCGCCGTTGGGATCGAGCACCGGCACGGAAATATCCCGCACGCCCAGCAACTGGCCACTGTCGCCGATGCGGTATCCGAGGGAGCGCACCTCGTCCAGTTCGGCGGACATGCGGTCGAGCCTGGCAAGATCCGCCGCACTGCTCAAGGCGCCAAGCGTTTCGGCCCGTCGCTCCGGGCTCTGGAAGGCGAGCAAGGCATGGCCGGACCCTGTCCCCAGAAGATCCAGCCTTGCGCCGACCCGGACCCGGAACTCCCAGCTGTCCATCGGGCTCGCCTGTGCCACGACCACGGCTGCGGCGCGTTCCGGCACCGCCATGTGGCAGGACTGCCGGCTGTCGCGGGCGAAAATGTCGAGCTTGGGCGTTGCCTGCGCCACCAGGCGGCGCAGGGGCGGATGCCGGTTGGCCAGGACAAACAGCTTCATCGACAGGAAGTAGCGATCGCCACCAGAGGACCGCACGACATAGTCGCGTGCCACCAGGCGTTCGAGCATGCGGTAGATCTCCGAGGGGCTGCGCCCCATCGCCTTGACGATCTCCGCCCGTGTCAGGCCGCTGGGTTGTTCCGACAACAGTTCCAGAATGTCGAGGCCCTTGTCGAGAGCCGGTGCGCGGTATCGGTCGCCAGTCACATCCACGTCGCTCATCAACTCTCTCCCAAGGCACCAGCCCCCGCATACCGGCGATTTGCCTGAAATCTCAATGCCCTTTGCGCGAGACGGTGAAGCTTGTCAAATTTCGGCAACACAGACTTGCATATCAGTTCATTCGTGAATAGAGTGTTTGTATATAAACAAGTCGTCGGATGCAAACCGGCGTCGCGGGATGGAAACAGGCGGGACCTCTGATCGGGAGTCCCGCCGGGACAGGGAGGTTCGAGATGCAGCAAAATGGCCAGCGTCTTTCCGGCAAGACGATCCTGATCACCGCCGCAGGGCAGGGTATGGGCCGTGCTGCGGCACTGGTTCTGGCTGCTGAAGGCGCCCGCGTCATCGCCACAGACCGGGATCAACGTCTGCTGACCGGCCTTGTCGGCATCGAGAGCCAGGCGCTTGACGTCACAGATCTGGCGGCGATCACGGCGCTCGCGGGGGAACTCGGACCAATCGACGGTCTTTTCAATTGCGCAGGTATGGTTCACCACGGCACCATCCTCGACCTGACCGAGGAGCAGTGGCAACAGGCGCTCGATGTCAATGTCACCTCAATGGTGCGCATGACCCGTGCGTTCCTGCCGGGCATGCTTATGCAGGCCGAGATCACCGGCACTGCGTCGATCCTCAACATGTCGTCGATGGCCTCATCCATCAAAGGCTTCATCAACCGCACGGCCTATGGCGCCACCAAGGCGGCCGTCATCGGTCTCACCAAGGCGGTCGCTGCCGATTTCGTGAAGCAGGGCATCCGATGCAACGCGCTGTGCCCGGGCACCGTCGATACACCGTCGCTGCGCGGGCGTATTGCATCGGCCGCCGATCCGGTTCAGGCGGAGAAGGACTTCATCGCCCGCCAGCCCATGGGGCGCCTCGCCACTGTCGACGATATCACGCCGCTGATTGTCTATCTGCTCAGCGATGAAAGCCGGTTTGTCACCGGTCAGGCGGTTTCCGTCGATGGCGGCGTGACGATCTGAGACAAGGCAGGCCAACCCGGTCTGCTGCACCAGATCCCACGACGCGGACGGGAGGCCGCTGATGGACAGACTAGATGCACATTGCCACTTCTGGCAGCCGGCGCGGGGCGACTACGGCTGGCTCGACACTGGTGGGCCGGAACTGGATCCGCTCCGGCGCGAGTTTCTGCCACCCGATCTCGCTTCACTGAATGGCGCGCGCCGTGTCATTGCGGTCCAGGCTGCCCCGAGCGAGGCCGAAACGCACTTTTTGCTTGGGCTGGCCCAGACCGCGCAGCAGGTCGTCGGTGTTGTCGGTTGGGTTGACCTGACCCAGGCTGAAGCCACCGGCAGGCTTGCCGCCCTGGCGCGAAATCCGCGCTTCAAGGGCGTGCGGCCCATGCTGCAGGATATCGCCGATGCGGACTGGATCGACACGGCGCCGGCACCGGAGGCCATCGCTGCCCTGGTGCGCCTTGGTTTGCGGTTTGATGCGCTGGTCAAGACGCGGCATCTTCCGGCCCTTCTGCGCTTTTGCGCTCGCTATCCGGAGCTTCCCGTCGTCATCGACCATGCGGCCAAACCGGATCTCCTCAACGGCATATCGCAGACCTGGCACCGGGACATGGCGCTGCTTGCTGCCGACGGAAAACTGCATTGCAAGTTGTCCGGCCTTGTCACCGAGATGTGCCCGAGCCGGCTTCTGAGCGTTGGCCTCGCCGTCGAAACCCTGAAGCCTGTGCTGGGCCGCTTGCTTGACTGGTTCGGGCCGCGACGGCTGATGTGGGGATCCGACTGGCCTGTCATTACCCTGGCTGTCAGTCACCGGTTCTGGGAAGAGGTCACGGAGCGGCTGCTCGCCGACCTGTCCGCAGCCGACAGGGCCGAGATCCTTGGTGGAACGGCTGTCCGCTTCTATGGACTGGAGGAGGCGGTTGATGCGTGACCTCGTGTGCATGGAACGTATCGAGAAGCGCTTTCCCGGCGTGCACGCGCTGAAGGGTGTCGGCTTTGATCTTCGGGCGGGTGAAGTCCATGCGCTCATGGGCGAGAACGGTGCGGGCAAGTCGACCCTCATGAAGATCCTGTCCGGGGTGTATCAGCCCGACAGTGGCCGCATTCTGGTCGAGGGACGCGAAGTTGTCCTGCCGTCGCCCAAAGCGGCGCAGGACAGGGGCATCGGCATCATTCATCAGGAACTGGCTCTGATGAAGGACCTGACGGTGGCGCAGAACATCTTCATCGGCCGCGAACCGCGCCTGTCCTTCGGGCGGATCGACGAGGCACGGCAGAACCGCGAAGCGGCAGAGTTGTTTGCATCGCTCAACATCGATATCGACCCGCGCCGGCCGGTGGAGGGCCTGTCGATTGCCCGCCAGCAGATGGTGGAGATCGCCAAGGCATTGTCGGCCCGCTCCAAGGTGCTGATCATGGACGAGCCGACGGCCGCACTGACGGACAGCGAGATCGCCGAACTTTTCACGATGATCGGGAAGCTCAAGTCTGAGGGTGTCGGCATCGTCTACATCAGCCACAAGATGGACGAGATCCGCCGCATCTCTGATCGGGTGACCGTGATGCGCGACGGCGAATATGTCGGCACCGTCGAGGCGGCAGACACGCCCATCGCCCGGATCATCGAGATGATGGTCGGGCGCAAGCTGGGGGATGAGACGGTCGACGTTCCCGATCTGCGCGATGCCGAAACGGCGCTTGAAGTGGTGGGTCTCACCCGGGGACGGGAGATCCGAGATGTCGGCTTTTCGCTCAAAAAGGGCGAAATCCTGGGCTTTGCCGGATTGATGGGGGCAGGGCGCACGGAAGTTGCACGGGCCATCTTTGGCGCCGATCCGCGCGAGGGCGGGGAGATTTTCGTCCATGGCCGCAAGGTGGATGTTCGCTCGCCTGCCGATGCCGTGAAGGCTGGCATCGGCTATCTCTCGGAGGACCGCAAGCATTTCGGGCTCGCCCTTGGCATGGATGTCTCTGACAACATCGCGCTGGCCAGTCTGTCCAGCTATGCCAATCGGGTCGGCCAGCTTGACGAGGGCGCGATGCGGCGGACGGCCCGCGATTTCATCGCCCGTCTCGGTATCCGTACGCCGTCGGACCGGCAAGAAGTCAGACTCCTATCCGGAGGCAACCAGCAGAAGGTGGTCATCGCCAAGTGGCTGCTGCGGGACTGCGACATTCTGATTTTCGACGAGCCGACCCGCGGCATCGACATCGGCGCCAAGTCGGAGATCTACCGCCTGCTTGCCGACCTTGCCGCAGAGGGCAAGGCGATCATCGTCATTTCGTCGGAACTGCCGGAGATCCTCAGGGTCTCGCACCGCATTGCCGTCATGTGCGAGGGCCGGCTGACCGGCGTTCTCCCGGGCGGGGCCGGCACCACCCAGGAACAGATCATGCAACTTGCCACCGACCGCAGCGGTCTGGGGCAGGCCACGCGTCAGGAGGAACCCGCGTGAACACTTCGCCTCAGAACAGCAAGGCTTCGGCCCCCCCGGCTTCTGTCCCGGCTCCTGTCCCGGCTCCGGCCCGTCTCGCGGGCGGTGCGCAGCAGAAACTGCTCGCTTTCGCCAGCCTGATCGTGCTGCTTGTCGGCTTCTCGCTCGCCTCGCCGAACTTTTTCCAGGTCTCCAACATCATGGCGATCCTGCAGGCGACATCGGTCAACGGGGTGCTTGCGGTGGCTGCGACTGCGGTCATCCTGACAGGGGGTATCGACCTGTCCATCGGTACCTTGATGACATTCTGTGCTGTCATTGCCGGTGTGGCGCTGACCTGGGCCGGATTGCCGCTGCCGCTCGGCGTGCTTGCGGCCATCGGCGCAGGGGCTCTCGCAGGTCTGGCCTCTGGAACCTTCGTCGCCAGGATGAAGATCCCGCCGTTTATCGCCACGCTCGGCATGATGCTGGTGCTGAAAGGCCTGTCGCTCATCATCACCGGCGCCCGGCCGATCTATTTCAACGACACGCCGGGCTATACGGACATTTCGCAGGGCTCTCTCATCGGCATGGTTCTTCCCGGCCTTCCTGTGCCCAATGGCGTGCTGGTGCTGTTCCTGGTCGCCGGCGGCATGGCCTTCGTGCTCTCGCGTACGGTTCTGGGTCGCTACACCTATGCGCTGGGATCGAACGAGGAGGCGGTGCGTCTGTCCGGGGTCAACACCAATGCCTGGAAGATGGCCGTCTATGCCTTGGCCGGCGCGATCTGCGGCATCGCCGGGATCCTTATCTCCTCGCGCCTCAATTCCGCCCAGCCCGCGCTCGGCCTTGGCTATGAACTGGATGCCATTGCTGCCGTGGTCATCGGCGGCACCTCGCTTTCCGGCGGGCGGGGCACCGTGCTCGGGACGCTCATAGGGGCGTTGATCATGTCGGTGCTGACCAATGGCCTGCGCATCCTGTCGGTTGCCCCCGAATGGCAGACCGTCGTCACCGGCGCGATCATTATTCTAGCCGTCTACGCCGACCAGCTTCGCCGCCAACGCGGCTGAGACCCAGAAAAGAAGGCCAAAGGCCCGAACCACCCATCATCTAAAGTGGAGGAAAGCATGATTACCCGTCGCATGATCCTCGGCACCTTGAGTGCCGCAGCCCTGCTGGCCAGCACCGGCTTCACGCTGGCCCAGGACAAGATGTATATTCCGCTGATTTCCAAGGGCTTCCAGCACCAGTTCTGGCAGGCCGTGAAGGCCGGTGCCGACAAGGCGGCCGCCGAGTTCGGCGTCGAGGTGACCTTTGAAGGCCCGGACAACGAGACCATGGTCGACCGCCAGATCGACATGCTGTCCGCTGCCCTTGCCAAGAAGCCGGCGGCCATCGGTTTCGCCGCCCTCGACAGCCAGGCAGCTACGCCCCTGCTGAAGCAGGCGGAAGCGGCCAAGATCCCGGTGATCGCGTTTGACTCCGGCGTCGACAGCGACATTCCGGCCGCAACCGCTGCCACCGACAACAAGGCCGCCGCGGCGCTTGCGGCTGAAAAGATGGCGGCACTCATCGGCGATGAAGGCGACGTTGCACTCGTCGTGCATGACCAGACCAGCCGCACCGGCGTTGATCGCCGCGACGGCTTTGTCGAGTGGATCGCGGCGAACAAGCCGAAGATCCAGATCGTGGCCATCGAATACGGCGGCGGCGATCATCTGAAGTCGACCGAGATCACCAAGACCCTGCTGCAGGCGCATCCGAACCTGAAGGGCATTTTCGGGTCGAACGAAGGCTCGGCCATAGGCGTGGCCAACGGCGCACGCGAGACTGGCAAGAAGGTCGTCATCATCGGGTACGACTCTGGCGCCGCCCAGAAGCAGGCGATCCGCGATGGCCTGATGGCCGGTGCGATCACGCAGAACCCGGTCGGCATCGGCTACGAGACCGTGAAGGCCGCCGTCATGGCCGCCAAGGGCGAGCCGATCATTCCGACCATTGATACCGGCTTCTACTTCTACGACAAATCCAACATCGACAGCCCCGAGATCGCGGCTGTCCTCTACGACTGATCCCAAGTCCGGAGCCGGACCTTGCGTCCGGCTCCGGTCCCTATCTGACGGAGACTTCCCATGAAATTGCTGCGTTATGGCCCGGCCGGCCAGGAGCGTCCGGGCTTGCTCGATGCCGAGGGCCGCGTGCGTGATCTCTCAGCCCATGTCGATGACATCGCTGGCGCCGTGCTGCTGCCGGAAGGCCTGGCAAGGCTTGCCGTGCTCGACCCGAACAGCCTGCCGCTTGTTGCCGGAACGCCCCAGGTGGATCTGCGTCTTGGTGCCTGCGTCGGCCAGATCGGCAAATTCATCTGCATCGGCCTGAACTACGCCGATCACGCAGCAGAAACCGGTGCTGCCATTCCTGCCGAGCCCATCGTCTTCAACAAGTGGACCTCGGCGGTTGTCGGTCCGGATGATGCCATCGAGATCCCGCGCGGGTCGCAGAAGACCGATTGGGAGGTCGAACTTGGCGTCGTCATCGGCAAAGGCGGCAAATATATCGAGGAGAAGGACGCCCTTGATCACGTTGCCGGCTACTGCGTCGTCAACGACGTGTCCGAACGCGAGTTCCAGATGGAGCGCGGCGGTACCTGGGACAAGGGCAAGGGCTGCGATACGTTTGGTCCCACGGGCCCCTGGCTTGTGACCCCTGACGAGATCGGTGACGTTGGCAACCTTGCCATGTGGCTCGAGGTCGACGGCAAGCGTTATCAGGACGGGTCCACCGCAACCATGATCTTCGGCGTGGCCCATATCGTCTCGTATCTCAGCCGCTTCATGTCGCTGCAGCCCGGCGATGTCATCTCCACCGGCACGCCTCCGGGGGTCGGACTTGGCCAGAAGCCGCCGGTCTATCTGAAGGGCGGCGAAACGGTTCGCCTCGGCATCGCAGGTCTTGGCACTCAAACCCAGAAGGTGGTCCGGGCATGACCAAGATCACCGGCCTGAGGACGGAAGACCTTCGCTTCCCGACCAGCCAACATCTGGACGGGTCCGACGCCATGAACCCCGATCCGGACTATTCCGCCGCCTATGTGGTTCTGGAAACGGACGGACCGCATGAAGGTCATGGCCTGACCTTCACCATCGGACGCGGCAACGAGATCTGCGTTGCCGCCATCAACGCCTTGCGGCCGCTGGTCGTGGGGCTCGACATGGACTGGGTTGCGGCAGACATGGGCCGCTTCTGGCGGCACATCACCTCCGACAGCCAGCTGCGCTGGATCGGTCCCGACAAGGGCGCCATTCACCTCGCCACCGGAGCTGTCGTCAACGCGGTCTGGGACCTCTATGCCAAGATCGAGGGCAAGCCGGTCTGGGCGCTCATTGCCGACATGAGCCCGCAAGAGCTCGTGCGGTGCATCGACTTCCGTTATCTGACCGACTGCATCACGCCGGAATGGGCGCTGGAGTTCCTGACCCGGCAGGCGGAAGGCAAGGCAGAGCGGCGAGCGATCCTCGAGCGGGAAGGCTATCCCTGCTACACCACCTCGGCCGGGTGGCTCGGCTATGATGACGAAAAACTCGCCCGTCTTTGCCGCGAGGCTGTCGATGCCGGCTTCCGCTACATCAAGATGAAGGTCGGGCGTGATCTTCAGGATGACATCCGACGGCTGACCATTGCGCGTGAAACGGTCGGTCCGGACATCAACCTGATGATCGATGCCAACCAGGTCTGGGAGGTCGATCAGGCCATCGACTGGGTCGGCAAGCTCGCCTTTGCCAAGCCGTGGTTCATCGAGGAACCGACCAGCCCGGATGACATCGAAGGCCATCGCAAGATCCGCGAAGGCGTCGCGCCGATTGAAGTGGCAACCGGCGAGATGTGCCAGAACCGCATCATCTTCAAGCAGCTCATCATGCGCGGGGCCATCGACGTGGTGCAGATCGACAGCTGCCGTCTCGGCGGCGTCAACGAGATCCTCGCCGTGATGCTGATGGCAGCCAAGCACGGGCTGAAGGTCTGTCCGCATGCCGGCGGTGTCGGCCTTTGCGAATATGTCCAGCACCTGTCGATGATCGACTATCTCTGCATTGCCGGCACTCGCGAGGGCCGTGTGATCGAGTATGTCGATCACCTGCACGAGCATTTCATCGATCCCTGCGTCATCCGCGATGCGGCCTACATGCCGCCGCAGCTGCCTGGCTTTTCGATTGAAATGAAACCATCCTCGATCGAGGCGTATCGCTTCGGAGGCAACTGATGGACCTTGGACTGACAGGCAAGATCGTGATTGTCACGGGCGGAGCGTCAGGCATTGGCGCCGCCGTCAGCGAGGTGCTGGCCGAGGAGGGCGCCGTTCCGGTCATCCTCGCCCGCCGGGATCCGGATCCGGCCTTTCTGGAAAGGCTGCAGGCGCTTGCGCCTGACGTCTGGTTCTTCAAGGCGGAACTGTCGTCGGACGACGCCTGCCGTCAGGCGGTCGATGCGGTGCGCAAGCGGTTTGGCCGCATCGATGGTCTCGTCAACAATGCCGGGGCCAATGACAGCGTCGGGCTGGATGCCGGTCCCGACGCCTTCCGCGCCTCGCTGGATCGTAATCTGGTGCATTACTACACCCTGATGCATCTGGCGGTCGCGGACCTCAAGGCAACGCGAGGGGCCGTGGTGAATGTGTCATCGAAAACGGCGGTGACGGGGCAGGGCGACACATCGGCCTATGTCGCGGCAAAAGCGGCGCAGCTTGGTCTGACGCGGGAATGGGCCGCAGCGCTTGCGAGGGATGGCGTGCGCGTCAACGCGGTTCTGCCGGCCGAAGTGATGACACCGCTCTACGCCAACTGGCTGCAGACCTTTCCGGATCCCGCCGCCGAGGAGAGGCGGATTGCTGCGCGCATCCCGCTGGGACACCGTATGACCACCGCGCGGGAAATCGCCGATACGGTCGTCTTTCTGTTGTCGCACAGGGCCAGCCACATCACGGGCCAATGGCTCTATCCAGATGGCGGCTATACCCACCTGGACCGGGCGCTGGATCGCTGATCCCGGCTCTGTCTCAAAGGGCAGAACGGGCCAGCCCGGGCATTCGGGCTGGCCTCGCTGCCGCATCAGCTCATCCGGGCTGCCCGGAAGGCTGCGGTGGCCTCGCCCATCCAGCCAAGACGCGGACGGGCAACGAGGCCATAGTTGTAGAAGTTAAGCCCGTCCGCTCCGGCCGTCGCACCGGCGATGGCGGCATGGCACAGGGCTTCCGCCGACGGGACGACGGACTGGAACGCAGACAGGCCAAGGATCAGTTTGGCGTCCGCGCCAAGACGGTTGCGCATGGCGCTCACAGTGGCGCCGGTCTCTTGCGGCGTCTGGCCATAGAGGCACAGGATCATGCCATCGCAGGCCGAGGCGAGGCGGTCGAAATCGACGCCGCCGCGCCAGGCCGCCGGACCGTCGACAAGGAGCACCTGGCTGTCCGGATGCGCAAGCTGCCGCATCTCGGTGATGAGGCTAATCACCGGATCCTGCCGCCAGACCAGATAGTCATGCAGCGCGGGAACGGAGGCGAAGGCGTCGATGCCCTTTTCCGGGAACTCGGGAAAACGGCTGACCGGCGTATCCCGGTCGCAGGCCGCGCAGATGATGTCGACAACGGCCTTGCGGGCCGCCTCGCCATCGACACCGGCCGCCTCAGCCCGGCCAAGGCAGTAGCGGCAGAAGCAGACCGAGAGCAGATAGGATTCGTCTGCCGTCAGGCTGACCCCGTCCTTCTCATGGTGGAAGCCGTGCTCCACTTCGAGGAAGCCAGGCGTTTCCAGCTCGATCCGTGCCGGGCGGAACCGGTGGGTAATCTCATGCACCATGGTGCGGGCATAGAACCGCGCCGCCGGGCTCGACGGGCACAGTCCGAACGCCAGCCGGTCGCCGAAGGCCGTGGTAAGGGCGTGGCCGGGGTAGAGGCTGGCCAGACGTGTATTGTGCAGGCACACCGTCCATGCGGACAGGCCGAGACCGGCGGCATCCTGCGCGGCCGACAGGCGCGCGACGAGGTCGGTGTCACGGGTGATGGCCGCCTGCCGGGGCGCAATCTCCGCGTCATTCCAGAGCGCGGCATCGGGTGCGTAATAGACCGTGCCGTCTTCAGGAAAGTAGATCTTCCGCCGGTTCGACCGCGGCTGGATGAAGCGTCCGGCGTGATAGGAGGTGGCAAGGCTGACATGGTTGGCGCCGGCAAGCGACGCCAGTTCGCCGGTCACATGCTCGACCCCGAGGTCGAGCATGTCCCAGGCATAGGTCCAGACGGAAACGTCCATGCGTGTCAGGCCTTCGGCATCAGGGGAACGATGGCGCTGAACCGGGCGAAGTCCTTGACCTTTTCCGGGCTCCACGCCGCTTCCGCGATGGCCGGAAGGCGCGGGAAGACCTGGTGGTTGAAACGTTCGCGCGAGGTGAGGTGCTCGCTCCAGATGCAGGCCTGAATGCCCTTGAGCTTGACCGCCAGATGCGGATCATCACCCTGCGCTTCGTAGCCATAAGAGGTCTCGACCGAGGTAACTCCGGCCCAGCTTGCGCCCGGCTCGTTCCAGTCACCCGACTGGACCATGTCAAGATAGTAGGTCTGGCCGGGGGACGACACGACGTCATAGCCGAGGGCTGCGAGTTCTGCGGTCTTCTCGCGCAAGGTCCATGCGAACAGGAGGCTGCGATCCGGCGAGACGCCGCCGCCATGGGCGACCTCTTCCCAGCCACCGGTGATGCGGCCATGGGCTGAGAGGAAGGCATGTACGCGCTTCAGGTAGTGTGCCTGCAGGCCATCGGTGCCGTTGATGCGCTCGCGCACCATCAGTTCCTGTGCCTTCGGCGATTGCAGCCAGGCTTCGGGGGCCACTTCGTCGCCGCCCACGTGGATGACTTCGAACGGGAACACGGCCAGCAGTTCTTCCAGAACCGTCTGGGTGAAGGTCCAGGTGGCGTCGAGCGCGGGGTTGAGCGCGTTGTTGCCGTAACCCTGGATCGACCAGTAGCTTTCCGGCTCATCGGGATCGACCAGATCCGGCAGCGAGGCGATCGCGGCGGCGCAATGGCCCGGCAGATCGATTTCCGGCATCACTTCCACGCCGACCGAGCGGCCATGGGCGACCACGGCGCGGGCCTGATCCTGGGTGTAGAACGTGCCATGGTCGAAGGGACCATGGCCGAGCTGCGGCAGGACGGGCCGGTTCAGGCCCGTGTGCGCGCCGATTTCGGTCAGCTGCGGCAGGCGCTTGATCTCGAGGCGCCAGCCTTCATCGTCGGTCAGGTGCCAGTGCAGGCGGTTGAGCTTGTGCCAGGCCAGGATGTCGACAAAGCGCAGGATGTCGGCGAGCGGATAGACCTGCCGCGACACGTCGAGATGCGACCCGCGCCAGACGTGACGCGGTGCATCCTCGATCCGGCCGGTATGCGGGAAGGCGAAGCGGTCTGCGTCCTCACGCGCGGCCATCATGCCCTGTGCCAGTGTCACGAGACCGTGGCGCAGGCCAAGATCGGTGCCGTAGGTCAGGACAATGTCCGAGCCGTTGAAATCGATCTGATAGGCTTCCTCGGCGAGAGCGGCGTTGGCGGCCAGGCGCAGCACGGCCGCACCTTCCGGTGCCATGAACACGAAGGGATTGGCGCGCAGGGTGAAGAGACGGCGGGCGAGGGCGTTGACGCCGCCAACCACGCGCTTCTCGGCGACCGAACCGCCTTCAAGCTTCAGGTGAACCGGTGCCTTGGCCATCCAGGACGCAACGGCGACGCTGGCCGGCTGCGGCAGGACGCCAAGCGTGAAGTTGGAGCGTTCCGCGCGGGCAGCCTCAAAGCCGGCGATCTGCATGTCGGCGACCGAAGCCTGTTCAGCAGTGCCGTCAGCGAAGATGACGAAGGCGCTCTTCGGGCCGTCGTTGGAATGCAGCGCCTTGCGGCTGAGCGAGGTCTCGACGAAGCGCCAGCTTTCGCCAGGTGCCAACGTCAGACCGGCCGGCGGGGCGTATTCATGGTAGTTGGCCTGGCGCCGGGTCATGGTGCCGTTCTGGCAGACCGACGGGCGAATGGTGCGGGTGATCGAGGTGTAGCCAACCGAGAAATCCGACAGGGGGCTGTCGGAGAGATTGGTCAGGGTCACGGCCAGCTCCCGGCCGTCGTTGGCGGTATCGGTCCAGATCACATCAAGATGGTACTTGGTCATGGCTGTCCTGGAAGTCTGCACGCGGGGTCTGGCTGAGCCATCCCGCTGATGGCGTCGGGAAATGGGGTGAGGCGTCGATATTTGACGTTACTGGTCCGGGGGCGGACCGGTGGGTGCATCAGCGCAGCAGGCCGCGATAGATGCCGGGCGTGGAATTGGGGATCTCGATTGCGCCGCAGGTCTTGACGTAGAAGTCGACCGGCCCGGCCGCACCGATCACGGCATAGGCAAAGCCGTCTGACTTCAGCGCATCAAGGGCGCGCAGCAGCAGGTGCCGGCCGATGCCGCGCCCCTGTTTTGCAGGATCGATACCGGTGGGACCGAAAAAGCCGCGCGCGGTGACATCGTGGCAGGCAAAGCCGGCCAGTTCGCCATTCTCGATGGCAATGAGGATGCGGGCGGGCCTTGCGGCCAGGGCAACGGTGCATTCGCTGACCCAGCCGGGGCTGAAGTGCTTGCCGACAAAGGCCGTCACCACATGGTGTTCCGGCGGCAGGGCGGGGCGCACGACCAGGCCCTCCGGCAAGGCCGGGGGCGTGGGCAGGGCGTAGAGAGGAACCAGCAAGTCGGACATCGCGCTCAACTCTCAGTGAAGGGCAAAGAAATGGCCGTTACCGGCGGTTGCCATTTCAACCACATCGCGGGCCGCGTCCGTCCGCACGACTGCCGAGCGCTCTGCGAAGCCGGTGGTGTCGCTGCCAAGACGCACCGCTGGATCGGGCACGGCAGCGCGCAGAAGCTGGGTGTAGGCATGGCGCGGCGCACCGACGACCTCGGCTGTCGGGCCCTGCTCGACGATCTGGCCGCGGAACATCACGGCAGTTTCCTCCGCCAGATACTGCGCGGTCGCAATGTCATGGGTGATGTAGAGGAGCGCCAGTCCGCGCTCGTCCTTCAGCCGCCGCATCAGGCCGAGCACCGACTTGCGGATCGAGACGTCGAGCATCGACGTCGGCTCGTCTGCAACGATCAGGCGGGCATTCACCGCAAGTGCGCGGGCGAAATTGACGCGCTGACGCTGTCCGCCCGAGAGCTCGTGCGGATACTTGTCCGGCGTCGACTTCGGGTCGAGTTCAACGTCGCCGAGAAGCTCAAGCATCGCCTGTTCCGGATCGCGGTCCGGTTGGTGCAGCCGCAGCGGACGGATCAGGTGGTGACGGATGGTGTGGGCCGGATTGAGCGCCGAGAACGGGTCCTGGAACACCATCTGCACCGAGCGCTGATAGGCCTTCTCCAGGGCCCGGCTGTGGTTCTGCTCGATATCCTGTCCCTCGAACAGGATGCGTCCGTCGGTCGGGGCATAGTGGCGCACGATCAGACGGCCAACCGTGCTTTTGCCTGAGCCGCTCTCGCCGACGAGAGCCAGCGCCTTGCCGGGCTGGATGGTCAGGGAAACGCGGCGCAGGGCCTCGACCCGGCGGGCCGGGCCAAACACGGGCTTGGTGATGAAGGTCTTGGAGACCTTCTCCAGCGCCAGGATGGGGGAGGTGTCAGCCA
Source organism: Pannonibacter carbonis (assembly GCF_003012935.1). GTDB lineage: Bacteria > Pseudomonadota > Alphaproteobacteria > Rhizobiales > Stappiaceae > Pannonibacter > Pannonibacter carbonis. The sequence goes on along the minus strand of NZ_PUDR01000007.1, from coordinate 100,367 downwards.
TGGGCCAGCCCCTTTTCGGGTTGGGCGCTCAGGATCGGCATGGCCTCCCACAGGGCGCGCGTGTAGTCGTGGCGCGGGTCATTGACCATCTGCGCCGTTTCGCCGATCTCGACGATCTCGCCGCGCAGCATGACGGCGATCCGATCGGCGATCTGTGCCATCAGGGCCAGATCATGGGTGATGAACAACACGGAGAAGCCAAGCTTTTCCTTGAGCGCCACCACCTGTTGCAGGATTTCCCGCTGCACGATCACATCAAGCGCCGTCGTCGGCTCGTCCATGATGACCAGGCGCGGACGCAAGGTCAGCGCCAGTGCAAGGACAACACGCTGGCGCATGCCACCTGACAGCTGGTGCGGATAGCTGTCGAGCCGGTCAGCGGCGATGCCGACCATCGCCAGCATCTCCTCGGCGCGGGCGCGAATGGCCGCCTTGTCGGTGACGCCGTGGGCTTTCAGCATGTCGTTGAACTGCTGGAACACGGTCAGCACCGGGTTGAGCGAGTTCATCGCGCTCTGGAAGACCATTGCGGCCTTCGACCAGCGGAAGGCCCTGAGGTCCGCATCGCTCAGCGCCAGCACGTCCTCGCCATCAAAGCGGATCGAGCCTTCGGAAATGAAGGCCGGCGGCTTGTGCAGGCGCATCAGGGCGAAGGCGATGGTGCTCTTGCCGCAACCGCTTTCGCCGGCGAGCCCGAGGATTTCTCCCGGAGCGATCTGGAACGACACGCCTTTCACGGCGGTGAAGGCACCCGTCTGGGTCAGATAGTCGACCTTAAGGTTGCGGACGTCGATCAGCGCGGTCATTGGGCGGCCTCCTTCAGCCGGGCACGATCCAGTTCGCGCTGCAGTTTCAGTGCCTTGCCAATGGTGCCGAGCGTACGCAGGCGCGGGTTGGAGATCTCGTCGACGCCGAAGTTCATCAGCGACAGGCCGACACCGATGAAGACGATGGCAAGGCAGGGCGCTGCAACTTCCCACCAGGCACCGACCGTGATCGCCGACGAGGTCTGGGCGTTGTAGAGCATCGTGCCCCAGGAGAGGTTCAACGGGCTGCCAAGGCCCAGGAACTCAAGCGTTGCCTGGGTGATGATGGTGAAGATGATCGAGCCGATGAAGTTGAAGCAGATGATCGACAACAGGTTCGGCAGCATCTCGACCAGGATCATGCGCCAGGCCGGTTCTCCCAGCATGCGCGAGGCTTCGATGTAGTCGCGGGTCTTCAGTGTCAGCCCCTGGGCACGGGTCACGCGCGCGCCCCAGGCCCAGGAGGTCAGGCCGATGATCAGGGCGATCGACCACGGGCTGACCTGGCCAAGGAAGGCGGCCAGAACGAGCAGCAAAGGCAGCTGCGGCAGGACCAGAACCACATTGGTCATGAAGTTGAGAACTTCATCGACGACCCCGCCGAAATAGGCGGCGGTGATGCCGATGATGGTCCCGTTGATCGTCACGATCAGGCCGGCGACAAGGCCGACCATCAGCGATGTGCGGGTGCCCCAGACGAGCTGGGCGAATACGTCACGGCCCATACGGGTGGTGCCCAGCCAGTGATCCCAGGAGGGCGGCTGGTGCGGACGGGCGACACGGGCGAGTGGTTCATAGCCCGCGATCACCGGCGCCAGGAGGGCGATCATCACATAGAGCAGCACGATGGCGAGGCCGAAGGCCGCCTTGCGATTGCGCAGGAAGGAAGTGAGGAAACCGGTCATCAGGCTTTCCGAAGGCGCGGGTCAAGGAAGATGTAGGCGATGTCGACCGTGAAGTTCGCGGTCAGCATGGCCAGCGTCATGATCAGCAGCTGTCCCTGGATCAGCGGGAAGTCGCGCGCCAGGATGCCGAGGTAAAGCAGGTTGCCGACGCCGGGGTAATTGAACACCACCTCCGTCACCAGGGACCCGCCGAACAGCGCGCCAAAGGACAGGGCAAGCGCGGTCACCGACGGCAGCAGCGCATTGCGGGCCGCATAGGCGTAGCGGACGCGGGCATCCGACAGCCCCTTGGCCTCGGCCATGTGCACATGGTCTTCGCCAAGCTGGCCGATCATGTTGTTGCGCATCGTGACCAGATAGCCGCCCGTGAAAACGAGGCTCAGGGTCAGGACCGGCAGGATGGCGTGGGTCGCGACGGAGGCGATGAAGTCGACCGTGAAACCGCGATCCAGCGAGGGATCATAGGCGTAGCCGGTCGGCAGGATCTGGTTGCCGATGGCGAAGATGTAAAGGGTTGTCAGGGCAACCACCATCGCCGGGATTGACTGCATCGCCAGGGCAAGGGGCGACAGCACCATGTCGACGCCCTGGCCGCGGCGCCAGGCGGCAAGGATCCCCAGCAAGGTTCCGACCGAAAACGAGATCGCCAGCGCGGAGCCGGTCAGCAGCAAGGTCCAGGGCAGGGCCATCAGCAGCACATCGGTGACCGGAAGCGGGTAGAACTTGATCGAGGTCCCGAAGTCCCAAGTGAAGATGCTGGCGAGGTAGTTGCCATACTGGATGTGCAACGGCTCGTCGATGAAACCGAACGTGGCCTTCAGGGCTTCGCGCGCTTCGGGCGGGATCGTGCCATCGGCATGGGACAGCATGATGTCCGTCGGGTCACCCGGCATCATGCGCGGGATCATAAAATTGAAGGTCGCGGCCACCACGAAGGCGACAAGATAGAACGCGAGCCGTTTCAGCAGAAAATTCATGAAGCTGGTCCAATACACCGTCGCGCCCCGGCGCCGGCCTGGGGCGAGGGAAGCCGGCCAGGGGGTTCCTGTGGGGAATGCCGGTTGCCTGCCGTGCGTTCTGGCGCCTGCCTTCGGCCGCACGGAAAAAGGGGGCGGCCGAACAGGCCGCCCCGCAGAGGCATCAGGTCAGTTGACCGGACGCAGGGAGAGCAGGTGCAGCAGGCGCTCCGGCTGGTTGTCATGGACAACCGGGTTCGCAACCGGGTTTTCGGCGCTGAAGAAGCCGGTGAAGCGCTTGGTGTTGTACTGATACCAGCGCGGGTTGTTGAACACCGGGATCACGGGCAGGTTTTCACCGGCGATCATCTGGACCGTGTTGATCAGTTCCTTCTGCTTGGCCTGATCGGTGGTCTGGGTGAAGCCATCAAGGGCGGCCGACAGTTCGGCGTTCTTGAAGCGGCCGGCGCCAAAGCGGGTCACGCCCTGGTTCCGCTCGTGCAGGATCGTGTCAAAGTGCGTGTAGGGCGTCGGGCCGACGAAGGCCGAGTTCAGGGCCATGTCATACGTGCCCTTGATCAGGGCTTCGTTCCAGACGGCCTGTTCCGGCGTGCCGACCGAGGCCTTGATGCCGACCGCATTCAGGCCTTCGACGGCGATCTGTGCCGCGTTGACCCAGTCGGTCCAGCCGTTCGGGACGATGATGTCGAAACTGATCGGCTTGCCGTTCGGAGCCTCGACGAAACCGTCGCCGTTGGTGTCCTTGAAGCCATGCTCGGCCAGCAGGGACTTGGCGGCTTCCGGATCGTTCTGCATGTACTTGCCGAACTTCTCGTCCACGGCCGGGTTGTTCCAGGCGTGGTAAGCGCGGCCAAGACCGGACGGATACTGGTTGATGGTCGGGTAGCCGTAGCCGGCGATCTCGACCATCGCTTCACGGTCCAGCGCCATCGACAGGGCGCGGCGGAAATTGACGTCGGAGAAGGCAGCACGGTTGCCTTCGTTCGGCGATTCCGGGTTGACGTTGAACATCACGAAGGAGCCAGCCGGCAGCCAGTACTTGTGGTTGGCCGGGTCCTTGGCGACGTAGGTGTTCTCGATGTCCGGCAGGAACGAACCCATCCAGTCGAGGTCACCACGGGCAGCAGCTGCCAGCGCCTGATCGTTGTTGGCGATCTGCGGGAAGCGCATGCAGTCGACCTTCAGCGTCGCGGCATCCCAGTAGTTCGGGTTGCGGCACTGCAGATATTCCTGCTCTGTGAAGCGGCGGAAATCGGTCAGCGGGCCCGTGCCGACCGGCTTCGGATTGGTGAAAGACACCGGATCGGCGACCTTGGACCAGATGTGTTCTGCCACCACCGGAACGCGAACGATATCGTCCGCTGCCAGGCTGTTCACCTTCTTCAGGTTGAACTTGACGGTGAGCGGATCGATCACTTCGATGCTTTCGATGAGCTTTGCCATCGAGCGGGTGTCGAGAGCCGGGGTCTTCAGCACCATGTTGAAGGTGAAGGCGACATCATCGGCATTGAAGGGCTCGCCATCCGACCAGGTCACGCCATCACGCAGCTTGAAGGTCACCGACTTCAGGTCGCTGCCATACTCATAGCCGGTCGCCAGACGGAAGTTCGGCTCGCCGCTCTTCAGCGAGTTAAAGATCACCAGGGGCTCGTAGACGAAATCCTGGATCGAAGGCAGGCGGGTCGATTCGTTGAACGGGTTGTAGTTTTCCACCCAGGCGGTGCGCTGGACCGGAAGCGCGGTCAGCACGGCATCGGCAGCCAGGGCGGCGCCGGACGCGGAACCCAGAAGCGTGGCCGACATGAAGACGCCAGCCAGACGTGACTTGATCATTTGTATCCTCCCGAAGCAGGCGACTTCTCCGCGCCTGCAGTCTTGTGATGCCGCCTCGGATCGGAAGCAGGTGGTGGGACGAACGTCCGTCACTTCCCCGACACCGCTCCTCGCCAGCGATGCAGCACCGGCATCTTGCGCTCTGCAACAGGGTCAAAAGCCACCCGAAATTTCGTAAAGTTCGTCAAAATCGGAGAGCCACGAGATTGTGCCAGTCGAGGAAGTGGCAGTTATCTTATTATTTATCAGATGGTTATGAACTGCACTGAGGGCTCAGCGGGGGGGTTGCCGTGATCTATCCGGGATGAGGGTCTGCTGCGGCGGCTGCACTGTCACACCGGCGATGATATAGGCTCTGATACTGATCGATTGCTAAGCGTGACCCGGACCCGACATGACCTTTCTGCCGCAGGGCTTCCAGACCCGTGTCATGATCACGCTGATCCTGGCCTCCGTCCTACCACTGGCGCTCGGGGGCTGGGTCTTCTTCAATCTCGTCAACCGCAACATCACCGAGGAAACCTATCGTCAGGTCGCCTTTGCGCGTGATGCCAAGGGCAGCGAGGTGCTGCAGTACCTCGCCTTTGCCCGGCGTGAGGCCGAGAGCATCGGCCAGTCCGCCAATGTCCGCTATGCGGTCGGAGATTTTTACGGCTTCTCCTTCGCCTTTGGCCAGATGGCTGCCACGGAGGCCCAGTCCGGAGCAAGACTGCGCTTGCTGTTCGGTGTCGAACCCGGCGGGTCAACCATCATTCCGCCGCCGGCGCCCGTGGGGGAAGACATCCTGCTGCGCGAGGCCCTGGAATACGCCAATGCGCATCGACGGTTTCATCCCTCCTTTGCAGAATTCATCAGCGGGTCCGAGTACGACAATCTCTACCTCGTCAATACGCGTGGCCGGGTTGTCTATTCGGTCTCGAAGGACAGCTATCTCGGGCATGATCTCAACGGCATGAGCGGGCCGCTGGCCGATCTCTATCGCCGCCTCCGGGTCAATCCGCAGTCAGAAGCGCTGCTGCTCTCCGATTTTATTCGCGATCCGCTGACCGGGCAGTTCGTTGCCTATCTCGGGATGAATGTCAGGCTCTACGCCACGTCGAATGCGACCGTCTTCTTCCGTCTTCCGGCCGATGGGCTTGGCCGCCTGATGCAGGCGAGCAATGTGATGACGCTGATTTCCTCGACGGGCGAGGTGATTGCCGCGACTCGGGGAACTGGCATCAGCACTGCAAGCCCGGTGGTTGTGCCGGAGCAGATGCGTGCACCTCAAGGCATCGAAACGCTGGAAAAGGGCCTGATCGGGGTTCCGACCCTGTCGGCCTGGAAGCGGTTGATGGATCCAGCCCCGGGTTGGCTGGTCGTGGCCGAATCTGAACAGGCGCGCGCCTTTGCCACCTCGCGGCGGCTACGCGATGCGCTGCTGATCATCGGCATCGCGGCCATTGCAGCTTTGGTTCCGGCGGCTCTTGCGTTGTCACGCTCGATGACAAGTCCGATCCGCCGCCTCGCCCGCTCGGCAACGGCGGTTGCCAATGGTGCCCTTGAGGAGCCGCTGCCCGAGTATGCGAAGCCACTCGAGTATGCCGATCTGTCACGTGCGGTCAGTCAGATGCGGCGCTCCTTGCGTGACCAGCTCGAACTGATCAGCCAGAAAAACGCCCAGCTGGAACAGCATCTGAGCCAGATCGAGGAAAAGAACGCCGAGCTCGAGGAAGCGGACCGGATGAAGGATCGCTTCCTGGCGGCGACCTCGCACGAGCTGCGCACGCCCCTCAACGGCATCATCGGCATTTCCGAGACGCTTGGAGCCGGTGCGATGGGCGAGTTCGCCCCGGCGCAGAAGAGCCAGCTGCATCTGATCGCGCTGAGCGCCCGGCGTCTGTCCCGGCTGGTGGACGACCTTCTCGACATCTACCGCATCCGGGAAGGGCGGATGCGTCTGGACCTGCAGCCGCTCGATGTGGCGCAAAGCCTGCGCAACGTGCTGCAACTGGCCCGGCCGATGCTGGCCGGCGAACCGGTCACGTTACGGGTCGATGTTGACGCGGATGTGCCGGCGGTCCATGCCGATCCGGTGCGGTTTGAACAGATCCTCTTCAATCTGATCACCAATGCCGTCAAGTACGGCGGTGAAGGCCGCATCGAGATCACGGCCCGGATGCGCGAAATGGTTGACGGAAACCGGGTGGATATTGCGATCCGCGATTTCGGACCGGGCATCTCGCCTGACAGTCTTGAACGGATCTTCCATCCGCTGGAGCAGATTACCGGGTCCGGACCGCGCGCCGCATTGCAGGAAGGCATGGGGCTCGGGCTAACGATCGCCCGCAATCTCGCCGTCCTGATGGAGGGCACCATCGAGGTGACCAGTACGCTGGGCCAGGGATCGACCTTCACCGTCAGCCTTCCGGCATCCGATCGTCCGGCCTTGTCGACTGTGCGGTCCGAACTGCATGAGGTGATGGCGAGTGCGGACGGGTTGCTGATCGGGGCACAAGCCCTTGAAGACAGCAGCGCTCCATCGATCCTGCTCGTGGATGATGAGCCGATCAACCTGCAGGTCCTGCGCAATGTGCTGCTGCCGCGTGGCTACAGGGTCATCGATTGCGACAATGGGCCAGAAGCGCTGCGTCTCGTTGAGCAATACCAGCCTGATCTTGTCGTGCTGGATGTGATGATGGCGGGCATGAGCGGTCTGGAGGTCGCCCGCCATCTGCGCCGCCGGCACTCCTTGCTTGATCTGCCGATCATCCTGCTGACGGCGCGCGGGCGTACCCGCGACATGATCGCCGGTTTCGAGGTCGGCGCGAACGACTATGTCGTCAAGCCCTTCGTCAAGGACGAGCTCGTCAGCCGGATTGCCACGTTGCTGGAGGCTTCGCGCGCCAAGCGCCGCGCAGAAGAAAACAGCGAACTCAAACAGGAAATCGAGCGGCGGATCCAGGTGGAGGACGCGCTTCGGCTGTCGCAGCGCCGGATGGGGCAGTTGCTCGAGGCGCTCGAGGACGGGCTCATCTGCGCCAATCCAAAGGGTATTGTCACCTTCGCCAATCCGGCCGCAGAAAACTGGCTGGGCGAGAGCGCGGTGAGCGGCCAGACTGCGCTGGCTGACCTGCTGCCGGGCACCGCCTTGTCTGAGTTGTCCGGCCTGACCGGTGACGATGACACGCGGCGGATCGAGACCGAGATCAACGGGCGACGGCTGGTGCTGAATGCCTTTGCGCTTCTGCCGGACGCCGGCGGCGGCATTGCGTTGCTCGTCAGCGAATCCGGCCGCGAGGCGCCCGGCCTTGTCACATCCATTCGCGATGCCGTCGACAGTTCGCTGCCAGCTCTCGCCAGTCCGGTTGACGATGACATTGATGTCGTCAATCCCGATCCGTACCGAGGCCAGATCGTGGCGGTGATGGGGGAGGTGCTCAGCCTCTGGAAGCAACTCACTGGCAAGGGCAAGGTCGACTTTGCCGAGGTCAGCGGCATCTGGCGCGTCAGTCTCGATAAGTCGTCGCTGCAGACGCGCACGCTCGACAAGTATCTCATGCTCGAGACATTGCCGGTCAATCCGCGTTGGCGCGATGTGCTGCGCTCGGCCGATTTCCTGCTGGAACAGGCAGGAAGGGAGGGCGCGCTGGACACGCCCGCGATCCGTGAGGCGCGGGAACGTCTCGCCCGCGACCTCGCCGTGCTTCGCAAGATGGTACCTGCCGGATCCTGAATTTCAGTCCGGCAGCGCCTGCCAGGCGACACCGCCCGCCGGCAGTTCCATGCCATTGAAAACAACAGGATCCGGATTGTAGTTGAAGTAGAACCTGTGCGTCTGCGTGTCGCGCTGGCGCAGGCCCTCCGGCATCGCGGTCGTCGTGATCTTGGCCCGCGCAGTAGCCTCGGTCAGAACCCGGTTCAGAGCCGCTTCATCCGGCCAGCCAGCGAGATAGGTGAAGCAGCCTCCACGGACCACGGCTGGCTCGCCGTCGCTCGCCCGTACGACGACCTCCGCGCTGCCCTCCAGCTTCTCGCGCCAGCCAAGGAACGAGCCTCCCCCTTCCAGCGGGACCGGGGCAAAGGGCGGCAGGCTTTCGACCCGCGAAATCCGGCAATCGAGCCCGGGCAGGGCCGGAGGCAGCGGCACGGGGATCGCGAAGTCAGCCGTCTTGGAGTTCGTCCTTGGTCCGGCCACGACGTCGGCGCCGCTGGCCACAAGCGCGTTGGCGAGCGTCTCTGGCAGGGTGAAGAGACCGGGCACAAGGACAAGCCGGTATCCGGCAAAATCTTCCGTGCTGGCCGGAACGATGTCAACCGACAACCCGAGCTGACGCAGACCGCGATACATCGCGAAAGCCAGCCGGAAATAGTCAAAGTCCTTGCCTTGTGGCTGGATCTGCCAGGCCCAGGCGCTCGGGTAATCGAACACCAGTGCCACGGGTGCCTTTTTGATGTCGGTCGTCGGCATTGCCTTCAGCTCGGCAGCCACCTCTTCGGCAGCATGGAACGCCGGGGCAGGGGCGCTGTCGGGACGCAGCATCCCGGCATGCATCTGCTCCTGCGCAAACGGAGCCTGACGCCAGCGGAAATAGCAAACGGCCTCCGCGCCATGGGCAAAGGCCTCCCAGGCCCAGAGCCGTGCCATGCCGGGCAGGGGATCGGGATTGTAGGGCGCCCAGTTCACAGGGCCCGGCTGCTGTTCCATTACCCACCAGCGGCCGTGCCCGACACTGCGGTAAAGATCGTGGTGAAACGCCTGAAAATCGGGATGCCCCTGGCGCAGGAAGCGCCGCTTGAAGGTGTCGTCGACCTCCATCCGGTCGGACAGGAAGCCCAGGGGATAGCTGTCCCAGCTGGCGATATCGAGGTCAGCGCCGACGTCGAAATGATCGAAGTCGACGATCCGGCCCATGTAGTTATGGGCAATCGGCGCTTCGGTGTAACGGCGCAGGATGTCGACCTGCAGCCGGTTGAACAGCACCACCTGATCGGACGAGAAGCGGCGGAAGTCCATCACATGCGCCGGGTTCGGCTCGGTGACGGTCAGGTTCGGCAGGCCGACGTCCTCGAAACTGGCATAGTCCATCGACCAGAACACATTGCCCCAGGCCCGGTTCAGGGCCTGCGGCGACTGGTACTTGCGCGCCAGCCAGTTGCGGAAAGCGGTCAGCGCAGCTTCTGAATAGGAGACAGTCGTGTCGTGACAGCCATATTCATTGTCCGTCTGCCAGGCTGCGACATGCGGATTGTCGCCATAACGCTCGGCAAGCAGGGTGACGATGCGGGCGCATTCTGCTTTGTAGCCTTCATGCGAGAAGCAGTAATGCCGGCGCGATCCGAAACCGCGTGGACGACCCTCGGCATCGACGGCCAGCATGTCCGGGTGTTTCGTCACCATCCAGCGCGGCGGCGTGGCTGTCGGCGTGCCGAGCACCACTTTCAGTCCAGCCTGACCCAGGACCGCGATAGATCGGTCCAGCCAGTCCCAGTCCAGCTGTCCGGGCTCCGGTTCGATCCGGCTCCAGGCGAACTCGCCGATGCGCACATAGGTGAGGCCAACGGCGGCCATGCGGGCCGCATCTTCAGACCACTGGGTTTCGGGCCAGTGCTCGGGATAGTAGCAAACGCCAAGGCGGCGCAGAAGGTTGTCGGTCACAGGATCACCTGATGCTCTTGCTGGCCGCGCGCGACATTGGCGGCGGTGAAGGTCATGCCGGAAAGCGGAGCCGCAGCGCGGCCCGATGCGGTCAGGCCCTGCCGGGCGGATGCGCAGAAAAGGGTTGTCAGGTCCGGGCCACCAAAGGCCGGGCAGGTGGTGTGCGGCGCATCAACCGGAACGGTCCGCACCAGCGATCCGTCGGGCGCATAGGCGGCAACCCGTGACGAGCCCCATTCGGCCAGCCACATGAGGCCGTCGCGGTCGATCACCGCTCCGTCCGGCTCGCGGCCGGCGGGACCCAGATCAAGGAACACCTCCGGTTCCGAATTGGGCCAGCCATCCGCGTCCAGTGTCACGCGCATGACCTTGGCGACGGCGGAATCGGTGAAAAAGGCGGTGCGGCTGTCCGGAGCAAAGCTGATCGCGTTGGAGATCGTGATCGGCGCAAAGAGGCGCCGCAACTCGCCGCGATACCAGCGATAGATCGCACCGGCATCCTGTTCGGCGTTGCAACCCATGGTGCCAATCCAGAAACCGCCCTGGGGGTCCGCACGGCCATCATTCGAGCGCGTCACGGCATTGTCGGCCTCCAGCGGGCAGACATGGGTGTTGGTCCCGGAATTGAGGTCATGGATGAACAGCTCGCGCGCGCTGGCGATCATCAGCCGGTTCGCGTCGATCCATCCGGCCGCCGACACGAAAGTGTCGAAGCGCACGGCCTTTGTCTCGTCGTCCGTCTGTGTGTAGAGCGTGCGGCCGGTGATATCGAACCAGTAGAGCTGCTGGCGCAGCGGATGCCACAGCGGACCTTCTCCCAGTTCACAGACGGTTGCATCGAAAACGGATGTCATGCGGGCTCCTGGGTCTTCGCGGCATCGAAGGCGATCACCATGTCTCTGGCGCGCTGTTCGATTTCGGCAATGGCGAGGCCTGGAACATACAGCGATGTCCCGATCCCGAAACCGGTGATGCCGACCTTCATCCACTTGGCGAAATTGTCCGGACCAGCACCGCCAACCGCATAGAGCTGTGTCTCCTTCGGCAGGACAGCCCGGATCGCCTTGACGCCTTCGGGGCCAAGCAGTCCGGCGGGGAAGAGTTTCAGCCCGTCCGCTCCGGCTTTCAGCGCAGCAAAGCACTCGCTCGGTGTCATCACGCCGGGAAACGACAGCAGCCTTGCGGCCTTGGTGGCGCGGATCACGTCCGGGTCGCAGTTGGGCGACACGACAAGCCGTCCGCCGACATCGGCAAGACGCTGCACATCAGCCGCCTCCAGCACCGTGCCCGCCCCGATCAGGGCGCTGTCGCCGAAGTGCTTGACCATGGCCGCGATGCTGTTGAAGGGCTGCGGCGAGTTCAGCGGCACTTCGATGCGGGTGAAGCCGGCAGCGATCAGCCTTTCGCACACAGGCAGGCTTTCGGCCGGCGTCAGGCCGCGCAGAATGGCAATCAGCGGACGCATCACGCAGGTCTCCGGATGTCTTCGAGAATGGACTCCCTCGCCAGCGACAGTCCGGCAAGTGTCAGGTTGGCTCCGTCGACGATGCGCGGTTCGTAGCCCGCAATGACAAGCGCCGCCGCATAGAGCGCGCTGAGGCCGGGGGCACCCACGAGGGTGACCGGACCGTCGAGCCTGGACCGGAGTGCAGCCAGTTCATTGCCAATGAGCAGACCGGACAGCCGTGCCCGCGCCGCCTCGGCGGCCATTGCGTGCAGCAGCCCTTCCGCCCGCAGGCGGAACAGCCCGGCGGCAAGGCCTGCCGGTGCCTGCAACGCTTCCTCGACTGCCGCTTCAAAACTCGGCTGGTGCCAGTCGGATGTCGTGCCAAGGCCATGGCGGAGCACCGAGTGGCCGCTGATCAAGGCATAGAGCTCGCCTGTCATGAAGGTCGAGAACTCCAGCACCTTGCCGGCGCGCACGTTGGCCCATTTGGTGTGGGTTCCCGGCAGGCAGACGGTGCCCGAGAGGTCAGGGTCGGCAACCAGAAGGCCGGCTATCTGTGTCTCCTCACCGCGCATCACGTCCGCCGGCGCATCCTGGCGCAGGCCCGGCACCACCCAGACCGCGATCCTGGGATCGTGGCTGACCCCGCGCACCACATGGGCGGCACTCAGCGGCGGGCAGGGAACCGCCACATAGGGAGCCTCGATCCAGCCCTGCCGGCTGCCAACCATGCCACAGGCAATGACCGGTGTGACCTTGCCAGCCGAAAGCCAGCCGCCAACCAGCTTCAACAGCGCCGGTTCGAATCCGTCACGGCTCAGGCTCGCCATGCCATCGTCCGATGCGGCTTGCCTCAGGACCTGATTGCCTTGCATCGACCAGGCGCGCAGATGGGTTGTGCCCCAGTCGACGGCGATCCACTCCACATTGGCGCTTCCGGTTGGGGCCGGATCCTGTCTCTCCGTCATCCCGTCACCGCCACACCGCCGTCGATGACCAGCGCCTGACCGGTCATCATCTTCGATGCCTTCGATGCCAGGAACAGGCAGCCGCCGGCGATGTCCTCCGGGTCAATGGTGTCCTTCAGGCACTGGCGCTCGAGATGCGCGGCAAGGCCTTCGGGTGTCACCCACATGTCCTTCTGCTTCTGGGTCAGCACCCAGCCAGGCGCGAGGGCGTTGACGCGGATGCGGTCGGGGCCGAACTCACGCGCGAGACTGCGCGTCATCCCGTTGATGCCGGAATTGGCCGCGGTGTAGATCGGGTAGCCGGCGTTGCCCATCATGTAGCTGATCGACGAGAAGTTGATGATCGATCCGCCTCCGGCTGCCTTCATCCCCGGAACCACGGCCTGAATTGCGAAGAAATAGGCCTTCAGGTTGATCGCCATCGACCAGTTCCAGTAGTCCTCGGTCACGTCCAGGGTTGCGTGACGCTGGTCATTGGCGGCGTTGTTGACGAGGATTGTCACCGGCCCATGCGCCTCGGAGGCCTTCGCAATTGCGCCCTGAAGCGCCGCGATATCGGTGATGTCGCACGGCAGAAACAGTGGGCGGTTTGACGTCTTCTGCTGCATCTCGTCGCAAAAGGCCGATGCATCGGACCGCTGAACGAAGGCAACCTTGGCACCCTGCTTCAAAAATGCCTCTGTCAGCGACGCGCCAATTCCTGATCCGCCGCCGGTGATGAAGACCGAGGCACCAGATAGATCGGGGAAAACAGGAAGGGTCTGCATCAAATCTACTCCAGTTATCAATCCTTGCGAAAGATGCGCCTTACAGGCGCTCTCCTTCCAGCATGTAGAGGGTTCCAGGCCAGGCAACCGGCAGGGTCACGCCCTGGTGCATCAAGGCGGCGCCGGACAAGACCAGTGGCATCTCTTTGAGCGCGTTCGGCCCCCGCGATTGCGGCGGGATATCCTCCGGGTTGAGGAGGCTGATCCGGTAGCGGGCGGCGGGATCGAGCCCGGTCAGGGGCAGCGGGCGCGGTAATGCCTGGCGAGACGTCCCGGTCTGTCCAGCGAACACCACGAAGCGGCTGCCATCACGGGCCAGCTGCTGCTCTGCGGTCACGGCCGGATCCGCGCTGTCGAGCCGCAGGATGTCGGCGAAGGTCAGCCAGTCCCGGTTGGCCTTCCACCATGCGGTCACCGATCGCAGGCATTCGGCCTCCTCCTCGGTGAGCTCGGTGAGATCCATTTCGAACCCCATGTGCCGCTGCGCGGCCGTTCTGGCCCTGAGGCTCATGCTCAGCATGCGGCCGGATGTATGGCAGCGGCGCGGTCCGACATGGCTGCCAGTCACGGCGAGCGGCAGGAACAGGGCCGCATCATGCTGGATCCGGATCCGCTCCAGCGCGTCGTTGCTGTCCGACAGCCAGACGCGTTGGGTCTGGGCGAGAATGCCGGCATCGATCCGGCCGCCGCCCGAGGCACAGCTCTCGATTTCAACGCCCGGATGGGCGGCGCGCAGCCGCGTCAGCAGATCGTAGATGCCCCGCGTCTGGGCCGCATCGACAACGGGCAGCAGGCGGTTGTGGTCCCATTTCAGGTAGTCGATCCGGTGCTCGCTCAGCAGCGTGGACAGGCGGTCAAACAGGTGGTCGCGAACGTCCGCCCGCCCCATGTCGAGCACCAGCTGGTTGCGCCCGCGCGTCTGATCGGCCGGGCCAAGGATCCAGTCCGGATGGGCGCGGTAGAGATCGCTGTCCTCGCTGATCATTTCCGGTTCGACCCACAGGCCAAACCGCATCCCCTGTGCTTCGACAGCGCTGATCAGAGGCGCCAGCCCGTCGGGCCATTTGCGCCGATCGACCAGCCAGTCGCCGAGACTCGTCGTGTCGTCATCGCGGCGTCCGAACCAGCCATCATCGAGAACGAAGCGCTCTGCACCGAGCGCCGCAGCGCGTGCGGCCATGTCGGTGAGGGTTTCGAGCTTGTGATCGAAATAGACAGCTTCCCAGCAATTGTAGTGCACGGGACGGGGGCGGCTCGCCAGCGGCGTCGGCCAGCGGACGATCCGGTCGCGGATATCCCGCTGCATGGTCACGGCGACGCCGTTCAGGCCACGGGTCGAGACGCTGACGATGAGCTCGGCACTTTCGAAGCGCGTTCCTGCCACAAGCTCCGCCCTGCTGGCATGACCGAACTGGATCTGCCGCCGGCCATCCTGCAGTTCCTCGATGATCTGGCGATGTCCGCCGGACCAGGCATAGCTGAAGGCCCTCGCTTCGCCGGAGGTGTTGCGGCAGCCTTGGTCTGCCACCAGGGCAAACGGGGGATGTTCCTGCCCGGAGCGGCCTGTCCGGCTCTCGCGCAGACGGATGCCGGTCCGGATTGCCATGCGCTCCGGCTGCAACTCGCCGATCCAGCGGCCGGAGAAATCGATGCTGTCCTGCGCGCCTCCAGGCAGCGGCAGCACAGGTGCAGCAAGCCAGGTCAAGCGGACCGGTCGCTCCGAAGTCAGCGTAGTTTTCAGCACCAGGACGCCTGTCGGCTCCGTCCGGATCTCGTGGGTCAGCGTGAGGTCGCCATCGCGGCTGACGAGTTGCAGTGCATTGGCCGACGGCTGGGCGTGGTCAAACCGAAAGCGCGGTGCGCGCGGTGTGCCGCCGGCATCCGACACGACCAGTCCGGGTTGCCCCTGCCAGTCATCGGCCGGCATCGGACACAGGGTCAGATCCGGCAGGCGATCAAGCATGCCGCCGGTCAGATCCGCGCGGGCAGCCAGCGCGAACTGATCGAGATCCTCGTCCGCCGGCAGCGGCGGTCCCCAATAGAGCGCGGCAGGAATCGCTCCCTCGCTCGAAAGGACAAGGGTTTGCTGCGGCGTGTCGATGCGCCAGTGGGTCATTTCACAGCCCCGAGTGTCAGCCCGGCAATGAAGTGCTTCTGCATCAGGAAGAACATCAGGACCGGCGGCATGGCGGCGATGATCGAGCCGGCGGATACGAGATGCCAGGCAGCGACCCACTGGCCGTTGAGCGAGTAGAGGCCAGCTGTCACCGGCTGCGTCGCCGCACCGGTGGTCAGGACCGTCGCCCAGAAATAGTCGTTCCAGATGAAGGTGAAGATCAGAACCGACAGGGCAGCAATCGCCGGGCGCATCAGCGGCAGCACCACATACCAGAAGATCCGGATTTCACTGACGCCTTCAACCCGTGCGGCCTCGATCAGCTCATAGGGCAGGGCGCGGATGAAATTGCGCATGAACAGGGTGCAGAAGCCGGTCTGGAACGCGATGTGGAAAAGGGCGAGGCCCAGCGTCGTGTCATAGAGACCCATCTGCAGCGTCAGGTCTCGCACAGGAACCATCAGGATCTGGAACGGCACGAAGTTGCCTGCAACGAACAGGAAGAAGATCAGCACGTTGCCGCGGAACTTGTAAACCGCAAGCGCGAAGCCGGTCATGCAGGAGAGAGCCACGGCTCCGATCACGGTCGGGATCGTCACCTTGAAGCTGTTCAGGATGTAGCTGGCGATCGGCGAATTACGGAACACGGCCGCATAATTGTCGAAGGCGATGGCCGAGGGCAGGCCGAAATAGTTGCCGGCGGCCAGATCCGACGAGGGACGCAGCGAGGTCACGGCAACGCCGAGCAAGGGCAGCAGCCAGACGACCAGCGCGATTGGCAAGGCAACCTGGTAGAGGATCTGCGCCTGGCGGCTGGATTGCTGGATGGGACGGGGAAACATGCTCAGTGATCCTTCTCGTCGCGCCACATCTTCCAGATGAAGCCGGTGATGAAGACCATCATGATGGCGAAGAGCACGACGGCGATGGCCGCGCCATAGCCCATGCGGAAGCCGTATTCGGACAGGGCCTGCTCATACATGTAGAAGGACAGGACGCGCGAGGACCCATAGGGACCGCCGTCGGTCATGATCGAGACCAGGTCGAAGGATCGAAGCGCGCCGATGACGGTGACGACGACGGCGATGAAGGTCGCCGGCCGCAACTGTGGCAGGATGACGTACCACAGCATCTTCCAGCCCTTGGCGCCGTCGAGCCGCGCCGCCTCGATCTGGTCGGGGGCGACATTGTTGAGGCCGGTGAGATACAGGATCATCACATAGGCGATCTGCGGCCACAGGCCTGCGGCGATGATGCCGTAGGTGACATAGTCCTCATCAGCGAGGATGGCCACGCCCTTTCCGGTGACGGCTTCGATGAGTGTGTAGAGCAGCCCGAAATTCGGCGCGTAAAACCACGAGAACATTAGGCCGACGACGACCTGGCTGATGACAAAGGGAAAGAAGAACAGCGACTTGTAGGCCCGAATGCCCCAGACGGTCTGGTTCAGGAAGATCGCGATTGCCAGGCCGAAGGGGATCGCCAGCATGTAGAGAACAAGCCAGAGCAGGTTGTTCTTCAGCGAGATATAGAACGCGTCGTCGTCCAGCAACTCGATGTAGTTTCCGATCCCGACCCAGGTCGCCTCACCAAGGCCATCCCAGTCATAGAAGGACAGGGCCATGGATTCAAAGATCGGGGCGATGACATAGAACAGGAAAAAGGCAGCCCCAGGGGCCAGGAACAGCCAGGGTGCCAGACGTCGCTGGTGGGTCTTGAAGAAGGCCTGCATGGGGTCCTCAGCCGGTCGCGGCGGCAGACCGTTTCCGATCACGGACAACGGGCGCGCTGAACGGGACAGGTGACCCGGACGAAGCGGTGGGGCTTCGTCCGGGCCGGCCGGTTACTTGTAGATGCGCTGGCGCATCTTCTCGAGACGCTCCAGGATCGCATCGCGCCGGTCTGGCTTGATGGTGAACTCCTGGAAGCCTTCCATCCCGGCCTTGGCCATTTCAGCCGGGGCATCGCGGTCGAAGAACTGGGCAAGGCCGGCCGCGCTCGAAACCGTCTCGAAGCCAGCGGTCAGGAACGGATCATCGGCGTCAACGGCAGACTCCTTGTTGACCGGAAGCTGGCCGAGGGTCTTGTTCAGCGCGGTCTGGACGTCGGCGCGGGCCACGAATGCCAGGAACTTCTTGGCATCGGCGACATTCTTGGCGCCGGCAGGAATATGGATCGTGTCGGTCGGGGCTTCTTCGGCGCGCGGGATGCCGGCGGAGATCTCCGGGAAGACCATGAAGCCAAGGCTGTCATTGGTCATGCCGCCGTCCTTGAACACGGCAACGGCAAAGTTGCCCATGACATAATTGGCGGCCTTGCCCTGGACCAGCAGCGCGGCTGCATCCTGCCAGTCAATCGCAGCATGGTTGGCGGTCATGTAGCCCGGGCCGACCAGTTTCTCCCATTCGGTGAACGTGGCCTTGACCCGGTCATCGGTCCACGGAACCTCGCCGGCGGTAAGCTGCATGTGGAAGTCATAGCCGTTGGTGCGCAGGTTCAGGTAGTCGAAGATCCCGGCGATCGGCCACAGCGCCTTGGAGCCAGTGGTCACGCAATCGATGCCGGCGGCCTTGAACTTGGCGCAATTGGCAATGAACTCGTCCCAGGTCTTGGGCACATCGACGCCGACCTGCTTGTAGACGTCCTTGTTGTAGTAAATGCCCCACTGATAATAGGTGTAGGGGACGCCCCACTGCTTGCCGTCGATGGTCATCGAGGCCAGCGACGAAGACAGCTTGTCGGCGAGGCCATTTTCGGCCCACACGTCGCTGACGTCGGTGAACTGGCCAGCCTTGACGAAGGGGGCCATGCGGTTGCCGGCGTACCAGTTGGCAACATCGGGTGCGTCAGCGGTCAGGAAGTTGCGGATGGCAGTCTTGTAGCCTTCGTGGTCGAACATGTTAACCACGACGTCCACGTCCGGGTTTTCCGCTTCGAAGAGGGTGATCAGTTCTTCCATGGCGGCTTTCGGAGCCGGGTCCGAGGTGTCGGTGTTGAACACCAGTTTCCGCTTTTCGGCCATGGCCGAGCCAGACGACATGAGGACGGCAACCGCCAGCGCGGTTCCGCCAAGCAACTTGTAAATCATGCTCTCCTCCCAAGGATGTCACGATATTCGCCGCAGCATTTGCGCGGGTCGGACTTGCAAGTTTGTTCCAAATAATGGAACTTAGTCTTGCATATTGAAAACTATGCTGCGAAGCTTTAAGACTGTCAAGGCGCGAGACCGGAGAAACGGAATGAGCGAGGAAAAAGGCGACGGAACCGTCGGCAAGGCCCTGGATGTGCTGGACATGGTTGCCCGGCATGGGCGCCCTGTGCGGTTCACCGAGTTGCTCGGGCAGGGGGGCTATCCGAAGGCGACCCTGTATCGCTTCCTTCAGACCCTCACCAACCAGGGCATGCTGGCGTATGACCCGGAGGCGCAGGTCTATTCGCTGGGGGTTCGCCTCGTGCGGCTGGCCCATGCCGCCTGGGCGCAGAGTTCGCTCGCCCCCATCGCCCGGCCCTGGCTGGACCGGCTGTCGGAAGAGCTGGGCGAGACGTTGCATCTGGCCCAGCTCGACCAGGGGCAGGTGCTCTATGTCGACAAGCGCAACGCGGCGCGTCCGGTCGACATGTTCAGTCAGGCCGGTAAGGTCGGCCCGGCCTATTGCACCGGTGTCGGCAAGGCGATGCTCGCGTATTTGCCGGACGACAGGCTGGAGCAGGCACTTTCCCGCCAGTCGTTCCATGTCTTCACGCCGGCAACCCTTGCATCACGCGAGGCGCTGGTCGGTGAATTGAAGGCGATCCGGGCACGCGGCTATGCGTTCGATCTCGAAGAGCATGAGCCGGGCATCATTTGTATCGCCGCACCGATCCTGTCCGCGTCGGGCCGGGCCATCGGGGCGCTGTCGATCACGTCAACAACGCAGCGCAACTCATTGGGAGATCTGGAAGCCTTTGCCCCGCGCCTGTGCGAGGTGGCCGCTGCCATCGCCGCCGATGCGCAGGCCTGGCGCTTTCCGGAACAGTAACAACAAGGGACGGGAGGAACACAATGTCCGGCGTGGTGCTTAGCAATGTCGTCAAACGCTTCGGCGAAGTCGAGGTGATCCGCGGCGTGGATCTCACCGTCGATCACGGGGAGTTCTGTGTCTTCGTCGGGCCGTCCGGCTGTGGCAAGTCCACGCTGCTGCGTATGGTCGCCGGCCTGGAGGCGACGTCCGGCGGTTCCATCCGGATCGGCAGCCGGGATGTGACCGCCGCCGACCCGTCCGAACGCGGCGTTGCCATGGTGTTCCAGACCTATGCGCTCTATCCGCACATGACGGTGGCCGAAAACATGGGCTTCGGCCTGAAGATGACCGGTCATCCGAAGAGTGAGATCGACACGAAGGTTGCCGAGGCGGCGCGGATCCTCAAGCTCGACCCGTTGCTCGCCCGCAAGCCGAAGGCCCTGTCCGGCGGCCAGCGGCAGCGCGTTGCCATCGGCCGCGCGATCGTGCGCGGACCGGAGGTCTTCCTGTTTGACGAGCCGCTGTCGAACCTTGATGCGGAACTGCGCGTGGAGATGCGCGTCGAGATTGCCCGCCTGCACCGCGAGATCGGCGCCACCATGATTTACGTGACGCATGACCAGGTCGAGGCCATGACCCTTGCCGACAAGATCGTCGTGCTGAGGGCCGGCCGTGTCGAGCAGGTCGGCAAGCCGCTCGATCTCTATCATGATCCGGACAACCGTTTTGTCGCCGGCTTTATCGGTTCGCCGGCGATGAACTTTGTGGCGGCACGGATGAACGCGGACGGAACGCTGCTGGCGCCGGGCATCTCTGATGCACAGGTGCAGGGGCCAAACGTGTCGTCGCATGCCGGAAGCGTTGTCCTGGGCGTGCGTCCGCAGCACCTTTTGCTACAGGACGGAGCCAGCCACCGCGTCGACATGATCGAGGCGCTTGGCGGGGTGTCCTACATCCACCTCGTCGCATCGACGGGCGAAAAGATCGTCGTCGAACAGCGCGACGATGCCATCGCCCGGATCGGTGACAGCGTTGGCCTGCGCTTTGAGGCCGACAAGGCATTCCTCTTTGCCGCTGACGAGGCCGGTCTGCGCCTGCGCTGATCCGCGTCAACACCTGACAGCAGAAACGGCGGGCAGGGCCCGCCGTTTTTCGTTCTGTGCCTTGAACAAGTTCAGCGGATGCGCTGGCCGTTGGCGTCGAAGTGGTAGCAGCGGCTAGGCTCCGGCGTCACGAACACCGTTTCGTCAACGCTGAACTTGTGTTCGCCAAAGAGGCGCACGGTGACGAGACCGTGCTCGGCGTTGCGCACATAGACCAGCGTTTCGCCACCCAGATGCTCGACATGGCTGATCGTGCCCGGGATCTGTCCTTCGCTGCGGCTGATCGCAAGGTGTTCCGGCCGGATGCCCAGCGTTTCGCCGCGGCCGTCGAGCAAGTTGCCCTTCAGGAAATTCATCTGCGGCGAGCCGATGAAGCCGGCGACAAACACATTGTCCGGATCGTTGTAGAGCTCCATTGGCGCGCCGACCTGCTCGATGCGACCGGCATTCAGCACGACGATGCGGTCTGCCAGCGTCATGGCCTCGACCTGATCATGCGTCACATAGATCATGGTTGCCTTGAGGTCGCGGTGCAGGCGGGCGATCTCGATGCGGGTGTTGACGCGCAGCGCGGCGTCGAGGTTCGACAGCGGCTCGTCGAACAGGAAGAGCTTGGGTGTGCGCACCACGGCACGGCCGATGGCGACGCGCTGGCGCTGGCCACCCGACAGTTCCGCCGGCCGGCGTTCCAGCAGCTTGTCCAGCGACAGCATGGACGAGGCGCGCTGCACGGCCGTTTCGATTTCGCCCTTCGACGCTCCGGCTTGCTTCAGTGCCAGCGCCATGTTGCCCTTGACGGTCAGGTGCGGGTAGAGCGCGTAGCTCTGGAACACCATGGCGATCTCGCGCTTCGACGGCGGGGCGTTGGTGATGTCGGCGTCATCGATCCGGATCGAGCCGCTGCTGGCGTCTTCGAGACCGGCGATGATGCGCAGCAGCGTGGACTTGCCGCAGCCGGACGGACCGACGAAGACGCAGAACTCGCCGTCGTTGACGGTCAGGTCGACGCCCTTGATGACGTCGACTTTGCCGAAGGACTTGGTGATCTTGGTAAGGGACAGCGCGCCCATGATGTCTCCTGCTTACAGTTTGACCGGCTGGCCGGAACGCACGCTCTCATCCGCTGCCAGACAGACGGCGAGGGAGCGGACGGCATCGGACATGTGCCGGGTGAGGTCGAGATTTTCGGTGATGGCGCGGGCCACATAGGCCTGCTCGCGGGCGCACAAACCGTTGTGATCCGGTTCGTCTGCCATGTCGAGGTCCTGGTGGCCAAGGCCGGCCTTGTGCAGACGCAGTTTCGACGTCTGCGTATGGGTGTCGATGTCGTCAGAGCGCGCCGTATCCGGCATGCGGATCGATACGGCCCCATTCGGGCTGACCACATCCTTCACGAAGAAGGCCGTGTCCGACATCATCGGTCCCCAGCCAGCCTCGTACCAGCCAAGGCTGCCATCGGCGAAGAGCACCTGGAAATGACCGTAGTTGTACATGTCTTCGGCGATCTCGTCGCTGAGACGCAGGCCCATGCCGCGCACTTCGACCGGTGCGGCATCGGTGATCTGGCACATGACGTCGACATAGTGCACGCCACAGTCGACAATCGGCGGTGTCGTCTGCATCAAGGTCTTGTGCACTTCCCAGGTCGGGCCCGAGGATTGCTGGTTGAGATTGAGCCGGAAGACATAAGGGCCACCGAGGGCGCGCGCTTCGGCAATCAGCCGTTGCCAGCTCGGGTGATGGCGCAGGATATAGCCGACCACCAGCTTGCGGCCGGTTTCGACCGCCTTGGCCACGACCCGCTCGGCATCCTTCACATTGGTCGCGAGCGGCTTCTCGACGAAGACATGCGCCCCGGCATCCATCGCCGCACAGGCATAGTCGGCATGGGTGTCGGAATAGGTCGCGATGCAGACGAGATCGGGCTTCAGTTCGTTCAACGCGGCCATGTAGTCGGTGCGATGCGGATAGCTGGCAAGCGCCTCAGGCAGATTGGACGGCCATGACCGGCTGACCAGACCAACGATTTCGAAGGCAGGATCGGCGTGATAGGCGAGCGCATGGCTCAGCCCCATGTTGCCAAGTCCGACGACCAGGGTACGGATCATTTCACGGCTCCTGCGGTGATGCCACGGATGAGCTGGCGCGAGAAGATCAGGTACAGCACCAGCACCGGCAGGATGGCCAGCGACAGGGCGGCAAGAACGGCGTTCCAGTTGGTGACGAACTGGCCGATGAACACCTGGCTGCCGAGCGTCACCGTCTTTGTGGCTTCCGAGGGGGCCAGGATCAGCGGGAACCAGAGATCATTCCAGATCGGGATCATCGAGAACACCGCCACCGTCGCCATGGCCGGACGAACGAGCGGCAGCACCAGCGTCAGGAAGATCTTGTACTCGCTGAGCCCGTCGATGCGGCCGGCGTTCTTGAGGTCATCGGAAATGCCGCGCATGAACTCCGACAGGATGAAGATCGCCAGCGGCAACCCTTGCGCGGTGTAGACAAGGATCAGCGCCGTCAGCGTGTTGACCAGCCCGGAGGCGACCATCAGCTGCAGGATGGCGACTGTCCCGAGGCGGATCGGGATCATGATGCCGATGGCGAGATACAGCCCCATCAGCGTATTGCCGCGGAAGCGATATTCGGACAGGGCAAAAGCGGCCATGGCGCCAAACAGCAGTACGAAGAACAGCGAGGCGACGGTCACGACGAGGCTGTTCTGGAAGTAGAGGAAGAAATCTCCTTGCGCCAGAACAGTTGTGTAGCCGACCGGATCAAAGGTCGACGGCGTTGGTATTGCCAGCGGATCGCCGAAGATCGCCTTGCGGGATTTGAACGAGTTGATGACGACGACGAACACCGGAAACAAGGCGATCAGGGTGTAGAGCCCCAGCACCGAATGGGCGGCAACCGTGCGTCCGAGCGAAGAACGAGCCTTGGACATGAAGGTCTCCCTCAGAACTGGTAGCGGCGCAGCCGCGTCTGGATGGTGAACAGGTAGAAGCAGACGCCGACGAGAATGATGCCGAACATGGCCGCTGCGATCGTTGCCCCCATGTGCGGATCACCCAGTTGGAGCTGGAAGCCGAAGAAGGTGCGATAGAGGAAGGTGCCAAGGATGTCGGTTGCAAAATTCGGCCCGGCCAGCGCGCCCTGGGCGACATAGATCAGGTCGAAGGCGTTGAAATTGCCAACAAAAGTCAGGATCGAAATGATGCCGATCGACGGCAGGATCAGGGGCAGCTTGATTTTCCAGAACTGTTGGGCACCGGTGACGCCGTCTATCTCGGCGGCTTCCAGGATCTCGTCCGGGATCGTCAGCAGTGCAGCATAGATCAACATCATCGGGATGCCGACAAACTGCCAGACCGACACCAGCGCCAGGGTTGTCAGCGCGTAGGCTTCCTGACCCAGCCACGGAGCATAGAGCCACCTGAGGCCGACGGCATCCAGCAGGCCGGGGGCGATGCCCCAGATCGGCGACAGGATCAGTTTCCAGACAAAACCGACAATCACGAAGGACAGGATGGTCGGGATGAAGATCGCGGTGCGATAGAACGCCGCCATGCGCAGTTTCGGCGAAGACAGAAGGGCCGCCAGAAGCACGCCGATCGGGTTCTGAACCACCATGTGGATGAGGAAGAACCAGGCGTTGTTGCCGAGCGCGTTCCAGAACGCATCCGACCAGCGCGGGTCGCCGAACAGGGTCTGGAAGTTGGCAAGACCCACAAACTGGCTGACGCCATCCGCGCTGATGTTGAACAGGGCCATGTTCAGCGTGGCGAACAGCGGCAGGATCATGATCGCGGTGTAGATGATCACGGCCGGGGCGAGGAACACGCCGATATGCCAGCGGAACGGCCTTTTGCCAGCGATAGGGATGTCGGTCATTGGGAAAGCCTCTGCGCTTGGAGGAGGCCCGGATCTGGGCCTCCTCCATTGGTGCGATGGGGACTGTGCGAAGACTTTACGTGCTATTACACTGTAAAACTATGTGTCTATGCACATGGGATCATGGCCGCCGTGGCTTGCCATGATCCGTTGCTGAACTGGTCGACCGATTATTTCTGCGGCTCGTACCAGCTGGCAAGGCCCTTCTGCAGGCGCTCTGCGGCTGCTTCCGGGGTCTCTGCGCCGCGAATGACGTTCGCGGAGGCGTTCCAGGTTTCGTTCTCGAGGTTCGGCGTGCCGCGCGACAGGATCTGGTAGGTCGAGCGGATCGTCGGCTTGCAGGTCTCGCGCCAGCTGACGAATTCCTGGGCGAGCGGCTCGCTCAGTTCGATCTTGGCGTTGGACAGGGAGAAGAAGCCGGGCAGGGCGTTGGAGTAGAGTTCAGCGAACTCCGGCGAGCCAACCCAGTCGAGGAACTTCTTGGTTTCTTCCGGATGCTTGGTGCCTGCGTTCATGCCGAGTGCGATGTCGGTGTGGTCGGAGATGTAGCACTGGTCGCCTGCTGCCGGCACCGGCGGATAGAAGGCGCCGAGTTCAAAGCCGGCCTGCTGTTTGAAGCCGGCGATTTCCCAGGAACCGGCCGGATAGATGGCGGCGCGGCCGAGGGTGAACAGGTTCTGGCTGTCCGGATAGGACTGGGCTTCGTAGCCGTCACCCAGATACTGGCCCCACTTGGCGATGGAGCGGAACGGGGCCACCCACGGCTCGTCGGTTAGCTTGGCAGCACCGGCGATCAGTTCGGCGCGGCCGTCCTCGCCCTTCCAGTAGTTCGGACCAATGTTCTGGTAGGCCATGGTGGCAGCTTCCCACTGGTCAGCGGTGCCCATGGACATCGGGATGTACTTGCCGTCGGCCTTGATCTTGTCGAGGGCGGCAAAGAACTCGTCTTCAGTGGTCGGAACTTCGATCCCGACTTCCTTGAAGGCGTCCTTGTTGTAGATGAAGCCGTGGATGACCGAAGCCATCGGAATGCAGAATGTCTTAGCGCCATCATCGGTCGACCAGCCGGACTTGGCGACGGCCGAGAAGTTCTTCATGGCTTCCAAGGCGGTCAGGTCGGCCAGCTTGCCCTTTTCAAACAGGGTCAGCGAGGCGTCGAATGGGCGGCAGGTGATCAGGTCGCCGGCGCTGCCTGCATCAAGCTTGGAGTTCAGGATGGCGTTGTACTCAGCCGGTGCGGTCGGCGCGAACACCACCTTGATGCCCGGGTTCTTGGCTTCGAACGCCGGGATCAGGGTCTGCTGCCAGACGGTCAGATCGTCGTTGCGCCAGCTTTCAATCGTCAGTGTGACATCGGCGGCATGAGCTGCGCCGGCAAGCAGGGTGCCGGCGAGTAGCGCGCCCTGAAATTTCACAAGATTCATCGAACTGCTCCCGTTTATGGGCCTTTTTGGCCCTCTGGTTGATGCTTATGCGTCTTGTCGCAGTGCTCTGAGGGCCGGTCCCACATGACCCCCGGCTTCCGCGAGAAGCGAGTTGGCCTGCGCCACCGTGGCGCAGCAGGCAATCAGGATTGCAGGCTTCACCGCTCCGCCCGTCCGGGCAAGTGCGGCGCGTGCTGCGTCAATGTCGACACCGCTGAAGTCTGCCACCATGCCGGCGGCCCGGTCCAGAAGCTTGGCGTTATCCGCCATGACATTGACCATTCGCCCCTCGTGGACGTGTCCGAGACGGACACCTGCGAGGGTTGAAATCATGTTGAGTGCTGCTTTTTGTGCCGTTGCGGCGCCAAGCCGCGTCGAGCCTGCCAGAATTTCCGGCCCGGTATCCAGCAGCACCGGATAATCCGCGATTTGCAGCAAGGGCGTTGCTTCAGCGTTGGCAAGGCCGGCGATGCTTGCGCCGCGCACCTTGGCCGCCTTGGCGACGGCCAGGGTATAGGGCGTGGAGCCGGAGGCCGAGACCGCGATGATGAGGTCGCCAGGCCCGGGGGCAACCCGGGCCACATCTGCTGCAGCCAGATCCGCGTCATCCTCGACAGCGCCGGGCATATCGAGCAGGGCGGCTGCGCCGCCGGCAAACAGCATCGCAACCTGATGGCGCGAAACGCCGAATGTTCCTGGGATTTCGAGGCAGTCAGCCAGGGCCATCAGACCCGAGCTGCCGGCACCGACATAGATGACCTTGTGACCGGACGCGATGGCTGCGGCCATGGCAAGGCCTGTGGCGGCGATCACATCCCGCGCTGCGGAAGTCACATCAAGTGCAGCCGTTTGAGCTGTCAGGATTGCTGCAACGGCTTCCGCTGCGTCGCCTGAATGCAATCTGTCTGCCTCTGTGTGCCTTGCCTCTGTCCGTCGTGTTGTCATCTTGCCCTCCCCAACGTGATAATGCCAAAAGAATACCAATTGTAAAGTGGCAAATTCGCGCGATGGAATTTTATGAAGCGTTCCTTGGGCTTTTCAAGTCAGGATCCCCAGGCGTTTCACGATGCTGATGTTCTGGCAGGGTGGGGAGGCTTCTGATTAAGTATTTGAAATAAATATATATAATGTGGCTACCGACAAGATCGAAGGCGGCTTTTTCCGGCGGCGTGTAACTTCATAGATGGTTATCGGCGCTGGTCGGCGTCCAGGCTTCTGTCCGAAATCGCGCCTGTTTTCAAAACAGGGCTTTTCATTTGGTATGGCTTTGGTATCTTCCTTTCAAAGGGAGGAACAATGACGCGCTTTCTCGGGATTGATGGCGGTGGCACAGGGTGCCGGGCTCAGGTTGCGGATATCAGCGGCCGGATCTACGGAACTGCGTCCGCCGGGCCGTCCAATATCGTTTCCGATCCGGAGGGTGCGCTTCACAGTATCCTGTCCGCCGCGCGCGAGGCAGCGGGCGGAGAGGCGGCCCTTGGCGACCTTCACGCCGTGCTGGGGCTGGCTGGTGGCAATGTGCGCGAGGCGGTTGATCGTCTTGTGGCGCGCCTGCCTTTCGCTTCCGTGCATGTGGTCAATGACGGCGTTACGGCCGTAAAGGGCGCGCTCGGGGATGATGACGGCGTCATGGCGGCCATCGGCACCGGCTCGATCTTTGCGGTTCAGCGCAAGGGAGAGATCCGGGAGGTCGGCGGCTGGGGCTTCGTGCTCGGTGATGAGGCCTCCGGTGCCTGGATGGGGCGTCGTTTGCTGGCCATGGCCCTGCGGGCTGTCGATGGCTTTTTGCCAATGACCCCGTTGCTGTCAGACGTGCTTGCCGAGTTCGGTGGCCCGACCCAGCTTGTCGGCGAGGCCCCGGCGATGCGTCCGGCAGAGTTTGCACGCCTTGCTCCGCGTATCCTTGCGGCCGGGGATGCCGGCGATGCGGCTGCCGTTTCGGTGATCCACGACAGCGTTGCCGAGGTCACGGCGACCATCGAACTGCTGCAGGCCGGTGACACTCTGCCTGTTGTGTTTCTGGGCGGACTTGGACCTATGCACGCCAGTCGTCTTGCCGGTCGCTGGCCGCAGCGTGTGGCGCTGGGAGGCTCGGTCGAAGGGGCGGTTTTCATGGCTCGCCGCCGGTTCGAGGACGGTCTTTCAGGTGCCGTACCAGGAGGGCTGCGGCATGGATGAGCTGTTTTCTCCTGATGGGTTTGACGACGCCGGTCCTTTGTATCTGGCGCTGCACAGACGAATAGCCGATGCGATTTCCTCCGGTCAGTTGAAGCCGGGGGACAGCCTGCCGCCGGAGCGTGACATGGCCAGCAAGACCGGGCTGAGCCGAGTGACCGTGCGAAAGGCTGTACAGGCGCTGGTGACACAGGGGCACCTGGTGCAGAAGCGCGGGTCGGGGACCTTTGTCGCACCAAAGGTCGAGCGGCTCGAGCAGGCGCTCTCACTGCTCACATCCTTCTCGGAAGACATGGCCCGGCGCGGCAAGTCGGTCGATTCGGTCTATCTGTCGCGCGGCATTCATGCGCCGACACCGGAGGAAGTGATGGCCCTTGGGCTGAGTGCCCAGGAGCGGGTCTCCCGGCTCGAGCGCGTGCGCCAGGCCGATGACATCCCGCTGGCCATCGAACGGGCGGCGCTGTCGACATCGATCCTGCCCGATCCGTTCCGCGTCGACAAATCACTCTATGCCGTATTGGCCGAACTCGGGCGGCGGCCTGTGCGCGCGGTTCAACGCCTGTCGGCGACCAATCTGTCTCCCGCCGACGCAGATCTCCTTCATTTGCCGGCCGGCGCGGCCGGACTTCGGATCGAGCGTGTTTCCTACCTGCCATCCGGGCGGGTGGTGGAATTCACCCGCTCGCTTTATCGCGGCGATGCCTATGACTTCGCCGTTGAACTTCAGATCGCCCCGGATCCGTCCCGGGCGCCGACCGACAAGGACTGATCATGACCACCAAGACGCATATGGCCACCGAAGTTGCCGAAATTCCCGAGGCGGCCGCGCGGTTCCTTGCGGATGCACGCGCTCCCCTGGCTGCTGCGGCGAGCGCGATGCGCAGCCTTGATCCGCACACGATCGTCAGCGTTGCCCGCGGCTCGTCCGACCATGCCTCGACCTATTTCAAATACGCGGTCGAACTGGCCGCTGGTGTTCCGGTTGCTTCTGTGGGCCCGTCCATCGCGTCCATCTATGGCCGGACGCTGAAACTGAAGGGTGCAGCATGCGTCGGGGTTTCGCAGTCTGGCAAGAGCCCGGATATCGTGGAGATGATGCGGCTGGCCGGTGAGGGTGGCGCGCTGACCATCGCGCTGACCAACAACTCGGCCTCGCCGATGGCCGGCGTCAGTGCTCATACGTTGCCGCTGAGCGCAGGTCCCGAGCAGAGCGTTGCCGCCACCAAAACCTTCGTCAACTCTGTCGTGGCCGGTCTCGCCCTTCTCGCCGAATGGCTTGAGGACGAGGCGCTGCGGGCTGCCGTTGCCGGGCTCCCGGATGCCTTTGCCAAGGCGCTGGAGCAGGACTGGACGGCATTGTCGGACCGGCTCGTCCGGGCGCAGTCGCTCTATGTCCTTGGGCGCGGTCCGGGTTTTGCCATGTCCAATGAAATGGCCTTGAAATTCAAGGAAACCAGTGGCTTGCACGCAGAATCTTACAGTGCGGCTGAAGTTCTGCATGGCCCTGCGGCGATTGTCGGCGGCCGGTTCCCCGTGCTGGCACTGGGCGTTGACGATGCCGCATTGCCGCATGTGCGGGCGACGGCCGAGCGGCTGGTCGGGCAGGGGGCGGATGTCTTCGTCACGGGTCTCGAGGTTGCCGGCGCGACGACGCTGCCGACCGTTTCCGGCCTGCATCCGATTGTCGCCCCGCTGGTCCTGGGCGTCAGCTTCTACAAGTTCATTGAAGAACTGTCGCGCCGTCGTGGCTTCAACCCCGATGTGCCGCCGCACCTGAAAAAGGTCACGGAGACGGTCTGATGCGTCAGGTCTTTACCGGGGCCCGGTTGTTTGATGGCCGGCAGCTTCGCGAGGGCAAGGTCCTGCTGGTCGAGGACGGGGTGGTGCATGCCATCGCCGATCTCGGCTCTGCAATGGCCGGCGCCTTCGGCGGCGAGAAGATCGCGTTGTCCGGGGGCATCCTGTCTCCGGGCTTTCTCGATCTTCAGGTGAATGGCGGCGATGGCATTATGCTGGATGGCACGGCGGATATCGAAAAGATCCGCCGCATCTGTGCGGCCCATGCCCGCCTTGGTGCAACTGGCATCCTACCGACCTTGATCACAGATACGCCGCAGGCCACCCAAGCCGTCATTGCAGCCGGTGTGGCGGCGGCGCGGAACAAGGTGCCGGGCTTTCTCGGCCTGCACCTGGAGGGGCCGCATCTCGATCCTCGCCGTAAGGGCGCGCATGACCCGGCGTTGATCCGAGCGATGCAAGATGCAGACCTGGACCAACTGTGCCGGGCTGCGGCTGACTTGCCCGTGCTTCTGGTCACGCTGGCGCCGCAGGCGGTCACGCTTGAACAGATCAGCAGTCTTGTGCGCGCCGGGGTGATCGTCAGCCTTGGTCACACCGACAGCACGGCCAGCGAAGCCAAGGCTGCATTTGCCGCCGGGGCCCGGTGTGTCACGCATCTGTTCAACGCGATGAGCCAGCTTGGCAACCGCGAGCCGGGCATGGTCGGTGCTGCGCTTGACTGCGACGTTCATGCCGGGCTGATTGCCGATGGCGTGCATGTTGCCCCCGAGGGGCTGCGGATTGCCCTGGCCGCCAAGCAGGGCGCGGGGCTTTATCTTGTCTCCGATGCCATGGCTGCCGCTGGAACCGATGTGACCGAGTTCATGCTGGGAGACCGGCGGATCCTGCGGCGCGATGGCCGATTGACGCTCGAGGATGGCACGCTGGCCGGCGCTGATATCTGCCTGCCGCGTTCAGTCCGCTATCTGGTCGAGACTGTGGGCGCTCCGCTTGAACTGGCACTTGCCATGGCAACTAGCCGACCGGCCGCCTGTATTTCAGCGTCGGGACGGCTCGGGACGTTTGCTGCCGGTCGAAATGCGGACATTGTCCATCTGACCGATGACCTTGAATTGTCGGCAGTCTGGGTCGCAGGCGTTCAAGTTTCGAACTGAGGATCTGTTACCCTCCAGGTCGCCGCGCCTGGCTTCACGTTTTGACTTGATGGAGTGCCTGGGAAGCAGCATTGCCTCCCAGGCCTTTTTGTCTCAGCAGGCGGGGAATTCCTGGCGGATCTTTTTCACCTGCTCCTGCGTCAACATATCAAGGATGTTGTCGATTTCCGTGAGTTGAACGAACTTTGCTGCTTCCTCACTCCGGATGTATGTGCGCAGCGGCACCTTGTCCGGCATTGCCTTTGTCAGGCACCCACTGGAAACGCCCACTGACAGTTCGCCGGTGCCCACTCCTGCCAGTTTCAAGGTCCTGATTCGAGACTGCGCATCCCGGGCGCGGGCGAGATCCTCTTCGGCAATCCGCGCGATAAAAATCGCTTCTCCGGCATGCGGTTCAATGCTGTCGGTGCCTGTCGAGGCCGAGATTACCAGTTTGAATTCCTCAGAAACCACCGGAGCTGAAGTCTTGTCAGTCCGGTAGCTGATCGACAGTTTCGCATCGCCGGTACGCAGCCGAAATGCTTCGTCAACGCCGATTGCTGCCGTCAGTCTTGCCGGGTCGGTCTCGATGGGATCGAGACCTGCAACAGCGCGCATTCCGGCTGGGGTCAGCGATGAGCAGGCCGTGAGGCTGACCGTCAAAAGGGATGTTGCAAGGAGCTTGCGCATTCCGGATTCCTCGATTATCTAATTTCAAGAAATTATTGTTACGCATTAAAAATAGAAAGCTGCAAATGAAAAAATTAGCTCGAAGGCAGGCGACTTTCGGAGCGAACCGGGCGCTGGTTGGTCTCACGGCAGCAACCGGCTTTCTTGTGGGCCTGACGTTCTCGCTTTTGCTGTGGTCTGTCGCAGCACCCGGGTCCCTGGCAACTGTGATCGCCGCGCAGGTTCCCTATCCGGCATCTGATCTGGATGACTGGCAGGTGCAGGCGATTGCGGGAATCGTTCTGGGGCTGTTCGGCTTGTGGCTTCAAGGGCTTGCTGCCCTGCGCGAGCTTGTCTCGTTGCAGCGAGAGAACTCGCCGCCGCCGGCTTCTCTTGTTCGCTCGGCCCGCCGCCGTGCGATCTGGTTTGCGCTCGCGGCACTGGTTTGGTCCCTGGCCGGGCAGATCCCTGTTTCAGCGATTGCCACCAGCACGGACCCGCTTGGGCGGAGCGAGTTGTTCCTGCAGTTCGGGATGCCGACCTTTCTTTCTCTCGGGCTGTTCGGCCTGTGTCTTTTTGCCTTTCGTGACCTGAAACCAGATGGACTGCCGGACACCAGCCGGCTTTTGCCCCGGTTTTCGCGCCAGGACTGACTAAGGAACAATGTTATGACTCTTGGAATGATCAATCTGTCGGCCAGCCACTTGCGCGTTGCCATCTGTCTGGCTGCGGTCTGTGTGGTGCCAGCTTGCGCCCCGACTGTCCGACAGGCACCTGCGCCGATCCTCGCGGCAAACGGCATGTCACAGGGCACGCTGCATCTGACCCTGCAGCAAGGCAATGACATCTTCGATGACGTCAACCAGATCACCGCGACAGCAGTCACCAGTGACGGCGAAATGTTTACCGGCCGGGTTGTCCAGAACATCGAACGGACGAATTCCAGCAGTTCCGATACGATCTGGGACAGTTCGAAGAAGACCAAACATGGCTGGTCGACCCAGTTTCGCGATGGCACCGACACGTCGATCAGCTACC
Organism: Pannonibacter carbonis; assembly: GCF_003012935.1. Lineage (GTDB taxonomy): Bacteria > Pseudomonadota > Alphaproteobacteria > Rhizobiales > Stappiaceae > Pannonibacter > Pannonibacter carbonis. The sequence goes on along the minus strand of NZ_PUDR01000007.1, from coordinate 67,676 downwards.
GCTCTGATGCCCAAGCTGTGCTGACCGGCAATCGGGGGCGTGCGATGACCTGTGACTTCCGTCTCGCCAACCCGGAGGCAGGCATTGGCGGCGGCGGTGTCGGTCAATGCCGGATCTCGGACGGCCGGCAGGTGCCGGTGCAGTTCTGAATGCGGGAGATGCCGGTCGCTCAGCCGGCCGGCGTTGACCTGATTGTCCAATGATTGCCAAGCCAGCGGTCGAACTCCTTCGGTTCAAACGCCTCGAAGCCGCCGCCCGGATACAAAGTCAGTTCGCCAATGTAGAGATGGTCACCAGTGTCATAGAAGTCGACCCGGACAAAATCCAGATCGCCAGCAACGGTTTCGGCTAGTTCTACCATCGTGGAAAGCGCAGTTGGAGCCGGAATATCTCCCTTATAGGGGGGGAAATAGTGTGGGTCATGAAATGGAAGACGCGACCAGTCTACCGAAAAATTGGCGCAGTATCCATGGTTGTCTTCGCGGACATCGACACTGACCAGGACCACTTTTCCATGAAAGACGAAGCAACGGTAGTCCCAGGGAACACCGCCGTCCCGCATCAACAGCGGTTCGATCATTGCTTGACGTGGAATATCAGAATAGGCCCATTCCCGATTGTAGCGAGCATGGTCAATCGCCAACCAATCAGTTACTGGATCGCACCGCATCAGATGCTCGATATCGGAATTGCCATGCAGGAAGTGTCCAAGTCCGCTGGTATGGTTGGGCTTAATAACCGCTGGAAGAGGGATGTCGTTCCAATTGATGTCCTCGAGCCGTGTCCCCGCCCATAGTGTCGGAATTGCGAAATCGGCCCCCACGCGTTGTTTGATGTAATTCTTGACTTCAATCTTGTCGGCCAGCTTTACATACAACGGATTTCGATCATGTATTTTGCGATATTGTATTTTCTCAGTAAAATTCTTCGGGTTCTTGATGTTTGGCCATTTTCTTTTTATTGATAAATACTTAATCTTGATGTAGAGGCTATCCGGAAGCGGTGCAATCAGTCTCCATGCAAGCCTCTGTAACTTTAGTATAAGCAGATTTTGCTGTTCCCCGGCTCTCAGGAAACTGTCCTTTTTCTTCTGCGCCATGCCCGCACTCCGCTTGCTTTGGCGAGTGCTTAACATCAGATTTTTAATTCGGTGTTACGGCCTGCAGGGTATAAGACACGCATGTCGCATCTCTTCGGTCGGTCTGTGCTCAATCTGCTGGCGTCTTTCGTCTCAATGGCGTCAGGTTTTGTTGTTGCCGTAATTATTGCGCGTGTGCTTGGGCCGGAGGGGTTGGGGGCGACCGCCTTCGCAATTTGGCTTACGACTGCATTGGCTGCGATCGTCGACAGGGGATGGCCCCAAACCGCCTTGCGCTTTGGGGCGATGTCTGATCCAGCGGAAAGACGTGCGACAATCGTCGGCATCCGACGACAATGGGCTCTCGGTTTGCTCTTTAGTGTCGTTGTTTTCGCTGGTGCCGCTGTTGTGTCAATGTTGTTTGCGACGCCAAATGCGCTGAGCGAGCCGCTTATCCTTCTCGCCATTTGTGTAGTGTACTCGACCGCAGGTTTCGCGGCCAGTTCTCGTCGGGCTTATGGCGATTTCCTGTCGCCAGCACGAAGCTCCATCATCGGTTCTCTACTTTATGTTCCGGGCTCTATTCTAGGTGCTTCGCTTGCGGGGGCTTCGGGTGCTGTCGCGGCTTTGCTGCTGCGGTCTATTCCCATGCTGCCTCTGCTTCGTATCCCCCCTCATTCCGATGGGGAAGAGCAAGAAAGGCAATTGAACCCTTCTCGTGAAGCAAAATCATATGCACTTCAAATTTGGATCAGCGACTTGCTTGATATACTCGTTTTGTCACGTGTCGAGTATTTGTTTCTAAGCTTAATTGCTACAAGCGCTGATCTCGGCTTATTTGCCGTGGCAATAGCTTTTGCTGGTCTTGTAGAACAGCTTTCGCTTCAAATTAGTGCGCCGCTCGTTGTTTCGTTTGCATCCCGGGTATCCGGTCAATTGCCGAATGAACACTACAACGACCACGCTCATGCGCAGCAGCTTATTTATGAACGTGCGGTTCTCGGGCTGTCGGTTGTATGCCTTCCGATCTGTTTCGGAGGGGCAGCAATCATGTCGCTGCTCTTGCCGCTGGTATACAGCGCAGCCTATGTCGATCTCGTGCCGATGGCCTCTATTTTGCTAGTCAGTTCTGCGTTAAGTGCGCTGTCGGTGCTGCCTTGGTCTGCTCTGTCTGCGTCTGGCCATGCCAATGTGATTACACGTAGCGTGCTCGTTCTTGCTGTCACAACGATTGTTGTCTTGCCTGTTGCCATTTTTATCTGGGGGCTATGGGGGGCAGTTATCGCCAAAAGTCTGCTTCAGATTGCAGGTTTCTTTTTGTTTCAGATACAGCTCGAGCGTTTGGGGGGAGCAAGGCTTCCAATCGCGCATTTGGCTCGCGTTCTGATATCCGCGACAGTGAGTGCCCTGTCGGCAATGGCCATTCTGCATGTCTTCCAGGCCAGCGTAGTCCTGGTGCTTGCTGTGGCTATCTGCGTGGCTGCGACCGTTTACGTGATCTTCTTGCGTATGACCTGTGCAATACCGAGGTCGCATTTCTCAGCTTTGGCATCTGCTCCAGATGTAAATGCACCTGCCTTGACCGGGCCACGCCGGGTCATGGCAAGGTTGGTATCACTGATTCTAAGCTAAGCTGTGAAAAGGATGCTCATTGATTCCAACCGTGGCGAGTGTCGCCAGAGCGTTCTGGCGCCAGCTCGGGATGCTGTACGAACCCAGACTTGACCTTCTGAACTCCAGGCACCTGTCTACAAGAGATCGTGCGTCAATCAGATTATTCGCATTATATTTTACTTCATTCCCGCGATCAACAGGTATGGAATCCGGCAATATTACTGGAAGTTGACAATGAGCATATTGCAAAAGCTTTAGGCTCGACTCTGCCAAGTATTGATCAGTCTCTGAAGTCGCATAGGCGGCGATTCCGAAATCGGCATGCCGTATGTAGGCTGCAAGTTGTTCAAAACCCACTTCACCATGGATGATCAGGTTGGCTGGTTTTATCAAGTCCCAGCTTGCCCCGAAAACATGAAAGCACACTTCTGGTGCCGCAGTTGCGAGCTTTGCGATGACTTGCCGATCGAGAAGCATATCTCCAGCCGAAACCGCATTCACTGTGCCGGTCGGATAGGGGCTTTTGTCGGTAGACCGGAATGGCTCGGGGTCAATGGCTTGCGGCACCACAGTGATGCGACCGGAAGCGGGGAGTAGATCCGCCAGACGTTGCGCGTGTACACAGACGCTGTCACTTTCGGCGATAATGCGTCTTTCTAGATCCTGAAGATATGTCGATGCCCGAATGGTCGGCATATGGTCCCGGCACAGGTAAATAAATTTTGCCGATCCCGATAGCGATTTGCAGAGATCGAAAAAGGCAATCGGGGTTCCTGTTTCAATTACAATCAGATCCGATCTTCTGATTGCCTCTCGTGCAAATTCGGGGAAATAAGATCCATAGATAGGGAAAAGTATTGAGCTCAATTTGTCAAAATAAAAATTTGTGCTGCTGAAGGCGTGAAGTGGTGCAATATAGACCCCCGCATTCAGATTTTCCTTAATTTGCTCAAACTGATTTCTTTGCGAAGATGATATTGCTGCGTAGCGCGGGCAGTTCTTCAGCTTTCGCAGCCATGAGTAACCAACAGAAATAAATTTTACGTCATGTCCGAGCGCGGCAAACTCGGTGGCGATGAAGTGAACACTGGTCTTGCGGATCTGTGGTGCGAAAATATGCGCGGAAATGAAACTTACTGTTTTCGCATTCCTCGCCATCATCCCCCCGCTCCGGCCAAAAAGGAGTAACAGTAGTGAATAGAATCGATTGATGCCATAGATCGTATTATGAGTTTAAGTGCAACTTACTAAATCTCCGTTGTCATGCGATGACCTGGAGCGTAAGTCAGCCGGACAGCGGTGATTGCAAAAGAGCCTGCCCAGGTTGTGCGGTTCATGACGAAGAGGGCCGCCCCTTGCGGGCAGCCGAAGAGGTCAGACATGACCCCATCGGCTTCGGTTGCGAAAAACTCGATGCCACCGCTCGAGAAGGACGCATTCTGGACCAGCCACTCGTTGGGGCTCATCTTTGAAAAGTCGGCGCTTTCCAGCCCCGGAACCGACAGGTTGATCCAGCGGTCCTCGTGGCAGAACGGGGCCCCATCGGCCTGGTGAAGCGCCGTGACATGCAGCAGCTCGCGCTCCGGCGGCAGGTCAAGCAGGCTCTGGACGGGCAGGGGGATCGGTTCGACCTCCTGGCTAAGGCGCTTGTAGCTGTAGGCCAGTCCCCGGCCTTCGATGTCCTGGCGGATGATCGGGATCTGGAAGGTTGCCCGCCGCACCGGGTTGAGTGGAACACGTGTGCCGGCCTTGCGGCGGCGTTCAAGAAGACCGAGTTCCGCCAGTTCCCGCAGGGCCCGGTTCACAGTCGCCCGGGCACAGCCGAATTCGGCCGCAAGCTGGGCTTCGTGAGGGATCTGCGCGCCGGGTTTCCACTCCCTGTCTCGGATGCGGCGCAGGGCCTCGGCCTGGATGGTCTGCCAGGTCACAGGGCCTGAGAGGGGCTTTGCCATGCGGTCGCGTCTCTTTTTTTGTTTTGTTTCAGCAGGTTGGCGGGTGCCGCCGTTTCACGCATCCTTGAGCCGCGACACCGTACGGATATAGTTGGCCGTGATGGTCTCGTGACGAATGTGCCGCCCCTCACGCACGACATGACGGCCCGCAGACCAGACATCGCGCACGAGGCGGTCATCGCCTGCAAATGCCCAAGCGTCAAGTGCAGTGTCGCCCTGACGGCCAGCCAGATGCACGGATTGGCTATCAAGTGCAACAAGATCAGCAAGTTGACCGGGCGTGATTGCACCTGACGGACGGCCGGCGGCCTGTGCGCCGCCCTTGACGACAGCTTCGAACAGCACCCGGCCTGTGGACTTGTCGGCAGTTGCCAGGACCGCGCGGGAGCGATCGCGCAGGCGCTGGGAATACTCGAGGGTGCGCAGTTCCTCCGACAGTGAAATGCGGATGTTGCTGTCCGAGCCGACGCCGATCACGCCGCCCGCGCCGAGATAGCGCACGCCGTCGAAGATGCCGTCGCCCAGGCTTGATTCGGTGATCGGGCAAAGGCCAGCGACCGCGCCGGTCGCGGCGAGGGAAAGTGTTTCGTTTTCAAGCATTTGCGTGCAGTGGATCAGGCACCAGCGCCGGTCGACATCTGCATTGCCGAGGAGCCAGTCGACGGGCCGGGCGCCGCGATGGGCGAGCACTTCCTCCACTTCCGCTACCTGTTCGGCGAGGTGCATGTGCAGGGGAGCATCCGGGCGAAGGCTGGCGGCGCGGGCGAGATCTTCCGCGGCAACGGCGCGCAGGCTGTGCGGGGCAACGCCGATCCGGGCATCCGCCGGAAGGGGGGCAAGGGCCTTTTCGGCAGCATCGACGAGATCGGCGAAGCGGCTGATATCATTACCGAAACGGACCTGTCCTGCGCCAAGCGGGCGCTTGTCGCAGCCGCCATACTGGTAGAACACCGGCAGCAGCGTCAGACCAATCCCGGTCTGCGACGCGGCAGCGGCGATGCGGTCCGACATCTCGCCGAGATTGGCGTAAGGCAGGCCGCCCGGCTGGTGGTGCAGGTAGTGGAACTCGACGTTGGTGGCGTAGCCGGATTCGAGCATTTCCATCTGCACGAAGGCGGCAATCGCCTCGACATCCTCGGGGGTCAGCTGGTCGAGGAAGCGGAACATCAGTTGACGCCAGGTCCAGAAGCTGTCGCGCGGGTCGGGGCCGCGCCGCTCGGTCAGACCGGCCATGGCGCGCTGGAAGGCGTGGGAATGGAGATTGGCCGGGGAGGGGAGGAGAAGGCCGGTACGGGTTGCCCCTGCGGGCACGGAAGTCCCTGGCCGGACAGCCGAAATCCGGCCATCGGCGCTGAGCTCCACGGTGACATCCGCTGCCCAGCCCTGAGGCAGCAATGCCTCTTTTGCCCACAGGACCGCTGCCGTTGCTGCCGGTGCTGCGGGGGAATTCGCCAGGTCGCCTGCGTTTGCGCTGCTCATTCTTTCGCCGCCTTCCTCGATTGACACGATTAATATGTGCAGACAAAATACGCCCATCTGGGGAGGAAACCAAGATGGAACTTGATCAGCCGATCATCCTGACCAACGCGACGCTTGCCACTCTGGCGGGGCAGACGGGCTATGGCCTGATCGAAAACGGCGCTGTGGTCGTGGACGGACAAACCATCGCCTTCGTCGGACAAAGCGACGCCATTCCGGGAGAATTTGCGACCCTGCCGCGCCTCGATCTGGACGGCCGTCTGGTGACCCCCGGTCTCATCGATTGCCACACCCACATCGTCCACGGCGGACACCGGGCGCGCGAGTTCGAGATGCGTCTTGACGGCGCGACCTACGAAGAAGTGGCAAGGGCGGGGGGCGGCATCGTCTCCTCGGTCCGCTCGACCCGCGAGGCCAGCGAGTCCGACCTCGTTGCCTCCGCGCTGCCGCGTCTTGATGCGTTGATCAGCGAGGGGATGACTGCAATCGAGATCAAGTCCGGCTACGGACTGGAGATCGAGACCGAGCTGAAGATGCTGCGGGCCGCCCGGCGGCTGGGCCGGGAGCGCAAGGTGCGCGTCCGGACCACCTACCTCGGCGCCCACGCGGTGCCGACCGAGTACAAGGGCCGGACGGAGGCCTATCTGACCGAGGTCTGTCTGCCGGGGCTGGAGGCTGCGGCGGCCGAGGGCCTCGTCGATGCGGTTGACGGGTTCTGCGAGGGCATTGCCTTCTCGGTCGAGGACATGACCCGGGTGTTTGATGCGGCGAAGCGTCTTGGTTTGCCGGTGAAGCTTCATGCCGAACAGCTGTCGCGCATCGGCGGCACCCAGCTTGCCGCCCGTTATGGCGCGCTGTCGGCCGACCATGTGGAATATGCAACCGACGAAGATGCGGCCGCTCTGGCGAAGGCTGGAACTGTGGCCGTGCTGCTGCCCGGCGCATTCTATGCCATCCGCGAGACGCAGGTTCCCCCGGTTGCCGCCTTCCGCGCGCATGGGGTGCTGATGGCGCTCGCAACCGACTGCAATCCCGGCACCTCACCGCTGACCTCGCTGCTCCTGACCATGAACATGGGCTGCACCTTCTTCCGGCTGACCGTCGAGGAGGCATTGCGCGGCGTCACCGTCAATGCTGCCCGGGCCCTTGGCCTTGAGGACTGCGGCCGCATCGTCCCCGGACTCAGGTCCGATCTTGCCATCTGGAATGCAACGACGCCGGCGGAGCTTGTCTACCGCTTCGGCTTCAATCCCCTTCACGCCCGAGTTTTCGGAGGTTCGCAATGACCGTTGTTCTCCAGCCCGGCCGCGCCACACTGGCCGACCTTGAACAGATCTGGCGCGATGGGCGCGCGGTCCGCCTTGATCCCTCGGCGCGTCCGGCGGTCGACCTGGCGGCGGCCCATGTGGCGGCGGCGGCCAATGGCGATGCCGGCCTCTACGGCGTCAACACCGGTTTCGGCAAGCTGGCCTCGGTGAAGATTGCGCCGAAGGACACGGCGACGCTGCAGCGCAACCTGATCCTGTCGCATTGCTGCGGCGTGGGCGAGCCGCTGGACCGTGCGGCGACGCGGCTGATGATGGTGCTGAAGCTCCTGAGCCTCGGGCGCGGCGCGTCGGGCGTGCGCTGGGAGGTGATCGCGCTCATTGAGGCGATGCTCGAAGCTGGCGTGACGCCGGTCGTTCCCTCGCAGGGCTCCGTGGGGGCTTCCGGCGATCTGGCGCCGCTGGCCCACATGACGGCGGTGATGATCGGGGCCGGTGAGGCGATCTATGGCGGCGAGCGGCTGGCGGGCGGCGACGCGCTGAAGATGGCGGGTCTGACCCCGGTCGTGCTTGGCCCCAAGGAAGGTCTGGCACTCATCAACGGCACGCAGTTTTCCACCGCGCTGGCGCTGATCGGCCTGTTCGAGGCCTGGACCAATGCGGCGGCCTCGCTGGTGATCTCGACGCTGTCGACCGATGCCATCATGGGATCGACCGCACCGCTGCAGCCGGAAATCCATACGCTGCGCGGCCATCGCGGCCAGATCGAGGTTGCCGACCTGATGCGGGCCATCATGGAGGGCTCGGAAATCCGCGAGAGCCACCGCGAGGGCGACACGCGCGTGCAGGATCCCTATTGCATCCGCTGCCAGCCGCAGGTGCTGGGGGCGGCTGTCGACCTGTTGCGCTTTGCCGGCTCGACGCTGGAAATCGAGGCCAATGCGGTCACGGACAACCCGCTGGTGCTGGGCGAGGGCCGGATCGTGTCCGGCGGCAATTTCCACGCCGAGCCGGTGGCCTTTGCCGCCGACCAGATCGCGCTGGCGGTGGCGGAAATCGGTGCGATTGCGCAGCGGCGCGTGGCGCTAATGGTCGATCCGACGCTGAGCCATGACCTGCCGCCGTTCCTGACCCCCGATCCAGGCCTCAACTCCGGCTACATGATCGCGGAAGTCACGACGGCTGCCTTGATGAGCGAAAACAAGCACCTGGCAACGCCGTGCTCGACGGATTCGACGCCGACCTCGGCCAACCAGGAAGACCATGTGTCGATGGCCGCCCATGGCGCGCGCCGGCTGCTGCGGATGAATGCCAACCTGTCGGTGATCCTCGGTGTTGAGGCGCTCTGTGCGGCGCAGGGCATCGAGTTCCGCGCTCCGCTCAAGACCTCTGGTCCGCTTCAGGCGGTGATTGGACGTCTGCGCGGTGTTGCTTCCGCGCTGAAGGAAGACCGGTATCTGGCCCCCGACATCGAGGCGGCATCTGCGCTGGTGCGCTCGGGCGCGTTTGCGGCTGCGGCGGAGATCGGGTCGTTCAAGGTCTGAGGTGGAGTTTTTCGGGTGTCATCCCGGTTTGCCGTGTGGCGGCAAGACCGGGATCCAGTAACCCGGGGACTGATTACGACGAAGACAGGGGGTACTGGATCCCCGCCTTCGCGGGGATGACAGTTGAAGGCGGGGCCTCTCCGCGCCCCTCCCCCTCGTGGGGAGGGGGTAGGGGTGGGGGGCTCGGAGGTTGAATTTGGGCTGGGCTGCTCAGTGCGCGCAGGGGGCTGGTTGGTCGGACAGGTTGGGCTGGCCACCTTGCGAGCGCAGTCTTGCTGGTGGCGCTGTGGGCCCCCCCCCCCCCCCCCCCCGGGGGAGGGGGGCGGAGAGGCGGTGCGTCCTGGGATGGGTGATGCTGGGTGACAAAGGATTCAAGTCAGATGACGCGTGACGATCAGATTGGGCCGGTGACGGTGACGCGGGGCGACAGTCCGGTGGTGCTGGGGCTGCCGCATTCGGGCACGCATGTTCCCGCCGGCATCCGGGCGAAGCTGAATGGGCGCGGGCTGGTGCTCAGCGACACCGACTGGCATGTGGACCGGCTCTATGACGGGCTGCTGCCGGGGGCGACGACCGTGGCCGCGACCTTCCACCGCTATGTCATCGACGCCAACCGGCCGCCGGACGGGGCAAGCCTCTATCCGGGCCAGAACACCACCGGGCTGGTGCCGCTGACCGATTTCGATGGCCAAAACATCTGGCTGGATGCCCCGGATGCGGCCGAGATCGAACGGCGGCGGCTCGCCTTCCATGCGCCTTATCATGCGGCGCTCGAAGCCGAACTTCGGCGGGTGCATGCGATCCACGGGTTTGCCGTGCTCTACGATTGCCACTCAATCCGCTCCAACATCCCTTTCCTGTTTGACGGCACGCTGCCGGATTTCAACATCGGCACGGTGGAGGGCACGTCCTGCGCGCCCGGTCTGGGCGAGGCGGTGGCCGGCATCTGCCGGGCGGCGGCGGGCTACAGCACGGTGGTCAATGGCCGCTTCAAGGGCGGCTGGACGACCCGCCACTATGGCCGGCCGGCGGAAGGCTATCACGCCATCCAGATGGAGCTGGCGCAGGCGACGCATCTGGAAACCGAGCTACCGCCCTATGCCTACAGCCTGACCAAGGCCGCGCGGCTGCGGCCGGTCCTTTCATCCATTCTCGAGACCGTGGCCTCCGGATCCTGGCGCTTATAAGCGTGGGACTGGGCGTCAATTCACTGCACATGAAACGTTGCTTCGGAGAGGAAACATGACCAATCCCCGCCATAACCAGCGCGACATCTTCCCGCCCACCGGCACGACGCTGAACGCCAAGAGCTGGCTGACGGAAGCCCCGCTGCGCATGCTGATGAACAACCTGCACCCGGATGTGGCCGAGAACCCGCATGCGCTGGTGGTCTATGGCGGCATCGGCCGCGCGGCGCGCACCTGGGACGACTTCGACCGCATCGTTGCGGCGCTGAAGTCGCTGGAAGACAACGAGACGCTGCTGGTCCAGTCGGGCAAGCCGGTCGGCGTGTTCCGCACCCATGCCGATGCTCCGCGCGTGCTGATCGCCAACTCCAACCTGGTGCCGCATTGGGCGACCTGGGACCATTTCAACGAACTCGACAAGAAGGGCCTGGCCATGTACGGCCAGATGACCGCCGGGTCGTGGATCTACATCGGCACGCAAGGCATCGTGCAGGGCACCTATGAGACCTTTGCCGAGGCCGGCCGCCAGCATTACGGCGGTGACCTCAAGGGCAAGTGGATCCTGACCGGTGGCCTTGGTGGCATGGGCGGCGCGCAGCCGCTGGCGGCCGTGATGGCCGGCGCCTGCTGCCTTGCCGTCGAATGCGACGAGACCCGCGCCGACTTCCGCATCCGCACCCGTTATGTCGATGAAAAGGCGCATACGCTGGACGAGGCGCTGGCGCTGATCGACCGCTGGACCAAGGCGGGCGAGGCGAAATCCGTGGCGCTGATCGGCAACGCGGCCGACGTGTTCCCCGAACTGGTCAAGCGCATGAAGGCCGGTGGCCCGCGCCCGGACATCGTTACCGACCAGACCTCGGCGCATGACCCGATCCACGGCTATCTGCCCTCCGGCTGGACCGTCGGCGAATGGCGCGCCAAGCAGGAGAGCGATCCGAAGGCGGTGGAGAAGGCGGCCCGCGCCTCGATGCGCGTGCATGTTCAGGCGATGGTCGACTTCTGGAACGCCGGCGTGCCGACGCTCGACTATGGCAACAACATCCGCCAGGTGGCCAAGGACGAGGGCCTGGAGAACGCCTTCGCCTTCCCCGGCTTTGTGCCGGCCTATATCCGGCCGCTGTTCTGCCGTGGCATTGGGCCGTTCCGCTGGTGCGCGCTGTCGGGCGACCCGGAAGACATCTACAAGACCGACCAGAAGGTGAAGGAGCTGATCCCGGACGACGCGCATCTGCACAACTGGCTGGACATGGCGCGCGAGCGCATTGCCTTCCAGGGTTTGCCGGCGCGCATCTGCTGGGTGGGCCTGGGCCTGCGCCACAAGCTGGGTCTGGCGTTCAACGAGATGGTGCGAAAGGGCGAGCTGACGGCGCCGATCGTCATCGGCCGCGACCACCTTGATTCCGGCTCCGTCGCCTCGCCGAACCGCGAGACGGAAGCGATGAAGGACGGCTCGGATGCCGTGTCCGACTGGCCGCTGCTGAACGCGCTGCTCAACACCGCGTCCGGGGCGACCTGGGTGTCGCTGCACCACGGCGGCGGCGTGGGCATGGGCTTCTCCCAGCACTCCGGCATGGTGATCTGCTGCGACGGCACGGAAGCGGCCGACCGGCGCATCGCCAATGTGCTGTGGAATGATCCGGCCACCGGCGTGATGCGTCACGCCGATGCCGGCTACGAGATCGCGCTCGATTGCGCGCGCGAACATGGCTTGAACCTGCCGGCAATCCTGAAAGACTGAACAAGAAGGGACAGGACAAGCAATGACAACCAACCAGAATGGAGGTCTGACCATGAAAAGACGTGATTTCCTCAAGACCGCAGGCATCGGTGCGGCGGCAGCAGCGGGTACGGCGGCGCTTGCCGCCCCGGCCATCGCGCAGGACGTGATCAAGTGGCGCATGGTCAGCGCCTGGCCGAAGAACCTGCCGGGTCCGGGTGTTGCCGCCCAGGCGCTTGCCGACCGCATCACCGCCCTGTCGGGTGGCCGGCTGCAAGTCGAGCTGTTCGCCGCCGGTGAAATCGTCCCGGGACCGGGCGTGTTTGATGCTGTTGCCGAAGGCACGGCCGAGATCTATCACGCGGTGCCGGCCTACTGGGGCTCCAAGTCGAAGGGCATCCTGCTGTTCGGTTCGCAGCCGTTGGGCCTCACCGCCATCGAGCAGATCGGCTGGATGCAGCAGGGCGGCGGCCAGGCGCTCTATGACGAGATGTACGGCCGCTTCGGCCTGAAGCCGTTCCTGTGCGGCAACTCGGGTCCGCAGTGGTTCGGCTGGTTCCGCAACGAGATCAAGACGGTCGACGACCTGAAGGGCCTTAAGTACCGCACCACCGGCCTCAACTCGGAAGTCTGCGCCAAGCTCGGCATGGCCGTGGAAGCCATGTCCGGACCGGCGATGTTCCAGGCGCTGCAGTCGGGCGCGCTGGATGCGGGCGAGTTCATCGGTCCGTGGTCGGACAGTGCGCTGGGTCTGCAGCAGGTCGCAAAGAACTATTACGCCCCGGGTGTTGGCGAGCCGTCCTCTGCCGAGGAATGCGCCATCAACATGAAGGCCTGGGAGGCGCTGCCGGATGACCTGAAGCAGGTCGTTACCTTTGCCTCGCAGAGCCTCTACAATCCGGTGCTGACCGAGTACAACACCAAGCACGCCCTGGCGCTGCGCGAGCTGAAGGACAAGCATGGCGTCACCGTGCACAAGCTGCCGGACGAGATTGTGGTTGCGATGGGCAATGCCATGGGTGAGGTGGTCAGTGAACTGCGCGACAACAGCGACGAGTTGGTGAAGCGCATCACCGAGAGCTTCCTTGCCTACCGGTCGCTGATGACCGAGTACATGCCCTATGCGGACGCCGGCCAGATGAACGCCCGTGGCCTGAGCTACAACTACGGCTAAGATTGAACGGCCCCGGCGCGGCGTGTTTCGCGCTGGGGTCTTGCTTGGGGCGAATGCCGGCTTCTCCTCTCTCCCCCCTTGAGGGGGAGATGTCTGCGTCAGCAGACAGAGGGGGGTAACGGCGCTGCGGCTGGTGACCACTGCTGGTGTGCTATGAGGGGCTGCTTACCCCCCTCTGCCCCCTCAAGGGGGCATCTCCCCCTCAAGGGGGGAGAGGGGCGCTGCGGCGAGGGGAAAGTGCACACCTTCTCCTCCCACCCGGTGTAAGGCTGCCAAGCGCCGGGGGGACTGGATCCCCGCATGCGCGGGGATGACGGGGACCTAGACGTCCGGACAAAAAGAAGACCGCAACAGGGGACGGGGGAATGGAACAACTTGCGAATGCGCTGGACCGGGTAAACCGGGCGGTGGCGGCGGTGACGATCTGGTTTGCGCTGGCGATGGTGCTGTTGCAGTTCGTGATCGTGCTGCTGCGCTATGTCTTCGGTTATTCCTCGATCTTCCTCAACGAAGGCGTCCTCTACCTGCATGCCAGCGTGTTCATGCTGGGGGCTGGCTACACGCTGCTGGTCAATGGCCATGTCCGGGTGGACATCTATTACGCCAAGGCGTCCCAGCGGGCGAAAGCGATGATCGATCTGTTCGGTCATGTGGTGCTGCTCGGTGGCTCGCTGGCGATGTTGCTGTTTTACTCCTGGCCCTCCGTTGCCCGCTCCTGGGCCATTCTCGAAGGGCCGATCTCGGTTGGTGGCATACCCGCCTCGTTCCTGCTCAAGAGCCTGGTCCCGGCGTTCTGTGTCTTGCTGCTGCTGCAGGGCCTTTCGGCGTTTCTGCGTGATTGTCTGCGTCTTTCGGGCCGCGTTTCAGAAGGCGCCATGTGATGCCGCTTGATCTGCTGATGTTTGCCGCGCTGATCGGGTTCATCCTGCTCGGCTATCCGGTGGCCTTCACCATCTCCGGTGTCGCGACGCTGTTCGCGCTGATCGGCTATTTCACTGGCGATTTCTCGCTCGGCCTCATGGGCGCGCTGGGGCAGCGGTTCTTTGCCGTTCTGACCAATCCGGTGCTGACCGCCATCCCGCTGTTCGTGCTGATGGGCGTGATCCTGGAGAAAAGCCGGATCGCGGAAGACCTTCTGGAGACCATGGGCCGGCTGTTCGGCACCATGCGCGGGGGGCTCGGCGTGTCGGTCGTGCTGGTCGGCGCGCTGCTCGCCGCCTCGACCGGCATTGTCGGCGCGACGGTGGTGGCGATGGGCATGATCGCGCTGCCGGCGATGCTGCGCAATGGCTATAACCCGCGGCTCTCCTCGGGCCTCATCTGTGCCTCCGGTACGCTCGGCCAGATTATCCCACCGTCAACGCTGCTGATCATCCTGGCGGACGTGATGTCCTCGGCCTTCCAGCAGGCGCAATACAAGCAGGGCAAGTTCTCGATCGAGACGATTTCCGTCGGGCAGATGTTTGCCGCAGCCCTTTTGCCGGGGCTGATGCTGGTCGGGCTCTACATCCTTTATGTCCTCGTGCGGGCCTGGCTGGTGCCAAATGATGCGCCGGCGATGAAGTCGCTGGACCGGCGGCCGTCTGCCGGAGAGGTGGCTGGCGCCATCCTTCCGGCCGTGGTGCTGATCGTTGCTGTCCTCGGCGCGGTGCTGTTTGGTGTGGCCTCGCCGAATGAGGCGGCTGCGGTCGGATCGGTCGGGGCGATCCTGCTGGCCGGTTACAAGCAGGGGGCCCCCAAGCGCCTGGTGCTGGCCGGGACGTTGTCGCTGTTCGTGCTGGTCCTGATTGCAGGCCTTTATCCGGTGCGGTTGCAGCGGTCCGACGCCGGCGCGCTGGAATATACGCTGGCGACCCTTTATGCCGGGCTGGCGCTGACGGGCCTTGCGGCCGTTCTCGTTTCGCTGCGCCAGTCGTTCAAGGTAAAGACGCTGATCCCGGCGCTGACCCAGACGATGGTTGTCACGTCGATGATCTTTGCCACGATCCTGATGGCCTCTTTCTTCTCGCTGGTTTTCGTCGGTCTCGGCGGCGAGCACCGGGTGGCGGAAATCCTGGCGGCCATGCCGGGCGGGGCGACGGGGGCGTTGATCTTTGCCATGGCCTTCATCTTCGTGCTCGGCTTCTTCCTCGACTTCGTCGAGATCGCCGTGATCCTGTTGCCGCTCTTGATCCCGCCGCTGATCCTGATGGGGCATGATCCGCTGTGGCTGGCCGTGCTGATTGCCATCAACCTGCAGAGCTCGTTCCTGACCCCGCCCTTCGGTTTCTCGCTGTTCTACCTGCGCGGGGCAGCGCCAAAAGAAGTGACCACGGGCATGATTTATCAGGGCGTGGTGCCTTTCATCCTCCTGCAGATCCTCGCCATGGCGCTGATCTGGGCGATGCCGGCAATTGGCACGGCGCTGCCGAAGATCATGTTCTGAGGCCCGACATGAACGTTGAAGAGAAGCCAAGTATCCGGGTGATCCGCTGGGGCGAGGCGAAGGCCATGCCCTGGAAGAATGGCGGCGGTGTCACGCACGAGATTGCCGTCTTTCCGGTGGGAGCGACCTTCGAGACCTTCGACTGGCGGCTCTCGATGGCCGAAGTGGCCGCTGATGGCCCTTTCTCGGCCTTTGCCGGAATCGACCGGACGCTGGCGCTGATGGATGGCGCAGGAATTGATCTGGACTTCGGCGACGGCAGGCGTGAACGGGTTGATGGGCCGGGGGCGTTGTGCCGGTTCGACGGCGGGGCGGCCTGCTCCGGGTACCTCGTTGATGGCCCCATCCTTGATCTCAATGTCATGATACGGCGGGGAAGATTGGCGCATGACCTTGTCCCGGTATCTGTAACAGTGGCCGGCCAGGACCTCTCGGACGTCACTGCGGTGATCTGTCACACGGGGAGTATCGCCATTAAGACTGCTGCCGGTGAGGTGGTGCTCGATGCGAGGGATGTGCTCATCTGCGGCTCCGTGTCCCGGATCTGGTGCAGGAACGCTGCAGAGGCAGGCGCGATGGCCTATGTCTTGCGGATCCGCAACGTGACCTGAGATCAAAAGGACACACGGGCAGGAAAACGACCCCGGAAGTTCCGGATCACCTGCGCTTGGCGTTTTGCGCTTCAGGCCTTGCAGGTGTATATGGAAGTTTGGGATTGACGTGATCCATCGGTTTGTCATCGGTCGGACATAAAACTGTCTCAACTAGCCGCTATGTGCCCCGGACTGAAAACGGTTCCGGGTTTTTCATTCCGCCAAAACGCGCGGGTGTCCTGCAGGCGGCCGGTCTGGGACATGCCCGACAGCAACAGGCTGTCCCGGCATGCATGAGAGGAAGAACAGGGTATAATGAAGAAGCGGACGCCCCTCGGGATCGCATTGGCGAAGTTCCGGACCATTCTCGGGACCACCTTCGTATTCAGTTTCTTCATCAACCTCCTGATGTTCATCGGGCCGCTCTACATGCTGCAGGTCTATGACCGCGTGCTGCAGAGCCGGAACGAGACGACACTGGTCATGCTCACGCTGATCGCCTGCGCCATGCTGGTGGTCTATGGCATCCTCGAATATGTGCGTTCGCGCATGCTGGTGCGTGCCGGGATGCAATTTGACGAGCTTCTGGCAAGTCCGCTGTTCAACCGGGTGCTGAAGGGGACGTTGGCCAACCCGGGCCAGAACACCCAGTATGCCCTCAGCGACATCGACAAGCTGCGCGAGTTCCTGACCGGCAACGGCCTGCTGGCACTGCTTGATGCCCCTTGGGTTCCGATTTTCCTCGTCGTCTGTTTCATTTTCGATCCGCTGCTTGGCTATGTTGCCACCGGTGGCGCCGTCATGATCTTCGTGCTGGCCTTGGCAAACGAGATCCTGACCCATCATGCGCTGCGGGACGCGGGCATTGCCTCGCAGACCGCCAGTCATTTTGCGAGCAGCTCGCTGCAGAACGCTGAAGTGATCCGCGCGCTCGGCATGGAAGGGGCACTGCGCGACCGTTGGAACGATCGTCACCGCGACATGCTGGTGCTGCAGGCCAAGGCCAGCGATCGCGCCGGCGTCATCATGACGGCCTCCAAGTTTGTCCGTATGGTGCTGCAGGTGTTCATCCTTGGCGCGGGTGCCTACCTGGTGCTCGAGGGTAAAGTGTCGCCGGGCATCATGATTGCCGCCTCCATCATGATGGGCCGAGCCCTGCAGCCCGTGGAAATGGCCGTTGGTCACTGGAAGCAGGTTGTCGGCGCCCGCACGGCCTATGCGCGTCTGACACGCCTGTTCGACCAGTATCCGGAAGAGAACGACAAGACCGACCTGCCGGCCCCGACCGGTGCTGTCTCTGTTGAAGGCCTCGTTTCGGTTATTCCGGGCAGCCGCAACCAGGTGTTGACCGGGATTACCTTTGCGCTGGAGCCGGGTGAGGTTCTGGCCGTGATCGGGCCTTCAGGCGCTGGCAAGTCGAGCCTGGTGCGTCATCTCGTCGGTGTCTGGCAGCCGCTCGCGGGGGCTGTGCGTATCGACGGTGCCGAGTTGCAGCACTGGGATCCAGAGAAGCTTGCCGAGTATATCGGCTACCTGCCGCAGGACGTGGAATTGTTCTCCGGGTCAATCGCAGAGAACATCGCACGGTTCAATCCGGACATGGACGAGGAAGTGGTCGCGGCCGCCAAGCTCGCCGGCGTGCATGAGATGATCCTCGGCCTGAAGGACGGCTATGACACGCAGATCGGGGAAGGCGGGCGGCATCTGTCCGGCGGCCAGCGCCAGCGAATCGGCCTGGCGCGGGCCTTGTTCCGGCGGCCGAAATTCGTCGTGCTGGACGAGCCGAACTCCAACCTCGACACCGATGGTGAAGAGGCGCTGATGCAGGCCATCCGTGCGCTGAAGGAAGGCCTGTCGACGGTGATCTTCGTGAGCCACAAGGCCAACCTGCTCGCCCTGTCGGAGAAAGTCCTGGTGCTGAACAACGGCAAGGTTCAGGCCTTCGGCCCCACCGCTCAGTTGATGGCCCCGACGGCCAAGCCGAAAATGGTTGATCCGCGCGCCCAGGGCGCAGCCTGATACCCGCGCAGGCGAGGCAGAGGCCCCGCCTGCAATGCTCCCCGTCCACGGTGCTGTCCTTGCGCCGGAACGGAAGGAATGGAAACTCCATGGCAGACGACAAGAACGACAAGAAATTCAGCACCCGGCCTTTCGTGATTGCCGGCTATGTGACCATCCTGATGACCTTTGGCGTATTCGGTGGCTGGGCGATGACTGCTCCCCTCGACAGTGCCATCATCGCGCACGGCGTTCTCTCGGTGGAGAGTTCGCGCAAGGTCGTGCAGCACCTTGAAGGTGGCATCGTCCGTGAAGTGCTGGTCAAGGACGGCGACCGGGTCAAGAAGGATCAAGTCCTCGTCCGGCTCAGCCCGGTTCAGGCGCAGGCCAATGTCTCTATGATCCGCACACGGCTTGAAATCGCAAGGGCCGAGGAAGCGCGTCTACTTGCCGAGCGATCCAATGCCGAGGATGTGGAGTTCCCTGAGGATCTTCTGGAATCGGACGATCCGCGCGTGAAGTTTGCGCTGCAGGGGCAGCGCAATCTGTTCATGGACCGTGTGTCCGTGCGCGACAGCCAGATCAATATTCTGAAGTCGAAGATGGAACAACTGAAGCAGCAGGCTAGCGGCCTGGAACTGCAGCGTGACTCCGCCAAGACCGAAGTGAGCCTCATCGAGGATGAAGTGTCGCGGCTTCGGGACGGTGAGGGCAAGGGGGTCGTTTCGGCGAACCGGCTGTCGGCGTTTCAGCGTGAAGCGGCGCAGCTCGAAGGCTCCTATGGCCGTTTGATCACGGAAATCGCCCGTGTGAACGAAGGCGTTGGCGAGACGGAACTGGAAGTTGTCCGCATTCGTCAGAGCTTTTCCGAACGTGCAGCAACCGAGCTGAAGGAAGCGCGGCAGCAGATCACCGATCTGGAAGAGCGCAATGTCGTTGCTGCCGATATCCTGGAACGGACCGAGATCAGGTCGGAAGTTGATGGCGTCGTGCAGAACCTTGCCGTGAACACGATCGGCGGTGTCATCCGCCCTGGTGATCCGCTGATGGAACTGGTTCCGGTCAATGACCGCATTGTCATCAACGCGCAGGTCCGGCCCCTGGATATTGACGCCATCCACCCGGGCCTGAAGGCTGAAGTAAAGATTTCCGCCTTCGCCAACCGCTATCTGCCGACCCTGTTTGGGGAGGTCGAATATATCTCGCCCGACATCATTGAGCGCCGCGGCACCAATGCCGAGCCATATTACCTTGCCCGCATTACCGTTCCGGAATCGACGATTCCCGAGGAAATGCTGACCAAGCTTGCTCCGGGCATGCCGGCCGAAGTTATCCTGCCGACCGGCGAGCGGACGATGGCGGAGTATCTCATCTCGCCGCTCAGGGACGCTGTGCGAAACAGCATGCGCGAGGAATAAGACGCGCCAGGCGCTGGACATGAAAAAGCCCGGACCCAAAAGGGTCCGGGCTTCCTTGTTTCGGCTAGGCCTTTATCGCGTTACAGGACCTTGGCGTAGAGGCTGGAGAGGCGGTCGCGGTAGGCGTCCGTCGAGAATTTCTGGGCCTGGGCGAGGCCACGGACGCGCAATTCGGCGCGCAGGTCATCATCTGCATCGAGCTTGCGCAGGCCGTCGCGGATGCTTTCGACGCTGATCGGATCAACCGTGACGGCGGCATCGCCCGCGACTTCGCTGAGTGAAGATGTGTTCGAGGTCAGGACCGGCGTGCCTAGCGCCATCGCCTCCAGTACCGGCAGGCCAAAGCCCTCGTAGAGCGAGGGGAAGGTGACGGCGCGGGCGCCCTTGATCAGGCTGACCAGGAACTCGTATGGCAGATAGCCGACGTGGATGATGCCGGAGTTGTCGGAGCGGCGCGGGTTTTCGGCAATCATCTGCAGCTCGACCTTGTTGAGCCAGCCGCCGGACGAGACAATGACGAGCGGGCGGCGCACGCGCGAGGACAGATAGGCCTCGATCAGGCGGCGGACGTTCTTCTTCGGCTCGATTGCACCGAAGAACAGGTAGTAGCCGTCCGGATCCAGGTTGAAGATGCCGGTGACTTCATCCTCCACATTGGCGCGGGGCTTGTCGATGGCGCTCCTGGGCAGGTCAATCGCCTGATAGGTGTTGGTGACCCGGTTCTCCGGCACGCCGAGAACGTTGATGATGTCCTGGCGCGAGTGCTCCGACACGGTGACGATATGGTCGGCCGTCCGGGCGATCTCCTTCAGCATGGCGTAGGAGTTCTTGCGGTTCTCCTGCGTCGCGTAGGGCATGATCAGCGGCACCAGATCATGCAAGGTGTAGAGATTGGCCGCACCTTTGACCCGCACCGGCAACTGGAAGGTGAAGTGGGCTGCGTCCGGCTTGTGATCGAAGGCAATCGGATAAAGCTTGCGATGGGCCGAGAAGAAGCGTCCGGCGATCGAGTAGAGGTTGCGCGCGATATAGCGGTGGTCCGTATCCATCATCCGGGCGCGGATCGGTTCCTCGAACAGGAAGCTGGCATCGGGCAGCTTGATCGCCTTGGCTGACTTCCAGGGGTTGGACCAGGCCTCGAGCATGTTGCGGACATGGTCGAGCTTTGTCAGCCGCTTTTCCTTGTCCTCGAACAGGATGGCCTTGGCGAGTTCTAGGTTCTTCGGGATGTCGCCCTGATAGTCGTAGATCAGTTCGCTCTGGTAGCCGAGCTGGGTGGCCGTGCGGATCAGGGCGCGGGCATAGGTGGCAACGCCTGTGCCCTTCGGCAGGACGATGTTGTAGGTGTCGAAAAGGATCCGGCCCTTGCTGCCGGTCTCCGTGGCCATGTCCATGTCAGTGTCCTGTGCTGGAGCCGGTCTGGCTTCCTGTCTGGCGGCGCTGGTCGGCAAGAATATCGGTGACCAGCTGATCAAGCGAAACGGCGGGACGCCAGCCGGTTTCCGCCATCAGGCGACCGGGATCAACGTCGACGCGGGGAATGTCGGAGGGGCGCAGGCGCGCCGGATCGATGCGGATCTCGATCGGCGTCCTGGCTTGCGCCAGCATCTTGTCCAGCAGCGCGCTGATCGGCACGGGAGTGCCGCTGGCGATGTTGTAGGTGCGGTGTGCAAGGCTGGGGGCGGCGCCTAGCAGCGCCAGCTCGGCCTCGATCACGTCATCCACATGCAGGAAATCCCGTTCCGCATCGAGATTGCCGACATGAAGGACAGGAGCGCTCTGGCCAGCCTCGATCTGCGCGATCTGGCGGGCAAAGGACGGCAGGACGAATTGCGCCGCCTGGCCCGGGCCGCTGTGGTTGGTCATGCGCGTGATGATCAGGCGGGTGCTGGCCGGCAATGTGTCGAGCAGCAGGTCCTCGGCCGCACGCTTGGAGCGGGCATAGGGGTTTTGCGGTGCGGTTGCTGCTGTCTCGTCGAGGCGGCCGGAGCGAAAGGCGAGGCCATAGACCTCGACGGTGCTGGCAAACAGAAGGATGGCGGCGGGAACATGGCGGGCGACGGCTTCGGCAAGCTGGCGGGTGCCGAACAGGTTGACGTCCCAGGTGCGCGCGGCACCTCCGGTCAGCGAGGCGCTGACGGAGGACTGGGCGGCGAGGTGGAGGATGATGTCCGGCTTTGCGGAGCCAAGGATCGCATCAATAGCCCCTGGCCGGACCAGATCGCAGGCTTCCGGGCGGAAGCAGGCGGGCAATTTGGCCGGGGCATCGGCGCCGGACGGGCCGAAGACCGCGACATGGCCGCCATCCGGATCCACCACTTCGGCCAGCCGCGCCAGCAGCGGGCGGGCGGCAAAGCCGCCTGCGCCGGTCACCAGCACCCGTCCGGGCAGTCTTGCCGTGCTGCGCATGATCGAATGGGTTTCCCGTAGCTGGTGGTGGCACCCGTTCGCCGGGCTGTGCCGTTATAGTCAGGCTGACCGACGATGTCATGGGGTAGTATTCGGGCTGGGCAGTCCGGCTCAGTGCAGCTTGAGGCGCGGGGCGGCTTGCGCCGGGCGGCGGGCCTCGTGCATCCAGTCGGGCCAGATGTCCGAAGGCCAGCCGGCTGTGTCGCTGGCGGCCATCACGATGGCCAGCCACTGGCGCAGTTCCTCGGCGAGGAAGGGGATCTCGGCGGCCAGTGCCGTGTCTGGTGCCCCGGCGCTGCCTTCCTGGGCCTTGAACACCAGCCGCATGGCATCATCAGCGGTGATGATGTCGATGCTGCGGGTGAGGAAGGCGTTGCCGTCAAGGGCTGCCGTAACGGGCGGCTGCGCCGCATGGCCGGCGACGGCGGCCTCCTGTGCCATTGTCTGGCGTACGTCGGCGAGCGGCTGATTGGCGGTCTGACGCTCCAGCCAGCCGGTCAGACGCGGCGTGAGCACGCGGAGCATCCGGGCAGTGAGCCAGATGACGATGGTACGGCCGGTCTCGTCTTCGCCGCGCAGGCACAGCCGGTCTTCCTCGACGCTGTACTCCGTCGTCAGGCGGGTGAGGGTAAGCGGGGCCATGGACGTCTCCTGTCCGGGATCTGCCGGCGCGCTGCGCGCTGGTCTCAGATGCCGAAGCGGCTCCAGTCGATGCTGTCGCTCTCCGTTGTGTCCATCTCGATCTTCGGCAGGGTGGCGGCGAGGCGCTCGTCGGCCTCGCGGTGGGCGTCGGCGAGCTGGCCGAGGTTGGCGAGATGCTGCATCGACAGCATCTGCGTATAGGCGATCACCAGCGCGCCGGCCTGGCGCAGTTCCTCAAAATCGGCGGCGGGCAGCGCGTTGAGCGCGGCCTCGTCGATGCGGTAGAGGCCGCTGACCGCCTGGCGTCCTTTCTCCTTCGTCTCGACCACGGCTTCCCAGGGGGCAATGACGCCCTTTTCCTGCAGCGCCGAAAGGGCGCGGCGGGTGCGCTGCTGGCTGCGGTCGGTCTCCATCAGGAATTCCAGGATGCGCCCAACTTCCGGATGCGGGCCGTTGTCCTCGCCGAAAAAGGGCAGGGCGGCGGGATATTCGTCGGCATCGACCAGCTGGCCGCTGTCCTCGTCGAAGCACAGCACCTGGCGGGCATCATCCAGCGTGGCGAGGCGGAACGGATAGGCGCGGATGGCGGCAGGCGTGTAAGGCACGATCCAGCGGCCGTCGCGGGTCAGGAACAGATTGCGGCCCGGCTCCAGCCCGGTGAGGGCGTAGAGGCCGAAAGCCTCGCCCTCGGGCAGCAGCGCGATCGGGTAATGCAGCACGGCCTTGGGCAGTTCCGCCCCGACGAGGGGTTGGACCGAATCGGCGGCGGCAAAGTCGAAACCCTGACGGCGGACCCAGGCCTTGGCGCCGTGGCGGTCGCGGGAGATGACGTGAAACGTGGGCATGGCGGGGGGATCCTGACGCGAAAACTGCCGCCACTTTAGTCATTGCGGGCGCAAGGTCCACCCGAAATTGCATTGGAATTCAAACAGCGGAGGCCCCGCAGTGGCGATGTCCTGAGCCGCGGCTCTGGTGCTGCGTCCTATCCAAGCGTCAGAACATTGGTGCTTGTGCCGTTGATGGTGGCGATGGAGAGATCGTAGAGGCCCACCAGCTTGACGACGACATCGGTGCCATTGGTGAAGGTGGTGTTGGCGCTGCGGTCCTGGACGAGATAGGTGTCGCCGCCGAACTGGAACCAGACCACCCGGTTGGCTGCTCCATTGGTGGCCGCCTCGAGCAGGTCCGCATAGCTGGGCGCGCCGCCTGCCGTGATCGCCGCCGACTGGAAGGACGCCGTTCCGGATATGAACTGGATCTTGTCACCTGCGTTCATGCCGGTGATCGAGGGGAAGATCGTGCCGTTCGTGTTTGCGGCCGTCAGGATGACTGTATCGTTGCCCGTGCCGACGTCGATCGTATCGGCACCGAGACCGGGAGTGATCGTGTCGTTGCCTGCACCGGCATCAATCGTGTCGGCCTTCGAGCTGCCAATGATCGTGTCATTGCCGTCGCCGGACTCGATAGTGACCGAAGCGGTTGACGCTGCCGCATCCAGCGTGTCGTTGCCCGTGCCCCCCTTGATCGTGGCGGCGTTCGCCAGTGCCCCTGTCGCCCAGTTGACGTTGCCAAGGGTGACACCGGAGGCATCGAATGAGGTCAGTGTTGTGCCGGTGAAGGTGAGGGCCAGCCCGGCATCGCCGCTCACCGTGATCTTGCTCGTGGCCGCAGCGACGAGGGTGGAGCTGTGCTGGATGGCGGTCGGTGTGGCGGATGTGTTGTCGGTCAGGAAGTTGATCGTCTCGACATTGGCCACATTCACCGTGTGTGCAGCTCGCGCAGAACTGCCGGAAATGCCGATGTTGAGGACATCAGCGGATCCGGTGGCCGCATCGATGATGTTGATGGTTGTCTGGGCCGTGTTGATGCCCCGGAACTCGACCGTGCCGCCCGTTGCCAGGCCATTCACCGTGAAGGGCTGATTGACGACAGCCGTCGAAGCGACCACCTTGGTGATTGTGTTCGCCCCGCCGCTGTTGAGGTTGGCAATGTTGACGTCAATTCCCGCAGCAAAGCTGTCCTTGAGGAGCAGAATCTCGAAATTCTTGGCCTGGGCAGCGAAGGCCGTCGTCGCAGTCACCGTCTTGGCGGTCAGAGCGCGCAAGACGAGCGTGTCCGTGCCCTCGCCTGCATCGACCAAGCCGCCAATGCCGATGCCAGTGCCAGTTGCTTCGTAGCTGTCATCGCCCTTGCCGAGCGTCATGGTGCGGGTCGTCGCGCTGGCAATGATCGACTCGTTCGCGTCGCTGCCAGTGAAGCCTACGCCCGACGCCAGAGTTGCCGTGATCGTGACGCCGGCGGTGTTGGTCGTGGTGATGGTTGCGTTGCTCGCAAGCGTGAGGCCAGATAGGCTGACCGACTGATCTCCGCTGAACGTCAGCGAGGTGGCATTGGCCGCAGTCAGCGTGAAGGCCTTGGAGCTGTTTCCAGTCGCCGCGAGTGTCACCGCCGTCGCTGTGGTGTCGATGATCGCTCCGCCGGTCTGATTGTTGAGCGTCAGGTCGAGAGTCCGGGCTCCTGCAGCCGCGGTGATGGTGACGCTCTGGTTCGAGTTCGCCAGAGACAGGCTCGTCAGCGCGTCGGACTGGATCGTCGAGGCGGAGCTGTAGCCGTCAAGGCTGACGGAGCTAAGTTTGTCGCCACCGGCCGTGGCGCGGTCGTTGATCGTGACCGTGGTGCCGCCCGTGACGGTGAGGGCGCTGACATTGCCGCCCGTGTCGACGGTGATCGCCGCCTTGGTGCCGGTCTGGGTGATCTTGGCCGTCTGCAGCTCGGCCCAGTTCCGCATGTCGGCCGTCACCGCGTTCTTGCTCGACTGCAGCTCGATGGTCTCGACGTTCTTGACCACGGCCGCCGTCGGCAGGGTCATGGTGCCAGCGGTGTTCACCAGTTTCAGTGTGTCATTGCCCGCGCCGCCGTCGATGCTGTCGACAGCGGTGAAGGTCTGGTTGACGCTGCCGTCGACGATACCGTCGATTGTGTTGTCGCGGTCGTCGCCAACATAGGTGTCCGCCGCGGTGGTCAGGGTGAAGTTGGCCGGGTTTGGCGTCGGCTCCGGCGTCTTCGGCGTCTCCACCGGCGCGGGCGGCAGCGGCGTGTCGGCAACAAGCTGCTTGATCTCGGTGACGCGTGGGGCAGACGTCTTCTGGAACTCGGCCGAGTTGGAGAAGCCGATCAGGATCTGCGTCATCGGCTGGCCGGTCGCCTTCCAGGCGTCGATCTCGGCCTGCGAGGGGATGCGGCCGAGGACGTTCTGGTACAGCGACTGCAGCACCGCGTCACTGACGCTGTTGTTGCCGTGGCGGTTCATCCACTCGGTCGAATTGACGAAGCCGAGCGCCACCTTGGAGAGCGCGGTCGGATCCTCGCGCAGCAGGTTGGTCCAGCCGTTGAGACCGACCGGATCCGGCGCGCGGCCGAAGGCGGCCTGGTAGATGCGGATGATCTGGTCGACGTAAGTTGTCGCTTCGGGGCTCGCCGCAATCGCATCGCGCACCTGGAGGAGTGTCATCTGCCCGGTCGTCACCATCGCCGAGAAGTGCAGCATCTCGCCAGGAGAGGGGGAGCGCTGCAGGATGTTGACGAAATACTGGGTGATCTGATCTGCCACTGCCATGCTACACCCAATAAAAATCGAACATTAACCAAGTCAGGACAATCGCTTAGCGGGGTTTGCTGTGGACTGGCAAGGTGTGCCGGAGGGCAGAACGGTGGAAGATTTTTGACGCCGGGAAGACACTCGCAAAACGAGCAAGGGTTAGGCAGTGCCGGGCTGAGAGAAGGCAAGGAAACCGGTGGAGTTTTGCCTGGGCGGCTGTGCGGGCCTGCAGCTCTTGCGGGAAATGGATCCACGCCCGTTTAGAAATGACTTTAGAAAGCGGCTGGTGTTGCCTGTGGAAAACCTGTGGCGATCTGCTGCCGGATCGGCGGCGGCAGCATTGCAAGGCCTCGAGTCTGCGACGGGAACGGCCTCCCGTCCCGTCGCATGGGGTGTTCCGGCCCTCAGACGACCTCAAGGCCGCGCAGGACGGGGAGGAGGGTTACGGCGAAGTCTTCGGCCTGGGCGAGCAGTTCGGCGCGGTTCTCGGCCTCTGTCTCCAGCGTCTTGCCGTCCTTGACCAGTTTCTGGCCCTGGGCGGTGAGGATCTGCAAGGTGAGATCGGCCCAGTCGGCCGGGCTCTTGCGGCCGGATTTGAGGGCGGCTGCGAAGAGCTGCTGGAAGCGGGTGACGGTGAGCGCGCCGCCGGTGACGGGCGAGGCGAGATAGGCGATGTCGCCGGAGCCACGGGCGCGCTGCATCAGATGGGCGTTGAGGCGGTCGGTGCGCTTCTTCACCTTGGCGACCACGCCGGGCTCCTGGGCGAGGGCCGTGGTGCCGGAGCCGGTGAGGATGACGGCGGCCTGAACCACCTGGGCAAGGTTGATGCCGGCGCCCCGGACGCCCGCCTCGATGTCGGCAAGGCTGCGCGGCTTGTGGTCGGACAGCAGGTCGAGGATCGGCGGATAGACCGTCTCGGACAGGTTGGCCTCGCCGAGCCCGCCCTGGGCGGTCATCTTGACGCCGGCGCGCGGCACGGTGAGCACCAGGCGCAGGGCGCGCAGGGCCTCGGTCTGGTCGAGCGGCGACAGGCGGCGCGGGCCCTTGACCCAGAGATCGCGGCGGAACTGCTGGTTGACGCAATAGTCGCGCAAGGTCTCGCGCAGCAAGGGATCGGGCATCTCGGCCAGCAGCGCCTGCTGCTCAGATGTCAGGTTGATCGCCGGGATGGCGTCGAGCAGATGCGCCGAGGCGGCGAAGCTCAGCTTGGCCGGGGTCAGCCAGCGCGCCATGTCGGCGACATACATCGGCTGCCAGTCGCGGTTGAAATATTCATGCGCCAGATAGGAGCGGTTCTGGGTCTTCAGCCGGTCGAAGCGCTCCTTGACGCCCGGATTGGCGCGCAAATAGGCCGGGTTGCTGGCCAGGACCTTGTCGACAAGGCCAAGCGCGCCCTCGACACGGGCGGTGCTGCCGCCGGCGGGCGAGGTCATGGCCGCGCCGATCTCCGTCATCAGATGGCGCAGCGGCGCGCCGGAGGCCCAGCCGGGCAGGGTGTTGTAGCTGACATAGACGATGCCGCCGACCTTCAGCTTGCGGGCGATGAAGTCGGTGATGACGGCGCGGTTCTCGTCGGAAATCCAGGTCCAGATGCCGTGCAGGCCGATGTAGTCGAAGTCCGGCAGGTCGGCCCTGGCGCAGAACGCGGCAAAGGCGGCGTCGCCGAGATCGGCGCTGACGTCGGCGGCCTGGCACAAGCTCTGCGCGTGGCCGGCCTGGGCCGGGTTGAAATCGGTGCCGGACCAATGGGTCTCGCTGGCGGCGGCATGGACGGCAACGCTGACGCCCTGGCCGAAGCCCAGCTCGCAGGCGGTGGCAATCTCCGGTGCGGCAATGCCGGCATTGAGCAGCGCCAGCCGCGCCCGGAGCGGGTTCAGCTCGGGATAATAGCCATGGGTGTAATTGATGTCGGCGACATAGCCCGCCGTCCAATCTGCATTGCCAGTCAAGGACATGTGAAAACTCTCTCCTGAAGTCCGGGCGCCATCCAAGCAGGGTTTGGGATGTGACGCAAGGGCGGGGTGGGGTGGCATCACAGGCCTCGCCGCTCCCCTCCCCCTGGTGGGGAGGGGGAAGGGGTGGGGGGGCTCTGGGCACGCTGCGGGCTGAGGTAACCTGGCAAGCTGCTCTGACTACACGCTTCTGATCCCCTTCCCATTGTCGAAACGACAACTGGATGGGTCCTTCGTTAGAGCCAATACTTTGTCTGGGTTCGGCTCAAAGTCCCCCTTTTCAGAACGGGGTCGAGCTCAGAGCCCCCCACCCCCAACCCCTCCCCACCAGGGGGAGGGGAGCGGAGAGGCTGCGCCCCTTTTGCCCCTGACCTGCGAGAGGAAATGAAGGCCTTGGCTACCTGACGCGACGCGCGGCAGTCCCTGCCGGCTCCCCGCCCGGACCTGAACAGGGGGCGGGGAGCCGGGAACCCCGGTGCCGGAGGGTGTCGCCATCGCCGCTGCCGGGGCGGCGGCGGAGGGGGGCATAAAGTCCTGAATCAGGATCATATGCCTAAAAAGGGGAACCAAAAGTGCGGACATGCGGTTAGAGGCGGCTTTTCATCCTGTAAAAGCAGATTAAATTCTTGGGCTAAGATTAAAAGCCTGAATCCGGTTCGCGAGGCGGGTCCTGCAAGGCTGTGTCCGCAGGCTGGGCCGCGCGGGGCCGGCCTTCTGTGCCGGAGCTTTCGTGCCAGAGCTTGTGTGTCTGGGCCTTTCTCTCAGGCCACGCCGCAGGCACGGCGGGAGGCTGGGCCGAGGTTGGGCCCCAGGAGCGCCCAAGTTGGTCCCAAGCTGGGCCCAAGGGGACCAAAGCGTGGGCAAGGCGTGGGGACGGCGTGGACCGGGGCGGCGGCGGACCGGTCGCGGCTGGGAAAACGAGAAAACCCCCGGCGCGTAAACGCCGGGGGTCTTGTTTCGTCTCGCTTCAAGCCCCTCCCGGAGGAGGGGCCTGTCTCCGAAGGAGAATTAGCCGAGGGTCAGGATGTTGGTTACAGCGCCGTCGATGGTCGCGGTGGAGAGGTCCACCAGACCGACGAGCTTGACAACCTGGTCAGCACCGTTGGTGAAGGTCGCACCGGCGGTTACGTCCTGAACCAGGTAGGTGTTGCCCGACCACTGGAACCACACGACGCGGTCAGCGCCGCCGGCAGCAGCAGCCTGCAGGTAGTCAGCGAAGGCTGCGGTGTCGGCAAGAGTGATCTTCGCGGATGTGAAGGTAGCAACGCCGCCACCAGCCAGGAAGTCGATCTTGTCGCCCTTGTCCATGCCGGTCAGCGAGGCATAGATGTTGCCATTGGCGTTCGCGGTCAGGATGAAGGTGTTGTCGCCGGAGCCGACGTCGATGATGTCGAGGCCTGCACCCGAGTTGATGGTGTCGTTGCCGGCACCGCCGTTGATGGTGTCGGCACCAGCGCCACCGGTGATGGTGTCGTTGCCGTCACCGCCGTTCAGGGTAGAGCCAACCGTCGACGAACCGGTGATGGTGTCGTTACCAGCGCCACCTTCGATGGTCACAGCCTTGGTAGCTGCAGCAGCGTTGATGGTGTCGTTGCCAGCACCACCCTTGAGGGTGGCAGCGGTGGTCAGAGCGCCCGTGGTGTAGGACACGTTGCCCTTGGTCACGCCCGAAGCGTCGAACGAGGTCAGGGCCGTACCAGCGAAGGTCAGGGCCAGACCGGCGTCACCCGTGACGGTGATGGTCTTGGCAGCAGTGTCCACCAGGGTAGCGGTGTGCTGGATGCCAGTTGCAACAGTCGCTGTGTCGTCGGTCAGGAAGTTGACGGTCTCGACGTCAGCTGCGTTGATCGTGTTGACGTTGATGCCAGCAACATTGGTGATGCCGATGTTCAGCACGTCAGTGGTGCCGACTGCAGCATTGGTTACGGTTGCGGTGGTCGCAGCGGCGTTGGCAGCCTTGAACTCAACCGTGTTGCCCGAAGCCAGACCGGAGATGGTCACGGCATGGTCAACTGCACCGCCTGCAACAACCTTGGCGATGGCGTTGTTGCCAGCGTTGTTCAGGTTGGTCAGGTTGATGGTGCCAGCACCGGCAGTCGCACCGAACTGCAGCACTTCAAAGCCCTTGACGACACCAGCGAAGGTGGTCGCGCCGGAAGCCGTGTAAGCGTCAGCAGCCGAGAGAACAACGGTGTCCGTGCCGTCGCCAGCCGTAACCGAGCCGCCAGCGCCGAGAGCTGCAGCGTTGATCTGAACGGTGTCATCACCAGCGCCGGTCGTGATGGCCTTGGTGGTTGCGCCGATGATGATCGAGTCCTTGCCAGCGCCGCCGGTGAAGGTGACGTCGGTGTTCAGGGCGGTGGTGATCGTCGTGCCAGCGGTGTTCGCGCTGGTGATGACGAGGTTAGCAGCCTGAGCGCCGAGAGCGGTCGAGACGGCCTTGTCGCCTGCGAAGTCGATCTTGGTTGCCTTGGCAGCCGTCAGCGTGCCGCCGGTGGAGGCGGTGCCCGTGCCGGTGACCTTCAGCGAGGTTGCTTCAGCGTCAGCGATGACGCCGCCGGTGACGTTGTTCAGGGTGATGTCCAGAGCGCGGGTGCCAGCAGCAGCCGTGATCGTGACGTTCTGGTTGGTGTTGGCAACGGTCAGCTTGTTCAGGACGTCCGAAGCAATCGTGGCTGCACCGGTGTTGCCGTTCAGCGACACGGTGGTCAGTGCGTCGGTGCCGGCTGCGCCCTTGTCGTCGATTGCGACCGTGGTACCACCAGTGACGGCGACGGACTTGACGTTGCTCTTGGTGTCAACGGTGACGGCAGCAAGGGCGCCAACCTGCTCAACGGTGACGTTCTGGAGACCAGACCAGGCCTGGACGTCCGCGGTCACAGCGTTCTGGCCGGAGCGCAGGACGAGGTTCTCGACGTTCTTGACGGTGGCGCCAGTGGTCAGCGTCATCGTGCCGGCAGTGTTGGTCAGGGTGATGGTGTCGTTGCCTGCACCGCCATCGATGCTGTCGAGAGCGCCGAAGGTGTTATTGGCAGTGCCATCGGCAACGCCGTTGAACTTGTCAGTGCCGTTGCCGCCAACGAAGGTGTCGATGCCGGTGGTCAGGGTGAAGGTGGTGCCACCGAAGTCAACGCCGAGCGGGCTGGTGCCGTTGAACACGGTTGCCAGGTTGGCAGTGGTGACGTCACCGGCTGCACGCTTCAGAGCAGACACGCCAGCGGCAGAGTTTGCCTGGAACTCGGCAGAGTTGGAGAAGCCGATGAGGATCTGGGTCATGGACTGGCCAGTGGCCTTCCAGGCAGCGATTTCAGCTGCGGAACCGGTGCGGCCCAGAACGTTCTGGTACAGACCCTGCAGGACGGCGTCGTTGACGGTGTTGTCGCCGTAACGGTTCTTCCACTCGGTCGAGTTGACGAAACCGGCAGCAACCTTCGACAAGGCGGTTGCGTCATTGCGCAGGTCGTTGGTCCAGCCGTTGATGCCGGTGGTGTCCGGAACGCGGCCGAAGGCAGCCTGGTAGATGCGAATGATCTGGTCGACGTAAGTGACGGCTTCACCGCTGGAGGCGATGGCGTCGCGGGCCTGGGTCAGCGTCAGGGCGCTGGAGTCGACCAGTGCGGTCCACTGGGCGGATTCAGCTGCGGACGGGTTACGCTGCAGGATGTTTACAAAGTACTGCTTGATGGTATCGGCGGTAGCCATATCTCAAGTCCTCTCTCGTGATATCACGGGCCTACAGGGAAATACGCCTGCGGGCCGCGTCGAGGCCGGAGGGACACGAAATGTGCGACTCCCCCGGGCGCGGTGTCATCCTTAGACCAGCAACAGAAGCGCTGCAAGTCTGTGATTCTTCCGCTTGGGTTTGGTGTATAGTAAATTCACTACAGGTGCAAGCGGCGGATTGGCCGGGATTGGCGCTTGCAACCGCAGGCATGTGAGGTGACGCTGCGTCGCCCGTGGGGCGATCAGCGGGGCGGGGGGGGGGGGGGCTGTGGTGGGGGGGGTTTGGGGGGGGGGGGTGGGGGTTTTGGTCCGGGGGGTGGGTTTTGGGGGTGGTTCCTTTCGCTTCGTCGCTCCTGCGCAGGCAGGAGCCCAGTAATCGGGGCGGGTGATGGTTCGGGAAGCGCCTGAGAAACACATCGTCATCCGGGGTTACTGGGCTCCTGCCTGCGCAGGAGCGACGAGGGAGAGAGGGGATGCAGAGCGGGAGACAGAGGGGGCAAGAAACCACGCGATCTGCCCTTGACGTTAACGGAATGTGCGGGCAGGGTCCGGGGCGATGTGATCCACTCCCGCAGGAGACCCGACATGCCCATTCCCGCCGCGCTGACCAAGGGCCTCAAGCTGCCGGCCATTGCCTCGCCGATGTTCCTCGCCTCCGGGCCGGATCTGGTGGTGGAGACGGCCAGGGCCGGCGTGGTCGGCACGTTTCCGGCGCTGAACCAGCGCACGACGCAGGGCTATGGCGACTGGCTGGACGAGATCGCCGGGCGGCTGGCAGAGGCTGGCGAGGCCGCAGCGTTCGGCGTCAACCTGATCGTGCACCGCTCCAACGCCCGCATCGAGGCCGATGTGATGATGACGGTGGCGAAGAAAGTGCCGCTGGTCATCACCTCGCTCGGCGCGGTGAAGGATGTGGTCGATGCGGTGCATTCCTATGGCGGGCTGGTGTTCCACGATGTGATCAACGCGCGCCACGCCGAAAAGGCGGCAGAGGCAGGCGTCGACGGCATCATTGCGGTGGCGGCCGGGGCGGGGGGCCATGCCGGCTCGTTCAGCCCCTTTGCGCTCGTCAGCGAGATCCGCAAAGTCTGGTCCGGCACGCTGGTGCTGGCCGGGGCCATGAACACCGGCGCCGACATTCTCGCCGCCCGTGCCATGGGCGCCGACATGGGCTACATGGGCACGCGGTTCCTGGCCACCCACGAGGCGCAGATCGAGCCGGCCTACAAGGAGATGATCGTCGATGCCAGCGCCCGCGACATTCTCTACACGCCGGCAATCAGCGGCGTGAACGCCAATTTCCTGAAACCCTCGATCATCGCCGCCGGGCTCGACCCGGACAATCTCACGGCCCATGGCAAGATGGACCTGGAAGGCGAGGCCAAGGCCTGGAAGACCGTGTGGTCCGCCGGCCATGGCGTTGGCGGGATCTCCGAGGTTCTGCCGGCGGGCGAGCTCTGCGCCCGGCTGATTGCGGAGTACAGGGCCACCAAGGCGGCGGTGGCGGCCGATCCGTTCTGAGGGCGGGTGAGGGAGGACGCACAGACATCCCCCCCTCGTCGCTCCTGCGCAGGCAGGAGCCCAGTAAACGGGGCGCTTCTTGGTTTTCCATGCCGCAAAACAACGCTTGTCGGTGGTTACTAGGCTCCTGCCTGCGCAGGAGCGACGAGGGCTGACGAGGATGGAAGCCATTTCCAAGAAACAAAAAAAAGGCCGGACGTGCTGTCCGGCCTTCTGTCCAAATCACGGCTGAAGGCTGCGCTCAGCCCTTGGCGCCCTGGCCGCGGGAATAGATGTCCTCGTAGCGGATGATGTCGTCTTCGCCCAGATACGCCCCGGTCTGCACCTCGATCAGCACCATCGGCACCTTGCCCGGGTTCTCCATCCGGTGGATGGCGCCGAGCGGGATGTAGACCGACTGGTTTTCCGTCACGAGCCGGACGTCCTCGTTGACGGTGACGCGTGCGGTGCCCGACACCACGATCCAGTGCTCGGAGCGGTGCACGTGGCTCTGCAGCGACAGCGCCGCGCCGGGATGCACGACGATGCGCTTGACCTGGAACCGGTCGGCGAGCGCCAGCGTCTCGAACCAGCCCCACGGCCGGTGATCGCGCGGGAAGGTCTCGGCCTGGCGCGCGCCCTTCTGCTTCAGCGCCTCGACGGCGAGCTTCACGTCCTGGGCGCGGGACTTGTCGGCCACCAGCACGGCGTCATTCATCGCCACCGCGATGACATCCTTGAGGCCGATGCCGACGAGCTGCAGCCCGTCGCTGTCGGAGCGCAGGAGCGTGCCGTCGCAGTCGATGGCTGTCGCCTCGCCGCCAAGGCTGTTGCCGCGCGCGTCCGGGCCCATTTCCTTGGCCACCATGTCCCAGCCGCCCAGATCCGACCAGCCGGCGCCGAAGGGCACGGCGGTCAGGTTGGAGGCGCGCTCCATCACCGCATAGTCGATGGAGATCGACGGCGCACGGGCAAAGGCCGCCGGATCGAGCCGCAGGAAGCCGAGGTCGGACTTGGCGTCCGCGACCGCGCTTGTGACGGGCTCCATCAGGTCCGGCGCCAGCGCCTGGAACGCGTCCAGAATGGTGGAGACCTTGAACAGGAAGATGCCAGCGTTCCACAAGTATGAGCCGGCGGCGAGCATCGCCTCGGCCTTCTCCCGGTTCGGCTTCTCGACAAAGCGCTTCAGCGCAACGGGCTCGCCTTCGGCGGCGGCGGCCGACAGCTCCAGCCAGCCATAGCCGGTTTCGGCATGGGTCGGGCGGATGCCGAAGGTGACGATCTGGCCGCTTTCGGCCGCCGGAACGCCAGCCGCCACGGCGGCGCGGAAGGCAGCCGGGTTCGGCACAACATGGTCGGACGGGGCAACGAGCATCAACCCGTCCGGATCTGTCTTGGCGATGTGGAGTGCTGCGGCCAGCACGGCGGGCGCGGTGTTGCGCGCTTCCGGCTCGATCAGGATCGCCCCCGGGTCAATGCCCACAGTGGTCAGCTGCTCGGTGACGATGAAACGGTAATCCGACCCGGTGATGACGACGGGCGCGGCAAAACCCTCCGCCGACAGCCGTTTCGCCGAGCCCTGGAACAGGCTTTCCTCACCGATCAGCGGCGCAAACTGCTTGGGAAAGCTCTTGCGCGACAAGGGCCAAAGGCGGGTCCCGGAACCGCCAACCAGGAGAAGGGGAGTGATCATGACGCCTCTGAAATGCACAATGGCTGGATTCTGTCTGGAGATGCAAAGAACGCGGCACGCGGGCTCGCGTCAAGCTCAACCTTCGCGCCCCCGTCCCACGCTTGCATAGGCAAACCCGTGCCGGGTGACGTCGGCGGCCTTGTAGACATTGCGCAGGTCGACGAGGACCGGGGCTTTCATCACGGTCTTGAGGCGCGGGAAGTCGAGGGCGCGGAAGGCGTCCCATTCGGTGACAATGACGAGGGCGTCCGCGCCGGTGGCGCAGTCATAGGCGTCCTTCGTGTAGGTCACGGTGTCGAGCAGGCCCTTCGCCGCCTCCATCCCCTCCGGGTCATAGCCGCGCACGGTGGCGCCGCCATCCAGCAAGGCCTGGATGATCGAGAGCGAGGGGGCCTCGCGCATGTCGTCGGTGTTCGGCTTGAAGGTGAGGCCGAGAATGGCGATCGTCTTGCCGCGCAGGTCACCGCCGACCGCCGCCACCACCTTGCGCGCCATGGCGCGCTTGCGTTGGTCGTTGATCGCCACCGTCGTCTCGATCAGGCGCACCGGGCTGTCATGGTCCTGCGCGGTCTTGACGAGGGCCAGCGTGTCCTTCGGGAAGCACGAGCCGCCATAGCCGGGGCCGGCATGCAGGAACTTCGAGCCGATGCGGCCGTCAAGGCCGATGCCGCGTGCCACGTCCTGCACATCGGCGCCAACGCGCTCGCACAGGTCCGCCATCTCGTTGATGAAGGTGATCTTCATGGCGAGGAAGGCGTTGCCGGCGTATTTGATCAGCTCCGACGTGCGCCTTGCGGTGAAGAGCAGGGGGGCCTGGTTGAGATAGAGCGGACGGTAGACCTCGGTCATCGGCTCGCGGGCGCGCTCGTCCTCGATGCCGATGACGATGCGGTCCGGGCGCTTGAAGTCGCCGATGGCCGCACCTTCGCGCAGGAATTCCGGGTTGGAGACGACCACCACATCGGCGTCCGGGTTGGTGTCGCGGATGATGCGCTCGACCTCGTCGCCGGTGCCGACCGGCACGGTCGACTTGGTGACGACGACGGTGAAGCCCTGCACGGCCGCGGCAATCTCACGGGCGCAGCCATGGACATAGGAGAGATCCGCATGACCATCGCCGCGCCGCGACGGGGTGCCGACGGCGATGAACACCACATCGGCGTCACCGACGGGGCCGGCAAGATCGGTGGTGAAGGAAAGGCGCCCGGCCTTGACGTTGGTGGCGACCAGCTGGTCGAGGCCCGGCTCGAAGATCGGGATCTCGCCGCGCTTCAGCGCCTCGATCTTGTCGACGGCCTTGTCGACGCAGGTCACTTCATGGCCGAAATCGGCAAGGCAGGCACCAGAAACCAGGCCCACATAGCCGGAGCCGATCATCGCAATCTTCATGTCAAAATCCTGAACGCGGGACCAGGGCATTGCCTGTCCGGGCAACGGGGCTGCAACCGAGTGGCGTTCCATCTTCGACCACACAGGGTAACCAGCGGCGTGGCCGGGACGTCCGACGAGCCCGGCGACGGTGTTAGCCGGGTTTCATGTCGGTTTCAATTCGGCGCTGACACGGATGCGATGTCAGATGCCCTGCAGGATGTCCCGCAGCATGTGGGACATCAGGTCGATGCGGCCGAGCGCCTCGCGCAGTTCATCCTGGTCGCGGTGGCTGAGCCGGGCGATCTCCACCCTGTTGGATGGAGGTATACCCGCCTGAAGATCAGCGATCTGCTGCGTCAGGACGAGGCGGATCAGGAATCCGTGGATGTTGGCGAGAAGGTCGGCATCGGTCTCGGACCGATGCGCGGCGCTTGCTGCGGCCACAAGGCGGCGCGGGGTGGCAAGATCGGTAATGCCGTAGCGAAGGGCGATAGTCCGGGCGCCCGCAACAAGCGGCAGGAGGCCGCCGGCCTTCAGGTCAACGCGCCCCTGATCATCCTTGCGTATGCGGCCGAAAAGGCCGAGTGGCGGGCCGTGGCTTGCGGCGGTTTCGCCAAGCGCCCGCAGCATGCCGAGCGATCCGCGGGCGGTGTCCATGGCATGCACGCGCAAGGATTCCGCAAGACGTGCACCACCACTGCCGGACACATGCGCCGGGGTGAAATCATAGAAGATGTCGACATTTAGCAGCGACTGGGGGGAAGGGTGGCTGGCCCAGTCTGCCAGCTGGCTTTCCCATTCCGACAGCCTGCGCCGCCAGGTGCGGTTGCGAGCCATCACGCCGCCGGAGCACAAAGGAATGCCGGCGCGGTCCAGTATCTCGTTGATCCGGCCCGCAAAGCGCGTGAACCAGTCGTCGGCGCTGTCGAGGTCGCCGGGATAGGCATTGTCGATGACCAGCGCATTGTCCTGGTCTGCCGCCAGCATGCTTTCGCCGCGCCCGCCCGAGCCAAGAACAAGAAGGGCATAGTTGGCGGGAGCGGGACCTGCACCGGCGGCGATGAGCTCTGCCTCGGCCAGTTCCGCTGCGCGGGCGGTCATGGCCTTGCCTTCTGCCGCGATGATGGCGCAGACACTGCGGGCATCCTGGCCGTCGTCGAGCAGGCCGCTGGCCAGGGCCGGCAGTGCGGACTGGACCTTGGCCAGATCGCGTGGCCGGGTTGCGGCAGCAATCTCGTCACCAACGGTCAGTGTCGCCAGCGCACGTTCCCGCAACAACGTGCGCAAGGTGAAGATGCCCGACACGCGGCCGCCGCCATCGGTGACGCCAAGATAGCGCAGGTTGCGCCGGGCCATCAGGCCGAGGGCGCGATAAAGAAACGTGTCGGCCGGCGCGGAAATGATCGGAGCCGTCATCAGTGTGCTGACGATGAGATCCGGTGCGCCGGCTCCGGACTGCGCCAGGGCATGGAGGACATCACGCTCGGTCAGGATGCCCGGGTCCTCGCCGTCCCGGTCGATGATCAGGCAGCCAATGCCCCGCTCTGCCATGAGGGAAGCTGCGGCCGACAATGGCGCTGTCTGCGGAAGGCTGATCGGGGGACTGCTCATGACATCAGACAGGCGGTTGCGATAGAGGTAACTGTCGATGGCCTTGCGCGAGCCACTGCGCAGAACGGCCTGGGCGAAGTCGCGCTTGTCCTTCGGCCGGTTGAACCAGCCCGCTTCCTCCTGGCGGGCGATCAGGCCGGTCGGCTTGCGGCAGAGATTTTCTGCCTCTGCCAGCGTGCGGATGCCCTTGGCAATAAGGCGTGGCTGGAGGCCGACATAGACCTCGGCGGTGGCGAAGGCGTCGCCGAGCGCCGTGTGGCGGCCCTTGATGTCGATGCCGAGGCTGAGGGCGAGACTGTCGAGTGAGGTGTCGACCAGGGCGGGATCCAGCCCGGCGATCATCAACGCCACGTCGAGGGCCAGCGGATCTTTCCAGTTTGTCCCCGTGCGTTCCGCCTCGTGGCGCAGGATTGCCAGGTCGAAATGGATCGAATGCCCCACCACCACGGCACCGCCGATGAAGGCGGCCAGTTCCGGCAGGACTTCGGCAATCGTCCTCTGTCCGGCAACATCGCCATCGCCGAGCCCGTGGATGCGCTGCGCCACTTCAGGGATCGGCATCTGTGGATCAACGAGGATATTGAACACTTCGCTGGCCAGGATCTCGCGGCCGTACATGCGCACGGCGCCGATCTGAACGATGCGGTCCTTGCGGATATCGAGGCCGGTGGTCTCGGTGTCGAGAACCACGACATCGAGCGCGATCAGGGGCGTCAGGCCACCAAGCGCCGGGGCAGAGAGCGGGATCCGCTTCAAGCTGCAACGTCCATCTTGCCGGAGAGCTCGCGGGCGAAACCGACAAGGTCAAGCCGCTTGCGCAGGGTTGCCTGATAATCGATGAAACGGAAGGCGACGTTGTTCAGCACCATGATCTTGTCAGCTTCGCGGACATCGTCGGTGATGGGCGCGTGGTCCAGAAGCCGAAGGGCCGTGGCGGTACAGATGGCATCCGGTTTCAGCGGCGCCCGCTCCATGAACACCGGCAACCGCGCCTCGAACTCGGCGATGGCTTCGTCCCAGCCGCGGTCCTTGCGGTGCTCGGGGATGGCTTCGGACGCAAGCACGTCCCGGTAGAGCTGCAACAGGCCAGTGGCCCGGACGACCGGATCCTCTGGCAGGTTTTCCCGCATTTCAGCTTCCATGATCAGGATCAGATCCTGCGCTGCAACCGCAAAGCCTTCCCACTTGCAGATCTGCAGGGCAAAACCGAATCCCTCGTCCTGGAACAACTTGGGGCCGGCGAGGAGGGTTCGGGCGCGCAAGTAGGAGTAGCTGGAGCCCTGCGCGAGGAAGGCCGCGCCGGCACGGATGGTTTCTACTGCGGCAGTCCAGTCGGAACGGCGCCTTTTCGGCAAAATAGATCCAATGAAGTCAAGCACTTGCTTCCGCTCCCTTAGGACAATGCCTTGTTTTGGCTGCCCGATTAGTCTTTAGGATAACTTCCCTTATGCAGTTTGAAGGGAATATTCTGATCCCGCAAGTATCTCGGCAACGCAATATATTTTATGTTGCTGTGCGAAGCAGGGACATCCGTGCTTTGCCGGTTCATGAATATTGCGGGGAGGCAGGAGGCGGCGCGCCAGGTAAGGGGGTGCGGCGGGTCCGGCGGCCGAGGTGCTCCAACGGGAGGAATGACCTTGACCGACAAACTGCCACCGGAAGTTGCGGCGGCGCACTGGCGTAAGACAAGCAGTCTGATGTGGACTACGCTTGCTGTCTGGGCGGTGTTCAGCTTTTTTATTCACATGTTCGTATCGTCGCTGAATGGCGTCGTGATCCTGGGCTTCCCGCTCGGCTATTACATGGCCGCGCAGGGCTCGCTAATCGTCTTCGTCGTGTTGATCTTCTGGTTCTCGAGCCGGCAGAACGCAATTGATGAAGAGTTCGGCGTAGCCGAAGACTGAGGAGACCCCAGATGGCAATGAGTATGAAAGGGGACTTCACCGAAAACCTGGGCAAGATCTACACGGTCTATGTCGGCGGGTTTGCGGGGTTTGTCGTTCTTATGGCGATCTTCGAGATGCTGGGCGTCCCGGAGCGTGTCATCATGTGGTCCTACATGGCCGCGACCATCGGCATTTATGCCTTCATCGGCATCATGTCGCGCACCGCCGTCGTGTCGGAATACTATGTCGCTGGCCGCTCGGTTCCGGCGATCTACAACGGCATGGCGACCGGTGCGGACTGGATGTCCGGTGCCAGCTTCGTCGGCATGGCGGGCACGCTGTTCGTGCTGGGCTATGACGGCCTTGCCTTCGTTCTTGGCTGGACCGGCGGTTATGTGCTGGTCGCGGTGCTTCTGGCACCGTATCTGCGCAAGTTCGGTGCCTACACGGTGCCAGACTTCCTGGGCACCCGCTATGGCGGCAATGCGGCGCGGCTGGTCGGCATCATCGTGCTGTTTGCCTGCTCGTTTACCTACATTACCGCACAGGTCTATGCCTCTGGCATCATTGCCTCGCAGTTCCTTGGCATTGACTTCCAGTACGCGGTGTTTGCAGGGCTTGCCGGCATTCTCGTCTGCTCCATGCTGGGCGGCATGAAGGCCGTGACCTGGACCCAAGTGGCTCAGTATATCGTGCTGATTGTTGCCTATCTGCTGCCGGCAATCTGGATGTCGACCGTCACATTCGGTATTCCGCTGCCGCAGCTCACCTACGGCGGTGCCCTGTCGAAGATTGCCGAGTATGAACAGGTCCTGGGAATTGCGAAATCCTATGTCGCACCTTTCCAGAACTATACTCCGCTCGACTTCTTCTCGCTGATCTTCTGCCTGATGGTCGGCACTGCATCACTGCCGCATATCCTCATGCGTTTCTTCACGACACCGACGGTTCGTGAAGCCCGCAAGTCGGTGGGCTGGTCGCTGTTCTTCATCTTCCTGCTGTATTTCACGGCTCCGGCCTATGCAGCCTTCTCGAAGATGAACCTGATGAGCCTGTTTGCAGGTGCTGAGGGCAACATCCTTGCCTTCTCGGCAATTCCGCAGTGGATGCTGAACTGGGGCTCGATTGCCGGCCATCAGCTGGTAACGATCTGCGGTGTGAAGGCTGAAACCGTACAGGCCATCACTGCGGCCTGTGAGGCCAAGGGTCTTGTCGGCGGCT
Organism: Pannonibacter carbonis; assembly: GCF_003012935.1. Lineage (GTDB taxonomy): Bacteria > Pseudomonadota > Alphaproteobacteria > Rhizobiales > Stappiaceae > Pannonibacter > Pannonibacter carbonis. The sequence goes on along the minus strand of NZ_PUDR01000007.1, from coordinate 26,623 downwards.
TCCCCTACGCGGAACTCAGGCTCAACAACGACATGATCGTGCTGTCGACCCCGTCGATTGCCGGCATGCCGATCTGGGTTGTCGGTCTCGTCGGTGCGGGTGGTTTTGCCGCCGCGCTTTCGACCGCCGATGGGCTTCTGCTCGCCATCGCCAACGCGCTGTCGCATGACGTCTACTATCGCATGATCGATCCCAAGGCCGATGCCAAGCGTCGCCTGATGATCTCCAAGATCCTGCTGGTCGTCGTTGCTCTTGCGGCCGCGTTCCTCGCCCGCACCAAGCCGTCTGACATCCTGTCAATGGTGGCCTGGGCCTTCTCCATCGCCGCTGCGGGTCTTTTCGCCCCGCTCGTCATGGGCGTGTGGTGGAAGCGTGCGACGAACCTAGGTGGCATCATGGGCATGATCGCCGGCTTCGGCATCACCATGTACTACCTGATTGGCAATGTGTACGGCTTCGATTTCGTCAAGGGCACCGGGGATGAGATCTCTTGGTTCGGTGTCAAGGCGATCTCCGCCGGCATCTTCGGCGTGCCTGTGGCCTTCGTCGTCACCTATGTGGTGTCGCTGGTGACCCCGGCTCCAAGCCAGGAGATGCAGGACTTCGTCGACCGCCTGCGGCTGCCGAAAGGTGGCACGATGATGGTCGCCGGGCACTGAGTTTGCCGCTATAGATCGGGCGCAGGATCTTCACGGTCCTGCGCCCGTCGCTTTTTAACTCCAAGGGAATTCCAGATGCAGCAGGGGTCGGCCATTACTGGCATCTTCATTCTGGCCGGGACCTATGTCATGGCCATCGCAACGTTTCTCCTTGGCGGCATGCCGGGGGAAGTGGCGGTCCTGCTAGGTGGGACCTATGCCCTGACCGCGATTGCCGCGTTCCTGTTTTCGCGCGGTGTGCTGGAATTCGTGGTCGGTTCCGACCGGAACATCACCTTCTTCGTCGTGCTGCGCAAAGTCACTGATCCGCTGCTGGCGCTGGTTGCGCCAATCACGCCAGGCTTTCTTATGCCTTTTGCCATGGCGCTTTACGGGGCTTTCCTCTTCTTCTTTCTGAAGGTGTTCCTGTTCGGGGACGCTTTCCTCGAAGTCCCGCCGCTGTTCATCGTCATCTACCTGATGCTGATGTCGTGAGCGGTCCCGCTCACGGCTGATCCATCGCGGCCTGCCATTCGTCCAGAAAGCCCTGGCGGGTGAGGCTGTCGAGCTGGGCCAGCAGTCCAGGATCGAGCCGGATTGGCCGCAGATGCGGTTTCTCCGCGTAGACACGCGGATCGATCAACGGCAGGCCGGCAGCCTCCAGCACGAGGGACTGGCCGGCGGGCGACAGGAGATAGGCGAGAAAGGCACCGCCCTCCGCCGGCCGTTGGGCTTCCTGCGGGATCAACGCCGTGCGCAGCAGCGTCACGGTGAAATCCTCCGGTTCGACGAGGATGATCTTGTCGCGGTAGAGGTCATCCTTGCGGCTGTAGCTGCCCAGGACATTGTAGGCCAGCAGCAACTCGCCGCTGAGCATCGCCTCGATCATGTTGGCTGAGCAGCAATAGAGTTTCGTGTCCAGCCGTCCCATCACCTCGGCAAGGCGCCAGAAGGTCTCGCTGAGCCGGGCGTCCTGGGTCGCGAAAAGGTAGCCCGCGCCCGAGACCTTTGGATCATAGGTGCCGATGCGACCGCGAAACCGGTCGGCGTGATCGCGCAGCAATGCAATCACATCGCGCCGGCTGCGCGGCACCGGCAGGCCACCGTCCAGCGCCTCGCGGGCGATCAGCAGCACGGCTGGCTCCTGTGCCACGGCGACCAGCGTGTCCCGCCATCTTGCCCAGGCCGGCCGCCCGGCCAGGATGCCATCGGGCAGTGGCCTCGCGCGGCCGTCATTAGCAAGTTTCATCTGCAGGTCCATGGCCGAGGATATCACCACGTCAAACGATGCCTTCTCCCGATCAATCGCAGTGAACACTTCCTGGCTGGAGGCCACCACATAGGAGACGGCAATGTCAGGCCGGGCGGCAATGAAGCCGTCGAGGACGGGGGCGAAAACAGCGATATCCGTGGTCGAGAGGACCCGGATGCGGGTTGCCGCACCGGGGTTGCCAAACAGACGTTCGGCCTCGATCTCAAAGGCACGGGTGGGCGAGCCGGGCAGACAGGCCGCAACCAGCAGTAGCAGCAACAAGCGGATGAAGCGCCCGGTCGGGGGGCGCTGTTCGAGCTGATGCTGGCAAGGCCAGCGTCGTACCTCGGCCTGTCCGGAGCAGTGGGTCATGGCGTGTCCTGTGCTGTCAGGGCGACCGGGCCTGAGGTCTGATCTGATGTCCGCAATTCGGCTGGTGCAAGGGGCAGGGACAGGATCGCGGCTGTGCCGCCGGACGGGCGGGCCTCCAGCCTGAAGCTGCCACCCATGGCTTCGACCGCTTCGGCGACAATTGTCAGGCCGAGCCCGGAGCCGACCACGTCCTCAACATTGCTGCCACGCTGAAAGCGGACGCGCAGGTCATCAGCCACAGCGCCGTCCAGACCGCGGCCCTGATCGAGACACCGGAACGTGGCGATCTCCGCCGTGGCCGACAAGGTGATGTGGATGTCGGACTCCTCGGAGGAATATTTGATCGCATTGTCGATCAGGTTGCGCAGGGCCGCTTCCAGCAGCACTGCGTCACCGGAGACCACCAGGAGACCGGCCGGCTTGTCGAGGTGCAGCCGGATGTCCTTGAGATCCGCCGTGGTGCGGTAGCGATCCACCAGGCCGCGAGCGAGTTGGCCAAGGTCGACCCGGGCGAAGGCCTGTTGCTCGGCACGGTAGAGGACGGTGGCGTGGTCCAGCAACTGCCCTGCCGAGCGGGAGCCTTCATCGACGGTGCGCAGCAGTCGGCGCAGGCGCTGGCGCATAGGCTCGTCCTTGGCGAGGCGCAGTGCCAACTCGACTTCACTGCGCAAGGTGGCAAGAGGCGTACGGATGTGGTGCGCGGCCTCGGCAATGAAAGTCTCGGTCTGGGCGAGGGTGGACTTCAGGCGGGCGATGAAACTGTTGAGGGCGCCGATCAGCGGGGCCAGTTCCTCCGGCACGGGATGGCGCACCGGCCTGAGGTCGCGCGGGCCACGCCGTGTCATTGCTTCGGCAAGCCGGTCCAAAGGGCGCAGCAGGCTGGTGGCGGCCACGAGACTGGCTGGAATGGCCAGGAGAAACACCAGCAGTCCGAGCAGGGCGGCCCGATTTGCCAGGTGCTGGGCGATAACGCGCTGGCCCTCCCGCGTCTGGCCGACAATCACCAGTGCAGTCACGGGCAGGCCGTCGATGATCAGGTTGCGCGAGACCGCAGCCAGGCGCAGGTCGGCCTCGCGGTAGGTGCGGGAATAGAACACCGGGGCAACGGCGGTCGGTGTGTCGCGGGGCAGGGGCAGGTCGGCGTAGCCGGTCAGCGTCGTCTCGCCGATCAGGATGCGGTAGAAAACCCGTTCCTCGCCCATGGCGGCGAGCATCGAGAAGGTTTCCGGTGGCAGGCTGACCCTTGCCCCGCTTTCGCCGCTGCGCAAGTCATCGGCAATGGAGGCGGTGGCAACGCCGAGGACCGCGTCGAGTGTGGTCTCGGAGGCGGTCTCGGCGCTGAAGCGGACGGCGACAAACAGGATGACAGCGAGAATGCCGGCGATGGCCAGCAGGCGAATCACCAGCCGGCGGCGCAGGGACGGTGCGATACGGGCCGTCGTCATGTTCCGCTCAGCCGATAGCCGAGGCCGCGCATGGTGTCGATGCGCAGGCGGCTGCCTGCCAGTTTCTTGCGCAGGCGTCCGACATAGACTTCGATGGCGTTGTCGCTGACCGGTTCAGAGAAGGAAAACAGCCGGTCGCACAGGTGGTCCTTGGACAGGATGCGGCCCGGTGCCCCGAGGAAGACCTCCAGCAAGCGCAGTTCCCGGCTGCGCAGTTCCCGGGTCTCGCCGTTGACCTCGATGGTTCCGGCGAGCGGATCGAAAGTGAGGTCGGCATGACGATGGCGAGTGTCGGCGACGCCGCCACGACGGCGCAGGATGGCGCGGCAGCGCGCTTCCAGTTCGGCATAGTCGAAAGGTTTGGTGATGTAGTCATCCGCGCCCATGTCGAGGGTGCCAACCCGATCGCTGATGGCCGCGCGGGCTGTCATGACAATCACCGGCGTGGTGTTGCCGGCCTCGCGCTGGCTCGTCAGGAAGACGCGGCCATCGCCATCGGGCAGCATGATGTCGAGTAGCACCAGGTCATAGACTGCGGCCTGCTGGAACTCCCGCGCCTGGGCCAAAGTCTGAGCGAGATCAACGGCATGCCCCTCCAGCATCAGGCGTTCCTGGACGGACCGGCCGAGGTCTTCATGGTCTTCGATCAGAAGAAAGCGCAAGGTCTTACCCGTTGTTAAAGCCTGTGACAGGTTTGTGTCAGGTTTCCCGCAAATGAATGGCGGACGCAAGGGGCTGAGGAGCCCGTGCGCCATATCCATTCCCCAGGGAGGAGAACCAGGGATGAAAACGACTTTCAAGGCGTTCGCGCTTGGCGCGGCGCTTGTCGCAGGCCTGTCCGTCAGCGCATCCGCCACCGAGTGCATTGCTCCGGCCAACCCGGGCGGGGGCTGGGACTTCACCTGCCGCCAGGTTGGCCAGATCATGCATGAGATCGGCGTCGTGCCGAACCCGGTGCAGGTGACCAACATGGCCGGTGCCGGCGGCGGAGTTGCCTACGGTCATGTTGTCGGCGAGCGGGGCTCTGATGCGGACCTGATCATTGCCGCGTCGTCCGCCACCACCACCCGCCTCGCCCAGAACGCATTTTCCGGCATGACAGCGGACCAGGTCCGCTGGCTCGGCACACTCGGCGGTGATCCGGGCGTGATCGTCGTTGCCAAGGACAGCCCTTTGCAGACACTCGCCGACTTGGTGGAAGCGGTGAAGACAAACCCGAGCAAGGTGGCCTTTGCCGGCGGCTCGGCGGTGGGTGGTTTTGACCATCTCAAGGTCCTGATGCTGATGGACCGCGCCGGCTTCAAGGACGCACGCGCCATCAAGTACATCGGCGTTGACGGCGGAGCTGATGCGATCACCCAGACGGTTGGCGGCTTCACCGCAGCCATGACTGGCGATATCTCGGAAATCAGCGGTTTCATCAAGTCAGGCGATGTCCGCGCGGTCGCTGTCCTGGCCGATGAACGCATTGCAGCTTTCCCGGATATTCCGACAGCCAAGGAACAGGGCATCGACATGGTCGCGGTCAACTGGCGTGGGTTCTATGTCCCGAAGGACATTTCCGATGCCGACTTTGCGAAGTGGTCGGACGGCCTGAAGAAAGTTGCCGAGTCGGCGCAGTGGCAGAAGGTCATGGCCGACAACGGCCTGGCTCCCTACACGCTGATCGGTGACGACTTCGAGAAGTGGGTCGGCGAGAACATTGCCGAAATCCAGACCATTTCTCGCGAGATCGGGATCATCAAATAATGCGCGGCGACCGGATCTTTGGTCTGGTCATGATCTTTGCGGCGCTGGGGTATCTCCTCAGCGCCGCGGGCATCGAGACCAGCTTTCTCTCCGACCCGATCGGTCCGAGGGTGTTTCCTTACATCATTGGCGGTGTGATCCTGGTTTCGGCAGTTGCCATGCTGCTGCAGCCGGATCCGGATGCGGACTGGCCCCGCTCAGCGACGCTGGCGAAGCTGGCCCTGACACTGGCGTTGCTGATCCTCTATGCCATGTCGGTGCGGCCGCTCGGTTTCATCGTGCCGACCATGATTGCTGCCGGTGTGCTGAGCTTCCAGATTTCGCCGCGCCCCGTGCCCGCCGCCCTGACGGGCGCTGGTCTCGGGATCGGCCTGTTCCTTGTCTTCAAATATGCCCTCGGCCTCGGCCTCGTGGCGCTGCCGCGCGCCCTGATGGGCTAAGGAGACCTCATGGATATCCTGTCGAACCTTGCGCTTGGATTCTCCATTGCGCTGACGCCGACCACGCTGTTCCTGGCAATCGTCGGCTGTTTCCTCGGAACCATCATCGGAGCCCTGCCGGGGCTCGGGCCATCGAATGGCGTCGCGCTGATGATCCCGATTTCCTTCACCCTTGGGCTCGATGCCATGTCGGCGCTGGTCCTGCTGACGGCTGTCTATTACGGCTGCATGTATGGCGGACGCATCTCGTCGATCCTGCTCAACATTCCCGGTGATGAACCGGCGATGATGACGACGCTCGACGGCTACCCGATGGCCAAGCAGGGCCGGGCAGGCGACGCGCTGGCCATCTCGGCGGTTGCCTCCTTCGTCGGTGCGTTCCTTGCGACCGTCGGTCTTGCACTCATGGCCCCGCTGCTGGCCCGCGTTGCCTATCAGTTCGGACCGGCGGAGTATTTTGCCCTCTACATGCTGGCGTTCTGTACCCTCGGCGGTCTTGGTTCGAACAACCAGGCAAAGGCAGCCATGGCAGCCGCGCTCGGGCTCGCGCTGGCCATGGTCGGGCTGGACAAGACCACCGGCATGCCCCGCTTCACCTTCGGCAACATGCATCTGTTTGATGGCATTGACTTCCTCGTCGCGATTGTCGGTCTGTTCGCGGTGGCGGAAGTGTTCTTCTTCATCGAGAGTCACGGCAAGAACAGCGCGATTGGTGTCAAGCTCGGCAAGTTGACGATGCCGTGGAAGGACTTGTTCGCGGCACGCTGGACAATGTTGCGTTCCACACTCGTCGGCTTCATCGCCGGTGTCTTGCCCGGTGCAGGGGCGTCGCTCGGATCGTTCCTCGCCTATGCCGGCGAGAAGGCCATTGCCAAAGATAAGGACACGTTCGGCAAGGGCAATCCGCGCGGCGTGGCAGCCCCCGAGGCTGGCAACAATGCCGCCGCAGGCGGCGCTCTGATCCCGATGCTGACGCTGGGTGTTCCTGGGTCTGGAACGACGGCGGTTTTGCTGGCCCTGCTGCTGACACTCAACATCACGCCGGGTCCGCTGCTCTTTACCGAAAGGCCGGAAATTGTCTGGGGCCTGATTGCCTCGCTGTTCATCGCCAACATCGTCCTGCTGGTGATGAATATCCCGATGGTGCGGGTGTTCGTCTATATCCTGTCTGTGCCGGGCTATATCCTGTTGCCGGGGATTACCATGATCGCCTTCGTCGGCATCTTCTCGCTGACTGGTTCGTCCTTCGACATGCTGATGATGGTCGCCTTTGGCGTGCTCGGCTATGTCCTGCGCAAGCTCGACATACCGACCGTGCCGGTGATCCTTGGGATCCTGCTCGGCAATCACATGGAAGACAGCCTGCGGCGGGCCATGGTGCTGTCGGATGGGGACTGGACCTACCTGTTCTCGTCGGGCATCTCGATCGGCCTGTGGACGGCTGCGGTGCTGGGCTTTGTCGCGCCGATGTTCCTGCGTCATTTCCTCAAGAAGCCGCAGACGCCGGCCTTTGCTACCGAGCACATGGCGGACCACATCGCCGACAAGGACTGACACAAGCATGTCTGGTCTGCGGATCCGGGGCTGGCCCCGGATCCGTCCTTGTGTCAAACCGGGTATCTCACCCTTTGCTGGCAAGGCCAGCCGTACCTTCGGGGACAAGCTTTCATGCCCACACGTGTTCTGGTGCCCTCCGGGGTGCTTGGTCTCGGCTTTGACAGGGCGGCGCTGAAGCGCGGCGTCGACAACAGGCCGGATATCATCTGCATCGACGGCGGCTCGACAGACAGCGGGCCATTTTCGCTTGGCGCCGGTGTGTCGAAATACTCCCGCGCCGCGACCAAGTCGGAGTGGCGCGACCTGATGCGCGCCCGCGCCGAAGCCGGCGTGCCACTGGTGATCGGCACCGCCGGCACCTGCGGCACCGATGCCACCGTCGACTGGATGTATGACATCACGGTCGAGCTTGCAGTTGAACTCGGGCAAAACCTCAAGATCGCCCGGCTTTACTCCAGTCAGCCGGCAGATCGCATCATCGCAGCCCTTGAGGCTGGACAGATCAGGCCGCTCGAGCCGGCGCCCGTAATCTCGCCGGCACTGCTCGACAGTCTGTCCAACATCGTCGCCCTGGCCGGTGCCGAGCAGGTGCAGGCGGCGCTGGCAACCGGGGCCGATATCGTCATCGCCGGCCGCACGACGGACACAGCAACCATCTCCGCGCTGCCGCTTCTGCGCGGGGATCATGCGGGCGGGGCATGGCACGGGGCCAAGATCGCCGAATGCGGCGCGCTCTGCTCCACCCACCCGACGTCCGGCGTGATCCAGGTCGACTTCGATGCCGATGGCTTCACCGTCGAGCCTCTGGCCGAGACGGCGGCCTGCACGCCGCATTCGGTGTCGGCCCACATGCTCTACGAGAACTCCGACCCCTATCAGCTCTATGAGCCGGGCGGTTATCTCGACGTGCGCGGCGCGCGCTACACGGCGCTCGACGAGCGGCGGGTCCGGGTCGAAGGCTCGCGCTGGGTTGAGGGCTCCTATACGGTGAAGCTCGAAGGCGCACGCGTAGCCGGCTACCAGACGACGATCCTCGCGATCCTGCGCAACGAGCGTTATGTGAAGGGCGCGCGCGCCTGGGTCGACCGCTTGTCCGCGTTCCTCGAAGGCGAGATCCGCAGCCGGATGGGGCTTGAGCCGGGGGAGGCCTACACGCTCGAATTTCGCTTGATCGGCGTTGACGGCGCGCTGGGCGGCCAGGAAAACCGCGTTGGCGATCCGGTCGAAGTTGGCGTGCTCGGCATCGTCACGGCGCAAAGCCAGGCGGAGGCGGCCGAGATCGGCAAGCTTATCAATCCCTTCGTATTGCATTATCCGCTCACCGATCATGAGGAACTGCCGACCTTCGCGTTCCCCTATTCGCCGGCCCAGTCCGACCGGGGCGCGCTCTACGAATTCGCCCTCAATCATGTGATGGAACTGGACGACCCGATGTCGGCCTTCCGCCTTGTCGTTACGGAGGTTGCCCATGGCCCGGCTCGGTGATGTGGTGCTGAAGGTCCGCTCGAAGAACGCTGGCCCCTTCTGGGTCACCGTTGACGTGTTCTGCGGATCGCCCGAGGTCTATGCCAAGGTTGTGCCGGCCCTGGCGACGGGTGAGGTTGCCGCGCTCTACCGCGTCGAGCCCCAGCATCTGAAGCGGTTCGACATCGAGGAGCTTTCGGTGATCAAGTTCTCGCTGCCACGACCCGTGGTCCAGGGCAGCCGTGATGACCGCGACATGCACGGCGCGCAATGGGCGGTGCTGCTGGAAGAGGCGGACGTCCGTGTCTGATCTCGTCAAGGCGCGGGCGACGACATTTGCGGTCGCCGCGCTCGGTGCATTTGTCTTTGTCCTTGCCGGACTGCCGCTGCCCTTGCTGCTCGGGCCATTGATGGCCTGTCTGGTGGCGGCGCTCTGCGGCGCGAAAATGGCCAATGCCGGTGGCTTTGGCACCTTCATGCGCACCTTCCTGGGTGTCGCCGTCGGCGCCTCGATCACTCCGGCCATCGTCGGCGATCTGCCGGCCATGGCCGGCTCGCTGGTCTTCGTGCCGCTGTTCATCGCAGTGATCGCGGTGATCGGTTACCCGCTGTTCCGCTTCGGCTTCAAGATGAACCACCCGACGGCGTGGTATGCGGCCATGCCCGGCGGTTTGCAGGACATGCTGGTGTTCGGCGAGGAGGCAGGCGGCGATGTCCGGGCCCTGTCACTGATCCATGCAACTCGCGTGCTGGTGGTCGTCACCGCCGCACCCATCCTGATGACGCTCGTCTGGAATGCCGATCTCACCGCAGCACCGGGCCGTCCCTTGCTGGAGGCGGACCCCATGCAGCTTGCCCTCATGCTGGTTTGCGGTGTAGGCGGCTGGAAGATTGCCGAACGCGTCGGGCTGTTCGGCGCGTCGATCCTCGGGCCCATGATCCTGACGGCGATCTTCTCGCTGTCCGGCATCATCACCGAGCGGCCCCCGGCAGAGATCATCTGGGCGGTTCAGTTCTTCATCGGCATCGCGGTCGGGGCGAAATACACCGGCATCACGCTGCACGAGCTGAAGGTCGACGTGCTGGCAGGCTTTGTCTATGCCGTGCTGCTGGCGGGCATCAGCCTCGTCTTCATCGAACTGATCTATCTGACCGGAACGGCGCCAGCGATTGATGCGTTTCTCGCGTTTCTGCCCGGCGGGCAGGCCGAAATGGTCGTCATCGCCATCATGGCCGGCGGCAACCTCACCTATGTGATCTGCCATCACCTGTTGCGCATCGTCCTCGTCATCCTGCTTGCGCCGGTCGTGGATCGCCTGTTCAGGCGGCGCGGGGGCGGCTGAGGCGGAGTTCCACATGAGGGGGTAGGCCAGTGCAAGTCCTTGGTTTTCTTGAATGCCATACACTGCTGAGGTCATCCCCGCCTTGTGCGGGGATCCATGCTGCCTCGGGATGCGATCAAGGTCTCTTGTCCGAACGAGCCGATGGCCGGATCCCCGCACAAGGCGGGGATGACCGCTGTGTGTCTGGTTTGATCGCTGTGATCGAGAGGGCGCGGAAGCGGCAAGGCGAATTGATGCCTGAACGAAAACGGGCGCCGAAGGACGCCCGCCTTGTTTTGAGAGTGCAGTGTGTCAGGCGGCGCGGATCGTCGACAGGAAGCGGTTCAGCTCCTGGTTCAGACGTTCCGACTGGCTTGCGAGTTCGCCGGAGAAGCCCAGCACCTCGTTGGCCACGGAGCTGGCCTCGCCAGCGGCGCGGGTGACCGTGGTGATGGCTTGCGAGACCTCGGCGGTGCCCGTCGAGGCCTGCTGCACGTTGCGGGCGATCTCCTGGGTGGCGGCGGCCTGTTCCTCTACCGCTGCGGCCACCGCAGCGCTGATCTGGTTCATCTTGCGGATCGATTCCGCGATGGCATTGATGGCCGAGGCGCTGTCGGTTGTTGAAGCCTGGATCGAGGAGATCTGGGCTGCGATTTCCGTTGTCGCGCTGGCCGTCTGTTCTGCAAGCTGCTTCACTTCGGAGGCAACGACCGCAAAGCCACGTCCTGCGTCACCGGCGCGCGCGGCCTCGATGGTCGCGTTGAGGGCCAGAAGGTTCGTCTGGCTGGCAATGCCATTGATCAATTCGACGATGTCGCCGATCTTCTGGGCGGCGTTGGACAAGCCATGCACCTTGCTGGCGGCCTCGTCTGCATCCTTCACGGCCACGGCTGACATGCGGTTGGACTGGTCGACCTGACCTGCGATCTCGCGCACCGAGGCGGTGAGTTCTTCGGTGGCCGCTGCCACGGTCTGGACGTTGGCCGAGGCCTGTTCCGAGGCAGCTGCAACGGTTGTGGACTGCTGCGAGGTTTCCTGCGCGCTGCCGGACATCACACGGGCAGAGGCATCAAGACGAGTGGCAGCGGACGATACCGAGCGGATGATACCGCCGACGGCCTGTTCGAATTCCTGCGCAAGCCGCGCCATCATCTGCCGCTGAACTGCTTCGTTCTCGGCCTTCTGGGCTTCGCGCTCGGCCGTCAGGCGGTCCTTCTCGAGACCGGCATCGCGGAAGACGGCGGCCGCGCGGGCCAGAGCGCCTACTTCATCACGGCGTTCACCGCCCTCGATGGCAGCATTGTAGTTGCCATGGGCCAGTTCTTCGAGCGTGCCGACAATGCGGCGGATCGGACCGGCGACGCCGGCCTGGCTGACATAGAACCCAAGCGCGAGGCCAAGAACGATCACGACGCCTGCCGTTACCAGCATGGTGGTGACTGCGCCGAGCGCGGTGGTCGCAGCCGTTTCGCGCTGGGTGGCCATCATCTCGGCGGAATAGGTGGAATAGACCTTCACGGCGTCGGTGACGGCCTTCTGTCCGTTCAGCGCGGTGCCCAGAGCCGCCTTGATGGCTTCAGCATTGGCAGCATCCTTGGCAGCAACGTCTACCATCGCGGTGATGGAGCGGAAGTAACTGTCGAGCGCTGCACGGATGCCGGTAAGCTGCTGGCGCTGCTGTGTGTCGGCGACTTTTTCCAGGATCGGCAGACGGCCCAGCATTTCCTCGGCGCGTCGACCGGCTTCGGCACGGAAATCGGCAGCCTTTTCAGGAGCAAGGGCCAACTGGTAGGTCATGCGGCTGATGGCGATGATGTCGACGCGAAGATCCATCGCCTCTCGAGCGGCTTCCTCGGACTTGCCGACCTCGGTGAAGCTGCCGGTGAGGCCAGTGATCTCACTCCAGGCAACGACGGCAAGCCCGGTGGCGCAAAGCCCCATCAGGATCAGGACGGCCAGCATCTTCTGGACAATCGGAATGTGTTTCAGCGCCATGACACTACCTTCTGAAATCAAGGACCTGTCACCGCAGGCCTTCAGGAGAAGATAAGATGTCGTGCTTACTCAAGCTTTAATTGCCGGTTCAGAAGCCGAATAATTGTTGGAACTCAAGGGACTAAGTCGGTTAATGTGCAGGGTGTTGAGCCCGCAAGGTAATTTTCGTCTGATTTATACTTGTCCTGCAAATAGTGACAGTGGCGCAGAATAGAGTTTCTGTCGTGACAAGGGCGCCACGTCAAACAGTTCAGATGCTGCCCCGGCCAGGCGCGGCATCGATGAGACTGCGCGTATAGGGATCTTTCGGTGCCAGCAGCACCGCCTCGGCCGGCCCCTTCTCGACGATTCGCCCCTTGTGCATGACCACGATCTCGTCGCTGATCTGGGCCGCGACGCGCAGGTCATGGGTGATGAACAGAATGCCAAGATTCAGCTTCTCCTGCAGCGACTTCAGGAGTTCCAGCACCTGAGCCTGGACCGAGACATCCAGCGCCGATACGCTCTCGTCGGCAATCAGCGCCTCCGGGTGCATCGCCAGCGCCCGGGCAATGCCGACCCGCTGGCGCTGGCCACCGGAAAAGGCGGCCGGGCGGCGGTGGTAGGCGGACTTCTGCAGTCCGACCAATTCGAGAAGGTCTTCTGCCCGCCGCGTGGCCTCGGCCCGGCTGGCGCCTGACAGGATCGCCGCGCGGGAAATCATCTCGCCAACGGTGCGCCGCGGATTGAGCGAACCGACCGGGTCCTGGAACACCATCTGGATCAGCCGCCGCTTCTGGCGCAGTGCCGCGCCTTTCAGCGCGAGGAAGGGCGTGCCGGACACGGAGATCGCGCCGCCGGTCGGGTCAATGAGACGGATCGCGGCCTTGGCGAGCGTCGACTTGCCCGAGCCGCTCTCGCCGACGATGGAGACGACCTCGCCCCGGCGCAAGGTGAGGGAGATGTCGTTCAACGCCTTCGTGCGGCCGTAGTGGTGCTCGAGGTTGCTGATCTCCAGCACCGGCTCGGCTGCGCGGGCGGCGCGCGGGGCACGCGGCGTCAGGCTCGGAACGGCGGCGATCAGGGCCCGGGTGTAGTCATGCGCCGGCTGTGTCAGCACCTGCGCGGCGCTGCCGATCTCGACGATCTCGCCGCCGCGCATGACGGCGATGCGGTCGGCGATGTCGGCGACGACGCCGAAGTCATGGGTGATGAACAGGATGCCGTGGCCGTGGCTGTCCTTCAGCTCGCGGATCAGCTTCAGAACCTGCGCCTGGGTGGTGACATCAAGCGCCGTGGTCGGCTCGTCGGCGATGAGCACCTTGGGATCCAGCGCCAGCGCCATGGCAATGACGACACGCTGGCACTGGCCGCCGGAGAGTTCATGCGGATAGGAGGCGAGGATCCGGTCCGGGTCGGGCAGATGCATGGCCTCGACCAGCGCGCGGGTGCGGGCGCGGCGCGCCTCGGCGGCCAGATCCGTATGCAGGACGAACATCTCCTCGATCTGTTCGCCCACAGTCAGCGCCGGGTTGAGCGCCGACATGGGTTCCTGGAAGATCATGGCGATGTCGCGGCCGCGGATGCGCGTCAGCTCGCGCTCGCTGGCAAGGGCGAGATCCTTGCCCTGCAACAGGATCCGGCCGCTTTCGATGGCGAGCCCCTTCGGCACGGCGCCCATCAGGGCCGCCGACAGGACCGACTTGCCCGAGCCGCTTTCGCCGACGACGCAGAGGATCTCGCGCGGGAACAGCTCGAGGCTTGCGCCCTTCACCGCATGGCGGCGGTCAGCGCCGCGCGGCAGGGCCACGGTCAATCCGTCGATGGTCAGGATCGCCGTGTCGGAGGAGGGGGTCTGTGTCGTCATGCGCCGCGCCCCTTGGCTTCGGAGAGTTCCTTGAGACCGTCGGCCAGCAGGCTGAGGCCCAGCATCAGCGAGGAAATGGCAATGCAGGGGAAGATCACGAGATGGGGGAAGGCGATGGCCATGGCCTTGCCTTCGTTGACCATGGTGCCCCAGTCCGGCGTCGGGGGCGGCAGGCCAAGGCCGAGGAACCCGAGGGTGCCGATGGTGATGGCGGTGTAGCCAAGACGCAGGCAGAAATCGACGGCAAGCGGCCCGGTGGCGTTGGGCAGGATGTCGACCAGCATGATGCGCAGCGACCCTTCCCCTTGCGTGCGGGCGACCTGGACGAAATCGCGGGTGGCGATGTCGATGGTCAGCGCGCGCACGATGCGGAAAATGGCCGGCGCGCTGGAGAACACCACCGCCAGGATGATGTTCAGCGGCGAGGCGCCGATCACCACGATGATGACGATGTAGAGCACCAGCACGGGGAAGGAGAGCACCACGTTGGCGAGGAACGACAGGGTGGCATCGGCGCGGCCGCGCAGGTAGCCGGCCGAGAGCCCGAGCGCGATGCCGACCGCATAGGCGGAGAGCGTCGCAAGCGTCGAATAGAGCACAACGGTGCGCGCGCCGTAGATGAGGCGGGAGAGGATGTCCCGGCCGAGCATGTCGGTGCCGAGCCAGAGTGTTCCGCCGCCGGGCGCCGGCGTCAACGGCCGGGCGAGCGGCAGGATCGTCTTCAGCGGATCGAAGGGGGCGAGCAGTGGGGCAAACAGTGCCAGCACCAGCCACAGGAGCGTGACGGCACCGCCGACCGCCACCAGCGGATGGGTAAGATAGGGACGGACGAGACGGATCATGCGGCGTCTCCCTTGGCAGGCTTGGGCGCGCCCAGCAGGTTGACGCGCGGATTGAGGAGGCCGTAGGCGAGGTCGGACAGGATCTGGGTGGTGACGACCACCAGCACGGAGACCATGGCGCAGGCCTCGATCAGGTAGATGTCGGAGTTGATCGCGGCCTCGTAGAGCAGGGTGCCGAAGCCCTTGTAGGCATAGAACACCTCGACCACGATGACGCCGGACAGGAGCCACGGCACCTGCAGCAGGATGACGGTGATCGGCGTGATCAGCGCGTTGCGCAGGGCGTGATGGAAGACGATGCGCGGCAGGCTCGCCCCCTTCAGCCGCGCCGTGCGGATGTAGGGCGTCGCCATCACCTCGGCCATCGAGGCGCGGGTGATGCGGGCGAGATAGCCGGTGGAATAGAGCGCCAGCACCAGCACCGGCAGCACCAGTTCCTTCAGCGCGAAGCCGCCGATCATGGTGCTGGCACCGGGCAGGAGCCCCAGCCAGAAGACGAAGACGATCGACAGGAACACCGCGCTCGCGAAATCCGGGATCGAGGTTGTGACCACCGAGAGGACCGAGACCACGCGGTCCGTGAGCGAGCCGGGCCGCATGCCGGCGAGGACGCCGAGGCCAAGGCCGAAGGGCACGATCAGCGACAAGGCGCCGAGCGCAAGCCAGGCGGTTGCGGCAAGCCGGTCGGGGATCAGGTCTGTGATCGGTGCACGGTAATAGGTCGACATGCCCCAGTCGCCGGTGACAAAGCCGCCGAGCCATTCCAGATAGCGCCAGAGGAACGGGGCATTGTAGCCGTTGGCCTCGAGCCAGGCTGCCCGCTGCTCTGCGGTGGAGAACTGGCCCAGCACCTTCACCGCAACGTCGTCCACATTCACCTCGAGGGCGAGGAAGACGAGCAGGGAGACCGCCAGCATGGTCGCCAGCGCCTGGCCGGCCTTGCGCAGGATGAACAGGATGAGGGGCATGGGATCTCCGTTGCGCGCGGGGCAAGCCGCGTGCGGTGAACTGTCAGTCAGTGTGTCAGGCTATTGGCAGCCCTGCGGGGCCGCAAGTTCTGTCGCCGCAAAGGTGCGTGCAGGGGCGACCAGGCCTAGCCCCTCCCCGCAATTTGGGGGAGGGGAACCGATGCGGCCAATCAGGCCTTGGCGAGCCAGACGCCATCCATGCGGAAGTAGTCGGCCGGATGCAGCACGAAGCCGCGGACGTTCTTGCCGGCGGCGCTGAAGCGGGCCGGCCAATAGGCCTGAACCATGACGGCCTGATCGCGCAGGATGGTCTGGCAGGCTTCCATGGCCACTTTGCGGGCTTCCGGATCGACCGTGCCCATGGCGCTGTCGAGAGCGGCGTCGAAGGCCGGATCGGCAAAATGGCTCTCGTTCCAGGCCGCGCCCGAGCGGTAGGCGAGGTCGAGGGTCATGGAGCCGAGCGGACGGTGCGCCCAGTAGGTGGCGCCAAAGGGAACCTTGTCCCACACCGGCCAGTACTGGGCGGCGGGCAGAACGTTGAGCTTCAGGCGGATGCCGGCTTCGGCTAGGTTCTGCTGCAGCACCTGGGCGGTGTCCTGTTCCCAGCGGCCTTGCGTGTTGCCAAGAGTCAGCTCGATGTCGATGCCTTCGGGATAACCGGCTTCGGCCAGCAGGGCCTTGGCCTTGGCGACGTCACGGGCGACGGGCTCGAGCGGGAAGTGGTCCGGCTGGATCGGCGAGACGTGGTAGTTGCCACCGATTTGGCCCTCACCGCGGTAGACAACATCAAGCATCTGCTTGTTGTCGGCGGCAAGCTGCACGGCCTTGCGGACGCGGATGTCGTCGAAGGGCTTGGCGTCGACCTGCATGCGCATGACCAGGGTATGGGCAGCGCTGCCGGTCAGGATCTGGATGTTCGGCAGCGACTTCATCAGGTCGTACTCGGCGATGGTCGCGCGGTAGATGAGGTCAACCTGGTTGCTGGCCAGCGCCGCCAGATGGGTGGCGATATCGGTGCCGAGGTCGATGTACTGGATCTCGTCCAGATGCGCCGGCGTGCCCCAGTAGTCGGCGCGCTTGGCAAAGGTCGCCTGACGGCCGACCTCGAAGGAGACCAGCTTGAACGGACCGGTGCCGATCGGGTTGGCCGGCCAGTTGGCGCCGGACGTGTCGAAGTCGCGATGCACGATGGCGCAGGTGTAGGAATAGAGCTGCTCGGGCAGCGATGCGACCGGACGCGACAGGGTGAAGCGGACCGAATGCGGGCCGGTCTTTTCAACCAGCTTGATCGCCTCGAAGGCGGTCTTGTTGGAGGACTTGCTGTCCGGCGACGTCCAGCGCTGAATGTTGGCGATCACGTCTTCCGGCGCGAAGGCATCGCCGTTCGACCACTTGGCGCGCTCGTCCAGCTCGAAGTCCCAGACGGTGAGATCGGCCGACGGGGTCCAGCTCTTGGCCAGATACGGATGCACGATGTTGTCGGCATCGACGTAGGTCAGGTACTCGAGGCTGTTGCGGTAGAGGTTGGACGCCTCGATCCAGCTGGTCAGCGCCGGGTCGGTGATTTCCTGGATGGCGCAGCCGAAGCGCAGCTTGCCACCGGCAACCGGGGTCTCGGCACGGGCCGGGGCCGGAATGAAGCCGGCGAAGGCCGAAGCCGAGGCGGCCGTGACGCCGAGCCAGGTCATGGAGCGCAGGAAGCTGCGGCGGTCGATCCGGCCAGCGGTCAGCTGGTCGCACAGGCTTTCGACCTGCGGGTGGGCCGGCTTGCCGGACGTGGTTTCGATCTTGCTCTTTTCAGTCATTCGTTTTCCTCCCAGTCGGCATCGTCCACATGGCGCGATGCGTCGGCAGTCACGGGGCATCAGTTGCCTCGGCCGTTCCTTAGCCGAGAATTATGTCAACTACACCCGCGCTCCCGCGTTTCCGGATCCTCCATCCGGTTGTCCCGGCGTCTTTCGCCGGAACCGCAGTGCCCGTTTCCCGACAGACACTGCGTTATCCCTGTCGTTTTCGCCCCTCAGCCGGTCAGTCCGCCAAAGAGCACGTATTTCGTTTCCAGATATTCCTCGAGGCCATGGCGCGAGCCCTCGCGGCCGAGGCCCGACTGCTTGACGCCACCGAAGGGGGCGACCTCGGTCGAGATCACGCCTTCGTTGATGCCGACCATGCCGGCCTCAAGTGCCCGCGCCACGCGCCAGGCGCGCTTCAGATCATTTGTAAAGAAATAGGCGGAAAGGCCTGTTTCACTGGCGTTTGCCAGTTTGATGGCTTCGTCCTCGCTGTGGAAGCGGAAAAGCCCGGCGACTGGGCCGAAGGTCTCCTCGCTGGCCAGTGCCCAATCTGTCGTCGCCCCAGTCAGCACGGTCGGCTCGAAGAACAGGCCGCCCTTGCCATGCGGCTTGCCGCCGGTGATCGCCGTGCCGCCCTTGGCGAGAGCGTCTTCCACATGGCGGGCCACCTTGGCATAGCCGCCGGCGTTGATGAGCGGACCCTGGGCGACGCCGTCTTCCTCGCCGTTGCCGACCTTCATCGCGGCAACCGCCTTGGCCAGCGCCTCGGCGTAGCGGTCGTAGATGGCATCCTCGACCAGGATGCGGTTGGCGCAGACGCAGGTCTGGCCGGTGTTGCGGAATTTCGAGGCGATGGTTCCGCGTACGGCCACGTCGATGTCGGCATCGGCAAAGACGATCAGCGGGGCATTGCCGCCGAGTTCCAGGCTGATGCGCTTCACGGTGTCGGCGCTCTGGCGCATCAGCAGCTTGCCGGTGGCGGTGGAGCCGGTGAAGGAGAGCTTGCGCACCACGGGGCTCGCCATCAGCGGGCCGACGGCCTGCGGCGCCTTCAGCGTCGGCAAGACGTTGACGACACCGGCCGGCACGCCCGCCTCGACGCCGAGCTTGGCCAGCGCGAGGGCGCTGAGCGGCGTGTCCTCGGCCGGCTTGATGATGATCGAGCAGCCGGCGGCGAGCGCCGGTCCGACCTTGCGGGTGATCATGGCATAGGGGAAGTTCCAGGGCGTGATGGCTGCCACCACGCCGACCGGCTCCTTCAGCACGACGATCTCCGCGTCCGCCCGGTGCGAGGGCACCACCTCGCCATAGGCGCGGCGGGCCTCCTCGGCAAACCAGGTGAGGAAGCTGGCCGCGTAAGCGACCTCGCCGCGGGCCTCGCTGAGCGGCTTGCCCTGTTCGCGGGTGAGCAGCAGGGCAAGGTCGTCCTGATGCGCGAGCATCAGATCGCCCCAGCGGCGCAGCACCTTGCCACGCTCTGCCGCCGTCACCTTGCGCCAGGACTGGAACGCTGCCTCGGCCGCGACGATGGCCGCTTCTGCATCGCTCGCCCCGCAGTCGGCCACTTGCGCAACCACGGCGCCCGTGGCGGGATTGCGCACGTCGAAGCGGGCCCCATCCGCCGCCGGGCGGAACTGGCCGCCGATGAAGGCGAGGTCGGTGAGAAGGGGAAGATCGCGGGCGAGGCTGTCCATCAACGGGCTCCAGGCGTGTAGAACGGATTGGAAACGGTTCTCAGACCCTCGGCCAGAGCCTCGCGGCTCGGCCAGCCAGGCGTGAGCGCCCGTTTCGCGGCCATGTACAGTGCCTCATTGTTGTTGGCAAAGACAGCGTCTGCATCATCGGCCGAGGGATTGACCCACACGGCCGCGATCGCCAGCCAGTCGTCCTCCGCTTCCGCCGGCAGAACGCCGTCGAGAAGCGCCCGCGTCATGCCGGCGGCAACGCCGGCCTGGGCCGGGCCCCAGGTCATGGTCTCATGGGTGCCGGGCACCAGCACGGCCTTGGCGATGAACAGGGTCACCGGCTTCACCGGCAGGTTCGGCTTGAGGATGGTCTGGAACGGCAGGTGGCCGGGACCGGGGCTGGCGGCGGCGGTTGCCAGCGCACCGGCGATGGGACCTGCCTTCGGCCCGATGTAGAGGTTGATATGGGCGGCGTTGGGGCCGGCGCCCTCGAAGCCTTCACCGATGTAGAGCATGGTCTGAACCTGTCCTGAGAGTATGCGGATCACGCCTTCGGCGCGGCGGGGGCGGCAGCTGCGCTCGCCACGCTCAAGGCGCGGGGGCGGCGGACCGGATTGTAGTCGTTGATCATGTCACGCGGCCGGTAGGGCTCTTCCAGGTAGGCGCGCTCCTCTGCCGAGAAGCTGATCGACAGCGCTGCGATGGCGTCGCGTACCTGGTCGGGATGATCGGCGCCGAAGATCGGCACAGTGGAGTTGCCGGTCGACAGCACCCAGGCCTGCGCGACCTGCGACGGCGACAGGCCGCGCTGCTTCGCCAGATTGACCACGCGTGCGGCGATCTCCCGGTCGATTTCATCTCCAAAGAAATCAAGGAACGGATCGAATTCCTTGCGGGCCGCCGAGCCGCCGCCGACAAGATAGCCGCGGGCCAGCGGCGAGAAGGTGGTGACCGCGATGCCCTCGGACTGGCAGTAGGGCATCATTTCGCGCTCTTCCTCGCGGTAGAGCAGGGAATACTGGCACTGCATGTTGACGAAGCGCGCCCAGCCGTTCTTCTCGGCGACCGCGTTCATCTTGGCAAACTGCCAGGCGTACATGGTCGAGGCGCCGATGTAGCGGGACTTGCCGGAGCGCACGATGTCGTTCAGCGCGCACATGGTCTCCTCGATCGGCGTGTCCGGATCGAAGGCATGGACGATGTAGAGGTCGACGTAGTCGGTGCCCATGCGCTGGAGCGAGCGGTCGATGGAGCGGAACAGGTGCTTGCGCGACAGGCCCTGGTCGTTGGCATCCGCGCTCATCGGATAGAAGGCCTTGGTGGCCAGCACCAGGTTGTCGCGATGGGTGAGTTTGGTCAGCGTGCCGGCGACGACTTCCTCGTTGACGCCAGTCGAGTACCAGTCGGCCATGTCATAGAAGGTGATACCGGCATCAAGGGCTGCCTTCAGGATCGGCACCGACTTGTCCGCGTCCAGAACCCAGCCCTTCCAGGCCGAAGAACCGATACCCATGGTGCCCATGCACAGCCGCGAGGTCTTCAGCCCCGTGGCGCCAAACCTGATGTAATCCACGTCGTTCCTCCCGCCCCGGCGCCAGCTCTGCCGGGCTGTTGATGGCATCATGGAAAAACGGGAGGCGCACTGACAAATGGTGATTTTAGATGCAAGCATCAGGAAAACGCATGCTGCAACGCATTTGACTGCTGGCATGATGCGCCCGGCCCCAAGGGCCGGAAACCTGTGCTTCTGGGGGATATGATGCGCCGAATGCCAAGCCTGGCCGCCATGCGTGTGTTCGAGACTGTGGGCCTGACAGGCAGCTTCACCCGCGCGGCCGAGCGGCTCAACCTGACGCAGAGCGCCGTCAGCCGGCAGGTGAAGATCCTCGAAGACCAGCTCGGCGAGCCGTTGCTGATCCGCCATCATCACCGGCTTGATCTCACTCCGGCCGGCCACATGCTGCTCAATGCGCTGGGCCGGGCGTTTCACGAAGTGGAACTGGCGCTGCGCGGCATCGAGGAGGAGAGCAATGCCCATCGTCTCAGGGTCAACGCCCCGCCAACCCTCTCCAAGCGCTGGCTGGTGCCAAGGCTCAAGGACCTGCGCCGCGCCTGTCCGGACATCGACATCAGCCTGACGACGGACCTGTCCGATTCGCTGGCGGAGAGCAGCCTGCTGGACTGTGCCATCCGCTTTGGCGATGGCGAGTGGCCGGCCTTCAATTCGGTGCATCTGATGACCGAACGCCACATCGCGGTCTGCGCACCGTCGCTGATTGCCGGCCTCAGCAAGGACGAAACGATGGACCTGACACGTTTCACGTTCCTGCATGTGCTGGCCAGTTCCGATCAGCGCTATCTGACCTGGCGCCACTGGCTGAGCGCTGCCGGGCTTGAGGAGATGGACATCAGCGGCGGGCTGGAGTTTGACCTGCTTGATACGGCCATCGAGGCGGCGGTCTGCGGCCTCGGCATTACGGTGGCTGACCGGCATATGGTGGGCCGGGAACTTGCGGACGGGCGGCTTGTGCAATTGCTCGATGTCGAGGTCGACGGGCACGAATCCTACTGGCTGGTCACGCGGCAGGAAAAGAAGCCGGCGAAGATGCTGCTCGCCTTCTGCGACTGGCTGACAGGGCAAAGCGCCGGCGAAACGCCGCCCGCCTGAGGCCACAACCGAAGCATCAGTTTTCCGCATGCGTCCATGACCAACCGGCATTTGCAGTTCCGCGGCGGCGGCTTCTAGCTAGCAGGGCGGGAGTGGTGCAGTGCCAGCGCTTCCGGCAAGGGATCTGAAGATCCGGACCCCAAAGGCATGAGGCGAGGCAGATGACGGTTGGCGCGTTCTTCATCGGCGGCAGAAATGTGAAGCCGGCAGGCCGACGCAGCCAGCCCGTGCTGTCGCCGGCCACCGGCGCGGTCATCGGTAAGGTGGCGCTGGCCGAGGCGGACGAGATCGACACGGCGGTCGCGGCGGCAAAGGCCGCGCAGCCGGGCTGGGCGGGACTTGCGGCCTGTGACCGGGGCGCGGCGCTGCGCCGTCTGGCAGCCGAGATCGAGGCTCGGGCCGATGCGATCGGGGCGGTGCTGGCGGCCGAGACCGGCAAGAGCCTCGGCGATGCCACGGGCGAGGCCGTCTATGGCGCCGAGATCACCCGCTATCACAGCGAATGGGCGCGGCGCATCGAGGGCGAGATCATCCCCTCAGACACGCCCGGCGAGACGCTCCTGTTGATGCGCGCCCCCATCGGCGTCGTAGTCTGCCTGATCCCGTTCAATTTTCCGATCTACACGCTGCTGCGCAAGGTGGCGCCGGCGCTGATGGCCGGCAACAGCGTGGTTGTGCGCCCGTCGAACACGACGCCGCTGTCGGCACTGGCGCTGAGCGAGGCCATTCAGGCGGCCGGACTGCCGGACGGGGTGATCAACATCCTGACCATGGACCATGCCGGGGCCGGGCGGCTGTCGCAGGCCGAGGCGGTCGGCATGATCACGCTGACGGGCAGCGTCTCGGCCGGGCGGGCGGTGATGGACTATGCCAAGGCCAACATCGCCAAGACCTCGCTGGAGCTGGGCGGCAAAACGCCGGTGCTGGTGGGGCCGGATGCGGATGTGGCCGATGTCGCCCGCCGGCTGGTGGCCAACAAGACCAACCATTGCGGTCAGGTCTGCACGGCGGCGGCCCGTGTTTATGTGGTCGAGGCCCTGCATGACGCGCTGGTCGCTGCGCTGACGGAGGCCTTCCGCGCGCGGCGCTTCGCCGACCGGGCGCAAGAGCCCGACGCGATGGGGCCGGTGGCGAGCGAAAAGGCCCGGGCCGAGATCCATGCCATGGTCGAGCGGGCGGTGGCCGAAGGGGCGAGCCTTGCGGCCGGTGGTGTGTTGCCGGAAGGGCAGGGCTGGTTCTATCCGCCAACGCTTTTGACCGGCTGCCGGCAGGAGATGGAGATCATCCGGGAAGAGGTGTTCGGTCCGGTGCTGGCGGTGGTGCGGGTGAGGGACCTCGACGAGGCCCTGCGGCTGGCGAACGATCACCAGTTCGGCCTGAGCTCGGTGCTCTTCAGCAATGACCACCGCAAGGTGATGCAGATCGCCAACAGCATGGAGGCGGGTGAGCTCTACGTGAACCGCTTCCCGGCCGATCCCTACCAGGGCTACCACGCCGGCTGGAAACGCTCGGGTCTGGGCGGCGACGACGGCAAGCACGGGCTGCTGGAGTTCACGCAGACCCGGCTCGTGGTGCTGGCACCCTGAAATGTTCTCAATTTGTTCTCATGCTCCCTCAAGCCAGGTGCGCTCATGAAGCTCGTTTCGCTCACCACCGATGTCGTCGCCGTGCCTCCGCCGCATCTGGGCGGGATGTACTGGATCTTCGTCACGCTGAAGACTGCCTGCGGGATCGAGGGCGTGGGCGAGATCTATGCCACGGCCTTCCATCCCAGTGCCCTGGTGCCGGTGATCGAGGACGTGTTTGTGCGGCATCTGGAAGGGCATGATCCGCACCGGATCGAGCGTTTCTGGCGCTCGGCCTATTCCAGCGGATTCACCCAGCGCCCCGACCCGACAATGATGGGCATCGTCTCGGGCCTGGAGATGGCCTGCTGGGACATCATCGGCAAGGCCGCCGGCCGGCCGGTGATGGATCTCCTGGGTGGGCAGGTGCATGAGCGGCTGCGCGCCTATACCTATCTCTATCCGAAGAACGCGGCCGGCGAGTACGACTACAACGACCCGGATCTGGCGGCGGACTGCGCGGCCGAGATGGTGCGGCAGGGCTTCACGGGCGTGAAGTTCGATCCGGCCGGGCCCTATACCGCCTATTCCGGTCACCATCTGTCGCTGGGGGTGATGGAGCGCTGCGAGACCTTCTGCGCCAAGGTGCGCGAGGCGGTCGGTGCCTCGGCTGATTTGTTGTTCGGCACCCATGGCCAGATGGTGCCGTCCTCGGCGATCCGGCTCGCCAAGCGGCTGGAGCGCTTTGATCCGCTGTGGTTCGAGGAACCGGTGCCGCCGGGACAGGAAGCGGCCATGGCCGAGGTGGCGCGGGCGACCTCCATTCCGGTTGCGACGGGCGAGCGGCTGACCACCAAATACGAGTTCCAGCGGGTGCTGGAGCTGAAGGCGGCCTCGATCCTGCAGATGAACGTTGCCCGGGTGGGCGGCCTGCTGGAGGCCAAGAAGATCGCCGGCATGGCCGAGGCGCAGTATGCCGAGGTCGCGCCGCATCTCTACAACGGTCCCGTCGGAGCAGCAGCCTCGATCCAGCTGGCTGCGACCCTGCCGAACTTCTTGATCCACGAGGCGATCCTCGATTTCTCCGGGTTCCATGCCGAGGTGCTGAAGACCAGGCTCACGCTGGAGGATGGCTACCTCATCCCCAGCCGCGAGCCGGGGCTCGGCATCGAGCTGAACCGGGAGGTGATTGCACGCCACTCGCCCTACACGGGCAAGCGGCTGCACCTTCAGATGGGCGACACACCGGCGGACGTGAAACAGTTCGCTCCCGCCAAGGGCTGAGACCGACCATGACCGAGACATCCCGCGCTGACCTGGCCGCTGCCGGCCGGGAGGAGTTCGACTTTGTCATCGCAGGGGCAGGTTCTGCCGGGGCTATCCTGGCGGCGCGGCTGAGCGAATGCGGGCGCTACACGGTGGCGCTGGTGGAGGCGGGCGGCGAGGACCGCTCGTTCTGGCTGAAGATCCCGGTCGGCTATGCCAAGAGCTACTACAATCCGGCGGTCAACTGGATGTATCGCAGCGAGCCGGAAGCGGCGCTGGGCAACCGGCAGGTCTATGTGCCGCGCGGCAAGGTGCTGGGCGGCTCCGGGGCGATCAACGCGATGATCTTCGTGCGGGGCGCGCGGGAGGATTTCGACGACTGGCGCGCGGCCGGCAACCCCGGCTGGGGTCATGAGGATGTGTTGCCCTATTTCCGCAAGCTGGAAACCCACGCGCTGGGCGAAAGCCCCTTCCATGGCGGCGACGGCCCGATCCATGTGACGCCGATGCGGGGGGAGACGCATCCGACCGCGGATCGCTTCCTCTCTGCCTGCGCCGAGTTGCAGCTGCCGGCGACGCCCGACTTCAACGGCGCAAGCCTGGAAGGGGCGGGGATCTATGACGTGAACACCCGGGCGGGGATGCGGTCTTCGTCCGGCGTGGAATATCTGAAGCCGGCGCGGCGGCGGAAGAACCTCACTGTGTTTACGAGGACGCGCGCGCTGGAAGTCGTGCTCGACGCCGGGGGCCGCGCGCGGGGACTGGTGGTGCGCGCGGAGGGGGCAGGACATGACGAGACGGGACAGCGGCTGCTCCTGGCGCGGCGCGACGTGATCCTGGCAACTGGAGCCATTGCCACACCGGTGCTGCTGCAGCGCTCCGGGCTTGGCGCTGCTGCCCGGCTTCAGGCGCTGGGCGTGCCCGTGCGGCGCGATCTGCCGGGCGTTGGCGCCAATCTGCAGGATCATCTTTGCGCCAGCTTCTATTTCCGCTCCCGCGTGCCGACGCTGAACGGGCCGTTCGGGTCGATCTTCGGGCAGGCGGCGCTGGCCCTGCGCTGGGCGCTGACGCGCAAGGGGCCGTTTGCCGGCAGCGTCAACCAGGCCGGCGGGTTCTTCCGCTCGCGGCCCGACGCACCGCGGCCGAACCTGCAGCTCTACTTCAATCCGCTGTCCTATCGCATCCCTGAGGACCCGAAGAAGGGGCTGGCGCCGGAACCCTATCCGGGCTTTCTCGTCGCCTTCAACTCCTGCCGGCCGACCAGCCGGGGGCGGGTGGATCTTCGCGTCAATGGCGGGCTCGACGACCTGTCGCCGGTGATCCACGGCAATTACCTCTCAACTGAGGAAGACTGCCGCGAGGCGGTGGAGGGAAGCCAGTTCGTGCGCCGGCTGATGCAGGCCCCCTCGCTTGCCGCCATCACCGAGGCGGAGATGAGCCCTTCGGTCGAGGCGCGGAGCGACCAGGAGCTGCTGGAGCATTTCCGCGCCAATTGCGGCTCGATCTACCACCCCTGCGGCACGGCGGCGATGGGGCCGGACCCGTCCAGCTCGGTTGTCGATCACCGGCTGCGGGTACATGGCGTGCCGGGCCTGCGGGTGGTCGATGCGTCGGTGTTTCCCAACATCACCTCCGGCAACATCAACGCCCCCGTGATGATGATGGCCGAGAAGGGCGCGGACATGATCCTGGAAGACGCGCGGGCCTAGGGGCGATGCGGTAGGGGGGCGTTCCCCTCCCCCTCGTGGGGGGGGGG
>NZ_PUDR01000006.1 GCF_003012935.1 Pannonibacter carbonis | reverse complement strand
ACGGCCTCCAGCGCCACGCGGGCCTTGAACCCAGCATCATGGTTCCTGCGTTTCTTCATGTCCTGATCTCCTCGTTCTTGGAGACCAGCAGACGTCAGATCGTAGCTTCCGTCACTGTCCGATTTTCCGGGGGTAGCTTACTAAAATCGGTTACTTGAATAGCCCCGAGTTCCGTAGAAGCCTTTCCCCGGATTAGATGCAAGGAGGTGGTGAGACGCGAAGTCCATAGAGGTGCCCTTGCACCCACGCCCCCACCCGGATGTTTTAACTCCCGCTAATCCCTCAAGGTTCGCCCATGTCCACGCGAACCGACCCTTTCCTGACCATTGCCGCCGCCGATCCGGTTGCTGCGCCGGGACCTGGCGCTGCCGCCTGGATCCGGCTGCTGCCGTCGGGATCCTTTTCCACCCGGGACGGACGCGGGCCGTTTGCGGCCGGGGACCTCGCCGCGCTGCAAGACATCATCACCCGCACCAAGGCGCATCTCGGGGCGACGGAAATGATGGTCGACTATGACCACCAGGCGGTGTTTGCCGCCGTGGAAGGCGTCGGCGGGACGGCACGGGCCGCGGGCTGGATTTCCGCCTTCGAGGCGCGGGCCGACGGGATCCATGGTGAGGTCACCTGGACTGAAGCGGCAACGCAAGCGCTGGCGGCCCGCGAGTATCGCTACCTGTCACCGGTGTTTCTGACCGACCGGACCGGCGCGGTGATCCGGCTGGTCAATGTGGCGCTGGTCAATCTGCCGGCCATGGATCTGTCTGCGATTGCCGCCCGGACACAGCTTTTCCCCAAGGAGACAGAGATGGAACAGCTTCTGACCGCCCTCGGCCTGCCCGAGCGGGCCGGGGAGGCGGACGCCCTTGCGGCGGTTCGCAGCCTGCAGGACACGCAAGCCCTGCTTCTGGCCGCCGCCGGCCTGCCGAAGGACAGCAGTGCGGCGGCATTGGTCGCCGCCGTCCAGACGGCGTTCGATCAGGGCGCACCGGATCCGACACGATACGTTCCCATCGACCAGGTGACCGCGCTGCAACAGAACCTCGCCGCCCTGCAGGCAAGGCTTGCCAGTGACAAGGCAGACGCGCTGGTCGCGGCCGCCATTCAAGGCGGCAAGCTGGCCCCGGCGTTGAAGGACTGGGGCTTGCAGCTTGCCAGGACCGATCCGGACAAGTTCACCGCCTTCACCGCGACCGCGCCGGTGCTGACCGCCAACCAGCTCGGATCCAGGCCGAAGGACACCGGCGATCCGGATCTCTCCGAGGCCGACCGGCAGGTGATGCGCCAGATGGGGCTCTCGAAAGAGGCTTTTGTGGCGGCGCGGGGTGGTTCAGACGATGAGGTGCAGCCATGACCGCACTGACCGCAGACCGGCGCACGCCGGAACGGTCCGGCGACCGGCGCCAGCCGCCTGTCAAGGCCGGGGCGGTGCTTCATGCCGGGGCGCTGGTCGCCCTTGGGCCCGATGGCCTTGCGGTGCCGATGGCAACTGCGACCGGGTTGAAGGCGCTCGGGCGCTGCGAGACCCGGACAGACAACAGCGCCGGCGCTGACGGGGCGATTGCGGTGACCGTGGGCGCCGGGATCTACCGCTTCGGCAACTCCGTCGGCGCAGACGAGATCACCCGGGCGCAGATCGGCCAGGCTTGTTATGGCGTCGATGACCAGACCGTTGCCCGCACCGACGGGACCGGCACGCGGTCCGTAGCGGGCAAGGTGTTCGATGTCGACCCCCAGGGCGTCTGGGTCGATTTCCGCTGAGGTTTTGAAAGACGCCTTTGGCGGCTGATGTGCTGGATCCCCCCGATCAAGTCCGGGGCAGGCTCCCAAGGCGGGGATGACGCCAGACCAAGTGGCGGCCAGGCCCGCACAGACAACGGAGTTCATGTGGCATGGACATCAACACGCAAACCCTCCGCTCGGCCTATGTCGGCTTCAACGCCGCGTTCCAGTCGGGTCTCGCCGAGGCGACCTCGATGCATGGCCGGATCGCGACGACCGTGCCCTCGAGCACGCGCGAGAACGAATATGGCTGGCTCGGCAAGTTTCCAAGGTTCCGGGAATGGGTCGGCGACCGGGTGATCAACTCGCTCGCCAAGCACGGCTATTCGATCCGCAACCGGCCGTTCGAACTGACCGTCGAGGTCGACCGGGATGACTTTTCCGATGACAATCTTGGCATCTATACGCCGCTGTTCACCCAGCTTGGGATGGCGGCAGGCACCTTTCCGGATGAGCTGATCTGGCCGCTGCTGAAAGCTGGGTTCTCGACGCCCTGTTACGACGGCCAGTATTTCTTCGACACGGACCATCCGGTGCTGGATGCCAATGGCGCGGCGACCTCGGTTGCCAACACCGATGGCGGCTCGGGCACGCCCTGGTTCCTGCTGGACGTGCGCCAGGCGCTCAGACCCCTGATCTACCAGGAGCGCAAGGCGTTCGGGACCCTGGTGCGGATGGACCGGGAGGATGACCAGAACGTCTTCATGAAGAAGCAGTTCCTGTACGGCCTCGACGGGCGGGCGAATGTCGGCTTCGGCTTCTGGCAGATGGCCTGGGGGTCGCGCCAGACGCTGAACGCCACCACCTATGCGGCCGCCCGCGCCGCCATGGCCGGCTTCAAGGCCGACTTCGGCAAGCCGCTTGCCATCGTCCCCAACCTTTTGGTCGTGCCGCCGTCGCTGGAAGAAGCCGGACGACGGATCCTGCAAAGCCAGCTCGTCAATGGCGGCGAGACCAACCCCTGGGCAGGCACCGCCGAGCTGATGATGGTGCCCTGGTTGGCGTAACGGGCTTGCCTGATGGGGGTGGCGTGACGGGTTGGCGTGACGGATTGGCAAAAGGAGACCTGAGGGATGACCCAATCGAGGACGAAAGACGCACCGACACCGGACGAGACCGCCGAGGCGTCTGCACCGGTGCTGCGGATCACCGCCAAGCCAAGGCACGGCTTCCGCCGCTGCGGCCAGCATCACCCGGCCGGGCCGGTGGAATTTCCGGCAGGCCGGTTTTCGGCTGCCGAGATCGCGGCGCTGAAGGCCGAGCCAAACCTCGTGGTCGAGGAGCTTTGAGGTGTCCCGATGCCCTATGCGACAGTGCAGGACATGGTCGATAGGTTCGGCGCGGATGAACTGGCGCTCCTGACCGACCGGACGAACCGGCCCGCCAGCGTGATCGATGCGGGGCTCGTGGCAGCCCATCTCGGGGATGCCGGGACCCTCGCAGACAGCTATCTCGCCAAGCGGTACCTGCTTCCGCTCGATCCAGTACCGCAGGTGCTGACCCGGATCGTCTGCGACATTGCCCGGTCCACGCTGCATGGCCGCACGGCCGAGACCGGCGATCCGGTGACCCGGGCGCAGGCGGAGGCGATTGCCTGGCTCAAGGATGTGGCCAAGGGTCTGGTCCAGCTGGAGGCCGGGGGCCTTTCCCCGGATCAGCCGGGGGGCGGCACGGTGCAGGTGCACGGGCCTGACCGGGTGTTTTCCAGGGACAGCCTGACCGGGCTTTGAGGAGGCTTTGATGACCGGGTTGCGCGAGGCGCTTACCATTGAGGACGCGGAGGTCAATGCAGCGCTTTCCCGGGTGGTTCAGGCGGGCGGTGACACGTCAGCGCTGATGTCCGAGATCGGCGCGGCAATGCTGTTTTCCGTCCAGCGCCGGTTCGAGACCGAGACCGGGCCGGGCGGCTCGGCCTGGCCAAGACATGCGCCGCGAACGGCCAGGCAGCGGGCGCAGCGAAGATCGCGCGGCACGGCGCCGCTGACGCCGAAGCTGCTGCGAGACAGCAACCGGCTCTATTCCTCGATCACTCAAGACGTGAGCGCGGCAACGGCCGCGGTCGGTACCAATGTCGTCTATGCCGCGATCCATCAGACCGGCGGGGTGATCACGCAGTATCCGCAGTCCCGGAAAGTCCGGTTCCGGAAAGTGGCCGGGCGTCTGCGGTTTGCGCGCAAGGCGCACAAGCGCGCAGTCGAAAAGCCGGTGACTTTTGGCACGCGAACGATCGTCATTCCGGCGCGGCCCTATCTCGGCTTTTCGGATGCGGACCGGGCGACGATCCTGGCGCTGGCTGAAGCGCATTTCGCGGATGCAGCGGAGGGCAGGGCATGAACCTGGTCCAGATGATCATTGGCCGGCTGGACGATCCCGGCACGCCGTTCCGGGTGGTGGGTGGCGCGGCCGGGCTGGCTGCGCTCGAACAACGCCGAACGCGGACCCCGGCTGCCTTTGTCATGGTGGCCGAAGAAGCGAGCGGCGCGAACGAGCGTATGACCGGACCGGTCTTGCAGCGGTTGGAGGCCGATATCGCTGTGGTGCTGGTGCTGGAGAACCTCGGCGATCCCCGCGGACAGGCGGCAGCAGAAGACATCGAGGCGTTGAAAGCTTTCGTGCGAGGCAAGCTGATCGGCTTTCAGCCGGACGTCGCCGTCGATCCCATGGAGCATGTCTCGGGCGAACTCTTGAAAGTGCGCGGCGGGGCGGTCTGGGCCGAGGAACGATTTTCCTGTGCCACCTATCTGGAGGCGCAGCCATGAACGCAATCTCGTCCCGCCAAGGTGGACGGTACATCCGCGACGCGCGGACGGGTGCAGTGCTGAAGCAGGGGGCAGGCGAAAAGTTGCCCAAGACACCATCGCCTCCGCGTTCAAAAGCAAAGGACTGACACATGCGCAAGGCCCGGAAACTGGCGATCCTTGCAAAGGTGGAGACCGCCTATGGCACGGACAGTGTGCCGACCGGTACCGCCGATGCGATCCTTGCAACCGACGTGACGTTGACGCCGCTGGCTGGCGAGGATGTCGCCCGCGATCTCCTGTTGCCGACGCTTGGCCATCAGGGCATCGAACTCACGGCCAATCACCTGCGGCTGGAGTTTGCCGTGGAATGCGCCGGGGCGGGGGTGGCCGGAGATGTCCCCGGCTATGGCGCCTTGCTGAGGGCCTGCGGCATGTCCGAAACGGTGACGGCGGGTGTGTCGGTCGCCTATCAGCCGGTCTCGGAGGGCGAGGAAAGCCTGTCGCTCTACTTCAACCAGGATGGGGTCCGGCATGTGGCGCTCGGCTGCCGGGGGACATTCCAACTCGAATTTGCACCGAAACAGATCCCTCGCTTCCGGTTCAGTTTCTGGGGCCTGCTCGGGACCGTGACGGATGCGGCCTTGCCCGCAGCTGTCCTGTCCGCATTCCAGGCACCGCGGCCGGTCTCGAAAGCGGTCACCAGCCTGTCGTTGTTCGGCGCAAGCCGCATCGCCGAAAGCCTCAGCATCGACCTTGGCGCCGAGATCGTACCGCGCTTCCTGATCGGTGATGAACGGATGCAGCTGACCGACCGGCAGGTGACCGGAGCCGCAGTGCTGGAAGCAAAAACCATGGCGGATACCAACTGGTTTGCGGCGGCTGAGGCGAAGACAACCGGCGCCCTGAGCCTCGTCCATGGCACCAGTGCCGGACATACGATCGAGGTGACCGCACCCAGGGTGCAGGTCGGACGACCCGGCCAGGGCGCCAGCGACCGCATCGTGAACTACCAGGTCCCGCTGATGTTTCTGGCCAACGCGGGCGACGACGAACTCGTGCTCACCATCCGCTGACACCGCGACCGAAGGAGAGATCCATGCAGTTCCGCTTGTGCGAGCCCTTCGAGTTCTGGTGGCCGGTCCGCGTGCTACTGCCCGATCCGGACCGGCCGGGACAGGTGACGGCGCAAGGCTTCGAGGCCAGGTTCCTGCTCGTCGGCAAGGACCGGCTGGCGGAACTGGAGGGCCAGGGCGAGGAGAGCCTTCTCTGCGAAATCCTGCGCGACTGGCGTGGCGTCTCCGGTCCAGACGGGGACGAGGTACCGTTCGGTCCCGAGGCCCTCGAACAATGCCTGCCCTTTGCCCATTTCAAGGTGGCCGTCTACCGGGCCTACCTGACAGCGCTCAACGGCCAGGCGTCGGCAAAAAACTGAGAGAGGCCGCCCGGGCCTGGGCCTATGCCCGGCGCGGCCTGACCGATCCTGCGCGAAGCGCCCGGATGGATGCGGACACCGCTGCCGACTTCGCCGCGCTGGGGCTCCCTATCCCGGACAGTTTTCCGACAGACCCCGACCCCTTTGACGTGATGCGGGCCAACTGGCGCGCGGTGACGGCCTTTCTGGCGCTGGAAACCCAGTGGCGGCTGGCCACAGGGCCAACGGGCTTGATCTGGTGCGGACTTGATTATGCCGCTGCGGCCGCCGCGGTCCGGACACGGACCATGCGGGCGTGGCAGCGGCTGTTGGCGGACCTCAGGGTGATGGAAGCTGCGGCTCTGGAAGTGTTGAACGGGTGAGGGGGGGGGACTCCTGCACACAACACCAGGCTCTCAGCCCCTTTCCACGCACCCTCCCGGATGGCCAGATTCTCGCCCGCGCGCGACCATGCGGGCATGACCTTGAACCTTCAAATGTTGGCCCGGCTGGATGCCTCGGGCGTCGAAAGCGGCGCCCGAGAGGCCCGGCAAGCCATTGCCGGGATGGGTGCGAGCGCTAGGTCCACATCCAGCGACATGATCCGGTTGTCGGACGGTGTGAGCGCCGCAGTGTCGGCAGCCCGCAGCCAAGGTGCCGCCTTCCAGGCGGCGGGTCAGCAGGCTGCAGATGCCAGCCGGCTTGCGGCCAACGAGGTCAACATTCTGGCCCAGCAGATTTCCGACGGCGCCATTCAGGTGGCCAGCGGCCAGTCGCTCTTCACCGCCATCCTGCAACAAGGGAGCCAGGTGCAGTTCCTGTTGGGCTCCAAGGGCGTCAACACGATCGGTGGCTCGTTGGCATTGCTCAAACAGGGTTTGATCGGCTTTCTGAACCCGCTCAACCTGGCCCTTGTGGGCCTCGCCGGGGGGGCTGCAGCAGCCACTGCGCTCTATCAGGCGGTTGCCAACGACACCAGTGCGACCGACGCCCTCGAACACCAGGACAAGCTGATCGGCAGGCTCGCCGAGCGCTATGATGAGGTCGCCGCCGCGCTGGACCGGCTTCAGGCGCGACCGAGTGCGGCGGTCCTGGCTCTCGACACGGATGCACTGGAAAGCCAGCGGGAGACCATCCGGTCGCTGATTGCTGAAATCGAACGCGATGTGCAACGCAGCCTGCGGCTCGAGGCCGGTGCCCTTTCGGCACTGGCCGAACCCCTGACCCAAGACGCGGCCCTGTTCCGGGCGTTTCAGCAGGAGCTGCGGGCCACCGCCGAAACCTTCTCGCTTGCCGAGACCGAAGCCGATCTGCTGATTGGCCGGTTGCTCGAACTCGCCCGCACAGCGCCGGACACCACGTCTGAACGGGCGATCCGTGCCTTGATCGATGAGGCGCGGGCGGCTGACACCGGTCTGCTGGCGCTGGTCGAACGGCTCGGGGAGGTGGAGGCCGCGCTTAAGGGCGTCGGATCCGTTGCCGACAGCCTCGGGCGGATTGATCCTGCGGCGAACACCCGCGTTGGCCAGGCCTTCGGGATCTTCGAGGAACGGACTGCGCTGGAGCGGCTCCGATCGCAACTGCCCAAGCCTCAGACGCGAGCCGGAAAATCGCGCCGAGAGACGGACCGGCTCGGGGACATGCTCGCGAGCCAGGATCAGACGCTGCAGCAACTGCGGCTGGAGATCTCGCTTGTCGGCCAGTCGGACGCTGCGCGGCGGCAGGCCCTGGCGGTGCTGGAGGCAGAGATCCAGATCCGGGAGCTCGGACGGCACGTCACGGAGAGGGGCGCTGCAAGTTTGCGCGACAATGCCAGGGCGATTGCCGAGGAGACGCTGGCGCTCGAGGACCTGGAGACCGCCTGGGGCGTCGTGCAGCGGTCAGGCGAAGCGGCGATCCGCTCGCTGGCCACGCGCCTTGCCGACGGAGACCTTACCGGCGCGCTGCGGTCGGTCATTGCCGAGGTGTCCGAGCTCGGGCTGCAGCTCCTTGCGATCAACCCCCTGACCAATGCGTTGTTCGGGACGGCCCGCCCGACATTTGCCTCGGTTGGGGGGCTGCTCGGGCCGCTGCTCGGGTCGTTTGACCGCGGCGGACCGACCGGGGCTGGACGCGACACGGACGTCGCCGGGCTGGTGCACCGGAATGAATATGTCTTCGACGCCAGATCGACCGCGCGGATCGGCGTCGGCACGCTGGAGGCGCTGCGGGCGTCCGCCCTGCGTGGATACCAGTCCGGCGGGCTGGTCACGGCGGCGACCTTGCCTGTTTCTGGTTTTCCTGTTTCGGGCTTTCCGGTTTCTGGCCCCATACGCGCGAACGCGGCGCTAAGCGGTCCGGATTCCGAACGGCCGGCCGGGGACACGGTGATCGTGAACATCACCACGCCGGACATCCAGAGCTTCCGGGCGTCCCGGTCGCAGCTCGCCGGCGAGTTTGCGCGGATGGCCCTGCGCGGACGCCGCAACGGATAGGGATCATGGCCGACTTTGACGAAATCCGCTTTCCGGACGTGGTGGCCAAAGGTGCGCAGGGCGGACCGGAACGACGCACCGAAATCGTCGAGCTGACATCCGGCTTTGAAGAACGCAACACGCCCTGGGCCGGTAGCCGGCGCAGGTATGATATCGGATCGGGGATCCGGCATCCCGATCACCTGGCCGCAGTGGTCGCCTTCTTCGAGGCCCGGTCCGGCCGGCTGCGCGGCTTCCGCTTCAAGGACTGGTCTGACCATAAATCCTGCCTTCCCTCCGGCGCGGTCTCCGCAACCGATCAGGTCCTGGGAGCCGGAGATGGATCGAGCCGCGTCTTCCAGCTGGTCAAGGCCTATTCATCCGGGGGGCGAAGCTACAGCCGGCCGATCTCCAAGCCGGTTGGCGGGACCGTCACGGTCGCGATCAACGGCCTGGCGCAGGCCTCCGGCTGGTCGGTGGACCTGGCCAGCGGCCGCATCACCTTCGCCGTTGCACCGGCCTCCGGCACGATCACCGCCGGCTTTGAATTCGATGTGCCTTGCCGGTTCGATACCGACATCCTGCAGACCAATCTCACCAACATCCGCCTTGGAGAAATCCGGGCCATTCCCATCGTGGAGGTCAGGATATGACCCTTGTCCTCACGGGCGCACCGCGCCAGGCGCTGCCCTCCGGACGGGGCGCGCAAGGATGCGCGGCGGCCGGTCGGCCTTGCGGCGCGGGTCGCGCCGTGCCCGGGCATTTCTTGTGGCCTCAGGCTTCGCAGAGGCGCCAGACTAGGAGGAGAGTTGCGATGAAAACTGTTCCGGCATCCATGCAGGCCAGTCTCGACAGTCGAGTGACCACCCATTGCCGTCTCTGGCGGGTTGAGCGCCGGGACGGAGCGGTGTTCGGGTTTACCGACCATGACAGGGCGCTGATGCTTGAGGGCCTGACCTTTGAAGCGGCGGCCGGGTTTACGGCCAGCGCGATTGAAACAAGCCTCGGCCTTGCGGTCGACAATCTGGACGTGGAGGGTGCCCTGTCATCGGCCACACTCACGGAAGATGACATCGCGCGCGGGCTCTGGGATGACGCGGACATCGAAATCTGGCTGGCGGACTGGTCTGATACGGCAAACCGGGTGTTGCTGCGCAAGGGCAACATCGGTGAGATCACCCGGGGACCGACGGCCTTCCTGGCGGAATTGCGCGGCCTCGCCCACCGGCTCGGTCAGACCTGTGGCCGCCAGTTCGACCGGACCTGTTCGTGGGAACTGGGCGATGCGCGCTGCACGGTGGCGCTGGCCGGCTGGACGGCTTCCGGCGTGGTCGTCACGGGGTTTGATCTTCTCAGCTTCACGGCCTCCGGCCTTGAGGGCAGGGAAGACGGCCTGTTCCGCCATGGTCTCCTGACCTGGACCAGCGGCGGCAACAGCGGCCGCCGGATGGAGATCAAGCGGCACGCAAGGGCGCAAGGAACGGTGACGCTCGACCTGACCTTGCCGATGGCCGACCACATCCGCACGGGCGACAGTTTCACTGTGCAGGCAGGATGCGACAAGAGCTTTGCCACCTGCCGGACCCGGTTCCTCAATGGTGCCAACTTCGGCGGCTTCCCGCATATTCCCGGCAACCAGGTCACCATCGGCTACGCCGACAAGGATGATCTCAATGACGGCGGGAGCCTGTTCAGATGACCGCCTGCCAGACCCGCAGCCAGACCAGCTCCCCGGCCCATTCCCTGACCCGGGCGACGATCCTGGCGGCCGCCCGCACATGGATCGGGACGCCTTACGTGCATCAGGCCAGCTGCAAGGGCGGCGGCTGCGATTGCCTTGGTCTGGTGCGCGGCGTCTGGCGCGAGCTGTTCGGCAGCGAGCCGGAACAGCCGCCGCCCTACACCCCGGACTGGGCGGAACGCCAAAGGGCAGAGACCCTCAGGGATGCGGCCGCCCGGCATCTCGAGCAGATCGATCCCCGCAGCGCCGGTGCCGCAGATGTGCTGCTGTTCGCCTTCAGGGACACATCGCCCGCCAAACATTGCGCGCTGCTGACGACGGATATCGACGATCCCGCTGCCCGGATCATCCATGCCCATGAACGGCTGCCGGTGGCCGAAGTGGCCCTGTTCGAGGGCTGGCGCCGGAAGGTGCGCTTTGCCTTCCGCTTTCCGGGAGTACTTGAATTGTCTTCACGGGCGTATAGCCCTTCGGGCTGCCCTGCAGACTGCGCGGACCAAAAGGTCCGACGCGCGGTCGCGCTTGCGAAACCGGAGGTTTCGTAAATGGCAACCCTGCTGCTTGGCGCGGCCGCAACGGCCTTTTCCGGCGCGATCGGCGCTGGGGCTTTTACCTCGGCGCTGATCTCGGGGGCGGCG
The DNA here is from genome assembly GCF_003012935.1 of Pannonibacter carbonis. Taxonomy (GTDB): domain Bacteria; phylum Pseudomonadota; class Alphaproteobacteria; order Rhizobiales; family Stappiaceae; genus Pannonibacter; species Pannonibacter carbonis. The sequence continues at coordinate 256,774 of NZ_PUDR01000006.1, read as the reverse complement.
ACTGTGGCCGGAGCCTATGCCGACACGCTGCTGGCCTCTGCCCTGAGCCCGGCCAGACACACCGCCGTCAACGGCCCGCGCATCGGCGATCTGCGGCTGCAGACCTCGACCGAGGGGGCCCCGCTGCCCGATGGCTTCGGCCGGCTGCGGCTGGCCGGACAGGTGATCTGGGCAACCCGGCTGCGCATGGAGGTCGCCACCTCGTCCCGCAACGTGGGCGGCAAGGGCATGGGCGGCGGCCAGAAGGTGACCACGACCACCTATCTCTACTATGGGAACTTCGCGATCGGGATTTGCGAAGGGCCGATTGTCGGGATTGGCCGGATCTGGGCGGACGGCAAGCTCCTCGACCGGTCCCGCCTGCCGCACCGGGTTTACCGCGGGACCCGGGTTCAGCAGCCCGATCCCCTGATCGAGACCAAGGAAGGCGCAGCGCCCGCGTTTCGCGGCACCGCCTATATCGTCTTTGAAGACCTTGCCCTGGAAGACTTCGGCAACCGCATTCCGCAATTCGAGTTCGAGGTGTTCCGGCGCCTTGGCGGTGTCGAGGACGACATTCAGGGCATGGTGGTCATTCCCGGTGCCGGGGAATGGGTCTATGCCGACGAACCGGTCCGCAAGGTCGATCCGCTGACCGAAGGCGCCAGTACCGCAGAAAACACCAACAACCAGGTCGGCGGGACCGACTGGGCGGTGGCGCTGGACAATCTCGCCTTCACCTGCCCGAATGTCAGGTCGGTCCTGCTGGTGGTCGCCTGGTTCGGCACCGATCTGAGGTGCGGTCACTGTGAGGTCCGGCCTGGTGTCGAGTTCGGAACGGGCAAGGAAACCACCCCGCTGACCTGGTCGGTTCATTCCGAGAGCAGGGAGACAGCCCGCGTCCTGTCCAGGGATCCGCTCGATCCGGCCCGGCCGGTCTATGGCGGCACGCCGTCGGACCAGACTGTTGTCCAGGCGATCCGCGACCTGAAGGCCCGCGGCTACGCCGTCATGCTCTATCCGTTCATCCTGATGGATGTGCCGCCGGGCAATGGCTTGCCGGACCCTTATGGCGGGCCCGAACAGGCGGCCTATCCCTGGCGCGGGCGGATCACCTGCAGTCCGGCGGCAGGCCAGCCGGGAACGGTCGACAAGACGGCCGCGGCCGGGGCCCAGGTCGATGCATTGTTTGGCACGGCCTTGCCGGGGCATATCAGTCTTGCCATCGACGCGGCCACCGATGCCGTTGCCTGCAGCTACTCCGGCCCCGCCGAATGGTCCCTGCGGCGGATGGTGCTGCATTACGCCAAGCTCTCGTCCGCCGTGAATGCGATGGATCCGGGCGCAGTCAGCGCCTTTGTCATCGGGTCTGAAATGATCGGCCTGACGCAGGTGCGCAGTTCGCCGTCGACCTACCCGGCGGTCAGCCAGCTTGTCAGCCTGGCCGTCGACTGCAAGGCCATCCTGGGCGGAACCGTCGCCGTCACCTATGCCGCCGACTGGCCCGAGTATCGCGGCCATGACCCGGCGGACGGATCAGGGGATTTCTTCTTCCATCTGGATCCGCTGTGGAGCTCGGCCGCAATCGATGCCATTGCCATCGACAACTACATGAAACTGTCTGACTGGCGCGAGGGCCGCAGCCATCTCGATTTTCTGGCCGGCCACCGGTCGATCTACTCGAAATCCTATCTCGCCGGCAACGTCGAGGGCGGGGAGGACTATGACTGGTTCTATGCCAATCAGGCTGACCGGGACGCGCAGTTGCGCACGCCGATCATGGACGCCGCCGGCAAGCCCTGGGTCTACCGTACGAAGGATTTCAGGAACTGGTGGCTCAATCCGCATCATGACCGGCCGGGCGGTGTCGAGAGCGCATCGCCCACCGGCTGGGTTCCGCAATCAAAGCCCATCCTCTTCACCGAATACGGCTTTCCCTCCGTCGACAAGGCCACCAACCAGCCGAATGTCTTTGTCGATCCCAAGTCGTCCGAAAGCGCCTGGCCGCATTATTCGGCCCGGCAGCGGGACGATCTGATCCAGCGGCGCGGCATTCAAGCGCTTCTGGACTACTGGGCACCGTCAAGCGGCAACAATCCGGTTTCAGCCGTCTATGGCGGCCCGATGCTGGACCTGACCCGGAGCCACCTGTGGACCTGGGACGCGCGGCCCTATCCGTCCTTCCCCTATTATCTGAACGTCTGGTCGGATGGCGCCAACTGGTCCAATGGCCACTGGGTGCAGGGCAAGTTCGGCGTTGTCGAACTTGGCGATCTCATCCGGCACATCTGCGGCCAGGTCGGCTTTACGGCCATCGATGTCTCTCAGCTGGAGGCGACTGTCACCGGCTGGTTGCGGCCGGATCTGGCCTCGCCCCGCGACCAGATCGAGGTGCTGGCCCAGCTCTACCGGTTTGATGCCGTGGAAAGCGAGGGGCTGATCAAGTTCATTCCCAGAGGACGTGCATCCGAGGCGGAGATCGACGGCAAGGACCTGGCAGCGCCTGACCGCGACAAGGCTGACTGGTCGATCACCCGGGCCCAGGAAACGGACCTGCCACTGCGGGCGCTCCTGGTCTATTGGGATGCGGAAGGGGACTACAGGCAGACAAGCTCGGCCTCCGGACGCCTGGTCGCCTCGTCGGACCGGGTGACGCGGCTGTCGGCCCCGGCCGTCATCGATGCCGGCATTGCCGGCGGCATGATCGAGGACTGGCTCTACGGGGAATGGGCTGGCCGGGAACAGGCAAGGTTCGCTCTGCCGCCCTCGCTCGTCCGCTTCGACCCGGCAGATGTGGTGTCGGTCGGGATTGCCGGAAGGAGCCGGGACATGCGGCTCACCCGGATCGTGGATGGCGGCGTCAGGCACTGCGAAGCGGTGTCCGTGGAAACGCCGCGCTATCACCCGACACGGACAGATCCACCGCCGCCGCCCGCACCGCCACCGCCGATCCCGACTTTCGGGGAAGCCGTGCTGGAAGTGCTGGACCTGCCCGTCCTAGAAGACGGCCAGAGTGAACATCGGCCCTGGCTGGCCGGCTTTGCCGCGCCCTGGGGCGGGGTGCGGGTGCAGGACGGGGCGAAGGTCATCGCCAGCCTGACGGCGCCTGCGACGATGGGCCGGACCTTGAACGACCTTTCGCCTGGCACCGTCTATCGCTTTGACCGGGCCAACCGGCTGACGGTGAAGCTCGTTCACGGGGCCTTGTCGTCGGTGGCGGAAGAGGAGCTGCTGCAGCGGTCGGTGAATGTGCTTGCCGTCTGGAATGGAAGTATGGCCTGGGAGATCCTGCAGTTCGCCACCGCAACCCTGATTGCGCCTGGAACCTTTGAGCTGTCGGGGCTGCTGCGCGGGCGGCGAGGGACGGCCCATGCCATGCGGGATCCGGTGCCCGGCGGCAGCCGGGTGGTGCTGTTGGACGGGGCGCTGACGCAGGCCGACGTGCCGTTGTCCGAGCGGGGCATTCCAAGGACCTGGGCCTATGGCCCGGCGCCGCTGCCATCGTCTGATGCGGCCTTCAGGACCCGTTCAACGCGGCTTGAAGCGGTCGGCCTCAAACCTTTTGCCCCGGTTCATGTCCGCGGGAGGCGGACGCCCGCCGGGAATCTCAATGTCACCTGGATCCGCCAGGCGCGGGTCAACGCCGGCTGGGCCGATGGCACGGACGTGCCGCTGGGCGAGGAGCGCGAGCTCTATGAACTCGACATTCTGTCGGGTGGCGGTGTCGTGCGGACCGTCAGCGGGTTGATGAGCCCCAGCCATGTCTACACGGCGGCTGAGCAGACCGTGGATTTCGGCGGTCCGCAATCGTCCATCGCCCTGCGCATTTGTCAGATCTCGGCTCTCGTCGGCCGGGGGATCCTTGAGGAGGTAACCCTATGACCCGCACCGCTCGGCTGAACCTGCCGCTGATCGCGGCAAGTCAGGCCCAGAAGGAAGTCACCCACAACGAGGCGCTGGCGCGGCTCGATGCCCTGGCCCATCTCACGATCCTTGACCGGGATCTCACCGCGCCGCCGGCCGCCGGTGATGGTGACACCTATCTGGTCGCAGGCGGGGCCAGCGGCACCTGGGCGGGGCAGGACGGGGCCATTGCCTCCCATGCGGACGGCTACTGGACCTTCCATGCGCCGGTCCTGGGACTTCTGGCCTATGTCGCGGACGAGGGCACGCTTGCGGTCTTCACCGCCGCGGGATGGCGGAACTACGGTGCGCTCTTGTCAGAGGTGGCGACCGTGTCGCAATCGGCCTCCGGGGCAGAAAGCCGGATCTGTACCGTGGAGGAGGAGGTGACCGGCTTGTCGGGGGCAAGTGCGCTGACGTCTATCGTCATCCCCAACCGGGCGATTGTGTTCGGCGTCTCGACCCGGACGACCGAAGCGATCACCGGGGCCAGTTCCTTTGATTGCGGCATCGCGGGGGAGCAATCGAAGTTCGGCGGTGCGCTCGGCGCGGCAGCTGGATCCACCAATGCCGGGGTGATCGGGCCGCAGGCGTTCTATGCCGACACGCCGGTCCGGCTGACGGCCAACGGCGGGCCCTTCACCGGCGGCGCTGTGAAGGTTGTGTTGCACTACTTCCTGCCGGTGGTGCCCGGCGCATAAGGTCCTGAGGACACGGGCGGTCCGGACCCCGAAACGAAATCCGGACGGCGGGCCTCGATCGCCAAACCAGAAGCCCGCCCGACAGCCCCAAAGAACAACCGCCGCACCCGTTGCCCGCGCGGGCAGGAGAAGTGTCGGCGATTCTCTCTGGAGTTGTCATGGAGGAAATCAGATGCGGAAGTTGCCGCAAGCTCTTGATGAAGGCAGCCGGTCAGGCGATACTTGGTCCCGTCGATGTCAAGTGCCCGCGATGCGGCACCATGAACTGTTTGAGGCCTGCGGCCATTGTGCCGGTGAAGCCCGCATCAGACCGCCTGGAGCGTCCCACCCAAGGAGACAGCTCTTGTGGCTCTACATCCCGAACACGACCCATCCGGAAAACCGTATGACCGGATCAACGGTCTTTCCCTGTGCACCGGCGTTGGCGGACTGGAGCTCGGCCTCCACATCGCAGAACCCGGATATAGAACTGCATGTTATGTCGAGCGGGAAGCTGGCGCGGCGGCGACCCTCGTGGCCCGGATGGAAGACCAGACCCTGGATAACGCGCCTGTCTGGGACGATGTCAGGACCTTCGATGGCCGCCCGTGGCGTGGAAGGGTTCATATCCTGTCTGCCGGATATCCCTGCCAACCGTTCTCTTCCAGCGGCCGGCGCCGAGGCAAGGACGATCCGCGCCACCTGTGGCCGGACGTCGCGCGGATCATCGAGGAGTGTGCGCCGGAGTGGGTGTTCTGCGAAAACGTCGAGGGACACCTGGACCGTGGATTTGAGGAGGTCGCCGGGGAGCTATCGGGCCTGGGCTTTGGCGTCAAAGCGGGCCTGTTCTCGGCGGCTGAAGTCGGCGCGTCCCACATCCGGAACAGGCTCTTCATACTGGCCCACGCCGACGACCACCCTTTACGGCAACCGGGCGGAGATCCGACTGAAGGACAACCGGCTTGCTTTCCTGCCGGCTGCGGACCAGACCGGCAGCCAGCATGCCTTGGGTCAGGCGGCACGGATCTGGACGCTGTTCTTCAGCCTGGCGAAGGCGATGGGTTTGAAGCCCGTTCAAGTGCTGGTCTACCCCTGTTCGCGCCCGCTCCATGTAACCTTGCGACCTGGGACGCGGTTCTCGCCCGGCGAATGGACCTTCAACCCGAATTTTTCGGACTGGATCATGGGATGGCCGATCGGCTGGAGCGATACACGGCAGCCGGTAACGGAGTGGTCCCTCTGGCGGCAGCGTATGCGTACCGAACTCTCAAGGCTGCTTTCGAGGGATGAGGGGAGGGCGACCGATGTCTAACCGGACATCAAACAGGTTCTGAAACGGGTGCCATCCGTTCTTGCGCGTTTGGCCATCCGTTTTTGCGCGCTACACCTGGACGGCCAATTGTCCGGGATTGACATTGTTTTGTCTGACTGGCTTTCTGGGAAAGAAAGATGGCTCCGCGAGCAGGACTCGAACCTGCGACCATTCGATTAACAGTCGAACGCTCTACCAACTGAGCTATCGCGGATCACCGTCATAGGCCCTGAAGCAGGGCGCCGGGGTGAGCGACCGGGTGGGTCGCTGTCGGTGGCGAGCGTATAACAAACGCTCTCCCCCTTTGCCAAGCCCTTTCTTGAAGAAACTTTTCCACAGGCTGTGTAATCGCGGAATTCAGCGAAAAATCAGAAGCTTGCGCGCTCATGCGATGGGTTGCCCCAACCCTTTGCCGGCGAATCCGCTGCCTCCTAACCGCGAATGCCCGCGACGCATGTCGGATTTTGGCCAATCCGGTGCCGGTTCGCGATCCCGCCCGCCAAAGGGCGTCCTTGTCGGGCCCGCCCCAAAGGTCTAGAACAGCAAGGTCAGGTTCCCCAACAGGCAAAGCCTCAGGGGATGAAACGGGAATGCGGTAGCGAGCGACTCACACCGAGGCTCCAAATCCGCAGCTGCCCCCGCAACTGTCAGCGGCGAGCCCTGCCGCACACGGCCACTGGACTGAGGTCCGGGAAGGCGTGGCACGGGCGGCGACCCGCGAGCCAGGAGACCGGCCTGTCACAGCGCAACCCCTCGCCGTCGGGTGGACGGAATGGAGCCTTGAAAATGAACATGAATTTCCGCGCCTCCCACCGCCTTGGCAGCAAGGTACTTGCCCTTTCGATCCCGGCTCTCCTGGCCGCAAGTCCCGCTAGTGCCCATCACATGATGGACGGCGAGATGCCACAGACCTTCGTCCAGGGCCTCCTGTCGGGCCTGGGGCATCCGGTGATCGGTTTCGATCATCTTGCCTTCATCATCGCCGTCGGCCTTGCCGCCGGTCTCGTCGGCCGCAGCCTTGTCTTGCCGGCTGCCTTCGTGCTCGCCACCATCGCCGGTGTGCTGGTGCATATGGCAGCCTTTGATCTGCCGCTGGCCGAACTGGTGATCGCGCTCTCGGTTGTCATCGCCGGGGGGCTGATTGTTTCTGAGACCGAGCTTCCGGCCGGCGCCTGGGCTGTATTGTTCGCCATTGCCGGGCTTTTCCATGGCTACGCTTATGGCGAATCCATCATCGGGGCCGAGCCGGCGCCGCTTTACGCCTATTTCATCGGCTTTGCCGTCATACAGTTTGCTATCGCCAGCCTCGCCATGATGCTGACCAACCCGAAGACGGCTGCCGTTTCGACCCCGTTGACGGCGCGACTGGTTGCTGCCGGGATCGTCGGTGTCGGCTTCAGCGCCATCGGATCGCAGCTGTTCGGCTGATTGACCCATGTCGGTCGAGCCAGGCACTCCTGGCGACTGTCCACGCTCGGTGCTGGTCACCGGCGGGGCCCGGTCCGGAAAGAGCAGCTTTGCAGAACGGCTGGCGCTTGGCGCCGGCCGTGAGCCTGTTTATGTCGCCACATCCGCCGCCTGGGACCAGGAGATGGCCGAACGCATCGGTCATCACAAGGCCCGGCGCGACGAGCGCTGGACGACAGTCGAGGAACAGCTCGATCTGGTCGGCACGCTCGCGCAGCACTGCAACCCTGACAAGGTCGTGCTCGTCGACTGCCTGACGCTCTGGCTCACCAACCTGATGCTGGCCGACCGGGACCTCGCCGGTGAAACCGCAAACCTTGCTGCTGCAGTTCCCGGTCTCGCCGGCCCGGTGATCTTCGTGACCAACGAGGTGGGGCTCGGCATCGTGCCCGACAACGCCATGGCGCGCGCCTTCCGCGACGCGCAGGGCCGTCTCAACCAGGAGTTTGCCCGGGTCTGCGACCGCGTCGTGCTGGTCGCCTGCGGGCTGCCGCTCCTTCTCAAACCCAGTTCCTGTCCGGATATCCAGTTATGACCACCGTGCTTTCTCAGGGCGGCAAGATCCCCGCCACCATCGTCACCGGCTTCCTCGGTGCCGGCAAGACAACGCTGATCCGCAACCTGCTGCTCAATGCCGGCGGCCGCCGCATCGCGCTCATCGTCAACGAGTTCGGCGACATGGGCTTCGACGGCTCGCTGCTGGATGGCTGCGTTGATCCGTCCTGCAGCGCCGATGATGTGGTCGAGCTGACCAACGGCTGCATCTGCTGCACCGTGGCCGACGACTTCCTGCCGACCATGGAAATGCTGCTGGCGCGCGAGACGCCGCCCGATCACATCGTCATCGAGACCTCGGGCCTCGCGCTGCCGCAGCCGCTGGTGCGCGCCTTCTCCTGGCCGAGCGTCAAGACCCGCGTGACGGTGGACGGGGTCATCACCGTGCTGGACGCCGCCGCTCTGGCGGAAGGCCGCATCGCGCTCGACGAGGAGGCGCTGGAGGCGCAGCGGGCGGCCGATGCTTCGCTCGACCACGACAATCCGGTCGAGGAACTGTTCCACGACCAGCTCGCCTGCGCCGATCTCGTCGTGCTCAACAAGGCCGATCTGGTGGATGCTGACCAGCTTGCCCATATCCGCGAGCACATCACCGAGGATGTCCGGTCAGGCGTCGAGATCATTCATGCCGAGAAGGGCAACCTGCCGGTCGACGTGCTGCTCGGCCGTTCGGCCGCAGCCGAGGACGATCTGGCCGCGCGCCGGGCGCATCACCACCACCATCACGACCATGATGATGACCATGAACACGATGATGATCACGATCACGATCACGATGACGACGATCATGACCATCATCACGATGACTTCGAGAGCCACGTTTTGCCTGTCACGGCCTTCGCAAGCCTGAAGGATCTGGAGCAGGCCGTCGCCCGGGCGATGGCGCTGCCCGGCGTGCTGCGCATCAAGGGCGCGGTGTCGGTGACGGGCAAGGCGGCGCCTGCGCTGGTGCAGGCCGTCGGCCCGCGCGTCGAGACCTGGTTCGCCGCCGGGGCCAGGATGCCCGGCCATGTCGTCGTCATCGGCCTGAAGGGGCTGGACCTGTCGTCGATCACCGAAGCCCTCGGCAAGGCGAAGGCGGCCTGAGGGCAGGGACCAGGGGCAGGGCGCTGCTTGCCTCTCCCCCCTTGAGGGGGAGATGCCCCCGACAGGGGGCAGAGGGGGGCAGCCGTGTTTCAGCGGGTTCCGAGTTTGCCGTCGGGTGGTTTACCCCCCTCTGTCTGCTCGCGCAGACATCTCCCCCTCAAGGGGGGAGAGGGGGCTGCGGCAAGTGCGGGGTCCGCAAATGCCTCGTCTCGTTGGACGCGGCCTCTCAGCATCCCTCCCCCTCGTGGGGAGGGGTAGGGTGGGGGGCTGTGGCCGGGAAGCGAATGCCAGCCTCGAATGGTTGCCGACCATGGGGATGACAAGTCCGGGCCCTGGCTCTACTTCGGATGGACAGTCTTTGCCCTCAGCCCCCCACCCCTGACCCCTCCCCACGAGGGGGAGGGGTCGAGAGGCGGTGCAGGGGCGCAAAGACCGGCCCCGAGACAGGCCCCGAGACTTAACCCTGACCCGACCAACCGAACCGGACACCGGATGTCCGTGCAGATGGACCAGTGATGCATATTCTTGCAAGCCAGACCCGACGGGTGGAAGACGGCAACGACGCGGTGGATCTCGCCCAGGATCCGGCCGATCTCGTCGTGCTGTCGGCGGCCGATACGGAACTGGCGGCCCTCTGTGCGGCGCGGGGCAAGCTGGGCGAGGCCTTTGCCAGCCTGCGGCTCGCCAGCCTGATGGCGCTCGGGCACCCCTATTCGGTTGACCTTTACGCCGAGAAGACCCTGTCGCGCTCCAAGCTGGTGATCGTGCGCCTGCTCGGCGGCGAGAGCTACTGGCCCTATGGCGTGGAGCGGCTTTGCGAGGAGGCCAACCGGGGCGGGGCGAAGCTTGCGATCATGTCCGGCTGCGACAAGTGGGACGAGGCGCTGGCCGCCCGCTCCTCGGTTCCGGTCGAGGCGGTGCGCCGGCTCTACCGCTATTTCCTCGAGGGCGGTCCGGAGAACCACGCCAACGTGCTGCGCTACGGCGCCCATCTGGCGGGCCTCGCCGCGGAGCCGGCCCCGCCCGCGCCGCTGCCGCGTGCCGGCCTGTTCCTGCCCGGCCATGCCGCTCCGGCCCTGTCCGATCTCATCGCGAGCTGGGCTGATCCGGCCCGGCCCGTTGCGGCGGTCGTCTTCTACCGGGCGCTGGTGCAGGCGGGCGAGACCGCGCCGGTGGAGGCCCTGTGCAAGGAGCTGACGGCAAACGGGCTCAACCCGCTCCCCATCTTCGTCTCCTCGCTGAAAGAGGCCGAGTCGGCCGCCATCCTCGGCGGGCTGATGGAGGTCTGCCCGCCCTCGGTGGTCCTCAACGCCACCGCCTTTGCGGTCTCCAGCACGGGCGGGCCGCACCAGCCGACGCCGCTCGACCGGCCGGGGCGTCCGGTGCTGCAGATGGTGTTCTCGTCCTCCTCCCGCGAGGGCTGGCTTGAGAGCCCGCAAGGACTGTCGATCCGCGATCTGGCGATGCATGTGGTCCTGCCGGAGATCGACGGCCGGCTGATGACCCGTGCGGTCTCCTTCAAGGAGGAAGGGGTCTATGACCAGCGGACGCAGTTCCGCTCAGTGCGCTTCGTGCCGGATGCCAACCGCATGGGCCATGTCGCCCGGCTTGCAGCTGCCTGGGCGCGGCTCGGCCGCAAGGCGCCGGCCGAGCGCAAGGTGGCGCTGATCCTGGCGAACTACCCCAATGCCGATGATCGGCTGGCCAATGGCGTCGGCCTCGACACGCCGGCATCCTGCGCCCATCTCCTGCAGGCGATGGCAGCGGCCGGCTATGGGGTCGAGGGCGCGCCGGAGGACGGCGCGGCCCTGATCGCCCGGCTGACGCGCGGCGTGACCAACGCCATTGCCGCCCTCGACGAGCGAACTTGTGAGAGTTTCCTGCCGCTCGAGCAGTATCTCGCCTTTTTCAACGGGCTGCCCGAGCCGATGCGCCAGGCGGTGACCGAACGCTGGGGCGCGCCGGAGGATGATCCGTTTGTCGCAGGCAACGCCTTCCGCCTCGGGCTTGCCCGCTTCGGCGCGGTGCTGGTCGGCATCCAGCCCTCGCGCGGCTACAACATCGACCCGAAGGCCACCTATCACGATCCGGATCTGGTGCCGCCGCACAACTACTTCGCCTTCTACGCCTTCCTGCGCCATCTGGCCGGCGTTGATGCGGTGGTGCATCTGGGCAAACACGGCAATCTGGAATGGCTGCCGGGCAAGGCGCTGGCGCTGAGCGAGGGCTGCTATCCCGACGCCATCCTGGGTCCGACGCCCAACATCTATCCCTTCATCGTCAATGACCCTGGCGAGGGTGCGCAGGCCAAGCGCCGGACGGCGGCAGTCATCATCGACCACCTGACGCCGCCGCTCACCCGGGCGGAAAGTCATGGCGTTGCCAATGAAATGGAAACGCTGCTCGACGAGTACTATCTCGCCAGCGGCGTCGATCCGCGCCGGCTGAAGCAACTGACCCGCGACATCCTCGACTTGGCTGCTGCCCATGGCCTCGACCGGGACATCGGCCTGACGCCGGACATGGACGAGACGACGCGGCTGGCGCGGCTCGATGCGCATCTTTGCGATCTCAAGGAACTGCAGATCCGTGACGGACTGCATGTGCTGGGCCTGTCGCCGAAGGGGCGTCTGCTGACGGATTTGCTGGTGGCGCTGGCGCGGGTGCCGCGCGGGTCCCGTTCCGCCGACGACAGCCTGCTGCGGGCGCTCGCGCGGGACCTTCTGGGGGAAGCGGCTCCTCGATCGGAAGTCGCAGCCTTCGACCCTCTGGCCTGCGACTATGCTGCCCCCTGGCAGGGGCCGAGGCCGGCGCTGCTGGCCGGGCTGACGGACCAGCCCTGGCGGACCTGCGGCGATACGGTCGAGCGGCTGGAGCTGCTGGCGGCGCAGCTTGTTTCAGGTCAGACGAAAGGGCTTCATCTGCCTGAGACACACGCGGTTCTCGAGGAGGTTGAAACGCGCATCAGGCCGGCGGTGGTCGGCTCGGGACCGGCCGAGCTCGCGGCGGTGCTGGCAGCGCTCGACGGGCGCTTCGTTCCGCCCGGTCCCTCCGGCGCGCCGACGCGGGGCCGGCCGGACGTGCTGCCGACCGGGCGCAACTTCTATTCCGTCGATGTGCGCACCGTGCCGACCGAGACCGCCTGGCGTATCGGCGAGGCCTCGGCGGCGCTTGTGGCCGAGCGCTACTTCCAGGAGGAGGGCGAGTGGCCCAAGGCTCTGGTGCTCACCTGCTGGGGCACGGCCAACATGCGCACCGGCGGCGATGATGTGGCGCAGGCGCTGGCGCTGATCGGCACGCGGCCTGTCTGGGAACCGGGCTCGGGCCGGGTCAACGGCTTCGAGATCCTGCCCCTGTCGGCGCTGAAGCGGCCGCGCATCGACGTGACGCTGCGTGTCTCCGGCTTCTTCCGCGATGCCTTCCCGCATCAGATCGACCTGTTCCAGAGTGCGGTGGCTGCCGTCGCAGAGTTTGAGGAGCCGGAGAGCGCGAACCCGATTGCGGCGCGGGTCCGCGCCGAGACTGCACGGCTTGCGGCCGATGGTCTGGCGGCGGCCGAGGCGGCCCGGCAGGCGGCGTTCCGCGTCTTTGGGGCAAGGCCCGGAGCCTATGGCGCCGGCCTGCAGGGCCTGATGGACGACGGGCAGTGGGACACGCGCGGCGATCTGGCCGAGGCGTTCCTGGCCTGGGGCGGCCATGCCTATGGCGGCGGGGCCGGCGGCGAGGAGGCGCGGGGGCAGTTCGAGAGCCGGCTGTCTGGCGTCGACATCGTGCTGCAGAACCAGGACAACCGCGAGCATGACCTTCTCGACAGCGACGACTATTTCCAGTTCGAGGGCGGGCTGGCGGCGGCGGTCGAGAGCCTGACCGGGGCGGTGCCGACGAGCTATCACGCCGACCACTCCCGTCCCGAGCGGCCCGTGGTGCGGGCGCTGTCGGAAGAAATTTCGCGCGTCGTGCGGGGCCGGGCGGCCAACCCGAAATGGATCGCCGGGGCCATGCGCCATGGCTACAAGGGCGCGTCCGAAATGGCGGCGACGCTCGACTACCTGCATGCCTTCGCCGCCACCACGCGTGCGGTCGGCGACCATCACTTCGACCAGCTGTTCGATGCCTACATTGGCAATGAAACGGTGCGCGAGTTCATCCGGGACGCCAATCCGGGCGCCCTTGCGTCCATGCTGGACCGCTTCAGCGAAGCCATCCGCCGCGGCTTCTGGATCCCGCGCCGCAATTCCGTCCACGCCGAGATTTCCGACCTGAAACAGGCCGCCACCAAGGAACTGATCCCGTGACAGATACGACTTCCGACACGACGCCCTCCGAAACGACGCCCTCCGAAACGACGTCTGACGAAGCCGAGCGCAGCATGACCGAGGAGGAGCTGAACGCCCGCCACGCCGACAAGATGCGCAAGAAGAAGGCGGCGCGCGACAAGATCATGGCCACCAAGACCATCGCCAAGGGCCTGATCATCGTCCACACCGGCAAGGGCAAGGGCAAGTCCACCGCCGGCTTCGGCATGGTGTTCCGCTCGCTCGGCCATGGCTACAAGGTGGGCGTGGTGCAGTTCGTCAAGGGCCGGCTCGACACCGGCGAGACCCATGCGCTGGAGCGGTTCGGCGACCTCGTCACCGTGCGGCGCATGGGCGAGGGCTTCACCTGGGAGACCCAGGACCGGCAGCGCGACATCGCCGCCGCCCGCGAGGCCTGGGAAGCGGCCAAGGAGCTGATCGTCTCAGGTGAGCATCACCTGGTGCTCTGCGACGAGCTGAACATCGTGCTGCGCTACGACTATCTTCCGGTCGAGGAAGTGGTGGAGTTCCTGAAGACCGAAAAGCCGGAGGACGTGCATGTCGTCATCACCGGCCGTAACGCCAAGGACGAGCTGATCGAGGTGGCGGATCTCGTCACCGAGATGGAACAGGTGAAGCACCCGTTCCGCTCCGGCGTGAAGCCGCAGTCCGGCATCGAGTACTGAGGAAGTTCCCCGGTCCGGCTTGGAGACAGTGCCCGTGGTTGACCAGCGATCCCGCACACCGGCCCTGATGATCCAGGGCACAGGCTCGAATGTCGGCAAGAGCCTGATCGTGGCAGGCCTGTGCCGGTTGTTTGCCAACCGGGGCATGGCTGTGGCTCCGTTCAAGCCGCAGAACATGTCGAACAACGCCGCTGTCACTGCCGATGGCGGCGAGATCGGCCGGGCTCAGGCCCTGCAGGCGATGGCGTGCCGCAGGCCCTTGAGCGTGCACATGAACCCGGTGCTGCTGAAGCCGGAAACCGATACGGGGGCGCAGGTGATCGTGCAGGGCAAGCGCTTCGGAACGATGCGCGCGCGGGAGTACGGCACCCGCAAGGCCGAGCTTCTGCCGAAAGTTCTGGAGAGTTTTTCACATCTTGCCGCAACAGCGGATCTGGTGATCGTCGAAGGCGCCGGCAGCCCGGCCGAAATCAACCTGCGGGCCGGCGATATCGCCAACATGGGTTTCGCCGAGGCGGCCGACCTGCCCGTGATCCTGTGCGGCGACATCGACCGGGGCGGCGTCATCGCCTCGGTGGTCGGCACCCACGCGGTACTGGAGGCGGCCGAGCGGGCGCGGATCAAGGCGTTTTTCATCAACCGGTTTCGCGGTGATCCCTCGCTGTTCGACGCGGGAATGCAGGAAATCGTGACGCGTACGGGCTGGACGGGGCTTGGTGTCGTGCCGTGGTTTGCGGACGCAGGCAAGCTGCCGGCGGAGGATGCGCTGGATCTGGCGCGAGGGGAAGGCAATGGCCCGATCAAGGTCGTCGTCCCCATCATCTCCAGGATCGCCAATTTCGATGATCTCGACCCTTTGCGGCTGGAGCCTGATGTCACGCTGGAACTGGTTCCTCCCGGGTCGCCGCTTCCTCTGGATGCGGATCTGGTCCTGCTGCCGGGGTCCAAGTCGACCATCGGTGATTTGGAGTTCTTCCGGGCGCAGGGCTGGGATATCGACCTGAAGGCGCATCACCGGCGCGGCGGTCACGTGCTCGGGATCTGCGGCGGCTACCAGATGCTCGGGCGAACCATTTCTGATCCCGCGGGGATCGAGGGCAGGGCCGGGACTGTCGAGGGGCTGGGATACCTTGATGTCGAGACGGTGCTGACGGCTGACAAGTCGCTGGTCAAGGCAACGGGCACGCATCTGGCAAGCGGGGCAAGCGTCAGCGGTTACGAGATCCACATCGGCCGCACCACGGGCGCGGACTGTGCTCGCCCGGTGTTCCGCCTCGACGGGCAAGGTGCAGCCCCCAGAGTGGACGGCGCATCGTCAACCGACGGGCGGGTCACAGGGACCTATCTTCACGGCCTTTTCACGGACGACGCGTACCGCACGGCCTTCCTGTCGGGCTTTGGCGCCGTGTCGGATCTTGCCTACAACAAGCGGATCGACGCGATTATGGACGATCTGTCCCGGCATCTGGAGGCGGTGCTGAATGTTGAAACGCTGCTGGCGATCGCTGCCCGAAGCTGACGTTCAGAAAGTGAAAGAGATTCTATGGCGTGGGCCTTGCTTATCGTTCGACTTTTTTCAGCTTACATTCTCAACAGTTGTCTTGTGTTCTTGCCATACCTCTTCACGTTCACGTGGGATGGGCTGGACGTAGTGAAGGCAGCCCAGCTGATCGCGCTTTTGTCTGTGATTTTTGTTTGTGCGGTGTTTATTGCCTTTCCGCACCTTGCATTGCGGAGCATTGATTTCCCGCGCGACGAGAAGTCGGCAGGGTCCAACGCAGGTGATCAGCTGCAGGTCGTCGGCGTATCGCTGGTTGGACTGTTCCTGTTCTTGAACTCTGCAAAGGCGTTGATCATCGCGATCACGTCCTATTTCGGCTTTGAGCTGAGCAATCCTGGGGCTCCGAGATTGACGAAGTTTCTGTTCGATCTGTTCCCGCAATGCATTTCAGACGTTGTCATGCTGCTGATCGGGCTGCTGCTGATGACCGGCCCGGGATCCGTCTCGCGGCTACTGATCCGCATGCGAAGGTAACATGACTTGGCCCGGCATCTGGAGGTGGTGCTGGATGTTGAAACGCTGCTGGCGATCGCTGCCAGCCGTTCGCGTTGATTGTGTCGGTCGAATGCTGCAAGATAAAGTTACAGAACGAAGCCGCGCATGGTTTCGGCCTCACCAATCGCGCCAACCGCATCTGGCCAGCGGAAAATCCCCTAAGCCGTCTTTCGCCCTCGCTTAGGACGGATAGTGACACAGCAATCCACGGATCATCCTGCAATGAACTCTACATTTTACATCGTGATCGTGCGTGTCTTCTCCGTCTACATGTTCCTCTGGGAAGCGCGCTACCTGCCCATGACATTCTACCAGTATCAAACCAATGATCTGGCAACCAACTGGCTGGATCTCTCGCTGCTATGCCTGAACATGGCAATTGCAGTGGTTCTGTTCTGTTACCCGAGGGTCATTCTGGTCGGACTAACGACACATGGACAAGCATCGGATAGCGGCGATGTCGTCCAGCGCTGGCAGGCGGCTGGAATTGCCCTGATTGGCGTTTACTTCTGTTTTTCCGCCATGCTCGATCTGGTCAGCGCCTTCGTTCTAGACCGAACGATGCGGGAGGCTTCTGATAGTTTCTACAGCCCGGCGCCCCAAGTCATGATCGATGTCTATGCGGATGCAGGAACAGTGATCTGTTCCTTGATCCTGATTGCGTGTTCTGGAGCGCTCTCCAAGGGCATCGACCAGTTGCGGTTGTTTGCAGCCGGTCCCGGGATGGACGTAAAGGATATCGATCCGTCCGGAACCAACTGATCAGCGCCGGTACACCAGCAACTGGTTGTTCGCCGGCATGGCATGATCGGCAACCAGCGTCAGGCCGATGCCGCGGGCGAGCGCGTCGATGGCCTCGAAGTCGCGCAGGCCGCTCTCCGGATCCTTCTTGCGCAGGCTCTGGTCGAAAGCCTCGTTGCTCGGCGTGGTGAAGGCGCCGCCATATTTCATCGCGCCATAGATGGCGAGCGTGCCGCCCGGTGCGAGCGTTTCATCCACGCCGGCGAAGAAGGCCTCCACACCGGCCCAACTCATGATGTGCAGGCTGTTTGCGGTAAAGATGCCGTCGAAGGCATCGTCGGCGTCCCGGTCGGGCGTCGGCCAGGGCAGGTCGCGCACGTCGAGGCCGATGGGCTCGAACAGGTTGTCGAGATCGGTCTCGATGATCCGCTGTTCGAGGCCGGCCAGATGCTCGGGAATGTCGCTCGGCTGCCAGGTCAGATGCGGCAGGTTGCTGGCGAAATGCACCGCATGCTGGCCGGTGCCGCTGGCGATTTCCAGCACCCGGGCCACATCGGCGAAGGCATTCTTGAGAATGGTGAGGATCGGCGTCTTGTTCGTTTCAGCGGCTGCAGAGAAGGGGAGCATGGACGGGTCGCAGGTGAGAGGAGCGAAGGGACAGCCCTTCAGAAAAGCACCAAGGCGAGTATCAGAACCAGCATTGCCTCGATGACGCAAGCCCCTGCAAGCACCCGAAGCGCGCGCCGAATTTCCCCTGCGCCGATCGCCTTGTTGCCGGTCGGGTTCATGAAGGGATCCTCGACCCTGTAGGTGGCATAGGCGCGGGGGCCAGCAAGGGCAATGCCCAGCGCCCCGGCCATGGCCGCTTCCGGCCAGCCGGCGTTGGGGGAGCGATGCTGACCGGCATCGCGGGCAACACACGCGAGGGCACGTGCGCTCGAGCCGCCCGCGAGCGGCGCTGCCAGCGCTATGAAAATGGCAGACAGGCGCGAGGCCGGCAGGTTTATGAGGTCGTCGAAGCGGGCGGAGGCCCAGCCGAAGGCCTGATGCCGCTCGGTCTTGTGGCCGATCATGGAATCGGCGGTGTTGACGGCCTTGTAGGCGATGAGGCCTGGCAAGCCGAGGAGGGCAAACCAGACGACGGGGGCAACAACGCCGTCGGAGAAATTCTCGGCGCAGGATTCGATGGCGGCACGGGAAACGCCGGCGGTATCCAGTTGCTCCGGATCCCGGCCGACGATCATGGCAACGGTCCGCCGCCCACCAGCCAGCCCCTCCCGTTCGAGCCCATCAGCGACCGCGCGGACGTGGCTGTAAAGGCTGTTCTGCGCCAGCAGGATGCTTGCAAAGATGGCAAGGGCAAGCCAGCCGAATGGCATGGAGAGCAGTGCGGACTGGATCATCGAGCCGAGCGCCAGTCCCAACGTGACCAGAATCAGAAGTGCCACAACACCGGCTGTCCTGCGCAGGCCAGCGGTCCAGTTGGGCCGGTTCAGGCTGGTGTCGAGCCAGGAGATAAGCCTCCCAATCCAGACCACCGGATGCGGCAGCCGGCGCCAGAGCCAGTCCGGGTCGCCGACAAGGGCATCGACCGCAAGCGCCGCCAGCAGGACGAAAAGCAGCAAGGGATCCAGCAGCACGGGTCAGATCTCGTTCACGGCGTCGGCCAGAGCTGCAGTCAACCGAGCCAGTGCAGCGGGGCTGCCCGGCAACCCGAAGCGCAGCCAGGTCGGGGAATTATCGAAGCGCCGGGTCCAGATGTGGCGGCGGGCCAGGGCTGAATGCATCGCCTCGGCCTTGCGCAAGCCGGCAAGGGCATAGAGGGCAGTTCCGCCGAACACGGTGAGACCGGCCATCGACAGGGCGAGCGTCAGGTCGGCCATCTCGTCGGCGAGTTGTCGCCGCATGGCGTCCTGCCAGGCAAGGTCCGACAGGGCCGCCTGACCCACTGCCAGCGCCGGCCCGCTGACTGCCCAGCTTTCCAGCATCTGGCTTGCCGTTTCGCACAGGTCAGCCTCACCGCATAGAAATCCAAGTCGCACCCCGGCAAGGCCGAAAAACTTGCCGAAGGACCGCAGCACCAGGATCGGCTCGTCGGTCAGATGCGGCAGGACGCTGAGGCCGGGAACGACATCGGCAAAGGCCTCGTCCACCACGACAAGGCCGCCGCGCGCCTGCATCTCGCGGGCAAGATGGAGCAGGGCCGAAGGCGCGAGCAGGCGGCCATCGGGATTGTTCGGATTGACCAGCACCAGGACCTTCGCGTCCGGTGGCGCATCATAGGCGGACGGGATCTCCCGGACGTCTCGTCCAGCGCGCCGCCAGGCGTCTGCGTGGCTGGAGTAAGTCGGACTGACGATGGCGACAGGTCCGTCCGGTGCCAGCCGGGGTAATAGCGGCAGGATCGCCTGGGTGCCTGGAGCGGCAGTCAGTCCTAGATGAGACGGCGCCGCATAGGCAAGCCTTGCTGCGGCCAAAAGGTCGGCGAGATCCGCCGATGATGGCAGGTCTGTCCAGAACCGGCGCTCCAGTTGTGCAGGGACCGGCCAGGCATTCGGGTTGATGCCCGTCGACAGATCAAGCCAGCCGTGGCGTTCGCCGCCATGAATTGCGCGGGCTTCCGCCAGATCGCCGCCATGCCGCATGATGAAAATGATCCTCCCTGACCCTGATCGAGGGTCTTTGCTCTTGTCTAGCTGATCCGCGCCGGGATGAGGAGACTGCAAGCGGGTCGATCTTGCTTCAAAGCGACATGCCTTGCGTTGCAACGAAACTGACGTGGGATCAGTTGCTTACGCAGATGGAGGAAATTGCGACCGAAATGCTAAGAAATATTATCTATAAGATCCAAAGCAAACGGGCTTCGAACTTTGATTTAACGTGAAATTATGTTTCATTTGGCAAGTCTGGATTGAATGAGGAAAAACCCGAAAGTTATTACAGGGGCCGTTGAATGGCTGCTCGCTTGACACCCTATGGAGACGATATCGTCGAAGACGACGATCGCGGATCACCTGCGGGCTCCGCGGGAACCACAGTGCAGGCTGAGGCTGATGCAAACGAAGCGTCATTTCTGCGCGTCCTACGCGAAGAAAAGACATGGCTTCGCACGATGGTCGACCAGGTGTCCGACTACATGTTCGTCAAGGATACGAACTGTCGTTTCATCATGGCGAACCGTGCCATGGCAAGCGATCTTGGCTTCGAGAGTGCGGAAGACCTGATCGGACGCACGGACCTTGAACTGTATCCCTTTCCGATTGCCATGACGTTCTACCGCGATGCCAAGCAGGTGATGCGGACCGACAAGCCCATTATCGACCAGGAGGAGTTTGTCGTCCTGCCCAATGGCAGCAAGCGCTGGCTTGCCTCGTCGAAGTTTCCGTTGCGCGGCTCCACAGGCGAACTGATCGGCGTTTTCGGCATTTCCCGCGACATTACTGAACGAAAGAAGGCCGACCGGCTGCGCGACGGTCAGGCTCAGGTACTGGAGATGATTTCCTCCAGCGCTCCCCTGTCTGAGGTGCTGGATTGCCTGGTGCGTCTCCTCGAGGATCAACTCGACGGACTGCTCGGGTCGATCTTGCTGCTGGATGAGGATGGGGTTCACCTGCGCCACGGGGCAGCCCCGAGCCTCAATCCCGAGTACACCCGGCTCGTCGACGGTATCGAAATCGGGCCATGCGTCGGATCCTGCGGCACGGCGGCCTATCGGCGCGAACAGGTGATCGTTTCCGACATTTTCACTGATCCGCTTTGGGCAGATTTTCATGCGCTGGCCGAGTTGGGCGGAGTTCGCGCCTGCTGGTCGACGCCGATCAAGTCACTGGCCGGCAAGGTGCTGGGAACCTTTGCGATCTATTCCCGTGCTCCGAAGGCGCCGGATCCCGCGGAATTGCGCCTCATCAATGACACGGCACGCATTGCGGCCATCGCGATCGAGCGCAAGCAGGCCGAAGAGCAGATCCGCTTCCTCGCACACCATGACCCTCTGACCGGACTTCCGAATCGCAGCCAGCTGGCCAAGTGCCTGGATAAGGCGATTCGCCTCGTAACGCCCCAGACCCCGCGCGTTGCCGTCGTCTTTCTCGACATCGACCATTTCAAGGCAGTGAATGACAGCTTTGGCCATGCCGCCGGAGACCAGCTCCTGGTCATTGCCGCAGAGCGGATGAAGGCACATCTGCGGGCAAGTGATGTGGTGCTGCGTCTTGGCGGAGATGAGTTCGTGCTGCTGTTGACCGGGGAGGCGGCAGAACCGGCAAACCTGCAGTCTTTGCTTGTCCGTCTCAGGGCTGCAATCTCGGAACCGGTTGAAGTTCTCGGCCAGGCCTTTCACGTCACCTGCAGCATGGGCATCTCCATCTATCCGCAGAATGGCGAGGATGCGGATACGCTGCTGGTTCACGCGGATGCGGCCATGTATGGCGCCAAGCAAGCCGGCCGAAACACCTTTGAAATCTACAGCCCGCTTCGCGCCGACGAGAGCGCGCCCAATCTCGTCCTGCTGGAGGAGATCCGGGCCGGTCTCGCCCGGCGTGAGTTCGTACTGCACTATCAGCCCCAGATCGATCTGGAGACCGGGGAGATCTGTGGCGTCGAGGCCCTGGTGCGCTGGCAGCATCCCGATCGCGGCCTGCTGGCGCCGGACCTGTTTATCCCTGTCGCGGAAGAGGGGGGCCTGATCAACGCGCTCGGCAAGCAGGTGTTGAAGATGGCCTGCCGGCAGGCGCAGGCCTGGAAACTCCAGGGGCTGCCGCCCGTGACCATGAGCGTGAATGTCTCTGCCCGCCAGTTCGCACAGCGCGGTTGGGCAGAGCAGGTGAAGGGCATCCTCAATCGCACCGGCCTTGACCCCCATGCGCTGGAACTGGAACTGACGGAAAGCATGCTGATGCGCAACGTCGAGCAGGCAATCGCGACAATGAACGACCTGTGCAGCATCGGCGTTCGCTTTGCGATTGATGACTTTGGCACCGGCTATTCCAGTCTGAGTGCGCTGCGATCCTTCCCCGTCTCGCGCCTGAAGATCGACCAGGCTTTTGTTCGCGATGTCGCCGAGGACAGCAGCGGACGTGGCATTGCCGAGGCCATCGTCTCGCTCGGGCACAAACTGCATCTGCGGGTGATTGCCGAAGGGGTGGAAACACCGGAGCAACTGGCGTTCCTGCGTCAGGCAGGCTGCAACGAAGCCCAGGGCTTCCTGATCGCACGGCCGATGGCGCCGTCGGATATGGCGGCCAGGCTCGGGACGGCCTTCGTGTTCCCAGGCCCCTGAATCAGAAAAGGCACCGGAAACCGGTGCCTTTTCAAGATCTTGGAGGCCTCGCCCGGAATCGAACCGGGGTTCACGGATTTGCAATCCGCTGCGTCACCACTCCGCCACGAGGCCGATGCGTGCCTTTTCAATGAGTTGCTTCGTCCTGTCAAGAGCCGCCGCAGCCCCTGTCACCGAATTTGCACAAATGCTTCGTGACAGGGGAGCAACAAGGCCTGCTGGCCCCCAGAAACGTCCGAAAACCCGGCGCTCTATCCCGCCAGAACTACATGCGGGGCGCGATGACGCGGGGACGAGGCCGCGTTGCAGCGCATGTGGGCCTTGTCAGCACGGGTCAGCCTCGTTAAGGGAACGGGTGAAAGAGGACGGTCGCACCGCGCGGCCGCGCAAGGCATGAGGCTCGCCATGGCTGATTATGCAAAGTCCCGCACGAAAATGGTCGACAACCAGCTTCGGACCAATGATGTGACCGACCTTCGGATCCTCGATGCGATGGAGCGTATCCCGCGCGAGCTGTTCGTGGCTGCCTCCAAGCGCCCCGTCGCCTATATCGACGAGGACATCCTGGTTTCCGACCTCGGGCCGGACCGCTATCTGATGAAGCCGCATGTGTTCGGCAAGCTGGTCCAGCTGGCACTCGTCAAGCCGACGGATGTGGTTCTGGTGGTCGGTGGCTCCACGGGCTACAGCGCGGCCGTGCTGGCAAGCCTGGCCGGTGCAGTCGTCATGGTCGAGGAAGACGCAGAACTGGCAGCACGCGCATCGGCAACCCTTGTCGAACTGGGCATCGAGAATGCCGCTGTGGTCGAGGGCAAGCTCACCGCCGGCTGCGCCTCGGAAGGGCCCTATGACGTGATCGTCCTGGATGGCACCGTCGAGGTGCTTCCTGAGGCGCTGGTTGGTCAGCTGAAGTCGGGTGGCCGTCTCGTGGCGATCGAAGGCCTTGGCCGCGCAGGCGTCGCGCGCCTCTATCAGGATTCCGGCGAGACAATCGGTGCCCGCTTCGGCTTCAATGCCAATGCGCATCTGTTGCCGGGTTTTGAAAAGGCGCATCAGTTCGTCTTCTGAACTGGATCCACTCAGACCCGTGACCTGCACCCTTCCGGGCCTGCGGGTCGGCGGCAGCCTTGAACTCCGGCACCGGAGTGCAAGCCAGCCGGTTTTCGTCTTTGACTTGTTAACCGTTTCGCAACATGTTGCTCCCGTGCCGCACGGTGCCGGAATAACGATCCGTCCGGATCGTTCTGGGTAGGCAGGGTGTTTCCGGTGGCTATACTGCCACCATCTTTCGGCACGGGTGGGGGTCCGTGACATAAGGGGCTGACTTCAGTGTATTTTCGCGTATCTCTGACTGCCGCAGTCGTAGGCCTTGCCGCGATGGCCTCGGTCTCCGGCAGCCGGGCAGAAACCATCGCCGAGGCGCTGGCTCTGGCCTATGCCAACAACCCGACGCTGAACGCGGCGCGCGCCGAATTGCGCGGTGTCGATGAACGCGTCCCGCAGGCTCTTGCCGGCTGGCGTCCGACGATCACCGCCAATGCCGGCGTCGGCAGCATCCGGTCAAGCGGGTCTGGCTTCAGCAACTACCGCAACAACGCCTCGATCTCCCTGACCGTGCAGCAGGCGCTCTTCCGTGGCTTCCGGACGGTCAATTCGACCCGTCAGGCCGAAGCGATTGTCCGTTCGCAACGGGAAAGCCTCAGCGCCACCGAGCAGGACATCCTGCTGTCAGCCGCCGAGATCTATGTCAACGTCATTCGCGACACCGCCCTGGTCTCGCTGCAGCGCTCGGATGTCGAGTTCCTCGCAGAGCAGGTGCGGGCCGCCCGGGATCGCTTCGAGGTCGGAGAGGGGACCAGGACCGATGTGTCGCAGGCAGAAGCCCGTCGAGCAGAAGCCCAGGCCCGACTGAACAGCGCCATTGCTAACCTCAATTCGAGCCGGGCGATCTACCGCCAGATCGTCGGCATTGAGGCGCGCAACCTGTCGGCAAGCACGCCGGTCGGCAAGTTGGTGCCTAAGTCGCTCGAAGTTGCCATGCGGAACAGCGAGGAAAGCCAGCCGCTGATCCGCCAGGCACAACACTTGGTCGATGCGGCGCAGTTTGCCGTGAAGACCATCGAAGGCGAAGCCCTGCCGACCGTCTCGCTTGAAGGATCGGTCGAACGGTCATGGAACCCGTCGTCGAATGTGGCTGTTTCGAACTCTGCATCCGTATTCGGTCGTGTTTCGGTGCCGATCTATCAGGGTGGCACCACCTCCTCGCGCGTGCGTCAGGCGAAAGAGGAACTGGGGCGTACTCAGATCCAGCTGGATGTGGTCCGTGACCGGATCCGCGCCAATGTGATCTCCGCCTGGGGCCAGTATCAGGCAGCCGAAGCATCGATCAGCGCCGCGCAGGCCGCAGTCGAGGCGCAGCAACTCGCGCTGGAAGGCGTCATCGAGGAGCAGCGTGTCGGTCAGCGCACCACGCTGGATGTCTTGGACGCCCAGCGGGAACTGGTCGACCAGCGGGTCAACCTTGTGACCGCGCAGCGCAACCGCATTGTCGCCGCGTTCCAGCTGATCTCGGCAACCGGTAAGCTGGATGCCGAATATCTCGGCCTCAAGGTCGCCCGTTACGACCCGAAGGAGCACTACGACAAGGTGCGTGACAAGTGGTTCGGCATGCGCACGCCGGACGGCCGCTGAGGGCTGGTCAAGTTTCAAGACGAATCACCAAGGCCAGGCAAAGCGCCTGGCCTTTCTGCATTGAGTTTCGGCTGGTTCCTGGCGTTTTATCGGGTCCGGTGTCATGTTGCTTGCTCGTTTCCTTCAAACAGGACCGACATCGGTGACCACTCATTGATGCTGCTGTGGCTTTTGAAGGGGAAAAGGCTGAATTGGGACCCAGCGCGTCCTATGCGGCGGGGACTTGACGCCTCATAATTGATTTAACCGAATCGTAACGATTGGTCCTTGCGACGGTGCGTATCTGATTGAAGTGCTGGGGGAACTCATGTCGAAGGCGAGTCAGGCCCAAGAACCCTCGATGGAAGAAATTCTGGCGTCGATCCGCCGGATCATTTCCGACGAGGAAGTTCCGGCTGCCAAAAATGCGGCGCCTGCGCTCGTCGAGGAGGAGCTGGATATAGACGATGCCTTCGAAGCCGCCGAGGCCGAGGAAGACGTCGCTATGTCCCAGGACGACCTGGACAAGCTGTTCGACATGGACAGTTCGGACGATGACGTCTCGATGGATGACGACATCGGTTTTGCCGAGGAAAGCTCTGAGGACGTCCTTGAGCTGACCGAAGAACTGGCCGTGGAGGACGAGGAGGCGGATGACTTCGACATGGTCGAGGGTCTTGCCGAAAGCGTCGACGGGGACAGCGGTGACATTGCCTTCATCGAGGAAGACGAGGACGCCGCCTTCGAGATGCCGATGCCCAAGCCGGCGCCAAAGCCGGCCATGATGGCATCTAAGCCCGTAGACATGAGCCAACTGGATGATGTGGACGAGGGGGAACCTCTGGTGTCGGGCGACGCTGGCGCCGCCGTCCATGCCGCCTTCGAAAACCTGTCCACGACGATCCTGTCAGCGAATGCACGCACCCTCGAGGATCTCGTCACCGACATGCTGCGGCCGATGCTGAAGAACTGGCTCGACCAGAACCTGCCGGTGATGGTCGAGCGGCTGGTTCGTCAGGAAATCGAGCGCGTATCGCGCCGCCGCTGACAGTTCGCGGACGGAGCCGACCGATCTGGAGACGCCGCCCGCCGGGCGGCGTTGGCGTTTATGGCTTTCCGTCCCGTCTATCCCGCTGTGGCCGGTTGACTCGGCTTCGGCCATCCGATTTACACGGGATCACATATCCTCGAGCTTCGAGTAGTTTCATGCTGGACAAGACCTATGACGCGGCAAGCGTCGAGCCGCGTATCACCGACATGTGGGAACAGGCAGGAGCCTCGCGCGCCGGTGCCGGCGCCGATGCGGGTGCACCGTCCTACACCATCGTGATCCCGCCACCGAATGTCACCGGTTCCCTGCACATGGGCCATGCGCTCAACAACACGCTGCAGGACATTCTGGTCCGGTTTGAACGCATGCGCGGCAAGGATGTGCTGTGGCAGCCAGGCATGGACCATGCCGGCATCGCCACGCAGATGGTCGTCGAGCGCCAGTTGATGGAACGACAGGAGCCGGGCCGCCGCGACATGGGCCGCGATGCCTTTGTCCAGCGCATCTGGGACTGGAAGGCCGAATCTGGCGGCATGATTTTCAATCAGCTGAAGCGCCTTGGCGCTTCCTGTGACTGGAGCCGCGAGCGCTTCACCATGGACGAGGGCCTCTCCGCCGCCGTCCTGGAAGTGTTCGTCTCGCTCTACAAGGACAATCTGATCTACAAGGACAAGCGGCTCGTCAACTGGGACCCGAAGCTGCTGACCGCGATTTCGGACCTGGAAGTCGTGCAGCAGGACGTCAAGGGCAACCTCTGGCACTTCCGCTATCCACTGGAGGGCGGGGCGACCTATCAGGCGCCGATTGCCTTCGACGACGAGGGCAATCCGACCGAGTTCGAGACCCGTGACTATATCGTCGTCGCCACCACGCGTCCGGAAACCATGCTGGGTGACACGGCTGTTGCCGTGAACCCGGAAGATCCGCGCTACAAGGACCTGATCGGCAAGCATGTCATCCTGCCGCTCGTCGGCCGGCGCATCCCGATCGTCGGCGACGACTACGCCGACCCGACCGCTGGCTCCGGCGCGGTGAAGATCACCCCGGCGCATGACTTCAACGACTTCGAAGTCGGCAAGCGTCACAATCTGGCGATGATCTCGATCCTCGACCGCGAGGCCTCGGTCGTCCTCAAGGACAATCCAGAGTTCCTCGAAGGCGTTGCCACCTCGGCCATGCTTGACGAGACGATTGCGGCCTTCCACGGCCAGGACCGCTTCGTCGTCCGCAAGGCGCTGGTTGCCCGCATGGAAGAGCTGGGCCTCCTCGACAAGATCGACGATCACCCGCACATGGTGCCGCATGGAGACCGCGGCGGCGTGCCGATCGAGCCGATGCTGACCGACCAGTGGTATGTCGATGCAGCAACGCTCGCCAAGCCGGCGATTGCCTCCGTCCGCGAAGGCCGCACAAAGTTCGTTCCCTCGAACTGGGACAAGACCTATTACGAGTGGATGGAGAACATCCAGCCCTGGTGCGTCTCGCGCCAGCTGTGGTGGGGACATCAGATTCCGGCCTGGTATGGGCCGGACGGCAAGGTCTTCGTCGAGATGTCGGAAGCCGAGGCACTTGCCGCCGCCAGCGCTTTCTACGGCAAGCCGGTCGAGGTGACAGACACCGAAGCGGCCATTGCCTCCTGGGAAGCCGGGGCAGGAGACAAGGTCCTCATGCACCGCGACGAGGACGTGCTCGACACTTGGTTCTCCTCCGCTCTGTGGCCCTTCTCCACGCTCGGCTGGCCGGACAAGACACCGGAGCTCGCCCGCTACTTCCCGACGTCGGTCCTCATCACCGGCTTCGACATCATCTTCTTCTGGGTCGCCCGCATGATGATGATGTCGCTGCATTTCATGAAGACCGAGCCGTTCGAGACCGTCTACATCCATGCCCTCGTCCGTGACGAGAAGGGGCAGAAGATGTCGAAGTCGAAGGGCAACGTCATCGATCCGCTGCAGCTGATCGACGAATTCGGTGCCGATGCGCTGCGCTTCACGCTGGCTGCCATGGCGGCGCAGGGGCGCGACATCAAGCTGGCGACGAGCCGGGTCGGCGGCTATCGCAACTTCGCCACCAAGCTCTGGAACGCGGCCCGCTTCGCCGAGATGAACGGCTGCAAGCGCGTCGCCGGCTTTGATCCCGCCCGTACCAGCCACACACTCAACCGCTGGATCGCGACAGAGGTCGGCCGCTGTGCTGAAGAGGTCACGGCAGCACTCGAAGGCTACCGCTTCAACGACGCAGCCAACACGGTCTACCGTTTCGTCTGGAACACTTATTGTGACTGGTTCCTGGAACTGGCCAAGCCTGTGTTCAACGGCGATGATGAAGCGGCAAAAGTGGAAACGCGGGCCACGGCTGCCTGGACGCTGGACGAGATCCTCAAGATCCTGCACCCCTTCATGCCCTTCCTGACCGAAGAGCTGTGGGAGCGTCTTGGCGAGGAGACGGGCAAGCCCGAGCAGATCCTGATGTTGACCCGTTGGCCGGCTCCGGCTCTGGCCGACACGGTTGCTGCAGACGAGATCAACTGGCTGGTCGGCCTGATCAGCGAGATCCGGTCGGTCCGCTCCGAGATGAATGTACCGGCAGGTGCGCAGGTTCCGATCGTTGTCGTCGGCGCCGATGCTGTTAGCCAAGGCCGCCTGGCGACCCATGACGGCGCCATCCAGCGGCTTGCCCGGGCAAACAGCCTGACCCAGGCAGATGAATTGCCGAAGGGCGCAGCGCAGATCATATATGGCGAGGCAACGATCTGCCTGCCGCTGGCAGGCGTCATTGACCTGGCCGCGGAGCAGGCGCGCCTGAACAAGGAACTGGCCAAGGTCACCGACGAGATCGGTCGCATCGAGAAGAAGCTGTCGAACCCGGCCTTCATCGAAAAGGCGAAAGAAGAAGTGGTCGAGGGAGAACGCGAGAAACTCGTCGAACTCACTGCCCGCAAGGTCCAGACAGAACTGGCCCTGAGCCGTCTGGCGCAGATTGGCTGACAAAACCGGGGCCTCGCACTCTGCGGGGCTCCGACTGCTTTGCTGGCCTTTTCGGGGCCGCAATCGGGTGTTAATTGCCCTGTTGGTTTCGTGCAGCAATTTCATTGCCGAAGGATGTCATGCGGCTTTCTATCAGGATGATGCAGATCGGGTTGGGCCTTGCCGTTCTGGCGGGCCCGTGTCTGTCGCCGGCCCTTGCCGACAAGATCGAGAACCCGGTTGCAGTGTTCGCCGGTCTTGACAAGATCACCGGACGGATCACCAGCTTCGATGTCTATATCGGAGAGACGGTGCAGTTCGGTGCGCTGCAGGTCACCCCGCGCGTCTGCAACACCCGGCCGCAGACGGAAAACCCGCAGACGACATCCTTTGTCCAGGTCGATGAGATCACGCTGAACAACGAGGTCCGGCGAATCTTTTCTGGCTGGATGTTCGCGGCCAGCCCGGGCCTGCATGCGGTTGAACACCCGGTCTATGACGTCTGGCTGACAGACTGCAGCCAGACCTCGACGGTCGCTCCGCCCGAAGGTTACTCCGGCCCGCCGGTTCAGGTGGTGGAGGAGAGCGCTGATACGCTGGGCGCTGGAGCCCCGGTTGCCCCCGATGCAGCAGCCGCGCCGCTGGATGCTGTTGCGGTGCCCGTGCCCCGGCCCAAGCCGCCGCTGTTCTGAGCAGGGCGGCCTGCGCTCATCAAATCTCTGACACGCCCTCTGTCGTCATCCCGGCCAAGCGAAGCGCCGAGCCGGGACCGGTGAGCAGCGGTATCGATAGTTCCATGAGCAAATACCGGCGAGGCTTAGGCTTTCCGGTCCCGGATCTTCGCTGTGCTGCGTCCGGGATGAGTCGGAGAGGGCGAGCTATGCGATCAGGACCGCCGGCTTTCGCCTCTCACCCTATCCTGATTGACGCCTCGATCAGGCCGTGACTGGAGCCTCTGAGCAACGGTCCAGGATATCCATGACCATCGCGCCTGTCGCAGCGGCAGGGAGGGCGGTGTAGTTGCCTTCATGCGGCAGCGCGGCCTGCAGCAGGATCTCGTAGTCCTGCTTGTCGACCTCGACCGCACCAAAGCGGGCGAGGTGCTCGGTGACAAACTGCGTGTCGAGCAAACGATAACCACCGGCCATGAGCCGGGCGGCAAGGTGCACGAGCGCAACCTTCGAGGCATCGCGCTCGAAGGAAAACATGCTTTCCCCGAAGAATGCGCCGCCCAGGCTGATGCCATAGAGCCCGCCGACCAGTTTGCCCTCGCGCCAGGCTTCCACCGTGTGGCAATGGCCAAGGTCGAAGAGGTCGCCGTAGAGGCGGCGGATTTCGCTATTGATCCAGGTCTTGCGCCGGCCCGGCGCCGGCGTGGCGCAGCCGTCAATGACGCCCTGGAACGTGCTGTCGATGCGGATCTCGAACAGATCGGCGCGGACGGTGCGGGCGAGACGCCGGGGCACATGAAACGTCTCGAGCGGCAGGAGACCCCGCCGCTCGGGTTCGACCCAGAACAGGTCCGGATCCTCGGCAGACTCTGCCATCGGGAAGATGCCGCAGGCATAGGCGCGGAGCACCAGCTGCGGCGTGATCTCGGGCAGGTCGCCGTTCTTGTTCTTGCGCTTTGCCATGACCGTTTCCGGGGCCTCAGGCCCCCGTTCAGGCCTTGTCTTCCGCCAGGTACTTCTCCAGCCAGTGGATGTCATACTGGCCGTTGGCGATGTCCTGGTTGTCGACGAGGTCGCGGAACAACGGGATCGTCGTCAGCACGCCGTCCACGACAAACTCGTCGAGGCAGCGGCGCAGGCGCATCATGCATTCGACGCGGTTGCGGCCATGCACGATGAGCTTGCCGATGAGGCTGTCGTAATAGGGCGGGATCTTGTAGCCCTGATAGACGCCGGAATCGACGCGTACGCCAAGGCCACCGGGCGGATGGTAGTAGGTGATCATGCCGGGAGAGGGCGCGAAGGTGCGCGGGTTCTCGGCATTGATGCGGCATTCGATGGCATGGCCTTCGAACAGGATATCTTCCTGGCGCAGGCCAAGTGTGCCGCCGGCGGCAATGCGGATCTGCTCGTTGACGAGGTCGATGCCGGTGATCATTTCCGTCACCGGATGCTCCACCTGCAGACGGGTGTTCATCTCGATGAAGTAGAACTCGCCGTCCTCGTAGAGGAACTCGACCGTGCCGACACCGCGATACTTCAGCTTGCGCATGGCATCGGCGACGATCTCGCCGATCTGGGAACGCTGCTCGGCGTTCAGGCACGGGGAGGGCGCTTCTTCCAGCACCTTCTGGTGACGGCGCTGCAGCGAGCAGTCCCGTTCGCCCAGATGGATGGCATTGCCCTGCCCATCGCCAAGGACCTGGATCTCGATATGGCGCGGCTTGGCGAGATACTTTTCCATGTAGAGCGCATCATCGCCAAACGCAGCCTTGGCCTCGGCGCGGGCCGTTGCCAGCGCGTTGTCGAGGTCATCTGCGGTGAGGGCGACCTTCATGCCGCGGCCACCACCACCGGCAGCAGCCTTCACGAGCACCGGGAAACCGATCTCGCGGGCGATGGCGTGGGCGTCGTCCTTGGGACCGACGGCGCCATCAGACCCGGGCACCACCGGAATGCCGAGGCGCTTGGCAGTCTGCTTGGCCTCGATCTTGTCACCCATGATGCGGATATGGTCCGACGTCGGGCCAATGAAGGTGATGTTGTGCGCTTCGAGGATCTCGGCAAAGCGGGCGTTTTCCGACAGGAATCCGTAGCCGGGGTGTACCGCATCCGCGCCGGTGATCTCGCAGGCAGCGAGCAGCGAGGGGATGTTGAGGTAGCTGTCGCGCGCCGGGGCCGGACCGATGCAGACGCTCTCGTCGGCAAGGCGCACATGCATCGCGTCGGCATCCGCCGTCGAATGTACCGCAACGGTGGAGATGCCGAGCTCCTTGCAGGCGCGAAGCACCCGGAGGGCAATCTCGCCGCGGTTGGCGATCAGGATCTTGGTGAACATGAGGTCGCCCCTTATTCGATGATGAAGAGCGGCTCGCCGTATTCAACCGGCTGCGCGTCCTTGACGAGGACCTGCTTCAGCACGCCGCTGCGCGGAGCCGGGATCTGGTTCATGGTCTTCATGGCCTCGACGATCAGCACCGTCTGGCCCTCGTTGACGCGCTCGCCGACTTCGACATAGGCCCGTGCACCGGGCTCCGGCGAGAGATAGGCCGTGCCAACCATCGGCGAGGGAACGACGCCGGGATGCTTGGCCGGATCCGAAACTTCGACCACTGCTGCGACCGGAACTGCGGAGGCAGCTGCCGCGACTGGGGCCGGGGCGGCATAGGTCGGGACAGAGGCCTCGATGCGCAGCTGGCGCGCGACCCGGATGCGGAAATCCTTCTGCTCCAGCTCGATTTCGGACAGGTTGGTCTCATCGAGGAGAAGAGCCAGCTCACGGATGAGATTCTTGTCGAAACCGTTGTTTTCTTTGGTCATCACGGAGTTCTTTCGGTTCTGGCGTCAAGCGCCGATCTTGTGTGCCAGGGCCTCGATCGCCAGGTCATAGCCCTTGGCGCCAAAGCCGCAGATCACGCCCAGGGCGACCGGCGACACATAGGAATGGTGCCGGAACGCCTCACGGGCGAAGACATTGGACAGATGCACTTCCACCGTCGGAATGGCCGCCGTGCGGATCGCATCGTGCAGGGCCACCGAGGTGTGGGTATAGGCCGCCGGATTGATGATGAGGCCGCGCGCGATGTCGCCTGCCTCCTGAATCCAGTCGACCAGGGTGCCTTCGCTGTTGGACTGGCGGAAGACGATGTCGAAGCCATGGCGCGCGCCAGTCGCACGGCACTGGGCCTCGATATCCGCAAGTGTGGTCCGGCCATAGGTCTCCGGCTCGCGCGTGCCGAGCCGGTTGAGATTGGGGCCGTTCAGAATGAACAGGGTTGCGGGCATTCCGTCTCCAGGGCCGCGAAGTCCGCTCTCTTATAGGGACTTGCAGGCGTCAGGAAAAGCCCAGATCAGGGGGCATGACCTTCATGCCCCCAGGAAGTGTAACGACAAGATGAATGGCGTCTGGGTCAGCAGCTTGATTGACCGCATTTGCGGACCGAGGCAATCGCCGTTTTCAAGCTGTCGTAGCCGACGGCGCCGGGAATGACCTCCGAGCCGACCACATAGGCGGGTGTGCCGGACAGGCCGAGCTGGTTGGCAAGGCCATAGACCTCCTCCAGCGTGGCCAGGATCTCGTCGGAGCGGATGGCCGCTTCAAGGTCCTTGACGGGAACGCCGGCGTCCTTGGCCAGCTCCAGGGCGACAGACCGGTCTGCCTTGCCGCGATTGCTCATCAGGGCAGAATGGAACACGCCGTATTTGTCCGGAGCAACTGCGTTCACGGCGATGGCAACCTGCGCGGCCTCGATGGATGCCTGGCCGAGCACAGGGAACTCCTTCAGCACAACCCGCAGGTTCGGGTCTTCCTCGATCAGCCGCTCCATGTCGGACATGGCGCGCTTGCAGTAGCCGCAGTTGTAGTCGAAGAACTCGACCAAGGTGACATCGCCCTTCGGGTTGCCCAGAACCACCTGCCGGGTGGAGTTGAACAGGATGCCGGAGCTGTCGCTCACCAGCTTCGCGGTCGCAGCTTCAGCCTCAGCCTTTTCGCGGCGATCCAGTTCGACCAGGGCATCGCGGACAATCTCTGGATTGTTGAGGAGATACTCCTTCACAATCGCTTCGACAGCAGCCTTGTCCAGCGGCTTGTCATTGGCCTCGGCAGGCAGCAACGGAAGGGTGAGGAGCATCAAGGTGCCAAGAGCGGCAGAAAGCAGGCGGTTCATCGTCGTCTCCGGCGGGACCCGACAGCCGGGTCCGTAGTTTTCAGGGGCGAACATCACCGCCCGAGCTTGGGGGGCTTATACGCGACAATATCATCGGCTTGCAGCCATGCGGGTGAACCGCGCTTCAAATTCTTTTGAGCCCGGGCGGCATAGCGTCGCGCGCCCTCCAAGTCGCCGGACATTGACAGACCCTGCGCGGTGGCAACATCCGCCTCGGCCTGCTTGCCCTGGCGTCCGAGGGCAATGGCGAGCTGGCTGTAAGCAATGCCGGAATTCGGATCGCGCTGGATCCCGGCCCGCAGCACTCGCTCGGCCTCCGGTAGCAGCGACATGTCATTCGCGCCCACGAGAGCATAGCCAAGCCAGATATGAAACTGGCCTTCGTTCGGGCGCAGGGCAAGCGCGCGCTGGAACGAAGGGATTGCCTCGCGCGGGCTGCCTGATTCGAGCAGGGTCTGGCCTTTGAGCTCATGGAAATACGGATTGTCCGGCTGCTGCCGGATCAGCGCGTCGATCTCCTTCAATGCCCCCTTGCCACGCGACTTCATCGCAGCAATGGCGCGGGCATACTGTGCCGGCAGGCTGGTGTTTGAACTGGAATAGGCACGGGCCACAGCATTGGGATGGCTGGAGAAGGCAATCAACTTGGCCCGTACCATGTCATGCCGGGCCTGGAGGGCTGGCGGTGCAGGCGTGTCAAAAAACTTGCTCTTGGCCGCAGCCTCCGCAAGCGCCGCATACCGCTCGCGGGCCATCGGATGGCTGAGGGCGTAAGGGTCGGCATATTTCGAGGCGACGAGTTGCTGGTCGGCGAAGCGCTCGAAAGTCTTCAGCATGCCCTTTGCGGACTGCCCGGTCATCTCGAGATACCGAAGCGCGGCCTTGTCGGCGGCGGCTTCCTCGCCGCGCTGATAGGCCAG
This sequence comes from Pannonibacter carbonis, assembly GCF_003012935.1. GTDB lineage: Bacteria > Pseudomonadota > Alphaproteobacteria > Rhizobiales > Stappiaceae > Pannonibacter > Pannonibacter carbonis. Next base: position 222,289 of record NZ_PUDR01000006.1, on the reverse strand, counting down.
CAGCGAGCGCTGACCGATGCTGCCGGCGCTCAGCGCCATGGCAGCGCCCCGGCCATCGATGCCGCCGGCCCCCTGGGACGCACCGGCGACGACTGCGCCGGCGCCCAGAACCGTGCCGATTACGGACATTATCTGCGCATTGGCCAGAGCCTCGCGCAGGCGCACCAGATGGCGGCCGGCGATGTGACCGGATTCATGCGCGATCACTCCGATCACTTCGCCGGGCGTTTCAGCATCCATGATGACGCCGATGTTGATGAACATGCGCCGGGCATCCGGAACGAAGGCGTTGAAGTCCTTGTCATTGACCAGAATGATCTCGACCTGCCCCTGTGCGATGCCAGCTGCCTTGAAGATCGGACGGGCATAGTCGCGCAGCAGTTCTTCGGTTTCCGCGTCGCGCACCAGCGGGATCTTGCGTCCCTGAGCCTTGGCACTCGCCATAGGGCCGGAGAAGGCAAGGGAGAAGGCTAGGGCACAGGCAAGCGCAAGCGCCAGAAAACGGCGGCAGGGCGCCCAGGTCCCGGGGGGGCGACGATCGGTCGGCTGCAGTGTCTTGTCGCTCACGGGCACGCGCACCTCTGGTCTCGTTGTCAACCGGAACAGACTTCGGCGATCGGGCGACACCCGCTCCGTCTGGGGAATGCTGCCTGAAAAGGTAGGCAGGACCGTCCGGCAGGTCAACCTCACCCCGACATGCCTACTCAACCCATGGAATGAGGCGACAGCGCGACAATGATGGAGTAGGGAAGCGGCCGGGGTCCGCGTTGCGGCGGACTTGCCCCTGATGCCGATGCCCAAGTTCGTGGAGTATTTCCGTGTCCTCGTCCCAGTTCGCCCCCTCCCGCCGCAGTTCTGTTCACCCTTTCATCGCGATGGACATCCTGGCAGCAGCCCGCAAGCTCGAGGCTGAAGGGCGCAGCATCATCCACATGGAAGTGGGGCAGCCCGGTGCACCGGCTCCGGCTCTGGTTCTGCAGGCTGCACGCCAGGCGCTGGAGAGCGGACGCCTTGGCTACACGGAAGCCGCCGGCATCCAGCCTCTGCGCAAGCGCATATCCAGGCATTACCTCGACACTTACGGTGTAGACGTGCCCGAGAACCGCGTCATGGTGACCACCGGTTCTTCGGCAGGTTTCAACCTCGCGTTTCTGGCAGCGTTTGATCCGGGCGACCGGATTGTCCTAACGGCACCGGGCTATCCGGCCTATCGCAATATCATCCGGGCTTTGGGGCTTGTGCCGGTCGAGATCGAGGTCGGGCCGGAAACCCGCTGGAGCCTGACCCCGGAGTTGATCGAGGCTGCCCGCGCAAATGGTCCGGTCAAGGGCGTCCTCGTTGCAAGTCCGGCCAATCCGACCGGGACCATGATGGCCCCTGAGGCCCTGGCGGATCTGGTGCGATATTGCGAGGAGGAAGGCATCTGGTTCATCTCCGACGAGATTTACCACGGGCTCGTCTACGAGGGGCAGCAGGCGACGGCACTGTCCACCTCCGACACCGTGATCCTGATCAACAGCTTCTCGAAATACTATTGCATGACCGGCTGGCGCATCGGCTGGATGATCCTGCCGGAATGCCTGATGCGTCCGGCCGAGCGCATTGCCCAGTCGCTCTACATCTCGCCGCCGGAACTGTCCCAGATCGCCGCCATGGCCGCTTTTGACGCGACAGCCGAGCTGGAACTGGTCAAGGCCGGCTATGCCGCCAACAGGGCCATGCTGCTCGATCGTCTCCCGCGCATCGGCTTCGACCGGCTGCTGCCCGTGGATGGGGCGTTTTACGTCTACGCGGACATCGGCGGTTTCTGTGACGATTCGCTCGGCTTTACCCGGGCCATGTTGACCGAGGCCGGCGTAGCGGCCACGCCTGGCGCGGATTTTGATCCGGTGCACGGTGCCAGTTTCATGCGGTTCTCCTTCGCCGGGGCGACAAGCGACATCGCAGAAGCGCTGGATCGTCTGGGCGTCTGGATGCAGCGGCGCGGCTGAACTCACGGATCGTCCTGTCCGGCGTCTCTCCCGGTGTGACCAACCTCCGGGAGATGCCAATGTCGTTCCAATTCTCCATCCTGAAACGTCTGATTATCGGGGCTGCCCTCGCGGCTGCGCAGGTTTCCGCAGCCCTTGCCGACAGTGCGGTGCTGATGACCTCGGCCATCTGCGACAACCCTCGGGATTCCATCGACAGCCAATGGTTCGCCCTGCATCACGGGGCAACGGATGTCTTTTTCATGCGGGAAGACACCGGTGCGGTCATTGCCATGAACGCGGCTGACGGGTTCGACACCTACACAGACATCTATGTTGTCTCGCATGGCAATGAAGACGATGTCGGGCCGTTCCCGAAGGCGGATTTTGCCGCGAACTTCCATGCGGCACATCCGAGCCGGCCGGACACGGTCTATTTCGACAGCTGCAATACGGCACTTGGCGCCGATACGGTGCTGGCGCTGACCAATGCCGCCTATGGCAATCTGGTTCCGGAGATCTTTGGGCCTGCAGGCCTTTGCAAGATTGTCGGCAACGGCAACCCAGACCTTGCCACGGCCGTCAGTCGCTATAACGCGGACCTGCTGCCGGAGAACCAGTTCGACGCGGTTGCCGGCAACATCATGGAGATCTGGCAGAATGGGGATTACGCGGGCACAGGCCAGCCCTGGGAAACGGCCTGCAGGCAGTTCGCTGATGATGCAGACATGGCCGGTCTCGAAGCGTTCCGGCTCGCGGTCCAGGCGACGTTTCTCAATGCGCCGGTCTATCCGATCGGCGAGAGCCACAACTACGGTCTGCTGATCCAGTGGAACACCGGAGGCGAGGAGTTCTTCCAATGCGGCACGGCCAATGGCGTTGCCTGTCCCTGAGAGGCAGGGCAAGGGGCTGAAATGAAAACACCTCCGGGAGCGATCCCGGAGGTGTTTTCAGTTTCAGGTGTCACGCGGCTCAGAAGAACGAGCGGCGCTGCCACCAGCCGGAACGCTTCGGCTTGTCATCGTCGCCGTCACCCTGGCCGTTGCCTTCGCTGGTCACGACCGGCGTCAGCGGGGCGCGGGGCCGGGCAGGGGCCTCGACAACCGGTTCGGCCGGAGCCGCGTCAGCAACCGGGGCCGCAGCGACAACCTCAGGCTCCGCAGCCTCTGCCTGGTCAGCGACCGTCTCGGCAGATGCCTCGCCGTCAGTGTCAGAGGTAGCTTCGGCCCTGTCGGACCCTTCAGCTTCCGCTACGGCCGGCGTTTCAACGTCCGCGGATGCGTCGGCTGCCGCACCATCCGTTGCAGCTACAACCGGCTCAGTTGCCCCTGCGAGGATCTCGACCTCGGCAGTCACGGCGCCCGGTTCGGTCGTCAATGCCCCGCTCACGTCAGTTGCTTCCGATGCATCGGAGGTGTCCTGATCGGCGGCCGGGGTATCGGACGCATCGGCATTGTCGTTCAGCGCCTGAACTTCGCCGTCCTCGGATCCCTCGTCGTCCAGACCGCCTTCGCGATCGCCATTGCGGCGGCCACGGCGACCGCCACGTCGGCCCCGGCGCCGCTTGCGCTTGGTTTCGCCATCGGCACCAATGGCCGACTGTTCGTCGCCATTGTCATCCCCGTCGCTGTCCTCGTCGCCGTCCTGGTCGTCGGAAGTCTCCGAGTCGCCTGCGGCCCGGGGGGCGGAGCGGGTATCATCCTGTTCGCCGGCCTGGCCGGCTTCAGGGCTGCGCCGGCGCTTGCGGCGGCGGCGGCGGCGGTTGCGTTCACCCTCGCTTTCGTTGTCACCGTCCTCGGCAGCCTTCGGGCCACGGGACCGCTTGGCATCAGGCGTGGCGACCTCTTCCTCGTCGTCCTCTTCTTCGTCCTCGATCTCCTCGACGATGTCATCCATCTCATCGATGGTGATCGTGTGCGGCTGGACCATCGGCGGGGGCGGCAGGGGAATGCGTTCGCGGTCGATCAGGGTCGAGCGCTCCAGCACATAATGCTGGCCATGGCCGATGTCCTCTGCCAGGACGCTGATCTCGAGGCCGAAGCGGGCCTCCAGATCGCCCAGATGCTTGCGCTTCTGGTTGAGGATGTAGAGGGCTACCGAGGCATTGGTGCGCACGATGATGTTGTGCGTTACGCCCTTCAGCAGGAAGTCTTCCAGCGACCGCAGCACATGCAGGGCAACCGACTCCACGGAGCGGATCATGCCGGTGCCATGGCAATGCGGGCAGACGGTGGTCGAGCTTTCCAAAACACCGGTGCGGATGCGCTGACGCGACATTTCCAGCAGGCCGAAGTGCGAGATGCGGCCGACCTGGATGCGGGCGCGATCGTTCTTCAGGCAATCCTTGAGCTTGCGCTCGACGGACCGGTTGTTCTTGTTCTCCTCCATGTCGATGAAGTCGATGACGATGAGGCCGGCCAGATCGCGCAGGCGCAACTGGCGGGTGATCTCTTCGGCGGCTTCAAGGTTGGTCTGGAGGGCGGTGTCCTCGATGTTGTGCTCGCGCGTTGACTTGCCCGAGTTGACGTCGATGGAGACCAGCGCTTCGGTCTGGTTGATGACGATGTAGCCGCCCGAGCGCAGGGTGACCTGCGGCGAGAACATCGCGTCCAGCTGCGGCTCGACGCCGAAGCGGGTGAAGATCGGAGTCGCATCGCGGTAGGGCTGGACGTTCTTGGCATGGCTCGGCATGAGCATGCGCATGAAGTCCTTGGCCTCGCGGTAGCCGTCTTCGCCTGCAACGAGAACCTCGTCGATGTCCTTGTTGTAGAGATCGCGGATCGAGCGCTTGATCAGGCTGCCTTCCTCATAGACGAGGCAGGGCGCCGACGACTTCAGCGTCAGGTCGCGAACGTTCTCCCACAGGCGCATCAGATATTCGAAGTCGCGCTTGATCTCGGCCTTGGTGCGGCTGGCGCCTGCGGTGCGCAGGATGACGCCCATGCCCTCCGGCACGTCCAGCTCCGAGGCGATCTTCTTCAGGCGCTTGCGGTCGGTCAGCTGGGTGATCTTGCGGGAAATGCCGCCACCGCGACCGGTGTTGGGCATCAGCACGGAGTAGCGGCCGGCGAGCGACAGATAGGTGGTGAGGGCCGCGCCCTTGTTGCCACGCTCTTCCTTGACGACCTGGACCAGCAGCACCTGGCGGCGCTTGATCACTTCCTGGATCTTGTACTGCCGGCGCTGGCGCTGACGGCGTTCCGGCACCTCTTCCATGGCGTCCTCGGCGCCGACGGATTCAACGTGATCCGCGTCGTCATCGCCGTGGCTGTCGTGGCCGTTCTCGCTGTCGCCGTTGGCTTCGCTGTCGCCTTCTTCGTCGGAATGATCGTCCTCGCCCCGGCGGGCCTGGGCAGCGCGCTCAGCCGCCTCGCGGCGTTCGTCCTCGGCGCGTTCGTCGTCGATCAGCGCCTGCCGGTCAGCCATCGGGATCTGGTAATAATCCGGGTGGATTTCGCTGAAGGCGAGAAAGCCGTGGCGATTGCCGCCATATTCCACAAAGGCGGCCTGCAGGGACGGTTCGACACGCGTCACTTTGGCCAGATAGATGTTTCCGCGTAACTGCTTGCGATTAGCCGCCTCGAAGTCGAATTCTTCAACCCGATTGCCACGGACCACGACGACCCGGGTCTCTTCCGGGTGCGCCGCGTCGATCAGCATCTTGTTTGCCATAGACTGGGATCTCCACGATCACCGATCCCTCTGGGCGCGGCGAACGCGCTCCATCTCTGAGGGCACGGCTGATCGTTTTCTTGTCGCTTGATGTGAAGATGAAAAAGGCGGGCCTGCGCGCGCTGATACCTGCGGACCGGCGGGCCCTGAAGGGATGATCCGCCGTTTGTCTTGTCCCCGCCTGCATCGCGAAAATCGTCAAGGCAGTGCCTGCCGTCGTTGAACTGGTGTTACGCTATGAGGCCTGGTGCGCCGGCCCTTGCCTTTGCACCCTGTCTCTGATGATCCGGATCCGGGCCGCACTCCCGGCAAGCAACCACGTCAAAAAGGCGGGCATTCCCGTGAAGCCTGCAACACGCTGCCGGTTGTTTCGCCATCCGGTCGGGCCGCAGAAGGCGGGGATGATTTGGCCTCTCCCCCTGCCGTGCGTCCGGTCAAACCTGCGATGACATGTGGAAAGCCATGCTGTTCCATCTGTCTAACCGGTATCGGTTGCAAACCGAAATCCGTAAAGTCCCTTTTACGGTCCGTTGCGCGCCTTGGCAAGCAATGGAAATGGTGGAGGTGCGCTTGCATCGAACGATGTCAAGCGTTAGCGAAAGGTTAACCTGAGAAGGGCAGCCTTGTCGGGCAATCAATCCGGCGAACTGGCGAAAGTTTGTGTCTGTGGATGCCGGTCTTCGCTTGTGGTGCCGCAAGGGCAGAAACGGCTGGAAACCGGCCATCGCGAGGCTTCAAAAGCCGCCGCTGGCCTGTTGGCAGAGTTGGAGCTTCACGGAATGTATCGCCGCCGCCGCCCGCTGACACATCCAGAAGTGTCCGTGCCGCGTCCGTTCGCCGGGCGGTACGGCGCATTTGCAATGATGTTTGCCGCCTTGCTGTTTACACTTGCTTTTTCTCCCCAGCCGGTTGATGCGGCCTCCCAACCGGTTGCAGCAGCGACCGATGCGCGAATCGCCGGGGACGAAACGCGGACGCGGTTCGTTCTTGACCTTGATGCGCCGATCGCATTTTCCGTCTCAAAGCTGGCCGATCCCTACCGCCTGATCATCGATCTGCCGGCGATGGACTTCCGCCTGCCGCCGCGCGCCGGGGAAGAGGGGCGAGGCCTGATCAAGGCCTGGCGCTACGGCTCCTTTGCTCCGGGCAAGTCCCGCATCGTGCTGGATGTCGGCGAGCCGGTCGAACTCGACAAGAGTTTCGTGCTTCCGGCTGTCGAGGATCAGCCGGCGCGGCTGGTTCTGGATCTGGTCAAGTCGGACCGTGCGGCATTCCTTGCCGCTGTAGAGGCGACGCGCCAGCCGGCTGCCGGCGCTGATCCCGTTGCGGCCCCGAAAGGTGATCGTCTCGATACGGGCGCCAAGACGAAACCCGTGATCGTACTGGATGCCGGGCATGGTGGCCTCGACACCGGGGCTGTTGGCGTCCATGGGACGCTGGAGAAGGCGGTTGTGCTCGAGTTCACCCGGGAGTTGCAACGCAAGCTCGAGGCGACTGGCCGTTACACAATCCATATGACACGCGACAGCGACACGTTCGTTCCCCTGCGCAAGCGCGTGACCATCGGCCGCGAAAAGAACGCTGACCTGTTCATTTCCGTTCACGCCGATTCTGTGCGCAGCGGCAAGGACATTGTCCGTGGTGCGACCGTCTATACCCTTTCCGACCGGGCTTCGGACGACATTGCTGCGCAGATTGCCGAGTCTGAAAACCTGTCGGACGTCATCGCAGGCGTGGAACTCAGCGCCGAACCGGCAGAGGTCACGGATATTCTCATCGACCTTGCCCGGCGTGAGACAAAGGTGTTCTCGATCCACTTTGCCCGCACCCTGGTCGAGGAACTGAAGAGCGCGGTCAAGCTGATCAACAATCCGCACCGCTCGGCCGGCTTCCTTGTGCTGAAGGCCCATGATGTGCCGTCGGTGCTGATCGAACTCGGATATCTGTCGAATGAGCATGACGAGAAGCTGCTGATCTCTCCAGAATGGCGGGAACGGACCGCCACAGCCGTGGCCGAGGCGGTCGACGCGTTCTTCCAGCCGCGGTTTGCGATGGAAAAGCCGGCCGCAGCGCAGGCCACAGCGCAATAGGCGTGCATCTGCAAGATGATGTGCCGGTGATGCCTCAGCATCGCCATATTGCTCAAGGACTAAGGAGCGTAGGGTCGCGCCCGCACCGAAAACCGGTGCCGCTCCGTCACGAGTGTGTTAGGTGGGGCGCCTGATGACCTGAGGCCTGGATTTAGGGCGAGCCGGACGCATGAAGTTTCTGATCAAGTTTTTCGGGTATCTGTTTGGCATCGGCGCCGTTCTTGCGCTGCTGGTGGCCGCCGGTGTCTGGGTCTATCTCGACAACCTTTCCACGGATCTGCCGGACTACACTGCGCTCAAGAATTACGAGCCGCCGGTGATGACCCGCGTTCATGCGTCCGATGGCAGCCTGATGGCCGAATATGCCAAGCAGCGACGCATGTTTCTGCCGATCCAGGCAATCCCGGATTTGCTGAAGCAGGCTTATATCTCCTCAGAAGACAAGAATTTTTACAGCCACGTTGGCATTGACCCGGAGGGGATTGCCCGCGCCACTGTCCGTTTTGTCCAGAACTACGGCTCAGGCCGCCGCCCGGAAGGTGCCTCGACCATCACCCAGCAGGTCGCCAAGAACTTCCTTCTGACCAACGAAGTGTCGATCGATCGCAAGATCAAGGAAGCGATCCTGTCGCTGCGCATCGAGCAGGCTTATACCAAGGACGAGATCCTCGAGCTGTACCTGAACGAGATCTATCTCGGGCTTGGTGCCTATGGCGTCGCGGCGGCCTCGCTGGTCTATTTCGACAAGTCCGTGCATGAACTGACGCTGGACGAGGTCGCCTATCTTGCTGCCCTGCCGAAAGCACCGAACAACTATCATCCGTTCCGAGGCCGCGAACGCGCCATCGAACGCCGCAACTGGGTGATCGACCGCATGGTCGAGAACGGCTACGTATTGGCTGCCGATGGGGAGAGCGCCAAGGCGCGCCCGCTGGAAGTCACCCCGCGCGAAACCGGCTCCCAGCTAGTTTTCGGTGAGTATTTCACCGAGGAAGTCCGGCGTGAGGTCGCCAATATCTATGGCGAGAACAGCCTCTATGAGGGCGGCCTGTCGGTTCGCTCGACGCTGGATCCCAAGATGCAGATGATGGCTCGCAAGGCGCTGATGGATGGTCTGCTTGACTTTGACCAGAAGCGCGGCAGCTGGCGTGGTCCGGTTGCGGAGCTTGCGCTGAGTGCAGATTGGGGCGTCGATCTTGGCAAGGTCGAGGCCCTGTCCGACCTGCCGGAATGGCGCCTGGCCGTCGTTCTTTCGGTCGGTAAGGACGAGGCGGATGTCGGTCTGCAGCCGGGGCGCCTTGTCAGCGGCCAGCTCGCTCCCGACCGCCAGACCGCGACGCTGAAACTCGCCGACATGAAATGGGCAAGGGTCAACAGCCGCGCACCGGCTGCCGTCAGCGATGTCCTGAAACAGGGCGATGTTGTCTATGTTGAGGCCGTGAAAGGCGAGTATCAGCTGCGCCAGGTTCCGAGAATATCGGGGGCGCTGGTGGCCATGGATCCGTTTACCGGCCGTGTCCAGGCGATGGTTGGCGGGTTCAGCTTTGCTCAGAGCGAGTTCAACCGGGCGACGCAGGCGATGCGTCAGCCGGGCTCCTCGTTCAAGCCGTTCCTCTATGCCGCCGCGCTCGACAATGGCTATACCCCGTCAAGCGTGGTGATGGATGCGCCGCTGGAACTGGCCGTTCCGGGGCAGGCTGTCTGGCGTCCGCAGAACTATGGCGGCAAGTTCTATGGTCCGTCGACCCTGCGTACGGGCATCGAGCTGTCGCGGAACCTGATGACCATCCGGCTTGCGCAGGACATGGGCATGCCACTGGTCGCCGAGTACTCCAAGCGCTTTGGCATCTATGACAATATGTTGCCGGTGCTGTCGATGTCGCTGGGGGCTGGCGAGACCACCGTGCTGCGCATGGTCACGGCCTATTCGATCCTCGCCAATGGCGGGCGCAAGATCACACCGACCCTGATCGACCGCATCCAGGATCGCTACGGGCGCACCATCTACAAGCATGACAGCCGCATCTGCGAAACCTGCTCCGACGCCGACTGGCGCGGCCAGGATGAGCCGGAACTCATCGACGAGCGCGAGCAGGTGCTCGACCCGATGACCGCCTATCAGATCACGTCGATGATGGAAGGCGTGGTCCAGCGCGGTACGGCGACCAGTGTCAAGGCACTCGGCCGTCCTGTCGCGGGCAAGACCGGCACCACGAACGAAGAGAAGGACGCCTGGTTCATCGGCTATACCCCGGACCTGGCGGTTGGCGTCTTCATCGGCTTTGACCAGCCCCGGCCGATGGGGCGTGGTGGCACGGGCGGTCAGGTGGCGGCCCCGATCTTCACCGAGTTCCTGTCCATGGCCCTCAAGGACAAGCCGGCGGTCGAGTTTCGCGTCCCGAAAGGCTTGCAGTTGATCCCGATCAATCGCCGCACAGGCTTGCGGGCAGTGGCAGGCGGGTCGGACACGATCCTCGAAGCCTTCAAGCCTGGCACCGCGCCGCCGGACACCTATTCCGTGATCGGCTTCCAGGATGAAATGGGCATTCCACGCACCGTTTCGCCGGAAGCGGGCGAGGCTGTGCTGACGGGAACCGGTGGCCTCTATTGATCGCCGAGACCGCAGTTTACACGGGCGCCCTGCGCAGTTAGGTTCACGCCCCAATGTTCCGGCCCGTCCCAAAGGCGGGCCGGTGCTCATTCAACCCTTCCGGCAACCCCGTAGCGAGGTATCCGATGCGCGCCGAAATGGAAGCCGTCGTCGACGAGATCAAGCAGGCCCTCAGCCTGCTGAGGAGGCATCTTTGACTGGGATCAGGCCCTTGTCCGGCTGGACGAACTGAACGCCCTCTCAGAAGATCCAAGCCTCTGGAATGACCCCTCCAAAGCTCAGAAGCTGATGCGCGAACGCCAGCAGCTCGAGGACGGCATCACCGGCGTTCGCCGGCTTGAGGGCGAACTTGCCGACAACATCGAATTGATCGAAATGGGCACCGACGAGGGTGACAAGTCGGTCGTCGAGGAGGCCGAGGCCGCCATGCGCAGCCTGAAGGCCGAGGTCAACAAGCTGCAGCTTGCCTCGCTGCTGTCCGGCGAAGCCGATGGCAACGACACCTATCTGGAAATCAACTCCGGCGCCGGTGGCACGGAGAGCCAGGACTGGGCGTCGATGCTGCTGCGCATGTACCGCCGCTGGGCGGAAAAGCGCGGCTACAAGGTCGAGTTGCTCGAATATCATGACGGCGAAGAAGCCGGCATCAAGTCTGCCACGCTGCTGATCAAGGGCGAGAACGCCTATGGCTGGCTCAAGACCGAGTCTGGCGTGCACCGCCTGGTGCGCATCTCGCCCTATGACAGTCAGGCCCGCCGCCACACGTCCTTTGCCAGCGCCTGGGTCTATCCGGTGATCGATGATTCGATTGACATTGAAGTCAATGAAAGCGACTGCCGCATCGACACCTATCGTGCCTCTGGTGCCGGTGGCCAGCACGTCAACACGACCGACTCGGCCGTCCGCATCACGCATATTCCGACCGGCATTGTCGTGCAGTGCCAGAACGACCGCTCGCAGCACAAGAACCGGGCCACTGCATGGTCGATGCTGAAGGCGCGTATGTATGAGGCGGAACTGCAGAAGCGCGAGGAAGCGGCCAACTCCGAAGCGGCCTCCAAGACGGCAATCGGCTGGGGGCATCAGATCCGTTCCTACGTTCTGCAGCCCTACCAGTTGGTCAAGGACTTGCGCACAGGCGTGGAAAGCACTGCGCCGAGTGATGTGCTGGACGGTGACGTCGACGTCTTCATGGAGGCAGCGCTCGCCCAGCGTGTCTACGGCAAGGACGAGGGAACCGAGATTCGCGACGTCGAGTAAGTCCGCGCGAATCAGGTCCTAGACATGACAGAAGCCGCCCGGGCAACCGGGCGGCTGTGGTTGATGACAAACCTCGACCTCTCCGAAGTCATCCCGGCCAAGCGCAGCGCCGAGCCGGGACCGGAGAGTTCAGGCCTCTATAATTCAATGAGTTAAGCCCGGAAAGACCTTTGCTCTCCGGTCCCGGATCTCCGCTTCGCTGCGTTCGGGATGACCATAGAGGGTTTGTCAGCAGTCTGAGCCGCCCAGGCAACCGGGCGGCTTTTTGAATATCAGACTTTGGACGTCAACGTTGCAGAAGGGCTGCGAGCCGGTCGCCGGCGATGACAAAGTTCGAGGGATCAAGCGGGGTTGCACCACGCCGCAGCTCGTAATGCAGATGCGGACCAGTTGACCGCCCGGTGCTGCCGACACGGCCCACCATCTCGCCTGCAAGGATCTCCTCGCCCTCGCTGACCATGATCCGGCTCATATGCGCATAGCGGGTGAGATAACCGCCGGGATGTTCGATCTCGACCATGTTGCCATAACCGCCCTGGTACGAGGCGGTGACCACGCGTCCAGCGCCGGCAGCGCGAATGGCCGTGCCATAGTCAGCCTTGAAGTCGATGCCGGTGTGCATGGCCAGCGTGCCGAGGAACGGATCCAGCCGGGGGCCGAAATCGCTGGAGACCTCGACATTGCGGATCGGCCGGGCAAGCGGCAGGCGCCGGGCCGTTCCACGCAACACGTCATAGGCTGCAATTGCCCGTTCGGCACGCCGCAGCCGATCGTCAAAATTTGTCGCCAGTGGTACGAATGGGCCGCCGACAGCTTCTGGCGCAAGGTCTTTCAGGTCGAGGCCGAGCGGCTGCAGAGTTGCCGCAAGCGTGCGAATGTTGCGTTCTGCATTGAAGGCAAGGGCATCAAGGGCCCGTTCGCTTTCAAAGTTCATCTGATCCAGTGTTGCGCCAAGCCCAAGGAGGTCATCGGCGCGTGCCTGCGGGGCGACGGCCGATGGACCCGAACCGGTTGCCGGGGCAGCGGCATCGTCGGCGCCGACATCGGACGAAGACCCGCGCAGCCCAAGCGAGGGGAGGGGGCCTGAGGGCAGCGGCGCAGGCTCGCCGCCAATGGCTTGGCCGTCGCCGGTTGGCAGGAAGGACAGGGCGCTGGAGGGCAGCGACGGCTTTTCGGCCGGAACCGGGGTGGCAAGCCCAGCTGTCAGCCCGGTGGCTGCGGCCTTGTCCAGGACGGCGCGAACACGGGCATGCTTGTCGGAGAGGCTGTTCTGCCGCTCGATCAGCGAATCGACCATTGTTTCAACCGACCGCCGCTCGAACACCTGCGAGCTGGCCAGCCGGTCGATCTCGGCCCGCAGGTAGGCAATGCGGTTCTCGTAGGACGCCTCGATCTGGTACCGCTCGCTCGCCCGGGCTGCAAGAATATCATCGCGCCAGAAAAGATAAGCCGTGGCGGACAGATAGCCGAGTGCAAAGACCCCGACACACCCAACAACAGAGCCAAGAACCCAAGGGCGGAACGTGAAGGTCCGGCTTCGGTCACCTGTGGTTATGGTGACATGGTGCAGGGACTTACGTTTTCCGAAGCCATGGCGGGAACTGGCTGTGGTGTCGGACATGTCGCTTGCCGTCATCCTCAAGGCAAGCTTCATGCCTGCCACTTGAGGTGATTAGAAAGCGGTAAGGTTAACAAAGCCCTTGCGGATTGACGAAACGGAAGCGCCCGGCCAGCCTCATCCGACGAGCTTCGCCAGTGGCCGGTAAAACCCGGGCGTCAGGCCGGCTTCGGATCGGGCGCGATCGTTGAAGGGCGGCTTCAAGGGGCCGCGAAAATGGGTCCGGACCAGTTCGTGGAATTTCGGTTCTGGCCGTTCACCGGTGCGGTCGCACAGGAACCGGAACCATTTCGCCCCGAACGCCACGTGATTCTTTTCGTCGCGGTAGATGACGCCCATCACCCGGGCGGTGGCATGGTCGCCGAGGGCCTCTGCCTTGGCGATCATCGGTGGCGTGATGTCGAGGCCGCGTGCCTCGAGCACCAGCGGAATGATCGCAAGCCGGGCCGCGAGATCGCGTCCTGTCGCCTGCGCGGCTTGCCACAGTCCGTCATGGGCCGGAAGGGCGCCATAGAACGAACCAAGCTCCGCCAGCCGGTCTTCCAGCATCGAGAAGTGCTTGGCTTCCTCCAGCCCCACCCGCACCCAATCATCATAGTAGGACCGCGGCAGGCGCGTGTCGGCAAAGCGGCCAATCAGGTCCCAGGTCAGGTCGACCGCATTCAGTTCGATATGGGCAAGGGAGTGCAGAAGTGCGATCCTGCCCGCTTCCCCTCCGAGCGCCCGCTTGGGCATGTCGCGTGGCGCCAGCAGAACCGGGTGCTCCGGCCGCCCGGGCCGGTCTGGCATCGGCCCGCTGAGCGACGGACTGCCGAGAGCCATCCGCCGGGAAAACCAGGCTTTTGCCGTGTCATAGGCGAGGCGGACCTTCTCGGCCGTGTCGGCGGTGCTGACGATGGCATTGGCGCGGGCAACGAGCGTGTCCGCGCGATCGGTTTCTGTGGACAGGGACATAAGGGTGGGGAACCGGAGACGGAGGGAAGGGCTCAGAGTGACTTGACGGTCTGCAGGACAGCCTCTGCGTGGCCAGGAACCTTTACCTTGCGCCAGATTGCGGCGATCTTGCCATCCGGCCCGATCAGGAAGGTACTGCGTTCTACGCCCATGTATTTTTTGCCGTACATGGCCTTTTCCACCCAGACGCCGAAGGCTTCACAGATGGCATTGGCGGGATCCGACGCGAGATCGACCGTCAGATCGTGCTTGGCCTTGAACCGGGCATTCTTCTTGGCCTCATCGGGAGAAATGCCGATTACTTCCGCGCCGGCAGCAGTGAACTCCCCCTTCATCTGGCTGAAGGCAATGCATTCCTGCGTACAGGCCGGCGTGTCGGCCTTGGGGTAGAAATAAAGGACAACGGACTTGCCCTGGAGCGAGGACAAGGACACGGACCGGTCCTCGCCGAGGGTGAGGTCGATCGTCGGGGCGGTGTCGCCAATCTGCAATTCGCTCATGCTGCCTTCCTTCCGTCATACTGCACCGGTTTATCCGGCACCTAAAAGGTCCGACCGGCCTCTGCGACAGAGGTTCCGGTTTTTGGCCGGGCTGAATTATCATAGTTTGCAAGCCGACTCGATCATTGGCCAAACTGCAAAAGGACAAAACGCGCTGACACAGCCCCAGCTCCAGACCACGTCGGACCTGCCAGCCATACGAACATCGGGTCGCGCCGGATTGCGTTGGCTGCGCCGGGTGCTGATTGCCCTGGTGCTGGTCGTCCTGGCTGGTGTCGGTGGCCTGGCGCTGCTCTTGGCGAATGGCGCGACGCCGATCCCTGGTGTTGCGAGCCTTATCGAGCAGCAGGCGAGGGGGGAGGGCGCCCGCTTGACCGTTGGCACTGTGCTGCTCGATCTCTTCGCGGACGGCGGCAGCCGGGTGATCATCGAGACTGCCGAGTTGACCGTCCCCGGAGAAGCCCGCATCGACCTGACGTTGCCGCGGGTTGTGGCCGTTCTTGAACTGGAGCCACTGCTGTCCGGCGCTTTGCGCTTCACCGCTCTCGACATTGATCGCCCGCATCTTCGCCTCAGACCCGATGATGCCGAGGCTGACATCCTGTCGATGGGCGAGATGATGGAAGCCGTTGACCGGATCGCCACCATCGTCGACGAGGAGTTCCGCAAGCGCGATCTCGCCGAGGTTCGCCTGCACAACGGCCGGGTCGATGTCGTTGGCCCGGTCCCCAGGCGGATCAACGAGATCGACGCTGTTCTTCGACGCGACGGCCAGGGTGGCATTCTGGCAGAAGCCGAGATTGCCGGTCGCATGGGGCTTTGGGATCTTGGCCTGCGCCGAGCCGTAAACCCTGAACACGGCCAACGCCAGATCGGTCTCTACATTCGCGACATGGCGCTGGCGGAGTTGTTTCCCGCCAACGAGCAGGTCGACAGCGGCAAGGGACTGGGCTTGCCTCTGGAGATCCAGTTCAACGCCAATCTCGGTGCCGACGGCAGGTTTGAGGCGGCCAATCTTGTGGCTCGCGGACAGGATGGCTGGTTCAGGTCCGGCCAGACCGTGATCCGCTTCGATGATGTGGCGCTGGCGCTCGGCTGGGGGGCGGGGCATCCAGGTGTGATCATTGGCAAGTCGCATGTCATTCGCGGGGATACGGAAATCTTTTTCACAGGAGCCGTGCGGCCACCTGCGAACGACGGGGCCGACTGGACATATGAAATCGACGCCGACCGGGCGCGGTTCGGCTCCGCTGATGTGCCGGAGCCGCCTGTCGTCGCCGATTACCTCAGTCTTGACGGTCGCGTTGACCTTGCTGCGAAGGTTCTGTTCCTCGACCGGCTGCAACTGCATTCCGGATCTGCACTGTTTCGCGCAATCGGCTCACTCGACCTGCGCGATGACGGGCCTTACCTTGCGCTGGCTGCGGACGCGGAAGCCATGCCAGTCTCGATGCTGAAGCAGATCTGGCCGATCACGCTGGCGCCGCCGGCGAGGCGTTGGGTTATCGAACATTTGAAGGGCGGGCTGATCCAGAGCGCCCGTGTCGATGCCTCGGTCCGTCCGCCAGCCTTTGATGAGGCCCATCCCGATCCGGGCTGGGGCGGGGATGATCTCAAGCTTGAGATCAGCCTGGTCAACACCGAGATCGCGCCGCTGACCACTCTTCCAGCGATCAGCGATCTTGCCGGCACCGTGAAGATCGAGAATGAACGGCTGTCAGTTGACTTGCGGTCCGGCAGCATTGTCGTGCCTTCGGGCGGCTCGGTTGCGGTCCCGGCGGGGCGGTTTGACATCCCCCATCTTGCAGACCGCGGCATCAAGATCGGCACATTGGATCTGAAACTGCAGGGCGGGCTTGGTCCTCTTGCCGAGATCGCCAATTCCGTGCCGTTCCGGATCCTCGACAAGGCGGATCTTGGCGGCGTCGAGTTGAAGGGATCTGGTGACATCGACGTCACAGCGAAGCTGCCGCTGAAACTTGCCTTGTCCGTTGATGAAGTGGGGTGGGCCGCGCGAGCCAAGCTCTCTGGCTTTTCTGCAGACAAGCCGATACGCGGCCACAAGATCACGGATGCCGCAATCCAGCTGACCGCGGATCCGACGCAGGTGGACATCAAGGGACGTGGTCGTATCGATGGCCTGCTGGCCAATCTCGACATTATCTATCCCCTGGACAACAGTGATGTCGTTGCGCGGCAGGATGTCGAGCTGAAAGTAACGGCAGCAGAACTCGCCAGGCGTGGCATCGACCTTGGGACGCTGGTTGGTGGGGCGCTGGCCCTGAAGCTTGGCGACACCCCGGAAGGCCAGCGGTTCGAGATTGATCTGAAGGACGCGAGCCTGCGACTTGCTGAAATCGGGTGGGAGAAGACCCCGGGCGTTCCGGCCAGCGCCTCCTTTCTCCTGACTGAGACAGCGACGGAGCGGCGCCTGAAGAATTTCTCGCTGCGCTCGGAAGGGGTCGCGCTCGAAGGATCAATTCTCCTGACCAAGTCCGGTGAATTCCGGGAGGCCGACTTCGGGACATTCCAGATCCGGCCAGGTGATTCCGCGGCTCTCAAGATTACGCGGGAAGGCACCGGCCGCTATCGCGTGTCCCTGTCCGGAGCCCAGTTCGACGGGCGCGGGCTGATCAAGCAGGTACGGGACAAGAAACCCGAAGAAAGTGACAAGGCAACCGGCACGTCGTCCTATCGTATCAGCCTGAAACTCGGCCGCCTTCAGGGCTTTCAGGGTGTTTTTGCGACAGATATCACCGGGGAGATTCAGGCGGAGAAGGGGGAACTGTCTCGTTTGAAAGTGACAGGTGCCACCAACAATCGCGGCGCCTTCCGGTTCGAGATCACCGGCGAGGGCGACGCGCGGGCCGCAAGCGGTGAGTTTTCGGACACCGGTGCCCTCCTGCGCTTTCTCGACCTCTATGAACGTATGCGCGGCGGAACTGGCCGCCTGCTGGTCTCCTTGCCCTCGGACAAATCCTGGTTCGGTACCCTCGGCGTGCGTGGATTCTCCATCACCGAGGATCCGGCATTGCGCAAGCTGGCCGAGTTGCCTCAGGTCTCGGCCCCTGGCCCCGACAACCGGCCTGTGTCCGGCAATGCAATCATGAGCGGAAGTGGAGAAGCCTCCTTTGACCGGATGGATATCCGGTTTTCCAGGAAAGGCGACACACTGACCCTTGAGGAAGGAATTCTTCAGGGGGCGGTGGTCGGCGGTACCGTCGGCGGCACTGTCGATCTGGGCAGCCGCGAGATGTCCCTGACGGGGACCTTCGTGCCGATCTTTGCGCTCAACAACCTGTTCGCCAAGATCCCCCTGCTTGGCTTTGCCTTGGGAGGCGGCAGCCAGGAAGGGCTGATCGGCGTGACCTATCGCCTGTCTGGCCCGATCAGTGCGCCGGTCCTGACCGTCAATCCGGTGTCAGCCATCGCGCCGGGCATCTTCCGCAAGATGTTCGAGTTCCGTTAAGCTCCACGCCGGCGAAAACGAGAAAGCCCGGCATAGGGCCGGGCTCGGAGGATGATGACAACCTCGACCTCTCCGACGTCATCCCGGCCAAGCGAAGCGCTGAGCCGGGACCGGAGAGCTGAGGTGTCGACAGGGCAACGAGTGCGTCTCGGAGAGGCCCGGCCCTCCGGTCCCGGGTCTCCGCTTCGCTGCGCCCGGGGTGGCGAAAACCTAGTTGTCTGCTGTCGAAGAACCCGGCACAAGGCCGGGCTCCTGAACTTGATCGAGAGCTGAAGGCTCAGAGCGGCTTCAGCAGCACGTGCTTCTTCTTGCCCATCGACAGCTTGATGACGCCTTCACCGGTGAGATCGGCGGTGCCGAGCACGCGCTTGTCGTCGGTGACAGAGACGTCGTTGATCTTCAGCGCGCCGCCGGCAATGTTGCGCCGGGCCTCGCCATTGGAAGCGGACAGGCCTGCGGTCACGAAGGCGGCCAGGACACCGATACCGGCGGCAAGGTCGGCAGCAGCGATCTCGACGGTCGGCAGGCCTTCAGCCATGGCGCCTTCCTCGAAGGCACGACGGGCGGTCTCGGCGGCCGCTTCCGCTGCCTCGCGGCCATGGACCATGGCGGTTGCTTCGGTCGCAAGCACCTTCTTGGCTTCGTTGATCCCTGCGCCTTCCAGCGCAGCAAGCCGGGCGATTTCGGCGAGCGGCAGGACGGTGAACAGCTTCAGGAAGCGCTCGACGTCGGCATCCTCGGTGTTGCGCCAGTACTGCCAGTAGTCATAGGCCGACAGCTGCTCCGGATTGAGCCAGACGGCGCCGGCGGCGGTCTTGCCCATCTTCGCGCCCGAAGAGGTCGTCAGCAGCGGGGCGGTGAGCGCGAAGGCCTCGACGCCGGCCTTGCGGCGGATCAGGTCGACGCCGGACAGGATGTTCGACCACTGGTCGGAGCCACCCATCTGCAGGCGGCAGCCGGTCTGCTGGTAGATCTCCAGGAAGTCGTAGCCCTGCAGCAGCATGTAGTTGAATTCCAGGAACGACAGGTGCTGCTCGCGCTCAAGACGCAGGCGCACGCTGTCGCGCTGGATCATCTGGTTGACCGAGAAATGCCGGCCGATGTCACGCAGGAACTCGACATAGTTGAGCTTCATCAGCCAGTCAGCATTGTCGAGCATGACGGCGTCGCGCGGACCGTCGCCGAAGGTCAGCAGCTTCTCGAAGACCTTGCGGATGCCGGCCTTGTTGGCCTCGATGTCCTCGTCGGAGAGGATCTTGCGGCTCTCGTCCTTGCCGGTCGGATCGCCGACGCGCGTGGTGCCGGAGCCCATCAGCGCGATCGGCCGGTGACCGGTCTGCTGCAACCAGTAGAGCATCATGATGGTGACCAGCGACCCGGCATGGAGGCTCGGCGCGGTGCAGTCGAAGCCGATATAGGCGGTCACGGTTTCCGTGGTGAGGAGCTTGTCCAGCGCCTCATGATCCGACACCTGATGGATGAAACCGCGCTCGGCGAGCGTTTTCAGGAACTCCGACTTGTATTCGGTCATCTTTCGCGCATTCCATGTCAAAAGCGGGTACAGGCGTCGAGGCTTGACCCTGGTCTGAAACTGATTGAGTCCGCTATATCGGAAGTCTGTGGTGATTTCACCGGTTCAGCAGCAAAAATCCTGATCCGCGCCGCAAGCTCTGGCATAAGCCGCATCTCTCATTCCCCAACGGTGCCGATCCCTTTGCTGCGACATATCGTTTTCATTCCCGGCTATGACCTGCGCCGGCCATCTTTCCTCCAGTCGGTGATGGCTGAAGAAGCCGAGGCGATGGGCCGGATCCGGGGCGTTGATGCGGAACTTGCCGGCTTTGCGGATGGCCAGGGGCCGGGCGGTGCGTCGGCGACCTGGAGCGGCCGGGCCGCATGGCCGGAAGGCGAGACTCGTACGGTCTTTCATCTCCTGGGCTGGCGTGATCTTGCCAAGCGCGATTTCCAGCGCTCGTGGCCGAAGCGGATGCTGGGAGCCTTTGCGAGCTTTGCCGGATTTGCGCGCAGCGGCGGATACATCGACAGCTTTCGCCGTCATTGGCCGAACGGGATCTTCCATGTCTACCCGGTCATCCTCCTGCTGATCTATCTGATGCTCCTGTGTGCGCCCGCCGTCATGCTTGAGCCGGTGCGAGGGGCGATGGACAGTGCCGGCTTGCCGGAGCTTGTCGCCTGGCCGGTCTGGCTGGCCGGATGGGGGATCTGGGCGTTCACAGTGCATGGCCTGTCCCGCCTCGTCGAGCCGTCGACCTACTTCTGGTATCTGGTCAATGACTGGCATGCGATCCGCCAGCTTGCCTTCGACCGTGATCCGGACATGACCGGACGCATCGCGCAGTTCGCCAGCGAAATCCTCCGGGTGGAACGTGAGGCGGGGGCGGATGACGACATCCTGCTTTGTGCCCATAGCTCCGGCACTTTTGTATTCATCCTGGCGCTGGCCAGGGCACTGGAGCATAAGCCGGACCTCGGTGTCTCGCGCGGCGGCATTGCGCTGGCAACGCTCGGCTCGGCATTCGGATACATCGGCGGATACCATGCGGGCGGCGCGTTCGAGCGCGCGGTTGCCCGTGTGGGGGCGGCTCCCGGCATCGACTGGAGCGACATTTATGTCCCGCAGGATGCGCTTTGTTGCGGCCGCGCCAATCCGGTCGCCGACTATGGCCGGCGATGGAGCGAGACGCCGATGCTGGCACCGCGCAGCTACAGTGGCAGGGCACCGGACGCACTGGGGCGGGACCGCTTCAACCGTCTGCGCTGGCGCTTCTTCGCGCTGCATTTCTGCTACTTCTTCGCCTCGCAGCGGGAAGACACGTTTGACTTCCACAGACTGACGCTCGGTCCCAACCCGGCGCGGGAGATGCTTGTCGCCTGGGCTCCAGAACGGGATCGGCAACGGGCGGTCGTGATGCCGGAATAGTTTGCGGATCACACGAAATTTGCAGCGTGGACGACCGTCAGGAGTTGGCTGACAAGCGCTTCATCGTCTTCCAGGGAGCAGCAAAGCGAAGACCCGGGACCGGAGAACCCTGGCTCGTCCGTATCGCGTTCATTGATCAAGTTTCGCCTCGGCTCCCCGGTCCCGGCTCTCGCGTTGCTCGGCCGGGATGACGTGAATGCAAGACCACAAAAACGAAAAGGCCGGGCGATTGCCCGGCCTTTCCTGTTCCAATCCCGGTGAGGATCAGACGGAGTAGTACATGTCGAACTCGACCGGATGCGGGGTCATTTCGTAGCGCATGTTCTCTTCCATCTTCAGCTCGATGTAGCTGTCGATGAAGTCGTCGTCGAACACGCCGCCGGCCTTCAGGAACTCGCGGTCGATGTCCAGCGACTGCAGGGCTTCGCGCAGCGAGCCGGCAACGGTCGGGATCTCGGCCAGCTCTTCCGGCGGCAGGTCGTAGAGGTTCTTGTCCATGGCATCGCCCGGATGGATCTTGTTCTTGATACCATCAAGACCGGCCATCAGCTGGGCAGCGAAGGCCAGGTACGGGTTCGCAGCCGGATCCGGGAAGCGGACTTCAACGCGCTTGGCCTTCGGCGACGAGGTGTAGGGGATGCGGCAGGAGGCCGAACGGTTGCCCGAGGAGTAGGCCAGCAGCACCGGAGCCTCATAGCCCGGGACCAGACGCTTGTAGGAGTTGGTCGACGGGTTGGTGAAGGCGTTCAGGGCCTTGGCGTGCTTCAGGATGCCACCGATGTAGTACAGGCACATCTCGCTGAGGTCAGCATAGAGGTTGCCGGCGAACATCGGCTTGCCGTCTTTCCAGATCGACTGGTGGCAGTGCATGCCCGAGCCGTTGTCGCCGAACACCGGCTTCGGCATGAAGGTTGCGGTCTTGCCGTAGGCATGGGCGACCTGGTGCACCACGTACTTGTAGATCTGCATGTGGTCGGCGCAGGTGGTCATGGTGTTGAACTTGATGCCAAGTTCATGCTGGGCAGCAGCCACTTCGTGGTGATGCTTCTCAACGACCACACCCATTTCGGACATGACGGACAGCATCTCGGAGCGGATGTCCTGGGCGCTGTCGATCGGCGGAACCGGGAAGTAGCCGCCCTTGATGCGCGGGCGGTGACCCATGTTGCCGGCCTCGTACTCGGTGTCGAGGTTGGTCGGCAGTTCCGAGCAGTCCAGCTTGAAGCCCGTGTTGAACGGCTCCGAGGCAAAACGCACGTCGTCGAAGATGAAGAATTCAGCTTCCGGGCCGAACACGATGGTGTCGCCGAAACCGCCAGCCTTCACATAGGCTTCGGCCTTCTTGGCGATGGTGCGCGGGTCGCGGTTGTAGGTCTCGCCGGTGCGCGGGTCGACGATGTCGCAGAGGATCACCATCGTGGACTGGGCGAAGAACGGGTCCATGTGCACGGTGGCCGGATCGAGGACCAGCGTCATGTCCGAGGCGTCGATGGCCTTCCAGCCCGCGATCGACGAGCCGTCAAAGGCCACGCCTTCAGCGAACATGTCTTCGTCGACAAGGCCGGCATCCATCGTGACATGGTGCATCTTGCCGCGCGGATCGGTAAAGCGCAGGTCGACGAACTTGATGTCCTTGTCCTTGATATCCTTGAGGATCTCAGCAGCGGTGGTCATGTATTCACTTCCCTGGTGTTCTGGTTGTCACTTGGGCTTGTTCTCGGGCCCGGGATGGCGCTCGAGGGCGCCGGATCCATCAGGACCGAAAGGGGGAGCGGGCGAAGCCCGCAAAAAGGATCAGATCGCGTCGACGCCGGATTCGCCGGTGCGGATGCGGACCGCCTCCTCGATGTTGGAGACGAAGATCTTGCCGTCGCCGATACGGCCGGTCTGGGCAGCGTTGCGAATCGCATCGACTGCTTTCTCGACCATTTCATCCGGCAATACGACCTCGACTTTGACCTTGGGCAGGAAGTCGACGACATATTCCGCGCCGCGATAGAGCTCGGTGTGGCCCTTCTGGCGGCCAAAGCCCTTGGCTTCGGTCACGGTAATGCCTTGCAGACCAACCTCCTGCAGCGCCTCCTTCACCTCGTCGAGCTTGAAGGGCTTGATGATCGCTTCGATCTTTTTCATCGCCTTGGGTCTCTCTCCGTGTCTGAGGCCTTGAGGCCGGTGTTGTTGCGTGGGGCGGACGTCGTGTCGGGCCTGCCGTGGTCGCCTCAATGTAAGCACATGGCGTGCCAGTTCCTGCAAGGGACCGAAACGGTGAAAAAAGCAGCATGTCTGAGGGCAAAAACTCCGCGGCTTGCGTGGGCTGCGCGTCATGCTGCCGCTAAATTTAGCAGATGCACACCAAATAAGCAGCATTTCGATGCGGGTGGTTGGAAGGATGGTGCCGAATCCTTGTGCAGCTTGCCGGGCCCCTGCGCAGGCTTTGGCCCCGAATTGGCAGGGTTGCCTGTGCCCTTCAATGGTGTTGGCAAGTGGCTGCTCCGGACGTGGTTCGCGGCTATGCTGCGATGACAATGTGCAGATCGGACCAGACACATGACGAGCAACATCCCGTGGGGCTGGGATGCCCACCAGACCGCTTCTGCGCTTCTGACGCCATCAGAGATGGCCGAGGCAGATCGGCGGACCATCGCGTCGGGCACGGCGGGGATTGTCTTGATGCGCCGGGCAGGGGCTGCCGTGGCACGGGCGGCCATTTCGCTGCAGCAGCAGAAGGGCCTGGCAGGACGACCGGTCCTGGTGTTGTGCGGTCCTGGCAACAATGGCGGCGATGGCTTTGTCGCGGCTGCGGTCCTGCGCAGCTGGGGGCTCCCTGTGCAGCTTTATCTGCTGGCGGCGCGGGAGGCGCTGTCCGGCGACGCAGGCGTAGCCGCGAACACATTCGAGCGGGCAGGGGGCGTCACCGAGGTCCTGGCTGACGCCGGTCCGATCCGGACTGCACTGCAGGCGGCCGGAGGCCACGTGGTGATCGATGCCTTGTTCGGTGCCGGTTTGTCGCGGCCGCTGGAGGGGCTGGCGGCCGCAGTCGTCGAGGCCGTCAACCTGTCCGGCTGCCCGGTGCTGGCCGTGGATGTTCCCTCAGGCCTCGATGGCGCCAGCGGCTTGGCGCTGGGGCCCGTTGTCCGGGCGGATCGGACAGTTACCTTTGCCCGGAAAAAGCCTGGCCATCTGCTTCTGCCGGGTCGCCTTTTATGCGGGCGAACAGAGGTCTGCGATATTGGCATCAGCAATGAAACGATTTCCGCCCTTGCGCCGGCAGTCCGGCGAAATGGTCCGGCCGCCTGGCCCTGTCCGTTGCCGCGTCCGGGGCGGGAAGCCCACAAATATTCCCGGGGGGCCGTGCTCGCCTTTTCTGGCCCCTTCAGCATGACCGGTGCCATTCGCCTGTCGGCAGAGGCCGCCCTGCGGGTCGGGGCGGGTCTGGTCACGGTAGCCTGCGAGCCATCTGCAACGGCGGCGCTGGTGACGCATCTCACAGCCATTATGGTCCGGCCCCTGCGCGATCCTGCCGAGCTTGAGGCTGCCCTGGCCGACCCGCGCCTGTCGGCCTGCCTCGTGGGGCCGGGGGCAGGGCGGACCGAAGCCCGGGCACCGGCTCTTGTTGACCGAGTGTTGCAGCTTGCCTCAGCCCGGCCAGCGCTCGTCTTGGATGCAGATGCCCTTTCGGTCTTCAAGAGCGCGCCGGAACAACTTTTGATGCGACTGGGACAAAGGCCTGATCCAGCTGTCCTGACACCGCATGCCGGCGAGTTCCGGTCGCTCTTTCCTGATCTTCTTCAGTTGGATCGCCTGTCGGGCGCCCGACAGGCCGCGCAACGATCTTCATCCATCATCGTCCTCAAGGGGCCTGATACCGTGATCGCTGCCCCGGATGGCCGCACGTATATCAATGACAACGCCCCACCTTGCCTTGCCACAGCCGGATCGGGCGATGTGCTGGCCGGACTGGTCGCCGGACTTCTGGCGCAAGGGGTGCCGGCGTTCGAGGCGGCTGCCATGGCGGTGTATCTGCATGGCGCTGCCGGAGCGATCTGCGGCGAAGGAATGACCGCCGAAGACCTTTTGCCGGCTCTGCCGCAGCTGCTTGCCGGGCTGCTGCCGGAATAAAGGCTGCGTGTTTTAGCCGTGCGCGGCATTTTTGCTTTGATGCGGCAAGGTCGGGTGTTATAGAGGCCGCGCCCTGGCTTCGGGCGTCCTAAGCCGTCGCGGGCGTGGTGGAACTGGTAGACACGCCAGATTTAGGTTCTGGTGGCGTAAGCCGTGGGGGTTCAAGTCCCTCCGCCCGCACCATGGCGATATGGCCCGGATCCGCCAGCCGAGGCTGAACCGGTCGACTGCGCGCCGGTCCCCATCTTCCTAAGATCCGACAGATACTTCGTCGAGATTGCAGGCAGTCATGTGGATCCTGAGCGTCGCGATCGCCCTGATGAGGGCCCTCCGGGGTCGATTGAAAACATGAGTTGGGATCCAGCCGGGTTCCACACCAAGGACGAAGCACACTATCATGCAGGTGACCGAAACCCTTTCCGAGGGCCTCAAGCGCGAACTGAAGATCGTCATCCCGGCAACCGAGCTGGCGTCCAAGCTTGATTCGTACCTCGATGAACTGAAGGACAAGGTCCGGATCAACGGCTTCCGTCCGGGCAAGGTTCCGGCTGCGCACATGAAGCGCATGTACGGTCGTCAGGCGATGGCGGAAATCGTCTCCACGACCATCCAGGAATCCAGCCTGAAGGCAATTGAGGACCGCTCGGAGCGCCCGGCGCTGCAGCCGGATATCGATCTGGCTGATGACCAGGCGGAAGCCATCATCGAAGGCACCGCAGATCTGGCCTTCAAGGTCATCTATGACCTGCTGCCGACCTTCGACATCGTCGACTTTTCCACGATCGAGCTGGAACGTGAGATCGTCGAGGTCTCCGAAGCCGGCGTGATGGAACAGGTCGAGGCGATTGCCGCCAACAACCGTCCGTTCGTCAGCAAGGGCGATGGCGCCGTTGCCGAGAACGGCGACCGCGTCACCATGTCCTACCTTGGCAAGCTCGACGGCGTTCCGTTCGATGGCGGCGCCGACGAGAACGGCCAGCTGGTCCTCGGCTCGAACCAGTTCATTCCGGGCTTCGAAGAAGCTGTTGTCGGCATGAAGCAGGGCGAAGAGAAGGTCATCACCGTCTCCTTCCCGGCCGACTACCAGGCCGAGCATCTTGCCGGCAAGGAAGTCACCTTCGACATCGTCCTCAAGGACGTGGCTGCAGCGGGTGAAGTCACGATCGATGACGAGTTCGCCAAGAGCCTTGGCCTTGAGTCGCTCGACAGCCTGAAGGACATCATCCGCGGCCAGATCGAGAGCCAGTTCGGCGCCATGACCCGCCAGCGCGTCAAGCGTCAGCTGCTCGACAAGCTCGATGCGGTCTACACCTTCGACCTGCCGTCCAAGCTGCTCGACACCGAATTCCAGAACATCTGGAACCAGGTCGAGAACGACATGACCCGCAACGGCAAGACCTTCGAAGACGAAGGCACCACGGAAGAAGCCGCCAAGGCTGACTACCGCAAGATTGCCGAGCGCCGCGTGCGCCTGGGTCTGGTGCTGTCGGAAGTCGGCGAGAAGAACTCTGTCCAGGTGACCGACGAGGAAGTCCAGCGCGCGCTGTTCGACCGCGTGCGCCAGTTCCCGGGCCAGGAGCGTCAGGTGTTCGAGTTCTACAAGAACAACCCGCAGGCGCTCGCAACCCTGCGCGCTCCGATCTACGAAGAGAAGGTTGTCGATTTCATCCTGTCCCTTGCCAAGGTCACCGACAAGACCGTGACCAAGGAAGAGCTGCAGAAGCTCGTGGCTGAGGACGAGGAAAAGGACGAGGCAGCCGCCGGCTGACCGTTTCATTGCTCCTGCGGCGTGATGGCTTTAACCTTGCCTTCACGCCGCATCGACCACAATCTTGCGATCTGGGCGGCATCCCCTATGTATGGGTGTCGCTCTTTTCGACTCATGGGGCCAGAGTGCCGCTGTGAACTCGAACATCGCGTGTCTTCGCCTGTCGGCCGGCATCCCCCGGTCCGGCACGCGCCAGCAAATGGATAAGGTATGAAGGATCCCGTCGAATTCTACACGAACACGCTCGTGCCGATGGTTGTCGAGCAGACGAACCGGGGTGAGCGGGCCTTCGATATCTATTCCCGCCTCCTGAAGGAGCGGATCATTTTCCTGACCGGTCCGATCGAGGATCATCTGGCGACGCTCGTCTGCGCCCAGTTGCTGTTCCTGGAATCGGAAAACCCGACCAAGGAAATTGCAATCTACATCAATTCGCCCGGCGGCCTCGTGACGGCTGGCCTTGCGATCTATGACACGATGCAATTCATCCGGCCGGAAGTGTCGACGCTGTGCATCGGCCAGGCCGCCTCGATGGGCTCGCTGTTGCTGGCCGCCGGCCACAAGGGCAGCCGCTTCTCGCTGCCCAATGCCCGCGTGATGGTGCATCAGCCCTCCGGCGGGTTCCGTGGCCAGGCCGCCGACATCATGCTGCATGCCCAGGAAATCCTGAGCCTGAAGCGCCGGCTGAATGAAATCTACGTGAAGCACACCGGTCAGTCGCTTGACCAGGTGGAAGAAGCGCTGGAACGTGACAACTTCATGACTGCCGAGGTGGCGAAGTCCTTCGGTATTGTCGATGCCGTGATCACCGACCGCGCCAGCCTGTCGGCGACGCCGGCAACCTGACGCAGGCTGACAAAGCAAAAGGGCCAGCTTTGTCTGGCCCGCTTAAACGAATATTGATTTTTACGGGCGAAGCATGAAACGATCATCGTCCGTGGAAGTCGCCAGAAAAGCGGTCATGGACCGATTGTCGGATCAGGCGGGCAACGCCCGGTCCGGAACGACAAGGGGAAGGGCATATGCCCTCTCGGAACCTGCGGGGTTGATTAGATGACAAAGGCCAGCGGCAGCGACTCCAAGAATACGCTCTACTGCTCCTTTTGCGGCAAGAGCCAACACGAAGTTCGCAAGCTGATCGCCGGCCCGACTGTTTTCATCTGCGATGAATGTGTCGAGCTGTGCATGGACATCATACGCGAGGAGAACAAGTCCTCGCTGGTGAAATCGCGCGATGGCATCCCCACGCCGCAGGAAATTCGCCATGTCCTGGATGATTATGTGATCGGTCAGAACAGCGCCAAGAAGGTGCTGTCGGTGGCCGTGCACAACCACTACAAGCGCCTGAACCACGCGTCGAAGAACAACGACGTTGAACTGGCGAAGTCGAACATCCTGCTCTGCGGCCCGACCGGTTGCGGCAAGACGCTTCTTGCCCAGACCCTGGCACGCATCCTGGATGTGCCGTTCACAATGGCTGATGCCACGACGCTGACCGAAGCCGGCTACGTCGGCGAGGATGTCGAGAACATCATCCTCAAGCTGCTGCAGGCCGCCGACTACAATGTCGAGCGGGCACAGCGCGGCATCGTCTACATCGACGAAGTCGACAAGATTTCGCGCAAGGCCGACAACCCGTCGATCACCCGTGACGTTTCGGGTGAAGGCGTGCAGCAGGCCCTGCTGAAGATCATGGAAGGCACCGTGGCTTCCGTTCCCCCCCAGGGCGGGCGCAAGCATCCGCAGCAGGAATTCCTGCAGGTGGACACGACCAACATCCTGTTCATCTGCGGCGGAGCCTTTGCCGGCCTCGACAAGATCATTTCCGATCGTGGTCGCAAGTCGTCGATGGGCTTCAAGGCCGACGTGGTCGGTCCCGATGACCGCCGAATCGGTGAATTGTTCTCGGAACTTGAGCCCGAAGATCTGCTGAAGTTCGGTCTGATCCCGGAGTTCGTGGGCCGTCTGCCGGTCATCGCGACGCTTGAGGATCTCGACGAAGAAGCCCTGATGACGATCCTGACCGAGCCGAAGAACGCTCTGGTCAAGCAGTACCAGCGCCTGTTCGAGATGGAGAACGTCGAGCTGTCCTTCCATGAGGATGCGCTCAAGGCCATCGCCCGCCGCGCCATCGAGCGCAAGACCGGTGCGCGTGGCCTGCGGTCGATCCTGGAATCGATCCTGCTCGACACCATGTACGAGTTGCCGGGTCTCAAGGGCGTGAAGGAAGTCGTGATCTCGCCGGATGTGGTGGAGGGCAAGGCTCGCCCGCTCTACATCTACGAAGACCGCGCCGAGACAGCCACCTCGGCCTGATCAGGCAGACTTGCCGAATGCATCATATGCCGCCCGGTTTTCGGGCGGCATTTTGCTTTTTTGATACTATTTCTGCAGGAAGCGGTGGGAAGGCTGTCGTCTTCAACAGCCTAGGCCACCCATCTTTCGGCGCTGCCTTGACACCTTGCCCCCCGGTGTCCACCTAATAGACAGAACGATGGTTCGGCGGTTCAGCGTCGTTGCCCAGTGGGGACGTCCGGAGCCGGCCAGGATCCGCACCACTTCCGGGGCGGAAGACCATCCAAGGAGAGCCGCAGGCACCCCCTTCCTCCCCGGGGTGCCATGGGCCCGCAGAAAGGAATGGACATGAGCGAAATCGAAACGCGCTCCCTCGACGAGGCCGGAAAGAGCGTCTATCCGGTGCTCCCGCTGCGCGACATCGTTGTGTTCCCGCACATGATTGTCCCGCTGTTCGTCGGGCGTGAGAAATCCATCCGCGCCCTCGAAGAGGTCATGACTTCCGACAAGCACATCCTGCTTGCTACCCAGAAGAATGCTGCGGATGATGATCCGGCCTCGGATGACATCTACGAGATCGGCACGCTGGCGACCGTTCTCCAGCTTTTGAAACTGCCGGACAACACCGTCAAGGTGCTGGTCGAGGGCGGTGCCCGTGCTCGGATCACCCAGTACACCGACCTCACTGACTTCTATGAAGCCGAAGCGGAAGTGCTGCCGGAGAAGGATGGCGAGAACATCGAGGTCGAGGCGCTGGCCCGCTCGGTGGTCGCCGAGTTCGAGAATTACGTCAAGCTGAACAAGAAGGTCTCGCCCGAGGTTCTGGGGGCGGTCAACCAGATCGAGGATCACTCGAAGCTGGCCGACACCATTGCCTCGCATCTGGCGATCAAGATCCCGGAAAAGCAGGACATCCTTGCCATCGACTCCGTCGCCGAACGCCTTGAGCGCGTGCTGGGTCTGATGGAAAGCGAGATCTCGGTCTTGCAGGTGGAAAAGCGCATCCGCTCGCGCGTCAAGCGCCAGATGGAGAAGACCCAGCGCGAGTACTATCTCAACGAGCAGATGAAGGCGATCCAGAAGGAACTCGGCGACGGTGAGGACGGCCGCGACGAACTGGCTGAACTGGAAGAGCGCATCAAGAAGACCAAGCTCAGCAAGGAAGCGCGCGAACGCGCTCATGCCGAGGTCAAGAAGCTCAAGCAGATGAGCCCCATGTCGGCGGAAGCCACCGTGGTGCGCAACTATCTGGACTGGATCCTCGGGATTCCGTGGGGCAAGAAGAGCAAGGTCAAGAATGACCTGGCGCTTGCCGAGCAGGTGCTGGACACTGATCACTACGGCCTCGACAAGGTCAAGGAACGCATCGTCGAGTATCTCGCGGTGCTGGCCCGTGCCAACAAGCTGAAGGGGCCGATCCTCTGCCTCGTCGGCCCTCCGGGCGTCGGCAAGACCTCGCTTGGCAAGTCGATTGCCAAGGCGACAGGCCGTGAGTTCGTGCGCATGTCGCTCGGCGGTGTGCGCGACGAGGCCGAGATTCGTGGCCATCGCCGGACCTACATTGGCTCGATGCCCGGCAAGGTCATCCAGTCGATGAAGAAGGCGAAGAAGTCGAACCCGTTGTTCCTTCTCGACGAGATCGACAAGATGGGCATGGACTTCCGCGGCGATCCGTCGGCTGCCCTGCTCGAGGTGCTCGATCCGGAACAGAACAACGCCTTCATGGATCACTATCTGGAGGTCGAATATGACCTGTCGGACGTGATGTTCGTGACGACGGCCAACACGCTGAACATCCCGGCGCCTCTGATGGACCGCATGGAGATCATTCGCATCGCCGGTTATACCGAGGATGAAAAGGTCGAGATCTCCCGCCGTCACCTGTTGCCGAAGGCGGAGAAGGACCATGGCCTGCGCGATGGTGAGTTCTCCGTCGATCAGGAAGCCCTGCGCAAGGTCATCCGCCGCTACACCCGCGAAGCGGGCGTGCGTAACCTTGAGCGCGAGATGGCGACACTGGCCCGCAAGGCCGTGAAGGACATCCTGATGACCGGCGTCAAGACGGTGCATGTGGACAGCGACATGGTCGAGAAATATCTCGGCGTGCCGCGCTACCGCTATGGCGAGGCCGAGCTTGAGGATCAGGTCGGTGTGGTCACGGGCCTTGCCTGGACGGAAGTGGGCGGCGAATTGCTGACCATCGAAGGCGTCATGATGCCCGGCAAGGGCAAGATGACGGTCACGGGCAACCTGCGTGATGTGATGAAGGAATCGATTTCGGCGGCGGCATCCTATGTCCGCTCCCGTGCCATCGATTTCGGCATCGAGCCGCCGCTGTTCGACAAGCGCGACATCCACGTGCACGTGCCGGAAGGCGCGACGCCAAAGGATGGACCGTCAGCCGGCATCGCGATGGCCACGGCCGTGATCTCGGTCATGACCGGCATCCCGGTCCGCCGCGATGTTGCCATGACCGGCGAGATCACCCTGCGTGGTCGCATCCTGCCCATCGGCGGCCTCAAGGAGAAGCTTCTTGCAGCCCTGCGTGGTGGCATCAAGACCGTGATGATCCCGGAAGACAACGCCAAGGACCTGGCGGATATCCCGGACAGCGTGAAGAACGCGCTCGACATCATCCCGGTCTCGAGCATGGAGGAAGTGCTGAAAAACGCCCTTCTGCGCATGCCGGAAGCCATCGAATGGGACGAGGCACGCACTGCTGCGGCGGCCGACAAACGCCCCGCTGACGATGATGCATCGGGTGTCGTGGCCCACTGATACGGCAAAATTTGTCTAGACGAGCGAAAGCCCCGGTCTCCACCGGGGCTTTTTGCATCTGAATCGCGTGAAAATGGCGGATTTCTGCGAGAAATGGCTTGATTTGAGGGGCGTTTCCCACGAATTTCCGGCCAGCGGCTTTTGGCGTGAATCGCCTGCTTTTCGCCGTTTTGTAGAAAGGGACTGCTATGAACAAGAACGATCTGATCGCGGCTGTGGCCGAGAAGACCGGCCTGACCAAGGCGCAGGCTGGTGAAGCTGTTGATGCGACCTTTGAAGCCGTGACCCAGGCGCTCAAGGGCGGTGATGAAGTCCGCATCATCGGCTTCGGCAACTTCTCGGTATCCGAGCGCGCCGCCACCGAAGGTCGCAACCCGCGCACCGGCGAGACGATCCAGATCCCGGCCTCCAAGACGCCGAAGTTCAAGGCCGGCAAGGGCCTCAAGGACTCCGTTAACGCTTGATTTGGCGGTCCGTCAGGACAAAAAATTTCCCGCGCATTCGATGGAATGCGCGGGTTTTTTTGTGTCCTTGCTTGGGTGCGACATTAACTGCGGGTGCATGCAGTGACTTGGTGACCGGGAATACGCGACATAAAACGACGCAGGCGCTGTTCGAATGAAGGGGCGACCTGTGGTGAGGGGCGCTCACTTCCTCCAGTCGAAAGCCCTGATCAAGCAGTCAACGACGCCCTGCACCAACAGCGATGCATCACGAGGCGGCGGCCATCAGGTTTTGTGCAAGCATCAGGGCATTGCCGTCGGGATCATAAAAGGTCGCGGTCTTGACCATGCCTTCGACGACGACTGTCGGACCATCAAACTGGACGCCGACCTGTTCCATGCTGGCACGCGCCGCATCGAGATCGGCAATGCCGAAGACCGGAACGCAATTCCCTGGCACCGGCTCTACATGCTCCCCAAGGCCAAGAGTTACATTCTGGGTGTTCGTCTGCAGCTCTGACCAGCCGGCGTCATCGATATGGAAGATCGTCTCGAAGCCCAGCATCTCCTTGTACCAGTCTGCGCTTTTGTGCCGGTCCTTGACGGACATGGCGATGGTGATTGTTTGATCCAATGTGATGAGTGCCACGGGCTGTCCTTCCATACCAAAATATAGTAACTATACTTTATGGACATAAATCTCATTGTCAAGATCACCTCGCGAGCCTGGGCGCTGCCTATTCTCGACAAGCTCCATCTCGGTATTCCGGGGCGGCAGGCTACGCTGCTGGCAGCCACGGGGGCCGGCAGGACGGCTTTTCTGCAAAGCCTTGATCACCTCCTGATGATTGGGCTGCTAGAGCGAAATCCCGGCCACGGCCACCCACTGCGCCCGGAATTCCGGCTGACGCCGGCGGGGGAGGTGGCTGCCAGAATGGCCAATGAGGTTCTGAATATCGTCAAGGCAGACGAGCAGGACCTCCTG
Organism: Pannonibacter carbonis; assembly: GCF_003012935.1. Classification (GTDB taxonomy): domain Bacteria; phylum Pseudomonadota; class Alphaproteobacteria; order Rhizobiales; family Stappiaceae; genus Pannonibacter; species Pannonibacter carbonis. The sequence continues at coordinate 188,816 of NZ_PUDR01000006.1, read as the reverse complement.
CGTCTCTCCTGGACCTTACCGGTGTTGACGACGTTGCAGACGCCACAACAGTTTGGTGAAATAAGGCGGAGCTTGTCGTCCATCTCGGACCGGGCCTTGTCTCAGTCGTTGCGGTGTATGGAGCAAAGAACCTGGATCCACAGGCGCGTTGACGAAGCGACGCGGCCGCCAAGGCCGTTCTACTCTGCCATAAACAACGGGGCGATGATCAGCAGTGTTACAAACACAATGCTTGTGCGCTGAAGGTGCTGAAGCCGCTCCATAGATCACTTGAGACAGCGTCGACGTTTAAAAAGCGGCTTAAACGCAGCCTGTCTCCGGTTTCAGCTTGCTGCTCTCTTTCAAACGCTGTTCGCGAGGAAGCGTGTTATCCCCATCTAGTAGCAAGCAGCAATCGAAGGAAGTCCGTAGCCGAGCGGGCAGGGCACTGAAAATTGCCCACAGGCCACAGCTGAAAAACAAGCGCTTCTTTAATTGCCTCTTGCCAAGCTGGAGCGAAGCCCCTATGAGCCACATTCATCGGCGGGCGGTTAGCTCAGTTGGTAGAGCGCCTCGTTTACACCGAGGATGTCGGGAGTTCGAGTCTCTCACCGCCCACCATCCCGCACGATGATCGCGGACAAACGGATGAGACGAACCTGGCACGAAAGTCGCCGGGTTTTTTTGTGTCTTGCGATGCCTGAAGCTTTGCCGGCGGTCTTCCGCAAGGCACAAGACAGGTTGCTGGTGAGGGACGCGCGCGCCGATCCGCCGGGTCTGACGCACTTCACGTCATCTGACCCCTAGGCACCCAATATCGCATTCGCTGTGGATAACCTTTTGCCGGAGAAGAGATTTTCGCCGGTCGAAGTTTTTAGTTGGCTGCGGAAACGACGGTTATTCACAAGGGAAAACGAGGGGTTCCGCAGGGGATCGGCGCATGTTTTTGCCCTCGCCGAAAAACCGCACGGAAGGCTGTTTCAGGTGCTTGACTTCCCGCTCTCAGCGCCGTACACCACGCCCACTTCTTGCGGGCCACATGGCTTGCGGGAACGAAGCGGGTGTAGCTCAGTTGGTTAGAGTGCCGGCCTGTCACGCCGGAGGTCGCGGGTTCGAGCCCCGTCACTCGCGCCATTTTCTCAAGTCTCTTGGGGATATGGCGACCGCTTCGTGAGATGTGCGGGTGTAGCTCAGTTGGTTAGAGTGCCGGCCTGTCACGCCGGAGGTCGCGGGTTCGAGCCCCGTCACTCGCGCCACTCACGAAAAGAACAGGCCCCCTCGTGGGGCCTTTTTCTTTATCGCCGGCGGTTTGCGCTGCGCCGGATCGTTTGCTTCCTCTCTCCCTCTCGTTTGCCAGCCAATAACCATCGCCGCAAGCTGTCCTGCGTCGAGGTGCCGCCGCGCCCGGGCAGGGCAGGGCTTGAATTGCGGCGGCTTGTGGGCGGATTTCAGCCGCTTGCAAGGCGTCAGAGCCGTAAAATGCCGTCCCCAGGCAGCAGGCGGAACGAATTGTGCTTGTGTTTGACCGGTCTGGGCTCTTGCGTTGCCCATGTACGTGGGCTAAGCGTGCGCTCGCATATTGGTTAAACCGGGGCCGCTGCGGGCATGAGTCGCGTCATCGCGCCTGTCCGTTGCGACTGGATCTCCTCCCGATCCGGCCCGCCAGATGCAAGGACGCGAAAGACATGGAAGATCTGTTGCGGGATTACATCCCGATTGCCGTCTTCATCGGCATCTCGCTGGTCATCGGCCTGGCGTTGCTGGTGTCGCCGTTTTTGCTGGCCTATTCGAAGCCGGATCCTGAAAAGCTGTCCGCCTATGAGTGCGGATTCAATGCTTTTGACGACGCGCGCATGAAGTTCGATGTGCGCTTCTACCTCGTCTCGATCCTCTTCATCATCTTCGATCTGGAAGTTGCCTTCCTGTTCCCCTGGGCCGTCGTGTTCGGTGATCTGGGCTGGTACGGCTTCTGGTCGATGATGGTCTTCCTCGGCGTGCTGACGATCGGCTTCATCTACGAATGGAAGAAGGGGGCTCTGGAATGGGACTGACCACATCTTCCGGCCCGCTTGTGGCACCGCAGCCCAAGGGCCTGATCGATCCTGCCACCGGCAAGCCGATTGGCTCGAACGATGCATTCTTCTCGCAGGTGAATGACGAACTGGCCGACAAGGGCTTTCTCGTAACCTCGACCGACAGCCTGATCCAGTGGGCCCGCACCGGCTCGCTGATGTGGATGACCTTTGGTCTGGCCTGCTGCGCAGTCGAAATGATGCAGATGTCGATGCCGCGGTATGACGCCGAGCGGTTCGGCTTTGCTCCGCGCGCCAGCCCACGCCAGTCCGACGTGATGATCGTCGCCGGCACGCTGACCAACAAGATGGCCCCGGCCCTGCGCAAGGTCTATGACCAGATGCCGGAGCCGCGCTATGTCATCTCCATGGGCTCCTGCGCCAACGGCGGCGGCTATTATCACTATTCCTACTCGGTGGTGCGCGGCTGTGACCGCATCGTTCCGGTCGACATCTATGTCCCGGGCTGCCCGCCGACGGCTGAAGCGCTGCTCTATGGCGTGCTGATGCTGCAGAAGAAGATCCGCCGCACCGGCACGATCGAACGCTAAGGCTCGGGCCAGGCGCAAGTCTGGCCGGGCAGGACGGGCGGGGGCAACCTGCCAGCGGCACCGGCGACGGTGCCTTGAGGGAGAGCCCCGCGTGACGCACACGGGGACATTGTCGAGGTCGATACGATGGACGAGACGCTCAAGGAACTCGGCGAGCACATCCAGCAAGGGCTCCAGGACAAGCTTCTGTCCTGGTCCGTTGCCTATGGCGAACTAACCCTTGTGGTCGCGGCGCCGGCAATCGTGGATGCGATCCGCTATCTGCGGGACGACGCAAGTTGCAAGTTCCTCAACCTGACGGACATCTGCGGTGTGGACTATCCGGCCCGCGAAAAGCGGTTCGACGTGGTCTACCATCTGATGTCCCCGGTCCAGAACCAGCGCATCCGTGTGAAGGTCGCGACCGATGAGGACACGCCGGTGCCCTCGCTGATCGCCGTGTTCCCGTCGGCCGAGTGGTTCGAGCGCGAAGCCTACGACATGTACGGCATCCTGTTCTCCGGGCACCCGGATCTGCGCCGCATCCTGACTGACTACGGCTTCGACGGTCACCCGCTGCGCAAGGACTTTCCCGTCACCGGTTACGTCGAAGTGCGTTACGACGACGAGAAGAAGCGCGTGGTTTACGAGCCCGTGCGTCTGAACCAGGAATTCCGCAACTTCGACTTCCTCTCGCCCTGGGAAGGCACGGACTACGTGCTGCCGGGCGATGAGAAGGCAACGACGAATTAAGGCGGGCGAGATGGCTGAGGCTCAGGTTCGCAATTTCAACATCAACTTCGGTCCGCAGCATCCGGCGGCGCACGGCGTGTTGCGCCTCGTGCTGGAACTGGACGGCGAAGTTGTCACGCGCGTCGATCCGCATATCGGCCTGCTGCATCGCGGCACCGAGAAGCTGATCGAGCAGAAGACCTATCTGCAGGCCGTTCCGTATTTCGACCGCCTCGATTACGTGGCGCCGATGAACCAGGAACATGCCTTCGCGCTGGCCGTGGAAAAGATGCTCGGCATCACCGTGCCGATACGTGGCCAACTGATCCGCGTTCTCTTCTCGGAAATCGGCCGCATCCTGTCGCATCTCCTGAACGTGACCACGCAGGCCATGGACGTTGGTGCGCTGACCCCGCCACTGTGGGGCTTCGAGCCGCGTGAAGAGCTGATGGTGTTCTATGAGCGCGCCTGCGGCGCCCGCATGCACGCAGCCTATGTTCGTCCGGGTGGCGTGCACCAGGACCTGCCGCGTGCGCTGCTGGACGACATCTGGGACTTCTGTGACCCGTTCCTGAAGACACTGGACGACATCGAAGGCCTGCTGACCGAAAACCGCATCTTCAAGCAGCGCAACGTCGACATCGGCGTCGTGACGCTTGAGGAGGCCTGGGCCTGGGGCTTCTCCGGCGTCATGGTGCGCGGTTCTGGGGCGGCGTGGGACCTGCGCAAGTCGCAGCCCTATGAGGTTTATGGCGATCTCGATTTCGACATTCCGATCGGCAAGAACGGCGACTGCTACGACCGCTATCTCATCCGCATGGAAGAGATGCGCCAGTCGATCCGCATCATGAAGCAGTGCCTGGAGCGCCTGACCAAGGAGACGGGTCCGATCTCGTCGACCGACGGCAAAATCGTTCCGCCGAAGCGCGGCGAGATGAAGCGGTCGATGGAAGCCTTGATCCATCACTTCAAGCTCTACACCGAGGGCTACCATGTCCCGGCCGGCGAAGTGTATGCCGCTGTCGAGGCGCCGAAGGGCGAATTCGGCGTCTATCTTGTGGCTGACGGCACCAACAAGCCGTACCGCTGCAAGATCAAGGCTCCGGGCTACGCTCACCTGCAGGCGATGGATTACCTGTGCCGTGGCCATCAGCTGGCCGACGTCTCGGCGATCCTTGGATCGCTCGACATCGTGTTCGGCGAGGTCGACCGTTAGGCCGGGCTTTGTGCTGATATCAGCGCCCTGACGCGCTGCTGTCGCGAGACTGTGATCTGGAGCCGGGCAGGGCCGTGTGCCCTGTCGGCAGAATTTCAATCGGCACAGGGACTTGTCCCGGTGCAACCCGCAACCGCTGCGGAGCGGATCATCTGGATCGGCCTGATTGCAGGCTTCAGAGGGATCGTCCGGACGGCTGAGACATACGGAACGGGGATTAGACCATGGCGGTTCGCAGACTTGCCGCGGAACAACCGGAGAGCTTCGCCTTCACGGCGGAGAATCTCGCCTGGGCACAGAAGGTGATCGATCGCTATCCGGCGGGTCGCCAGGCCTCGGCGGTGATCCCGTTGTTGTGGCGTGCACAGGAGCAGAACGAGGGCTGGGTGAGCGAGCCGGCAATCCGCTGTGTGGCGGACATGCTTGGCATGCCCCACATCCGCGTGCTGGAAGTGGCAACGTTCTACACGATGTTCCAGCTCCAGCCGGTCGGCAAGAAGGCGCATATCCAGGTCTGCGGCACCACGCCGTGCCAGCTGCGGGGCGCTGAGGACCTGATCCGCGTCTGCAAGTCGAAGATCGCGGCGCATTCGCACGAACTGTCGGCTGACGGCAACTTCTCATGGGAAGAGGTCGAGTGCCTTGGTGCCTGCGTCAACGCGCCAATGGTCCAGATCTTCAAGGACACCTACGAAGACCTGACACCTGAGAGCCTCGAGAAGCTGATCGAGGACATCGCCGCAGGCCGCGAAATCACCCCGGGTCCGCAGATTGACCGCCGCTTTGGCGCTCCTGAGGGCGGGGCAACGACCCTGACCTCGCTGAGCGACGATACGGTCGGCGCGCTGCCCTTCGCTCATGTTGTCGACGGCAACGCCAAGGCATCGCATGCCTTCGCCGGCGCGTCGATCAACGGCGGCGGACATGACTACAACGGCGTTCCGACGCCGGCTGAGGATGCGGTCGCCCGCGTCAAGGCCGAAGTTGCAGCCCGCAAGGCGGCAGCTGCTGCAGCGCCTGCGCCGGCTGCTGCGCCGGCTCCCGCTGCTGCTGCCGCACCCGCCAAGCAGGAGGCTGCAAGCCCGGTTGTCGAGGGCGAGAAGCCTGGCCTGCTGACGGCGGCCCGTGAAGGCAAGGCGGATGATCTCAAGCGGATCAAGGGGATTGGTCCGAAGATTGAAGCGACGCTTCATGAACTCGGTGTCTATCATTTTGACCAGATCGCCGGCTGGAGCGAAGCCAACAAGGCCTGGGTCGAGAGCATTCTGAACTTCAAGGGTCGGATTGACCGTGAAGAGTGGATCGTTCAGGCCAAGACGCTGGCAAGCGGCGGTGAAACGGAATTCTCCAAGCGCGTGGACAGTGGCGATGTGCCGTCCAGCAAGAGTGAGGGGTGAGTTGGCGAGATGCTGAAGGATCAGGATCGGATCTTCACCAATATTTACGGCCTGCACGACTGGGGTCTTGAGGGTGCGCGCAAGCGTGGCCATTGGGATAACACCAAGGCGTTGATTGAAAAGGGCCGTGACTGGATCATCGACGAGATGAAGGGGTCGGGGCTGCGCGGCCGTGGCGGTGCAGGCTTCCCGACCGGTCTCAAGTGGTCCTTCATGCCGAAGGCCAGCGATGGCCGTCCGTCCTACCTCGTCGTCAACGCCGACGAGTCCGAGCCGGGCACCTGCAAGGACCGCGAGATCCTGCGCCACGACCCGCATACGCTGGTCGAAGGCTGCCTCGTTGCCGGCTTCGCCATGGGCGCCATTGCGGCTTACATCTATGTCCGCGGCGAGTTCATCCGCGAGCGTGAGCGCCTTCAGGGTGCCATCGATCAGGCCTACGAGGCTGGCCTGATCGGCAAGAACAACAAGAACGGCTACGATTTCGACATCTACGTCCATCACGGCGCAGGGGCCTACATCTGCGGTGAGGAAACCGCGCTGCTCGAAAGCCTGGAAGGCAAGAAGGGCCAGCCGCGCCTGAAGCCGCCGTTCCCGGCCAACGTCGGCCTCTACGGCTGCCCGACGACTGTGAACAACGTCGAATCCATCGCTGTCGCTCCGACCATCCTGCGTCGTGGCGGTGCCTGGTTCGCCAGTCTCGGCAAGCCGAACAACACCGGCACCAAGCTGTTCTGCATCTCCGGTCACGTCAACAAGCCGTGCACCGTGGAAGAAGAGCTGGGCATTCCGTTCCGCGAACTGATCGAACGCCACTGCGGTGGCATCCGTGGCGGCTGGGACAATCTCCTGGCGGTGATCCCGGGCGGTTCGTCCGTCCCCTGCATTACCGGCGAGCAGATGAAGGACGTCGCCATGGACTTCGACACCCTGCGCGGCCTTGGCTCCGGCCTTGGCACGGCGGCGGTGATCGTGATGGACAAGTCGACCGACATCATCAAGGCGATTGCCCGTCTCAGCTACTTCTACAAGCATGAGAGCTGCGGCCAGTGCACGCCGTGCCGTGAAGGCACGGGCTGGATGTGGCGCGTCATGGAACGCATGGTCAAGGGTCAGTCCTCGCGCGAGGAGATCGACATGCTGTTCAACGTGACCAAGCAGGTCGAAGGCCACACGATCTGTGCCCTTGGCGATGCGGCTGCCTGGCCGATCCAGGGCCTGATCAAGAACTTCCGTCCGGTGATCGAGGCGCGGATTGACGACTATGTCGCCAAGACCCGTGCGCCCAAGACGCTGGTTGCGGCCGAGTGAACCGGGAACGAGGATTCGGAGACACGCGATGACAAAACTGATCATCGACGGCAATGAAGTAGACGTTCCGGCGGACTACACCCTGCTGCAGGCCTGCGAAGAGGCCGGCGCTGAAGTGCCGCGCTTCTGCTACCATGACCGTCTGTCCATTGCCGGCAACTGCCGCATGTGCCTCGTCGAAGTGAAGGGCGGCCCCCCGAAGCCGACCGCCTCCTGCGCCATGGGCGTCAAGGATCTGCGTCCGGGCCCGAATGGCGAGCCCCCCGTCGTCCTGACCAAAAGCCCGATGGTCAAGAAGGCACGCGAAGGCGTGATGGAGTTCCTGCTGATCAACCACCCGCTGGATTGCCCGATCTGCGATCAGGGCGGCGAGTGTGACCTGCAGGACCAGGCGATGGCCTATGGCGTCGACGGCTCGCGGTTCCAGGAGAACAAGCGCGCGGTCGAGAACAAGAACATCGGTCCGCTGATCAAGACGATCATGACCCGTTGCATCCACTGCACGCGCTGCGTCCGTTTCACGACGGAAGTGTGCGGCGTCGCCGACATGGGCCTGATCGGCCGCGGCGAGGATGCCGAGATCACCACCTACCTGGAAGCCGCGCTGTCGTCCGAAATGCAGGGCAACGCCGCTGACCTGTGCCCGGTGGGCGCGCTCACGCACAAGCCTTACGAGTTCAAGGCCCGTCCCTGGGAACTGGTGAAGACCGAAAGCATCGACGTGATGGATGCGCTCGGCTCGGCCATTCGCGTCGACACCCGTGGCCGCGAAGTCATGCGCGTCATGCCGCGCCTCAATGAAGAGGTTAACGAGGAGTGGATCTCGGACAAGTCCCGCTACATCTGGGATGGTCTGAAGACCCAGCGCCTTGATCGCCCCTATGCCCGCAAGGACGGCAAGATCGTCCCGGTCTCTTGGGCCGAGGCGTTCCAGATCATCGCCGACAAGGTGAAGGCAACGAGCGCCGACAAGATCGGCGCGCTCGTCGGTCAGTTGTCGGGCGTTGAAGAAATGTTTGCGCTGAAGCTGCTCATGGACAGCCTCGGCGTGAAGAACCTCGACAGCCGCTTCCCCGGCTCGCCGCTGCATCCGAAGAACGGTCGCGCCAGCTACCTGTTCAACGCAACGGTTGCCGGCATCGACGAGGCAGATGCCATCGTCCTGATCGGCACCAACCCGCGCGTCGAAGCCCCGGTGCTGAACGCCCGTCTGCGCAAGCGTTGGGTCAAGGGTCCGGTCGAGGTCAACATCATCGGCCAGAACGCGGATTTGACCTACCCGGCGACCTATCGCGGTGCTGGCCCGGACACGCTGGCAGCCCTGATTGATGACGCGTCGTTCCTCGCAGGCGCCAAGAAGCCGCTGATCATCGTTGGTCAGGGCGCGATCAACCGTCCGGATGGCGCGGCTGTCCTGGCGCTGGCCGCCAAGCTTGCCGAGAGCCGCGGTGCGGTCCGTGCCGACTGGAACGGGTTCAGTGTCCTGCACACGGAAGCTGCCCAGGTTGGTGCACTCGACATCGGTTTCGTGCCGGGCGAGGGCGGTCTGACCACCGGTCAGATCCTCGCCGAGAACAGCCTCGATGTTCTGTTCCTGCTCGGCGTGGATGAGATCCAGATCCCGGCAGGCGCTTTTGTCGTCTACCAGGGCACCCACGGCGACAAGGGCGCACACCGCGCCGACGTCATCCTGCCGGGTGCGGCCTACACGGAAAAGTCGGCGCTCTACGTCAACACGGAAGGCCGTGTGCAGCTCGGCGAGCGCGCCGGCTTCCCGCTTGGCGAAGCCCGTGAAGACTGGGCCATCCTGCGTGCGCTCTCGGCGGTTCTGGGCAAGGCGCTGCCGTTCGACACGCTGGCGCAGCTGCGCGCCAAGCTGTTCGAGGCCCATCCGCATCTGGCCGCGATCGACAGCATTGCCGCCGGTGATCCGGCGGACGTGGCGAAGCTGGCTGCTGCCGGTGGCAAGGCCAACTCGGCGGCGTTCCACAACGTCATCAGCGATTTCTATCTGACCAACCCGATTGCCCGTGCGTCGAAGGTCATGGCGGAATGCTCCGCCCTGGCCAAGGCGCGCATGGCAGCGGCAGCGGAATAAGGGGCAGGGGACAGACATGTCGGAGTTTATGACGACCTACGGCTGGCCTTTCCTCTGGATGGCGCTGCAGAGCGTGGTGATGCTCGTGGTGCTCCTGGTGGTCATCGCCTACATCCTCTACGCCGACCGCAAGATCTGGGCGGCCGTGCAGATCCGCCGTGGCCCTAACGTGGTTGGCCCCTGGGGGCTTTTCCAGTCCTTCGCCGATCTTCTGAAGTTCGTGCTAAAGGAGCCGGTGATCCCGGCAGGCTCGAACAAGGGCCTGTTCCTGCTGGCCCCGCTGCTCAGCGTGCTCCTCGCATTGAGCGCCTGGGCAGTCATGCCGGTGGCTGAAGGTTGGGTCATTGCCGACATCAATGTCGGCATTCTCTACATCTTCGCGATCTCGTCACTCGGCGTCTATGGCATCATCATGGGTGGCTGGGCGTCGAACTCTAAATACCCGTTCCTGTCGGCCCTGCGCTCAGCCGCTCAGATGGTGTCCTACGAAGTCTCCATCGGCTTCGTCATCGTCACGGTCCTGCTCTGCGCCGGTTCGCTGAACCTGACCGAGATCGTCCATGCCCAGAAGACGGGTCTGGCGAGCTATGTCGGTCTGCCGTGGCTGTCGATCCTGAACTGGTACTGGCTGCCGCTGTTCCCGATGTTCGTCGTGTTCTTCATCTCGGCGCTCGCCGAGACGAACCGTCCGCCGTTCGACCTTGCCGAGGCAGAGTCCGAGCTGGTCGCCGGCTTCATGGTGGAATACGGCTCGACCCCGTACATGATGTTCATGCTCGGTGAGTATGTCGCCATCGCCCTGATGTGCGCGATGATGACCATCCTGTTCATGGGCGGCTGGCTGCCGCCGCTCGACATCGCGCCCTTCACCTGGGTGCCGGGGATTGTCTGGTTCTCGCTCAAGGCACTGCTGGTCTTCTTCATGTTCGCCATGGTGAAGGCAATGGTCCCGCGCTATCGCTACGACCAGCTGATGCGTCTTGGCTGGAAGGTGTTCCTGCCGCTGTCGCTGTTCATGGTGGTCCTGGTGGCCGGCGTGCTGCAGCTGATGGGCTGGGCTCCGTAAGGCGATGGAGTTTTCCATCGCCGGGCTGATCGGGGCTGGTATCGGTCTCTACATCGGCTGGATCGACTACGGCATCCTCAACGGGTTGCTGTCGGCGATGGTGGAAAAGCAAAAGCGCAAGGGCGGCGGTTTCGCCGTCCGGTTCGAACCCGCCCTGCGCAAACTGGTGTTCATTCTCCCGGTCTTCGGTTTTCCGGTGATCGGGTATCTGGCCGCGTGGCAGCTGGTTGGCTGAACGCGAGAGGAAGGCAACGGCGATGGGACTTGATCAGGCCGCTAAATCGCTCTTCTTGAAGGAATTCGTGTCGGCGTTCTTTCTCGCCATGCGGTACTTCTTCAAGCCGAAACCGACGGTGAACTATCCCTTCGAAAAGGGACCGGTGAGCCCGCGCTTCCGCGGCGAGCATGCCCTGCGGCGCTACCCCAACGGGGAAGAGCGCTGCATCGCCTGCAAGCTGTGCGAAGCGATCTGCCCGGCACAGGCGATCACTATCGAGGCCGGTCCGCGCCGCAACGATGGCACCCGCCGCACGACCCGTTATGACATTGACATGGTCAAGTGCATTTACTGCGGCTTCTGCCAGGAAGCCTGCCCGGTGGATGCCATTGTCGAGGGACCGAACTTCGAGTTCGCCACTGAGACGCGCGAAGAGCTCTACTACTCCAAGGAAAAGCTCCTGGCCAACGGCGACCGCTGGGAACGCGAGATCGCACGCAACATCGCAATGGACGCGCCTTACCGCTGAGGCGCGCCCAGATCCAGGGTCCTTGGCCGGCTGATCCGAGCCGGGCAGGGGCCGCACCCAGATGCCAGCTACCGACAGGGGCAGTTGCCCCGAGGCATGAGACCGAGACAGGCAGGTCCTGACATGATCCTGAAAGCCCTCTTCTTCTATCTGTTTGCCGGCGTGACGGTGGCATCGGCCTTGATGGTCATTGCCTCGCGCAATCCGGTTCACTCGGTGCTGTTCCTCATTCTCGCCTTCGTCAATGCGTCCGGCCTGTTCATCCTGCTCGGTGCCGAATATCTGGCGATGCTGCTGATTGTGGTCTATGTCGGCGCGGTGGCGGTGCTGTTCCTGTTCGTCGTCATGATGCTCGACGTGGATTTCGTCGAACTGCGCCAGGGCTTCCTGCAGTACATGCCGATCGGCGGCCTTGTCGGGCTCATCATGCTTGTGGAACTGCTGATGGGCATCGGCGCCTGGGTGATCGCACCCGAGATGCTGGGTCACGGGTCTGAGCCGACACCGCCGATCGATCAGGTGAGCAACATCGAGGCCATCGGCCAGGTGCTCTACACCAAGTACATCTTCTTCTTCCAGGCGGCTGGCCTTGTCCTGCTGGTCGCCATGATCGGAGCGATCGTTCTGACCCTGCGCCACAAGGAAGGCGTCAAGCGTCAGGACATTGCTACTCAGGTTGCCCGCAACAAGGCGAGCGCGATCGAGATCCGCAAGGTGGAGCCGGGCAAAGGCATCTAAGCGCGGCAACGCGCACGAAACCCGGCCCGGCGGCCCTTTAAGCCGCCATCGGCCGGATCAGGTTAAACGAGGGAGCACGGAGCGGCGCCCATGGAAATCGGTCTGTCGCACTACCTGTCGGTCGCGGCCATCCTGTTCACGATCGGGATCTTCGGGATCTTCCTGAACAGGAAGAACGTCATTGTCATCCTGATGTCGATCGAGCTGATCCTGCTCGCAGTCAACATCAACTTCGTCGCCTTCTCGTCGTTCCTCGGCGACCTGATGGGCCAGATCTTCACGATGCTCGTCCTGACCGTTGCCGCCGCCGAGGCGGCCATCGGTCTGGCCATCCTCGTCGTGTTCCATCGTAACCGCGGCTCCATTGCCGTGGAAGACGTCAACATGATGAAGGGGTGAGGAGAGATGTTGTTTCAGGCTATTGTCTTCCTGCCCCTGATCGGCTTCCTGATTGCGGGCCTCTTCGGCCGGGCCATCGGCCACAAGGCGAGCGAACTGGTCACCTCCACCCTGGTGGTGATTGCAGCGCTCCTGTCCTGGGTCGCGTTCTTCCAGATCGGCTACGGTGAGACGGCGCTGGTCCAGATCGAGATCCTGCGCTGGATCACCTCCGGCACGCTGGATGTGTCCTGGTCCCTGCGCATCGACACGCTGACCGTGGTAATGCTGGTGGTGGTGAACAGCGTCTCGGCGCTCGTGCACATCTATTCCATTGGCTACATGCATCACGACCCGCACCGGTCGCGCTTCTTTGCCTACCTGTCCTTCTTCACCTTCGCCATGCTGTCGCTGGTGACTGCCGACAACCTGCTGCAGATGTTCTTCGGCTGGGAAGGCGTGGGCGTTGCCTCCTATCTGCTGATCGGTTTCTGGTATCAGAAGCCCTCGGCGAATGCCGCAGCGATGAAGGCCTTCGTCGTCAACCGCGTCGGTGACTTCGGCTTCATCCTTGGCATCTTTGGCGTCTTCGTGATGTTCGACACGATCAACCTGTCGACCATTTTCGCCAATGCTCCTGCAGTGGTCGGTGTCCTCGCCCATGGCGCGGAAGCGGCTGCCACGGCGCATGGGCCGGAAGTTCTGAACTTCCTCGGCTATCACCTGGACGCCCAGTCGGCGATCACCGTGGTCTGCCTGCTGCTGTTCGTCGGCGCGATGGGCAAGTCGGCCCAGTTCCTGCTGCACACCTGGTTGCCGGACGCGATGGAAGGCCCGACCCCAGTGTCGGCTCTCATCCATGCCGCAACCATGGTGACCGCAGGCGTCTTCATGGTCGCCCGCATGTCGCCGCTGTTCGAACTGTCGACGACGGCGCTGACGGTGGTGACCATCTTCGGTGCGACCACGGCCTTCTTCGCCGCAACCGTCGGTCTGGTCCAGAACGACATCAAGCGGGTCATCGCCTACTCGACCTGTTCGCAGCTCGGCTACATGTTCGTGGCTCTTGGCGTCGGCGCCTACTCGGTCGGCATCTTCCACCTGTTCACGCACGCCTTCTTCAAGGCGCTGCTGTTCCTGTGCGCCGGTTCGGTCATTCACGCCGTCTCGGACGAGCAGGACATGCGCCGCATGGGTGGCCTGCGCAAGCACATCCCCTATACCTACTGGACGATGATGATTGGCACGCTGGCGCTCACCGGCGTCGGCATTCCGCTCACCTATATTGGTTTTGCGGGCTTCATCTCGAAGGACGCGGTGATCGAGGCGGCCTTTGCCGGCCATAATCCGGCGGCTCAGTATGCCTTCTGGATGACCGTTGTGGCCGCTGGCCTGACGTCGTTCTACTCCTGGCGGCTGACTTTCATGACCTTCCACGGCAAGCCGCGTGCACCGGTCGATGTCATGAAGCACGTGCATGAATCGCCGATGGTGATGCTGGTTCCGCTGTTCCTCCTGTCGGTTGGCGCGATTGCGTCGGGCATGGTATTCAAGCCGCAGTTCATCGGCGATGCCTATGACGCCTTCTGGAAGGGTGCCCTGTTCACCGGTCCGGACAACCACATCCTGCATGCGATCCACGACGTCCCGAAATGGGTGAAGGTTTCGCCTTTCGTGATGATGGCCGGTGGCTTCATCGTTGCCTGGTACTTCTACATCCGCTCGCCGGAGACGCCGAAGCGCCTCGCCGCCGAGCAGGAGGGGCTGTACAAGTTCCTCCTCAACAAGTGGTACATCGACGAACTCTATGACTGGATCTTCGTCCGCCCGGCAATGTGGATTGGCCGCATGCTGTGGAAGAAGGGCGATGGCGTGGTCATCGATGGCTGCGGTCCCGATGGCGTTGCTGCCCGGGTCCAGAACGTCACCACCTGGGTCGTGCGTCTGCAGACCGGGTATCTCTACCACTATGCCTTTGCGATGCTGATCGGTGTGGCGGCGCTCGTCACCTGGTCGATGTTCACCGGTGTTTCGACCGGCGGGGGAGCGCACTGATGATCGACTGGCCGATCCTGACGACCACCACCTTCCTGCCGCTGGCAGGTGTGCTGGCCATTCTCCTGGTGCCGGGGGAAGACGAGGGCGCCAAGCGCAACATCCGCATGGTTGCGCTGGTGACGACCCTCTTCACCTTTGTGCTGTCCCTGTTCATCTGGGGCGCGTTCGACTACGCCAACCCGGGCCTGCAGCTCGTCGAGACCCAGGAATGGCTCGGCGGCAACATCGGCTACAAGATGGGCATCGACGGCATCTCGATGCTGTTCGTGATCCTGACCACGTTCCTGATGCCTTTCTGCATTCTCGCCTCCTGGGAGAGCGTCCAGAAGCGCGTCAAGGAATACATGATCGCCTTCCTGGTGCTCGAGACGCTGATGATCGGCGTGTTCTGTGCCCAGGATCTGGTGCTGTTCTACGTGTTCTTCGAGGCCAGCCTGCTGCCGATGTTCCTGATCATCGGCGTGTGGGGTGGCAAGCGCCGCGTCTACGCCAGCTACAAGTTCTTCCTCTACACGCTGCTTGGCTCGGTCCTGATGCTCATTGCCATCATGACCATGTACTGGAGCGCCGGCACCACTGACATCACGGCACTGGCCAAGTATCCCTTTGCCTCCGATGTGCAGACGTGGCTGTGGCTTGCCTTCTTCGCCAGCTTTGCGGTGAAGATGCCGATGTGGCCGGTGCACACCTGGCTGCCAGATGCACACGTGGAAGCCCCGACAGCCGGTTCGGTCCTGCTCGCTGCGATCCTCCTGAAAATGGGTGGCTACGGCTTCCTGCGCTTCTCGGTGCCGAT
This sequence comes from Pannonibacter carbonis, assembly GCF_003012935.1. Classification (GTDB taxonomy): domain Bacteria; phylum Pseudomonadota; class Alphaproteobacteria; order Rhizobiales; family Stappiaceae; genus Pannonibacter; species Pannonibacter carbonis. The sequence goes on along the minus strand of NZ_PUDR01000006.1, from coordinate 173,699 downwards.
GTTCCCGGAAGCGAGCGAGATGTTCGCACCGATGGTCTTCACCCTGTCGATCATCGCCATCATCTACACCTCGCTGGTGGCACTGGTTCAGGAAGACATCAAGAAGCTCATCGCCTACTCGTCCGTCGCTCACATGGGCTACGTGACCATGGGCATCTTCACGATGACGGAGCAAGGCATCCAGGGCGCCCTGTTCCAGATGCTGTCGCATGGCATCGTCTCCGGCGCGCTGTTCCTCTGCGTCGGCGTGATCTACGACCGCATGCACACGCGTGACATCGCGGCCTACGGCGGCCTCGTGAACCGGATGCCGTTCTACGCAGTGGCCTTCCTCATCTTCACGATGGCGAATGTCGGTCTTCCGGGCACCAGCGGCTTTGTCGGCGAGTTCCTGACGCTGATGGGGGCGTTCGAGGTCAACACCTGGGTTGCGCTCTTTGCCGCAACGGGGGTCATTCTCTCGGCTGCCTATGCCCTCTTCCTCTACCGCCGCGTTGTCTTCGGCGCGCTGGACAAGGAAAGCCTCAAGTCGATCACCGACCTGTCGCTCCGCGAGCAGGTGATCCTGGTTCCGCTGATCATCCTGACGATCCTGTTCGGCTTCTATCCGGCACCGATCCTGGATGTGACGCAGGGCTCCGTGGATGCGCTCATCACCAACTATCAGGCAGCCATCGAGGCGGCAGGACATACGGTCCAGGCCGGCGCCCCGGCGGTTGCCCACTGATCCCCGACAGGACGAAAGACGCGTGCAATGACTGAACTCACCCAGTTGCCCGACCTTCTGCCCGTGCTGCCGGAGATCTTTCTGGCCGTGGGGGCGCTCGCCCTGCTGATGATCGGCGTCTTCGGCGGTCAGCGCATCAGCTTCCTGGTCAATGGCATGGCGATGGGCCTCATCGCCGCCACGGCCCTGTTCGTGATGCCCTATGGTGCGCAGCTTGGAACCACGTTCCAGGGCGCCTTCGTGCTCGACAGCTTCGCCTACTACCTGAAGCAGCTCGTGCTGATCGGCTCGTTCTTCGCCATTGCCATGTCCTGGGCCTATGCGCGCAGCCAGAACTTCGACAAGTTCGAGTATCCGGTGCTGATCCTGCTGGCGACCGTCGGCATGATGCTCATGCTGTCGGCCAATGACATGATCGCGCTGTATCTTGGCCTCGAGCTGCAGAGCCTGTCGCTTTACGTCATTGCCGCGATCAACCGTGACAGTGTCCGCTCGACGGAAGCCGGCCTGAAGTATTTCGTGCTCGGCGCGCTGTCCTCCGGCATGCTGCTCTATGGCATGTCGCTGGTCTATGGTTTCACCGGCAACGTCGGCTTTCCGCAGATCGCCGAAGTCCTGACCCGGGATGGTGCCTCGCTCGGGCTGATCTTCGGCCTGGTGTTCATGCTGGCAGGCCTCGCCTTCAAGATCTCGGCCGTACCGTTCCACATGTGGACACCGGACGTCTATGAAGGCGCTCCGACGCCGGTCACCGCCTTCTTCGCCGCCGCGCCGAAGGTTGCCGCCATGGGTCTTCTGGTTCGCGTCGTCATCGACGTGTTCCAGCCGGTGACGCATGAATGGCAGCAGATTATCGTCTTTGTCTCCATCGCCTCGATGGTTCTGGGTGCCTTTGCGGCGATCGGCCAGAGCAACATCAAGCGTCTGATGGCCTATTCCTCAATCGGCCATATGGGCTATGCCCTTGTCGGTCTTGCGGCTGGCACGCAGACCGGTGTCGAAGGTGTGCTGTTCTACATGACCGCCTATCTCGGCATGACGCTCGGCGCCTTCGCCTGTATCCTCTCCATGCGCCGCAAGGACGGCATGGTCGAAGAGATCGCGGACCTGTCCGGACTGTGGCGCACCAACCTGCCGATGGCCATGCTGCTGTCGGTGATCCTGGTGTCGCTGGCCGGTATCCCGCCCTTCGTCGGGTTCTGGGGCAAGTGGTATGTGTTCTCGGCCGCTGTCCAGGCCGGGCTCTATCCGCTGGCGATCATCGGTGTGGTCGCCTCGGTCGTTGGTGCCTATTACTACCTTCGCATCATCAAGGTGATGCTGTTCGACGAGCCGGCCGAGAAGTTCGAGGCCATGCCCGTTGAACTGAAGGTGGTCCTCGGTCTGTCGAGCATCTTCGTGATCTTCTACATCGTGCTGCCGCAGCCGATCACGACGGCAACGGCGCTCGCGGCCAAGAGCCTGTTCTGAGACGCGGATGTCAGCAGATCTGACTTTCGGCCCGGTGCCTCAGGCGCCGGGCTTCCGCTTTGAAAGGCACGCCAGTCTGCCGTCGACGAACAGCACCGCCATGGCGGCGGCGCGGGCGGGGCAGGCGAGTGGGCTCTGGGTTCTCGCCGATGTGCAGACGCAGGGGCGTGGCCGGCGTGGCCGCAACTGGGTGTCGCCCGTCGGCAATCTGTTTGCCAGCCTGCTGCTGGTCGATGCAGGCCCGCGTGAGCGCATCGGGGAACTGCCGCTGGTCGCGGCAGTCGCTCTGGCAGAGGCAGTGGATGCGGCCGTTGGAGCCTTCGGCCTCGCGCGGCTCAAATGGCCCAACGACCTGCTCGTTGGCGGCGCCAAGCTTTCCGGCATCCTTCTGGAGGCTGAGCCCCTGGCTGATGGCCATCTGGCGGTGGTTTGTGGCTTCGGGGTCAATTGCGCCAGCCACCCGGAGCCTGAAAACTATCCGGCGACGGATCTGGCTTCGCTTGGCTACCGCGTCGATGCCGCGACGATGTTCCGCTGCCTGTCGGCCAGCGTAGCCCGCCGGCTGGACAACTGGCGCGAGGACGGCTTTGAGCCTGCCCGGCGCGCCTGGCTGGAGCGGGCATTGAAATTGGGTGAGACCATCACCGTTCGCCTGCCCGAAGAGGACCTGATCGGGTGCTTTCGGGATATCGATCCGCGCGGACAACTCGTTCTTGAGCTAGAGGACGGGACAAGACGCATTATTTCGGCCGGAGACGTGTTCTTCGGCGCGCGGTCAAAGGGCTGATCCAGCCTGCCGCGCATGACGACAGAAGGAGTTTGAACGCATGGCTGAGGCCAACGAAATCGTCTTCCTGCCGCTCGGCGGCGTTGGCGAAATCGGCATGAATCTGGGCCTCTACGGCTATGGGCCTGAAGATGATCGCACCTGGCTGGTGGTGGACGTCGGCGTGACCTTTGCCGGACCGGAACTGCCGGGCATTGATCTGGTTCTGCCCGATATCAGCTTCCTGGAGTCCGAGAAGAACCGCATTGCCGGCATCGTCATCACCCACGCGCATGAGGACCATTATGGCGGTCTCGTGCATCTGTGGCCGCTGTTGCGTGCGCCGGTCTATGCAACGCCGTTCACCGCAGGCCTGATCGAGGCCAAGGTGGAAGGGGAGCCCGGCGCGGAAGAGATCCCGGTCACCGTGGTCCAGCAGGGTCAGCGGCTGAATATCGGACCCTTCGATGTCGAGTTCGTCGCCATGTCGCACTCAATCCCTGAACCTTGCGCGCTGGCGCTGCGGTTCAAGGAAGGCATGGTGCTGCATACGGGCGACTGGAAGATCGACCTGAAGCCGGGTCTTGGCCTGCCGATAGATCTGAAGCGGCTGGAGGAACTGGGCAACGAGGGCGTCACGGCGCTGGTCTGCGACAGCACCAATGCCTATCGCGACGGCTTCAGCCCGAGTGAGTCGGATGTCGGAGCCGAGCTCACCCGGATCATGAGGGAAGCCAAGCAGCGTGTTGCCGTAACAACGTTTTCCTCCAATGTGGCCCGTATTCGGGCCATCGCGGAGGCGGCAGCAGCTGCGGATCGCAATCTGGTGGTCGTTGGTCGCTCCATGCGCCGCGTCATCGATGTTGCGGGTGAACTGGGCTATCTCGACGGGTTGCCGCCGTTCCTCGACGAGGACAGCTACGGCTTCCTGCCGCGGGAGAAGACAGTGCTGCTTTGCACCGGATCCCAGGGCGAGGAACGCGCAGCGCTGTCCCGGATTGCGGCAGGGGCCCATCGCAACATCGCCCTGGCCAAGGGAGACATGGTGATCTTCTCCGCGCGCACCATTCCGGGCAACGAGAAGGAAGTCGGCGCCGTCGTCAACGGCCTTGCCAAGACCGGTGTGCAGATCGTCACGGACCGGGATGCTCTGGTCCATGTCTCGGGCCATCCGCGCCGCGGCGAGCTGGCGGAACTCTACAAGCTGGTTCAGCCAAAGGTGGTGGTTCCCGTGCACGGCGAACCGTTCCATCTTGCCGCTCATGGCGAGTTTGCGTGCAGCCAAGGCATCCGCTCGGTCGTGATAGCCGGCAATGGCGACATCATCCGGTTGTTCCCGGGTGATGCCAAGGTGATCGACGAGGCCCCCTTCGGTCTCATGGTTGTCGATGGCAATGTCATGGGCGACCCGGAGATGACCGGGGTCAAGGAACGGCGCAAGCTGGCCATCGCCGGCGCTCTGGTCGTGTCTGTCGTGTTGAACCGGGCCGGTGACATGATGGACGATCCGGCCGTTGCCCTGTTCGGCATTCCGGAAACGGATACCGAGGGCGATCCGATGGAGGAAATTGTCCGTAAGGCGGTTACAGGGGCCTTGTCCGGCATCCCGAAAGCCCGCCGCAAGGATGACGATATGGTCGCGGAGGCTCTGCGGCGTGCGGCGCGTGCGTCGGTGACATCCGTGTGGGGCAAGAAGGCGCTCTGCAAGGCGCTCGTCACCCGAGTTTGACAACCCGGTGGGTGCTTGGTTCCCGAAAAGACCGCACCCCCGACCCCTGGGGGAGTGTGCATGATCGGACGTTTGAACCATGTGGCGATTGCCGTGTCTGACATTGACGCGGCAACCGCCGTCTATCGCGATACGCTCGGCGCGGAGGTCTCGGCCAAGGTGGCGCAGACCGAGCACGGTGTGACAACCGTGTTCATCAACCTGCCGAACACGAAGATCGAGTTGCTGGAGCCGCTGGGCGCCGGCTCTCCGATCGCCAGGTTCCTTGAAAAGAACCCGACCGGTGGCATCCACCATGTCTGCTACGAGGTCGAGGATATCCTGGCCGCTCGGGATCAGCTGGTTGCGCGCGGTGCCCGCGTCCTGGGTGACGGAGAGCCGAAGATCGGAGCTCACGGCAAGCCGGTGCTGTTCCTGCACCCGAAGGACTTTCTCGGCACCTTGACCGAACTCGAGCAGGCCTGATCACGCCAGTTGGAGCCGGCTGGCTTGCCGGTTGGCTCCGCCCCCGCATGCTTGACCCTGGCAGCCTTGCCAGGCGGTTGAACCTTAGGACCCTTGCGACATGTCACTTCCTTTTGCACTCGCCATCTATTTCATGATGTGGTGGATCGTGCTGTTTGCGATCCTGCCCTTCGGCGTCAGGACCCAGGCAGAAGAAGGCGAAGTGGTGCCCGGTACCGAAGCCAGCGCTCCGGCCAGGTTCCGCATGCTGCGCACGGCGATCTGGACGACCATCGTCACAACGGTCCTGTTCGCGGGCTTTGTCTGGTTGCGTCAGTCCGGCATCACCCTGGATGACATCCCGCTGCCCGGCCCGCGCTGAGTCGGGGGTCTGTACTTTATGCGGGAGCCCGTGAACGCAGCTTCTGCGAGCGGCCATTGAGATAATGCCCAGTGGCAGGCGCCAGACGAAATCCGACAGAGTGGAAGCAGTGCGGGGACGAAAAAAAAGCAGGGCAATTGCCCTGCTTTTTTAGTTCCGCGTCCAAAACTCCCCCAATACATCAGTGCGTTCCTTTTGGAAACTTCACTGTGTCGGCTGCGAACCTTGTGGGTGCGCCAGGGGGATCTTCCTCCCAAGACTCAGACCGCGATGCCTGTTATGAAAGGCTTAGAACGTTGCCGCTCTTTGCCTCTGTTCTTATGGAGAGGCAAACTAGCGCATTGACACAAACTTGTCACTATTTTGAGCGCATAAGCCCAAAATTTTTGCATGCTGCTTCCGGCGGCGTTTCGGAAAGCCTTATTCCTCAAGGGGATGCCCCTCCGGAATGTGGTCCGGACCCTGGAATCCCAAGCTTTTCCCGAAGCATTTCTGCAAGGGACTTGTGTTTTCGGGATGCATGCGGTTTGACTGCGGCGCGGCCCGGTGGTGGGTGCCCGCGATATTCAGGAACCTGACATGCGACTGTCCCGCTTTTTTCTGCCCATCCTGAAGGAAACCCCCAAGGAAGCCGAGATCGTCTCGCACCGGTTGATGCTGCGTGCCGGCATGATCCGCCAGCAGTCGGCCGGCATCTATTCCTGGCTGCCGCTGGGCTTCCGCGTGCTGCGCAAGATCGAGAAGATCGTCGAGGAAGAGCAGAACCGCGCTGGCGCCGTTCAACTGCTGATGCCGACGATCCAGTCGGCGGACCTGTGGCGCGAAAGCGGGCGCTATGATGCCTATGGCAAGGAGATGCTGCGCATCGAGGACCGCCACGAGCGCGAGATGCTGTTCGGCCCGACCAACGAGGAGATGATCACCGACATCTTCCGCGGCTATGTGCGCTCCTACAAGGACCTGCCGCTGAACCTCTACCACATCCAGTGGAAGTTCCGTGACGAGGTCCGTCCGCGCTTCGGCATCATGCGCGGCCGTGAGTTCCTGATGAAGGATGCCTATTCCTTCGACATCGACAAGGAAGCCGCGCGCCACGCCTACAACCGCATGTTCGTCGCTTACCTGCGGACCTTTGCCCGCATGGGGCTGAAGGCGATCCCGATGCGCGCCGACACCGGCCCGATCGGCGGTGACATGAGCCACGAGTTCATCATCCTTGCCGCCACCGGCGAAAGCGCCGTGTTCTGCGACAAGAGCCTCCTGGACATGGCAACCCCCGGCCTCGATACCGATTTTGCCTCTGACCTGACGCCGATCGTCGACAGCTGGACGACGCCTTACGCAGCGACCGAGGAAATGCACGACGAGGCAGCCTTCAACGCGATCCCGGAAGACGCCCGCGTCTCGGCCCGTGGCATCGAGGTGGGACACATCTTCTACTTCGGTACAAAGTATTCCGAGCCGATGGGAGCCAAGGTGATGACATCTGAAGGCACGGAAGTGCCCGTGCACATGGGCTCCTATGGTGTCGGTGTGTCGCGCCTGATGGGGGCCTTGATCGAGGCGAGCCATGACGAGGAAGGCATCATCTGGCCGGCCTCGGTCGCGCCGTTCCATGTCGGCCTGATCAACCTGAAGCCGGGCGACGCCGAGACGGACCAGGCCTGCGAGGCGCTCTACCAGCGGTTCGAGAATGCCGGCATTGAAGTGCTCTACGACGACGCAGATACCCGCGCTGGTGCCAAGTTCGCCACGATGGACCTCATCGGTCTGCCGTTCCAACTGATCGCCGGTCCGCGCGGCCTCAAGGATGGCGTGGTTGAGGTCAAGGAACGCGCCACCGGGGCCCGGGAAACGCTGACTGTCGAGGCAGCCTTCAACAAGATCCGCGACGCATTGACCTCGTGATCCCACTCGCGGATCCTTGTGACCGGGGATTCGGTGCACTTGGCGACCGAAACAGCCGATGTGCTCGCAATCCTGCCTGCTTTGGCTAATAAAGCGCGATCGTAGGCTCGCGCTTTATTGTCCGGGCCGATTCGGGAAACAGAACAAGCAGGCAACCGGACGCTTTCGCGACAGTGCAGGACGTCCGGTACCAGGGCCGAGCCCTTGCTCCACCTTCAAGGCAGATCATGAGCGCACGCACCACATCGCCGCAGTCGAAGGATGCCAAGCCGGAGAAATCCGCAAGCGCCGGCAAGGCCCCGGGGGATAGCAGTCCGGGCGCCGTCCGCCCGTTTGCCCCGTTCGAGTGGATGATCGCCGGTCGGTACCTGCGCTCGCGCCGTCGCGACAGCTTCATCTCGATCATTGCCGGGTTCTCCTTTGCCGGAATCATGCTTGGCGTTGCGACCCTTGTCATCGTCATGGCGGTGATGAACGGGTTCCGCACGGAACTCCTCAGCAAGATCCTCGGCATCAATGGCCACATGCTGGTTCAGCCGATAGATCAACCTCTCACCGACTATGACGCCGTGGCCTCACGGCTGCAGGGGGTGTCCGGTGTCGTGGCTGCCATTCCCTTTGTCGAGGGCCAGGCCCTTGTCGCCGGACCGGCGGGAAACCTCGGGGCGCTGGTGCGCGGTCTTTATGAGAGCGACCTCAAGCGGCTGCCCCTCGTTGCCGGCAACATTCGCCAGGGCTCGCTGGAGGGGTTTGACACCGACGGCGGCATTGCCATTGGCACACGCATGGCGCAGCAACTTGGCCTGCAGGTCGGCGACAGCATCACCATCATCTCGCCGCGCGGGGCGGTCACCCCGATGGGCGTGACCCCGCGTACCAAGGCCTACCCGGTCAGCGCCATCTTCGAGATCGGCATGTCGGAATACGACGGAACCATTGCCTTCATGCCGCTGCCAGAAGCCCAGGGCTTCTTCCGCATGGACGGCAAGGCGACGGGCGTCGAGGTCTATACCGACGATCCGGACAAGGTGGGCACCTATCGCTCGGCCGTCGAGGAAGGGGCAGGGCGCCCCGCATTCGTCAGCGACTGGCGCCAGCGCAACATGACGTTCTTCTCTGCCCTCGAGGTGGAGCGCAACGTCATGTTCCTGATCCTGACGCTGATCGTGCTGGTTGCCGCACTCAACATCATTTCCGGCCTCACCATGCTGGTGAAGGACAAGGGGCGCGACATCGCCATCCTGCGCACCATGGGGGCGACGCGGGGGGCGGTCATGCGTGTCTTCGTCATCACCGGTGCCAGCATCGGTGTTGTCGGCACGCTTGCGGGTTTCCTTCTGGGCCTTGTTGTCTGCCTCAACATCGAGAGCATCCGCCAGTTCATTTCCTGGCTGACCAGCACGCAGCTGTTTGATCCGACCCTTTATTTCCTCTCGCGTCTGCCGGCAGAGATGGACCAGGGCGAAACGATCATGGTGCTGGTGATGGCGCTGGTGCTGTCCCTTCTGGCAACGATCTACCCGGCCTGGCGTGCCGCGCGCCTCGATCCGGTCGAAGCGCTCAGGTACGAGTGAACCATGGCCTTAGCCGGATCCTCAGGAGAGACCTCGTCCATGTCCGCGTCTGTATTGCGCCTCAGCGGTATTACCCGTGTGTTCAGTGAAGCTTCCGGCACGCTGGAGATCCTGAAAGGGGCTGATCTGACGCTTGAAGCGGGTCAGATGGTTGCTCTGGTCGCCCCCTCGGGCACAGGCAAGTCCACGTTGCTGCACATCGCTGGCCTGCTGGAAAAGCCCGATTCGGGTGAGGTCTATGTCAATGGCAAGCCTTGCGGTGCGCTCGGAGATGATGCGCGCACGACCATCCGGCGTAACGACATCGGTTTTGTCTACCAGTTCCATCACCTCCTGCCGGAATTCACGGCTCTGGAAAACGTGATGATGCCGCAGATGATCCAGGGTTTGCCGAAAAAGACTGCGGCCGAACGCGCCAGCCAGCTCCTTGCTTATATGCGGCTTGGGGCCAGAGGCACACATCGTCCATCCGAATTGTCCGGCGGCGAGCAGCAGCGTGTCGCCATTGCACGTGCCGTCGCCAATGCCCCGCGGCTGCTCTTGCTCGACGAGCCGACCGGCAATCTGGATCCGCAGACGGCCCATTATGTCTTCGACGCTCTCCAGGCGCTGGTGCGGGCGACCGGCGTTGCAGCCCTGTTTGCCACCCATAACATGGACCTGGCCGGACGGATGGATCGTGTCATCACGCTTCGGGACGGGTTGATCCTCGATTACTGAGACCAGTTGCGACCGTGTTTTCCTGATCCTTGATGCCCAGTGGTCCAGGTGGGGGCACAGCGCCTTGCATGTGCCGCCCCCGTGGGGGCGAAGGGGCCGTGCGTCGCCCCAGACTAGGCGCCGTTCATTATTTGTTCACCCTCACATGAGAACAACGGGGCCCGCGATGCTTCGGACCCGATAGAGGCTTGTCAAAAGAACAAAAAGGGAACAATCTGGTGACCAAGGGGCCGCTGCGGCCCCAGACCACGGAACCCGAGGCAGCGGAGCTGCCGGTTCGAAAGAGAGGAGCATGCCATGACTTTCCTGGCCCGCGATATCGCCGCTTTCGGTTCGCTCGTTGTTTTCGCCGCCACCATTGCTGTCTGGGGAGAGGTTCTGCTGGCGTTCAACTGAGGCCCGCCGGCGCAGGAACCTCTGGATCGGGTCGTCTCCGGCCGGATCGCAGCTCGACATCTCCCCCCGCTTCAGGGCATGTCAAAGGGACAAACGGCTGATCATCCTGGCTCCGGTTACGGGACAGGATGGTTCTCTCTTACCGGGTCCCGTTGTCATGTCCGAGATCGGCTTCGTCCACCTTCGCGTTCACTCCGCCCTTTCCCTGCTGGAAGGGGCGCTGCCGATCAAGAAGCTGCTTGATCTTGCCAAGGCGGACGGTCAGCCCGCGCTGGCAATCACGGACACCGGCAACTTGTTCGGGGCGCAGGAATTTGCCGGCAAGGCCTGGGGCTCCGGTATCCAGCCGATCATCGGCTGCCAACTCGCGGTGGCCTTTGACGATGAAGCCGGCGATGATCGGCGCGGTGAACCCGCCTTGAGCGATGTGGTTGTGCTTGCCATGAGCGAGCAGGGCTACATGAACCTCATGGAACTGACGAGCCGGGCGTTCCTGGAGACGCCGACTGGCCAGCACCCGCATGTGCCGCTGGCATTGCTGGAATCGCGTGCTGCCGGCCTGATCCTTCTGACTGGTGGTGTTCATGGCCCGGTCGGCAAGGCGCTGCTAACGGGCAACCACAAGCTTGCGGCAGCCCGCCTCGACCGCCTGGCCGCAGCCTTCGACGGGCGGTGCTATGTGGAACTGCAGCGTCACGGCATGGCCGCGGAGCGGAAGACCGAGCCGGGCTTTCTCGATCTGGCCTATGACAAGGGCCTTCCCATCGTTGCCACCAACGAGCCCTTCTTTCCCAAGCGCGACGACTATGAGGCCCATGATGCCCTCATCGCGATTTCGGAAGGCCGGGTGCTCATTGATGATGACCGGCGCAAGCTGACGCCGGAACACTATTTCAAGTCCCGTGCCGAGATGCTTGCGCTGTTCTCCGATCTGCCGGAGGCCTGCGACGCCACGCTCGAGATCGCGCGGCGCTGCCACTACCGGCCGCTGAAGCGCGATCCGATTCTGCCGCGCTTTGCCGGTGCCGATGCCGATCCCGAGCAAGCGGAGAAGGCAGAAGCCGATGAATTGAGACGCCAGGCCCGCGAAGGTCTGGCCATGCGCCTGGCTGCCCACGGCCTTGCCCCTGACCTGACCGAGAAGGACTATTGGGACCGCCTCGATTTCGAACTGTCGGTCATCGAGCGGATGAAGTTTCCCGGCTACTTCCTGATCGTGGCCGATTTCATCAAGTGGGCCAAGGCGCATGACATTCCTGTTGGCCCGGGCCGTGGTTCGGGTGCCGGGTCCGTGGTCGCCTGGGCGCTGACCATCACCGACCTCGACCCGATGCGGTTCTCGCTGCTGTTCGAGCGCTTCCTCAATCCGGAACGCGTGTCGATGCCGGACTTCGACATCGACTTCTGCCAGAACCGGCGCGAAGAGGTCATTCGCTACGTCCAGGAGAAATACGGCCGCAGCCAGGTGGCGCAGATCATCACGTTCGGGTCGCTACAGGCCCGCGCGGTGCTGCGTGACGTCGGCCGCGTGCTGCAGATGCCTTATGGCCAGGTCGACCGTCTGTGCAAGCTGGTCCCGGCCAATCCCGCCAATCCGGTAACCCTCGCCCAGGCCATCGCGGAGGAGCCGCGCCTGCGTGAGGCCGCGCGCGACGAGGAAAGCGTCGAGCGGCTACTGGCGATGGCCCAGAAGCTTGAAGGTCTCTATCGCCACGCCTCGACCCACGCCGCAGGCGTGGTGATCGGTGATCGTCCGCTGGAGCAGCTTGTCCCGCTCTATCGTGATCCGCGTTCCGACATGCCGGTGGCGCAGTTCAACATGAAGATGGTGGAGGAAGCCGGACTGGTGAAGTTCGACTTCCTGGGCCTGAAGACCCTTACCGTCATCGACACGGCAGTAAAGCTGATCGCCCGCAAGGGCATACATGTCGACATGGCAGCGGTCCCGCTTGATGATCCGAAGACCTACAAGCTGCTGGCGGCAGGCGAGACCGTCGGCGTGTTCCAGCTGGAAAGCCAGGGCATGCGCCGGGCCATCGCCGGCATGAAGCCGGACCGGTTCGAGGACATCATTGCTCTGGTGGCCTTGTATCGCCCGGGTCCGATGGAGAACATCCCGGTCTATAACGCCGTCAAGCATGGCGAACAGGAGCCGGACTACCTGCATCCGCTGCTGGAGCCGATCCTGACCGAGACGAACGGCATCATCGTCTATCAGGAACAGGTGATGCAGATCGCGCAGGTGCTCTCCGGTTATTCGCTTGGCGAGGCTGACCTGCTGCGCCGCGCCATGGGCAAGAAGATCGCCGCCGAAATGGAGGTGCAGCGCGCCCGCTTCGTCGATGGCGCCGTCGAGCGCGGCGTCGACAAGGACCAGGCCGGCACGATTTTCGACCTCGTGGCGAAATTCGCCAACTACGGCTTCAACAAGTCACACGCTGCCGCCTATGCGCTGGTCTCCTACCACACGGCCTGGCTCAAGGCGAACCATCCGGTCGAGTTCCTGGCCGCGTCCATGACGCTCGATCTGGGCAACACCGACAAGCTGGGCGACTTCCGCCAAGAGGCCCGGCGCATGGGCGTCGAGGTGCTCGCGCCGTCGATCAACCGATCAATGGTGCCCTTCGACGTCGACAACGGCCGCATCGTCTATGCCATGGGCGCCATCAAGGGGGCGGGCGAACAGGCGATCCAGCATCTCGTCGATGTGCGCGGCGACAGGCCCTTCAAGAGCCTTGGCGATTTTGCCTCGCGCATTTCGCCGAAGTTCCTGAACAAGCGCGTCCTGGAAAGTCTCGTCAATGCTGGCGCCTTTGATTGCCTTGAGCCGAATCGCGCCCGCGTCTTTGAAGGGCTTGAGCGAATCATCGGCCAGGCGCAGCGAACGGAAGCCAATGCCACGGTCGGCCAGAACGACATGTTCGGCGGCGGCGGTGGTGGGGCAGGGGATGAGTTGCAACTGGCCGAGGTCTCGGGCTGGCTGCCGGCCGAGCGCTTGCAACGGGAGCATCAGGCCATTGGCTTCTATCTGTCCTCCCATCCGCTCGATGAATATCAGCCTCTGCTCGAACGGATGCGGGTGCAGCCATGGGCGCAGTTCTCAGAGGCCGTGAAACGGGGCGCATCCGCCGGCCGTCTCGCCGGCACGGTCGTCTCCAAGCAGGAGCGCAAGACCAAGTCCGGAAATCGCATGGGCATTGTCCGCTTCTCGGATGCCACCGGCCAGTTCGAGGCGCTGCTGTTCTCCGAAAAGCTGGCCCAGTTCCGCGATGTGATCGAGGTCGGCAAGTCGATGGTGGTCCTCGTCAGCTCTGATATGCGCGATGACGAGCCCTCGGTGCGAATCGAGCAGGTTGATCCGATCGAGACCATGGCCGCACGCGTGCAGAAGAGCCTGCGGGTGTTCCTGCGCGACGCCCGGCCGATGAAGAGCCTGGCCCGTCATCTGTCGACCAAGGGGGAGGGCGAGGTGAATGTCGTCCTGCTGCTGGACGAGGGCAAGCGCGAGGTCGAGGTAAGGTTGCCCGGCAAATACCGCCTGTCCCCGGAAATCGCCGGCGCCCTGAAGGCCGTTCCGGGCGTCACTGACGTGCAGATGGCGTGAGATCCTGCGTCCGGGTTGGGATCTGGTGTCTTGTGTCTGAAGTAGCCTAAGGGCTTGTGTTTCGAGAATTCGACGCCTATAAGGCGCCCATTCCACACACGGGGAAGGATCCGGCATGCCCGGTTCCGTCCGGTGTCCGTTGCGGCTTGATGCCGTCGCTGCACTCCCCGTGGAGGTCATAACCGGAAAAATCAGGAGTTTAGGGCCATGGCTTTGCCCGATTTCACCATGCGTCAGCTGCTGGAAGCAGGCGTTCACTTCGGTCACCAGAAGCACCGCTGGAACCCGCGCATGGCGCCGTACATCTTCGGCGTTCGCAACGACATCCACATCATCGACCTCGCGCAGACCGTTCCGCTGCTGCACCAGGCCCTGAAGGTCGTCAGCGACACTGTCGCCAATGGCGGCCGCGTGCTGCTCGTCGGCACCAAGCGCCAGGCCCAGGAAGCTGTTGCCGAATGCGCGCGCAACTCCGCGCAGTATTTCGTCAACGCCCGCTGGCTCGGCGGCATGCTGACCAACTGGAAGACCATTTCCGGTTCGATCCAGCGCCTGCGCAAGCTTGAGGAAGTCCTGTCGACGGACACCTCGGGCCTGACCAAGAAGGAAAAGCTGTTCATGGACCGCGAGCGCGAGAAGCTCGAGCGGAACCTGGGCGGCATCAAGGACATGGGCGGCCTGCCGGACCTGATCTTCGTGATCGACACCAACCGCGAGGCAATCGCCATCCAGGAAGCCCGTCGTCTGGGCATCCCGGTCGCTGCGATCCTTGATTCGAACTGCTCGCCGGAAGGCATCACCTATCCGGTCCCGGGCAACGACGACGCCGGCCGTGCGCTGCAGCTCTATTGCGACCTGATCGCCCGCGCTGCCATCGACGGCATCTCGCGCGCCCAGGGCAACATGGGCATGGATGTCGGCGCTTCGGAAGCCGCTCCGGTCGAGCCGGTCCTGGCCGACGGCGAACAGGCTGACGCCTGAGTTTGACGGCAGGCGCAGCGGACCTCCGCTGCGCCGCCTGTCTCGAATGGCCGCCGGTCATTCGGTTTCCTGCCCTGTTCCTGTCTTTCGGGAGCAGGTCTCCTGGGCAAGTCCGGGATCGCTGGGCCCAATGGCCCGTTCCGTGACTGTCCGTAGAATTCGCCCGGCCCTCAGGTTGTCTGCTTGCCAGACGGCATCAGCGAGGGCCCGATATGTGTGAATAACCCATGCATATCGTCATAAAGCCGCGGTGGCGCATGCGCTAAACCGGGCAACAATTGTAACCCCCGATCCACGAGGCGTTCGATGAGCATTTCCGCAGCGATGGTAAAAGAGCTCCGCGAGAAGACCGGCGCGGGCATGATGGACTGCAAGACTGCCCTGAACGAGACGGGCGGCGACATGGAAGCAGCAATCGACTGGCTGCGCACCAAAGGCCTTGCAAAGGCTGCCAAGAAGGCTGGCCGTGTTGCCGCTGAAGGTCTGGTTGGCGTTGCCTCCCACGGAATCAAGGCCGCAGTGATCGAGCTGAATTCCGAGACAGACTTCGTTGCGCGCAACGATGGCTTCCAGAAGCTCGTCCGCGACGTAGTCAGCGTCGCAATCGAGACCGGTTCTGATGTCGAGGCGATCTCTGCCGCGACCTACCCGGGTGCCGACAAGTCCGTTGATGCCGTCATCAAGGACAACATCGCCACCATCGGCGAGAACATGACCCTGCGCCGTGCTGCCGTACTGGCCGTGTCGGAAGGCGTTGTCGCCACCTACATCCACAGCGCTGTGACCGACGGTCTTGGCAAGATCGGCGTGCTCGTCGCGCTGGAATCGGCCGGTGACAAGGACAAGCTGAACGGTCTCGGCCGCCAGATCGCCATGCACATCGCCGCCACCAGCCCGCTGTCGCTGAACGTCGACCAGCTGGATCCGGCCGTTGTCGAGCGTGAGCGCAACGTGTTCATCGAGCAGGCGCGCGAGTCCGGCAAGCCGGACAACATCATCGAGAAGATGGTGGAAGGCCGCATCCGCAAGTTCTACGAGGAAGTGACCCTCGTGAAGCAGGCGTTTGTCATCGACCCGGAGAAGACCGTTGAACAGGCCGTCGAGGCCCTGGCCAAGGATCTTGGCACCCCTGTGAAGCTCACCGGCTTCGTCCGCTTCGCTCTCGGTGAAGGCATCGAGAAAGAAGAAACGGACTTCGCGGCCGAAGTGGCCGCGGCCGCCGGCCACTGAATGCCAAAGGCGCCGGCGACCCCGGCGCCTTTTTTCTGACTGCTGTTTGATTTCCGTCGTTCCATAAACACAAAAGAAGGTGTGCCGATGACCACCACGTTGCGCTGGCGCAGGGTCCTGCTGAAACTCTCCGGTGAAGCCCTGATGGGCAGCCAGCCTTTCGGCATCGATCCCTCGGTCGTCGAGCGCATTGCGGTGGAAGTGGCCAACGCGGTCAAGCTCGGCGCGCAGGTCGGCCTGGTGGTGGGTGGCGGCAACATCTTCCGCGGTGTCGCCGTTGCCGCAAAGGGCGGCAACCGGGTTACCGGCGATCACATGGGGATGCTGGCGACCGTCATGAACAGCCTGACCCTGGCCGATGCCCTGCGTCGCCAGGAAGTGCCGGCTCGCGTGCTGTCTGCGGTGCCTGTGCCCTCGATCTGCGAGACGTTTACCCAGCGTGGTGCCGAGCGCTACATGGAAGACGGTGACGTCATCGTTTTCGCTGGCGGCACGGGCAACCCGTTCTTCACCACCGATTCGGGTGCGGCGCTGCGTGCGGCCGAGATGAAGTGCGACGCCTTCCTGAAAGGCACACAGGTCGACGGCATCTATTCCGAGGATCCGAAGATCAATCCGCATGCCGAGCGCTACACCGAACTGACCTATGACGATGTGATCAACCGCAATCTCAAGGTCATGGATACGACAGCCATCGCGCTCGCCCGGGACAACAGGATCCCTGTTGTTGTCTTCTCCATCCACACGCCCGGTTCGCTTGTGGATGTGCTTCTGCAGCGTGGCCGCTATACTGTGGTCAGCGCAGCCTGAATCAGTCCCGCCGGGCTTTCGCACCGTTCGTCCGTTCAGTGGCCGGAGCGAGAGCAAAGGCATGGGGACTGGGTGTGATTATCGTTGCAATGGTTCGGTAATTCTTGTCTTTGAACAAGATTGTGCCATCGTTGCGCCCCGGCCCGTCCGGGCCCCTACAAACATGAATTGCGAGGATCAAAATGCCGGTAGAAGGTGTCGATCTTGGAGATCTTGAGCGTCGGATGCAGGGTGCACTCGGCGTACTGAAAACCGAATTGTCGGGTCTGCGCACCGGCCGCGCATCTTCCAGCATGCTTGATGCGATTGTCGTGACCGCCTATGGCCAGACCATGCCGATTGCCCAGGTCGGCACCGTATCGGTTCCCGAGCCGCGCATGGTCGCGATCCAGGTCTGGGACAAGGGCATGGTCAGCGCCGTCGAAAAGGCAATCCGCGAATCGAGCCTCGGTCTCAACCCGGTGATCGATGGCCAGCTGCTGCGTCTGCCGATCCCGGAGCTGAACGCGGAGCGGCGCCAGGAACTCATCAAGGTCGCGCACAAGTATGCGGAAGCGGCGAAGGTTTCCATTCGCCATGTCCGCCGCGACGGCATGGACCTGATCAAGAAACTCGAAAAAGACAGCAAGATCAGCCAGGATGACGCGCGCGTCGCCTCGGATGACGTCCAGAAGCTGACGGATGGCCGCATCGCGGAAGTCGACAGCATGCTGGACAAGAAGCAGCAGGAAATTTCCCAGGTCTGAGACCTGATCCCGCGCGGCGCCGAGGGTGTGAATGACAACCAGTCCTGACAGCGGTTTGCTGAAGCCCGGTCAGATCCCTCGGGAGGCCGCCAAGCGACATGGCGTTCCGCGGCATGTTGCCATCATCATGGATGGCAACGGTCGCTGGGCCAATGCGCGTGGGCTCCCCCGGACAGAAGGTCATCGCCAAGGTCTCGATGCCCTGCGCGGTGCCATCCGGCATGCCGGGCAGCGCGGCATCGACTTTGTCACAGTCTACAGTTTCTCCTCCGAGAACTGGAGCAGGCCGCCGACCGAAGTGAGCTTCCTGATGGGGTTGCTGCGCCGCTTCGTTCAACGTGACCTGTCGGAATTGCACCAGGCCAACATACGCGTTCGTGTCATAGGCGCTCGCGCGGGCCTTGAGCCTGGCATTTGCGCCCTGCTTGATGAGGCGGAGGCCCTGACCCGCGCCAACACCGGCATGACTCTCGTTGTGGCCTTCAACTACGGAGGGCGGGACGAGATCCTCAGGGCAGCACGTCAGTTGGCCGAAGCTGCGGCTGCCGGGCAACTCGATCCGGCAAGCCTCAGCGAGCAGGACATTTCGTCCCGGCTCGATACGTCGGACATTCCCGACCCGGACCTCATCATCCGCACCAGCGGCGAACAGCGCCTGTCGAACTTCCTGCTCTGGCAGGCCGCCTATGCGGAATTCGTATTCTCGCCGGTCATGTGGCCGGATTTCGATGCTGCAGCCTTTGACGCGGCTCTCGATGCGTTTTCCGCGCGCGAGCGGCGGTTTGGTGCGGTGTCGGCGGGAGGGGGCTGATGGGCGGAACTGATACTGGCTCCGGAGACGGAGCACCCCGGCGTCCGGCGTCGGACTTGCGCGCCCGCGTCCTTTCGGCCCTGGTGCTCGGGCCGCTTGTTCTGGCGGTTGTCTGGTGGGGCGAGGAGCCCTATACGGTCTTGATTGCTTTTGGCGGGTTGGTGATCCTGCGTGAATGGCTGCTGATCATCGGTGCGCCGAAAACCGGTCTTGTACCGCTTCTCGGCTATGCTTCGGTTCTGGCCTTCACAATCCTGGTACACCTCTCCTATGAACTGGCTGCCTTGGCAGGCCTTGCCGGCGCGACAGCAGCGCTTTATGCGGCCGCAGGCGGCGCGCGGCCCGGCCGCTGGGCCGCAGAAGGCTTGCTCTACGCGACCCTGTCTGTCGGCGCATTGCTGGTCGTTCGTCGCGGCGAGATCGGCGAGGCCTTCAGCTTCTTCCTCATTGCAACTGTCTGGGTGACCGACATTGCCGCCTATTTTGTCGGTCGCCGGTTCGGTGGACCGAAACTGTGGTCTCGTATCTCGCCGAAGAAAACCTGGTCGGGAGCCATTGGCGGACTGGTTGCCGGCGCTCTGGCAGGTGTTGGTGCCGCTGCCTTTTATGGCCGTGAGGGCTTGCTGGTCTGGTTCGGCCTCGCCATCGTACTGTCTGTGGTGTCTCAGATCGGAGATCTTGCGGAATCCGCCGTCAAGCGCCGCTTCGGCGTCAAGGATTCCGGGGCTCTCATCCCAGGGCATGGCGGCATGATGGACCGGGTCGACGGCCTTGTCGCTGCCTCGGTTGCCGCCGCGCTTATGGGCCTTCTGCTGGGCGGCACCCTGCATGAACCGGTCTCCGGCCTTGGCCTTGGCTGACCCAAACAAGGGACTGTCGTGACCCCCAGCAACCGTTTCGTTTCCGCGGCACCGGGCCTTGAGGCTGATCCGGCATCGCGTCTGTCCCGATCCGTACAGCCTGTCCGTCTCGTTGTGCTCGGCGCCACCGGCTCCATTGGCAAGAGCACGCTCGACATTGTCCGCCATCATCCGGACCGCTATGAGGTGGTCGCCCTGGTCGCTGGCCGGCGTGCCGACGAACTGGCGGCACTGGCGCGCGAGTTCAAGGTGCGTTTTGCGGCCCTTGCCGATCCGCAAGGGCAAGACCGTCTGGCGCAAGCGCTGTCGGGAAGCGGGATCGCGAGCGGGGCAGGGCCGTCCGCCGTTGCCGAGGCCGCGCTCCATCCGGCCGATATCGTCGTCGCTGGCATCGTCGGGGCCGCAGGTCTTGCACCGACCTTCGCCGCCCTGCGGGCAGGACGCACCATCGCGCTTGCCAACAAGGAGTGCCTGGTCTGCGCCGGCGACCTGTTCATGGCGGAAGCCCGGCGACAGCAGGTTGCCGTCCTGCCGATGGACAGCGAGCACAATGCCATTTTCCAGGTGCTGGAAAGCCGCAACCTTGCCGAGGTCGAGAAAGTCGTCCTGACGGCGTCCGGCGGTCCGTTCCGCACCACGTCGCTTGAGGAAATGCGACACGTTACCCCGGCAGAGGCCCTGCGCCACCCCAACTGGGACATGGGCAGCCGCATCACGATCGACAGCGCCACACTGATGAACAAGGGACTGGAGGTGATCGAAGCCTCACATCTGTTCCCGCTTTCCCATGATCAACTGGATGTCCTGGTGCATCCCCAGTCCGTGATCCACGGCATGGTGCAGTACAAGGATGGCTCGCTTCTGGCGCAGATGGGCAGTCCCGACATGCGCACGCCCATCGCCCATTGCCTGGCCTGGCCGCACCGCCTGGATCTGCCGGTCGCCCGGCTGGATCTCGCCCGGCTCGCAACCCTGACATTCGAGGCGCCGGACCCGGAACGCTTTCCAGCGCTTGGCCTGGCTCTGACCGCCATGCGCAATGGCGGCGGGGCGCCTGCCGCGCTCAATGCCGCTGATGAGGAAGCCGTCGCCGCCTTCCTCTCCGGGCACATCGGGTTTCTCGATATTGCCGCAGTGGTTGCCGATGTTCTGGAGGTGATGTCCGGCGCGCATGCGCTCACGGCACCGGCTTCGGTCGAGGCAGTTCTGGATCTGGATGCGGCCGCCCGGCGGCAGGCCATGCAGGCGATTGCGCGCCGGGCCGCCTGACACGCCAGCCGATGCTCCGCAATTATCCCGCATGCATCTTGCGCGTCATGTGTTCCGGGCTGGCCAGCGCGAACCTGTGTCGCTATGTTAAACTACAATTACGATTTGAGCTTTAGGGTTCTGGTAACGGGGAGGCCCCTCTGGTCCGCCTCCCTCGGCGTAGGAAAAGCGTATGGACCTTGTTTCAGGTTATCTGACCCAGTCGGTGACGATGCTCGCCGCCTTTTTGTTTGTCCTGACGATTGTCGTGTTTTTCCATGAGCTTGGCCACTTTCTCGTTGCCCGCTGGTGCGGGGTGCGGGTGGATGCATTTTCGGTCGGATTCGGCCGCGAACTGGCCGGTTTCAATGACCGCCACGGCACGCGCTGGAAACTCAGCCTGATTCCCCTCGGTGGATATGTAAAGTTTGCGGGCGACGAGAATGCGGCCAGCATGCCGGATCGCTCAGGGCTTGCCGGTATGACCGATGCCGAGCGGGCTGGGACGTTCCCGGCGAAGCCAGTCTGGCAGCGGGCCGCAGTCGTTGCAGCCGGGCCCATTGCCAACTTCCTTCTTTCCATCGTGATCTTTGCCTTTGTGTTCGGTATCTATGGCAAGGTGGTCACGACCCCGCTGCTGCAGGAGATCCATCCGGGCAGCGCCGCCGAACAGGCCGGCCTGCAGCCCGGCGATCTTGTTCTTTCTGTTGATGGTCGGCAGATCACCACCTTCACCGATCTGCAGCGGATCGTCTCTGCGAGCGCCGATGTCCCGCTGACGCTGGATGTCGACCGCAAGGGGGAGGTGGTGCGTGTCGTCGTGACGCCCCAGTACAAGGAAATCTCCGACGGCTTCGGCGGTACCCAGAAGGTTGGTCTTCTCGGTGTTACCCGGTCGCCGGCCCAGGCGGACCTGACCCGGGTCCAGTACGGACCGGTGGAGGCCGTGGCCGAAGGCGCGCGCGAGACTTGGTTCATCGCCGCCCGCACGCTCGATTATCTGTCCAAGGTGGTGACGGGCCGGGAGTCGGCCGATCAACTGGGTGGCCCGATCCGGGTGGCGCAGGTCTCCGGACAAGTGGCGGAGCTGGGGATCATTCCTCTCCTGCAACTGGCGGCCGTCCTCTCGGTGTCCATCGGTCTTCTCAACCTGATGCCCGTCCCGATGCTGGATGGTGGCCATCTGGTCTACTACGCGGTGGAAGCCGTACGTGGCAAACCCTTGAGCGAGCGGGTTCAGGATGTCGGTTTCCGGATCGGTATCGCCCTGGTCCTGATGCTGATGGTGTTTGCGACATGGAATGATGTATCGCGTCTCGCAGGCGGGTGACCGCAGGCGTGACATGGCCGCAACGCCTTCAAATGAAATCCGTTTCGGGTGAGGCTTGCGGTTGCGTATTCGGCAAAAGGATGTAAAAACCATGCCGGATGCTGAGAATCTGACGAAGGCCCTAATCCGGTCTCAATTGAAAAAGGCATAGCTCGGATATGCAGCGACTGCGGAAAATTTCTCGTGCCGTTATTTTGTCGGCACCGCTCTTTGTGGCTGGCGGGATCATTCCTGACCCGTTCGGTCTTTCTGTCACGAGCGCTGAAGCCGCGGTCGCCGGCAATATCGTTGTGCGTGGCAATACGCGCATCGAGGGCGAGACGGTTGTCAGCTACCTGACAATCCAGCGTGGCCGGTCCTATTCTGCGGCTGATGTTGATGAGTCCCTGAAGGCGCTGTTTGCGACGGGTCTGTTTGAGGACGTCCGCATCAGTTCCGAAGGCGGCACGCTCGTTGTCACCGTGAAAGAGAACCCGGTCATCGGTCGTGTTTCTTTCGAAGGCAATCGCCGCGTTTCCGACGACCAGCTCAAGACGGCTGTGCGGACCACCGAGCGCTCCATGCTGACGCGCTCGAAGGTGCAGTCCGACGTTCAGAATATTCTGGAAGCCTATCGCCGCACAGGTCGCTATCGGGCGTCCGTGGAGCCGAAGATCATTGATCGCGGTAACAACCGCGTTGATCTCGTGTTCGAGATTTCAGAGGGTGAAAAGACCGGTGTCGAGCGCATCACCTTCATCGGCAACGGCAATTTCAGTGACCGTCGTCTGCGGGAAGTCATTCGTACCCGTGAAAGCGGGCTGCTGAGCTGGCTGCGCAGCACGGACACCTATGACCCGGATCGCCTCGCTGCCGATCAGGAACTGCTGCGCCAGTTCTACTACCAGAACGGTTACGCCGATTTCCGCATCGTTGCCACCAGCGCCGATCTTGATCGCGAACAGAACGTGTTCTTCGTCACCTTCACCGTTGAGGAAGGCGAGAAATACGAAATCGGCAATGTCGAGATCCAGAGCTCGCTGTCCTCGATCGATCCGGAAGCGCTGAAGGGCAACGTACGCACCCGGTCCGGTGATACGTATAATTCGCGCCGTGTCGAGCAGACGCTGGAAGACATCACTCTGAAGGTGTCTGAAGATGGGTATGCCTTTGCGGAAGTGCGCCCGCGCGCCCTCCGCAATTACGAGACCAAGACGATCGACCTCGTGTACAACATCGAGGAAGGTCCGCGTGCCTATGTCGAGCGGATCAACATCCGCGGCAACGATCGCACCCGTGAGTATGTAATCCGCCGCGAGTTTGATCTTGCCGAAGGCGATGCGTTCAATCGTGTCCTGCTTGACAAGGCCGAGCGCCGGCTGCGCAACACCGGCTTCTTCAAGGAAGTGCGGATCACGTCCGAGCGCGGCAGCTCGCCCGATCGCGTGATCATCAACGTTGATGTCGAGGAACAGGCAACCGGCGAAGTCTCGTTCGGCATCGGTTACTCGACATCCGATGGCATCATTGGTGATGTTTCGATCAGCGAGAAGAACTTCCTTGGCCGTGGCCAGTATGTTCGCGTTGGTGTCGGCGGCGGCAAGTCTTCGCAGAACTACGAGTTCCAGTTCCGTGAGCCGTTCTTCCTCGGTCGTCGTATCGCGCTCGACCTTGACGCATATCGCCGCGTTTCGGACAAGAACGACTACCGCAGCTACAAGGAAGACGTGACCGGCGGTGGCTTTGGCTTCACTCTGCCGCTTCGGGAAGATGAGCTGGCTCTCAAGCTGTTCTACAACATCTATGAGACCAAGATCACCGATCCGAAGAAGCTGGCGACAGGTCTGTCTAACTGCTCGAAGAACCCGGATCTGTCTCCGGCGGTTTGCGACTCGCTTGGTACTTACCTCACGTCGCTGGCCGGCTACGCGCTGATCTACAACACCCTCGACAGCAACCAGAATCCGTCGGACGGCCTCTATGGCAAGTTCCAGCAGGAATTCGCCGGTATCGGTGGTGACGCTCAGTTTATCCGCACGACTGCGGAAGGGCGTCTCTACAAGGAGATCTATCCGGACGCTGGTATCGTCGGCAACATCACCCTGCGTGGTGGTCATATCCAGGCCCTGGGCAGCAAGCGTCTTCGCATTTCCGACCAGTTCATGATGGGCGGCGACATGGTTCGCGGCTTCGAGAACGGTGGCATCGGTCCGCGTGACCGCAAGACGGGCGATGCGATTGGCGGGCGTTTCTATGTTGCTGGTACGCTGGAAGCGACTTTCCCCTTCCCGGTCATCCCGGAAGAGTTCGGCCTGAGCGGCGCAGTCTTCGCCGATGCCGGTTCGCTGTGGGATGCCGATTCCAAGCTGATCAAGGCGGTCGGCACCAATGGTGTCAATTCGAACGGCTTCGACCTGCGTGCATCTGCCGGCTTCGGCGTCCGTTGGGTGTCCCCGTTCGGTCCGTTGCGCATGGACTTCGCCTGGCCGATCATGAAGCAGAAGGGCGACCAGACCCAGGTGTTCCGCCTGTCCGGCGGTACCCGCTTCTAAGGTCGTACACATGTTTGAGCTACGGCCGCCGCTTGCCTCGGCGGCCGTTTGCTTTTTGAGAGCCGGTCGCGCCGGCTGTAAGGAGCCGTCGAATGGCTGATCCCGTGTTCTTCGCGCCGATGCCGGTGCTGCCTCTTGCCGAACTGGCCGAAGTGTGTGGCGCAGAGCTGCAGCGCGGTGCATCTGACCTGACGATCAGCTGTGTGGCGCCGCTGGAGGATGCTCGAGAGGGGGCGTTGGTGTTTTTTGACAACACGCGCTACCTTGATCAACTGGCTGCCACCCGTGCAACGGCCTGCATCGTCGCGCCCAAGCACGCCGGAAAGGTACCGGAAGGCGTCGCGCTGCTGGTTTCAAAGGATCCTTACCGCGCCTGGGCCAAGGTTCTGGCGCGCCTCTATCCGCAAGCCATGGCGCCGCTGCCGGCCTATGGCAATGATGCCGGAATCTCGCCGCGCGCTGTTGTTCACCCGGAAGCTCGGCTCGAGGACGACGTGACCATCGAACCAGGCGCGGTGGTTGGGGCTGGCGCCGAGATCGGCAGTGGCAGCCATGTCGGGCCGAATGCCGTGATCGGGCAGAATGTGCGCATTGGCCGGGATTGCCATATCGGCGCCAATGCGGTTGTGCAGCATGCCTTGCTTGGCAATCGCGTCATCCTGCATCCGGGCGTCGCCATCGGCCAGGACGGGTTTGGCTATGCCATGGGTCTGGGCGGCCATCTCAAGGTGCCGCAGATCGGCCGTGTCATTATCCAGGACGATGTCGAGGTCGGCGCCAATACGACCATCGACCGCGGAGCCAACCGCGACACCGTAGTCGGAGAGGGCACCCGGATCGACAATCAGGTCCAGGTCGGACACAACGTCAACATCGGCCGGCATTGCATCATCGTCTCGCAGGTTGGCCTGTCTGGCTCCTCGACCCTCGCGGATTATGTCGCCATCGGCGGCCAGTCCGGCGTTGCCGGCCACGTCGAGATCGGCATGGGGGCACAGATTGCGGCTGTCAGCGTTGTCAATGACAGCGTTCCGGCCGGCGGCCGCTACGGCGGCACGCCGGCAAAACCCGTAAAACAATGGTTCCGTGAACTGACAGCTTTGAAAAAGCTGGCCGAACGCGGTTCCGGGACCTGACATGACGCTGCTGCTCGGTTAAAGAGCAGCAAAGGCTATTTTCCCTTGACGGGGGCAGAGAACATGGAAAATCAAGACACCACGACCCTGGCATCCGCCGACATCATGAAGGTGATGGAGCTTCTGCCGCATCGCTATCCGTTCCTGTTGATTGACAGGATCATCGAGATGAAGGGCGACGAGTCCTGCATCGGCATCAAGAACGTCACGATCAACGAGCCGCATTTCCAGGGGCACTTCCCCACGCGTCCGGTCATGCCGGGCGTGCTCCTGATCGAGGCGATGGCACAGACCGCCGGCGCCTTGTGCGTGCATTCGCTGGGCAGTGATCACACGCCGCAGCTGGTCTATTTCATGACCATCGACAAGGCGAAGTTCCGCAAGCCGGTAGGTCCGGGCGACCAGGTCCATTTTCATGTGAAGAAGATCCGCAATCGCTCCAACATCTGGCGTTTCGAGGCCGTTGCGATGGTCGACGGGGCCAAGGTTGCTGAAGCCGAAATCAGTGCGATGCTGGTGGATGCCTGACGGGGCGGGCCCATGCCCTCCTGAAGCAATGCATCAACAGTACCGCTTAAGTGCCGGGGAGTTCAGACTGTGATCCATCCAAGTGCAGTGATCGAGGACGGCGCAAGCCTTGGCGAAGGTGTCCGCATCGGTCCGTTCTGTCACATTGGCAAGGACGCGAGGATCGGCGATGGCGTCGAGATGAAGTCCCACGTGGTGGTGGCCGGTGACACGACCATCGGCGCGCGCACGGTCGTCTTTCCCTTTGCCTCGCTCGGGCACCAGCCGCAGGATCTGAAGTATCGCGGCGAGCCTGCGACCTTGAGCATCGGGTCCGACTGTCTGATCCGGGAAGGGGTGACGATGAACCCCGGGACGGCGGCAGGCGGACATTCCACGACCGTTGGTGACCGCTGCGCTTTCCTGGCCAACTCCCACGTCGGCCATGACAGTCACATTGGCAGCAATGTGGTGTTGTCGAACAATGTCATGATTGCCGGTCATGTCACCGTCGGCGACCACGTCATCTTCGGCGGCGGGTCTGCCGTAATCCAGTTCACCCGCATTGGCGATCACGCCTTCATCGGCGGCCTTGCCGGCCTTGAGAACGACCTCATTCCCTATGGCATGGTCACCGGCAACCGCGCCCGTCTCGGTGGCCTTAATCTTGTCGGTCTGAAGCGGCGCAATTTCCCGCGCGAGCAGATCCATGCCCTGCGCTCCGCCTACCGCGACCTGTTCGAGAGCGATGAAGGCACCCTGCGTGACCGGGCCCAGAAACTGGCTGCCACCGCGGGCGAGGAGCCCTTGGTCCGGCAGGTACTGGACTTCATCCTGGTCGAGGGCGAACGGCGGTTCTGTACCCCACGCGGCCCGCAGGGCGACTGAGCCATGACCTCAGGCCCTGCCACCGGCGACCGCGCACCGCTCGGCCTCATTGCCGGCGGGGGGCAACTGCCGTTGGAAATTCTCGCGGACCTCAAGGCCCGGGGTGAGCCGGTGCTGACCATCGCCATCAAGGGCGAGACGGAACCGGCTCTTGCGGCGCAGGCTGACCACGAGCTCGGCTGGGGGCAGATCGGCCAGTTGTTCAAGGCATTGCACACAGCCGGCTGTGACCGGGTGATCCTGATTGGCGGCATCACACGGCGTCCGGACTTTACCTCGATCCTCGGTGATCTCGGCACCATGCGCCGGCTGCCGACCATCGTGAAGGCGATGGTCGGCGGTGATGACAGCCTTCTGACCCGCGTCATTCGCATTTTCGAGGGTGAGAACCTTCAGGTTGTCGGCGTTGCCGATGTTGCCCCCGGGCTTCTGGCTCCCGGCGGCGTGATAGACGGCAGCGCGCTGGAGGCCGGCAGCAATGAAGACATGCATCTGGCCTATCAGGCCGTCCGAATGCTGGGCGAGCTGGATATCGGCCAGGCAGCGGTGGCAGTTGGTGGCCGTGTGATCGCTCTGGAAGGGGCGGAGGGCACGGATGCAATGCTGCAGCGCTGCGCCGACCTGCGTGCCAATGGGCGGGTTCGGGCGAAAGGGGCGGTTGGTGTCCTCGTCAAGGCAGCCAAGCCGGGACAGGACCTGCGCGTGGATCTTCCGGCAATAGGCCCGCGTACGATTGATCTGGCCCGCGCCGCCGGTCTCGCCGGCATCGCAGTTGAAGCGGGCCGGTCGCTGATTGCTGATCGGGCAGCGACGCTTGCTGCCGCCCGTGCTGCCGGCCTGTTCGTTTATGGTCTTGCCCGGCCACAGGAACCTGAGGAGCAGGCGTGATGGCGACCCCACCTATGACCGGTGCCGGACAGGATCGGGCTTTGCGCGTGTTTCTCGTGGCGGGCGAGGAGTCTGGTGACGCGCTCGGGGCCAACCTGATGCAGGCCCTGAAGCAGCAGTACCCGGGTAAGATCGAGTTTGCGGGTGTCGGCGGTGAGCGCATGGGGCAGCAAGGGCTGGTCAGCCTGTTTCCTCTGGCCGACATTGCCGTCATGGGACTGACAGCGGTGCTGGCCCGACTGCCAACCATCGTCAAACGCGTCTATCAGACGGTGGATGCGGCAGTCGCGGCAGATCCCGATGTACTGGTGATCATCGACAGCCCTGACTTTACCCACAATGTCGCAAAGCGGGTGCGCAAGCGCGCAGCGCATATCCCTATTGTCGACTATGTGTCTCCCTCGGTCTGGGCCTGGCGCCCGGGCCGGGCCAAGACGATGAGCGTCTATGTCGACCGTCTCCTTGCCCTGCTGCCCTTCGAGCCCGAGGCGCATCGCCGTCTTGGTGGGCCGCCGACATTTTATGTCGGACACCCCTTGATCGAGCGCGTCGCGGAATTGCGTCCCGGCCCTGGCGAAAGAGCACAGCTCGGCAGAGGCTCCGATGTGCTTCTGCTTCTGCCAGGCAGCCGCCGCAGTGAAGTCGACATGCTGCTGGAGGACTTCGGCAAGACAGCGGAGCTGCTTCTGGCTCGTCGTCCTGGCCTGGAAATCTTGTTGCCGGCTGTGCCGCATCTGGCTGCCCGCATCCGGTCCACAGTTGCCGCATGGCCGGTTGACGTGACGGTGGTCGAGGGCGAGGCGGCCAAGTTCGCCGCATTCCGCCGCGCCCATGCTGCGCTGGCCGCCTCGGGCACCGTGTCCCTTGAACTGGCGGCCTCAGGCATTCCGATGGCGATCTGCTACCGCCTCGACTGGTTCTATCGCCGCCTGAAGCAGATCCACCGGATCTTCCCGATCGCTTCCGTGTCCTCAATGGTGTTGCCCAACATCATTCTGGGGCGAAATGTCGTTCCGGAATTTCTGGATGAGGCGGCAGCACCGGAGCGCCTTGTCGATGTGGTGGAGCGCCTGCTTGCCTCATCGCCGGAGCGGCAGGCCCAGGTTGACGCCTTCTCGGATCTCGACGCAGCCATGCGATTGCCAGATGGCCACAGCCAGAGCAGCACGGCGGCTCGCCTCGTTCTGGATCTGATCGGCCGCGCCTGACCAATCTGATGCGGGGGAACCTGGATAAGCCGGCACTTACCTGTGTCATCGCAGCGCTATGCCCGCGATGGTTCTGGCGCAGGCGCTGACGAGTGATCGGCAAACGGTAAAGGGGCTGTGGCCGCCCCTCAGACTGCTGACATACCCTCTATCGTCATCCTGGGCGCAGCGGAGCGGAGACCCGGGACCGGAGAGCCAAGGTTTCTCCTATGGTAACCCTTTGAAAGATAGAGGCCCCGGCTCACCGGTCCCGGCTCGTCGCTTCGCTTGGCCGGGATGACGCAGGTAGGGTCGAGGTTTGTCATCAAGCTCAAAGGGCGGCCATTGGCCGCCCCTTCATCTTGTGGTCAGTTTCCAGCTCTTGCAAGCCGATCAGCGACGCTGTTCAACCGGAACGTAGTCCCGCTTCGGTGCGCCGGTGTAGAGCTGGCGCGGACGACCGATGCGCTGGCCCGGATCTTCCACCATTTCCTTCCACTGTGCGATCCAGCCCACGGTGCGGGCAAGAGCGAACAGCACGGTGAACATGTGCGGCGGGAAACCGAGGGCGCGCAGGGTGATGCCCGAGTAGAAGTCGATGTTCGGATAGAGCTTCTTGCTGACGAAATATTCGTCGCTGAGCGCAATGCGCTCCAGTTCCATCGCGACGTCCAAAAGCGGGTCGTCCTTGATGCCGAGTTCGGCCAGCACTTCATGCGTGGTCTTCTGCATGATGCGGGCACGCGGGTCGTAGTTCTTGTAGACCCGGTGACCGAAGCCCATCAGGCGGAACGGATCGTTCTTGTCCTTGGCGCGGGCAATGAACTCGGGGATGCGATCTACGGAGCCGATCTCGGTCAGCATGTTGAGCGCCGCCTCGTTGGCACCGCCATGCGCCGGGCCCCACAGGCAGGCAATGCCGGCTGCGATACAGGCGAACGGGTTGGCGCCCGAGGAACCGGCCAGACGCACGGTCGAGGTCGAGGCGTTCTGCTCGTGGTCGGCATGCAGAATGAAGATGCGGTCCATGGCGCGGGCCAGAACCGGGTTCACCTTGTACTCCTCGCAAGGCACCGCGAAGCACATGTGCAGGAAGTTGGCCGAGTAATCGAGGTCGTTCTTCGGGTAAACGAAGGGCTGGCCGATGTGATACTTGTAGGCCATCGCCGCAATGGTCGGCATCTTTGCGATCATGCGGATCGAGGCGACCATCCGCTGATGCGGATCAGCGATGTCGGTCGAGTCATGGTAGAACGCCGACAGGGCGCCAACCACGCCGACCATCACCGCCATCGGGTGCGCGTCGCGGCGGAAGCCGGTAAAGAACCGGCTCATCTGTTCGTGGATCATCGTGTGCTTGGTCACACGATTCACGAAATCCTCCTTCTGCGGCCGGGTCGGCAGCTCGCCATACAGCAGCAGGTAGCAGGATTCCAGGAAGTCGCCATGGTCGGCGAGCTGTTCGATCGGATAACCGCGATAGAGCAGGGTGCCTTCATCGCCGTCGATATAGGTAATCTTTGATTCGCACGACGCCGTGGACGTGAAGCCCGGATCGAAGGTGAACATCCCTGTGTCCTTGTACAGGGACGAGATGTCCACGACCGACGGGCCGATCGTGCCGTCGAGCACAGAATATTCGCGGCTGGTGCCATCGATGGTCAGGTTGGCTTTCGTGTCGCCCATTCAGGTAACCCCCTTGTCTGGAACTGCCGCTGCATCCTGGCGTTGGGTACGCCTGGCCAGTCCTTGGAAACTGCACCGATGCTCTCGCGGCCAGAGAAATAGCCTCGGATTGCGTATCCCATTTGGGGGGGGGCCGCAAGCGCATGCTGCGCTGCCCGGGGCAGGTCACGGCCCGGAAATGCCGCAACCTGCCATCAATGTATACGAAAGTATGCAGTACTCTGCCGATGTGGATTATCGGGTTTGATCAGAGATGCGGCCCAATGCCTCATCCTTGCCCAGCACAACCAGCACGTCATAGATCCCGGGCGAGGTTGCCCGGCCGGTCAAGGCAGCCCGCAGCGGCTGCGCGACTTTGCCGAGTTTCAGGCCCTCGGTCTCGGCAAACGCCTTGATGACGGCTTCCGTGCTGGCGAGCGACCATTCGGTATCCGCTGTCAGGTGCGGCAGGAGACCGGCAAGAATCGCCTTGCCGTCGGCGTCCAGCAGCGCTGCGGCCTTCTCTTCCATGTCCAGCGGCCGCACTCGCCACAGGTAGGATGCACTCTCGGTCAACTCGACCAGGGTCTTGGCGCGTTCCTTGAGGCCGGGCAGGGCGGCAAGCACCTTTGCCTCGTTGCCGGGCAGGGCCATCCAGTTCAGCACACTCTCGCCGCCGTCAACATGCGCAAGGCAGGCCTTCCAGTGCAGCAGCAACTCCGCATCCGGGGTTGCACGCATGTAGTGGCCGTTGAGGTTCTCAAGCTTCTTGAAATCGAAACGCGACGGCGACTTGCCGACAGACTCCAGCCCGAACCAGGCGATCATCTCGTCAGTGGACATAATTTCGCTGTCGCCATGGCTCCAGCCGAGACGTGCGAGATAGTTGCGCATGGCCGCCGGCAGATAGCCCATCGCGCGGTAGGCTTCTGCTCCCAGCGCCCCATGCCGCTTGGACAGCTTCGCCCCGTCCGGACCGTGGATGAGCGGGATATGCGCCATCACCGGCACGGCCCAGCCCATGGCCTCATAGATCAACTTTTGGCGGGCGGCGTTGGTCAGATGATCATCGCCGCGGATGATATGGGTGACGCCCATGTCGTGGTCATCGACCACCACGGCCAGCATGTAAGTTGGAATGCCGTCGGAGCGCAGCAGGACGAGATCATCGAGGTCCTTGTTCGGGAACACGACGCGGCCCTGCACCTGATCGTCGATCACCGTCTCGCCATCGAGCGGTGCACGCAGGCGGATGGCCGGGGCGACGCCTGCGGGGGCTTCCGAGGCGTCGCGGTCGCGCCAGCGCCCGTCATAGCGCGGCGGGCGGCCTTCGGCGCGGGCCTTCTCGCGCATCTCGTCCAGCTCCTGCGGCGTGCAGTAGCACTTGTAGGCCGTGCCGCGAGCCAGCATCTCCGCGACCACTTCCTGATGGCGCGACACGCGGCCAAACTGCGACACCGGTTCCCCGTCCCAGGACAGGCCAAGCCAGGTCAGGCCATCGAGAATGGCATCCACCGCCGCCGTGGTGGAGCGGGCGCGGTCGGTATCCTCGATGCGCAGCAGCATCTTGCCGCCGTGGCGCTGCGAGAAAAGCCAGTTGAATAGGGCCGTACGGGCGCCGCCGATATGCAGGTAGCCGGTGGGCGAGGGCGCGAAGCGGGTGATGATCTGGTCGGCCATGGTCTTGGGGAAGGTTCTCTGTCAAGGTGAGGCGTGGGCCCGGAGGCCAGCGCGAGGCTGCTGCGGTGTTTAGCACAGGCGCGCGGGCGGGCAAACCGGGCCGGTTCGAGGGCTGCCATGCAGCGCGGGGACGGGAGCGCGACAGGGGTTGCGGCGGCGGATGACGCCCCGCCCGGGACCATGTCGCCGTCCGGGTCATCCCTCTCTCCCGTCAGGGCAGCGGCAACAGCGAATCGGCTGTTGGCGACGCTCGCAGCGCGAAGGCAGCCGACGGGGGCCGACGAAAGCCGCCCGTCTGGTCGTGTTGCCGAGGATCATCGGCTTTTGCAGGTGGCCTTTGCCTTTGCCGCAGGCATTGCCCTCTATTTCCAGCTGCCGGCCGAGCCTTCGCTGGCCCTAGTGCTTTGCCTTGCCGGCGGCGGGCTTGTCGCTGCAACTCTTGCCCACCGCCGTGGACGCCTGCCGCGAGCGGCCGTGCTCGCCCTTGCGCTCTTCTGCGGCGTATCGGCCGGGGCCTGGCGTACGGCAAGCGTTGCCGCGCCGGTGCTGGAACAGCCACGCAGCGCGACCCTCACCGGCCGGGTGATCGAGCGGGTTCCGACCGCTGCAGGCAGCCAGCTTGTGCTGGCGCTGTATTCCGCCGAGGGGCTCGGCCGTCAGGCGATGCCGAACCGCGTTCGGCTGTCCTTGCGGGGGACAAGCGGTGGCGACCTCCTGCCGGGGGATGGTGTGCGCTTGCGTGCACGCCTGCAGCCTCCCTCCGGGCCGGTGCGCCCAGGGGGCTATGATTTTGCCTTTGCGGCCTATTTTCGCGGCATAGGGGCCACCGGTTTTGTCTTCGGGGTACCCGAGCGAGTTGATCTGGGCCCCCCCGGCGCCTGGCTGACCTTCATGGCCGCGATCCAGAAGCTGCGGCTCGATGTGGCGCGGGAGGCGGATGCGGCCCTTGGCAAGGGGGACGAGAGCGCCATCGCCGCGGCACTGCTCGTCGGCTTGCGCGGTGAAATCTCACGTCAGGCCGAAGCCGACCTGCGCGAGGCCGGCTTGTCGCACGTCCTGTCGATTTCCGGACTGCATATGGTGCTTTTTGCTGGCGGCATGTATGCCGTCGTCCTCGGCGGGCTTGCCTTGTTTCCGGCACTTGCCTTGCGCCTGCCACTATCCCGGGTTGCCGCCGCCGCCGCCCTGCTGGCCGCCACCTGCTACCTGCTTCTGTCAGGCGCAAGCATCGCGACCCAACGCTCCTATGTGATGATCGCCCTGGTGTTCATTGGCCTTATGACCGGCCGCAGGGGGCTCAGCCTGAGGAGTGTCGCCCTGTCGGCGCTGCTGCTGCTGGCCCTGAGGCCGGAGGAGCTTTTCGCGCCGGGCTTCCAGATGTCCTATGCCGCCGTGATTTGCCTGATCGCGGCCTATGGTGACTATGGCCGCTGGTCACGCAGCCGGGCAAGGCAGCGCAAGCCGTCCGATCACGGGCTGTTGCGCCATCTGTTTCATCGCACATGGACCTGGGTCGCCGGCATTTCCGCGACCTCGCTGATCGCAGGTCTTGCCACCGGCATCATCGCGGCCCACCATTTTGACCGGCTGGCGCCATACGGCCTTCTCGGCAATCTTCTGGCCATGCCGGCGGTTTCCATGATCATCATGCCTGCCGGGGTGGCTGCCTTCCTGTTGCAGCCACTCGGTCTAGCAGCGCCGGCGCTCAGCGTGATGGGGCAGGGGATCGCCTTCATGCTGGCTGCGGCCAGCTTCACGGCCAGCCTCAGCGACAGCGACGGGGTCATCGGCCAATTGCCAGCATTTGCCGGACCGTTGCTGACAGTGGCTGTATTCTGGGCGTTTCTCGCCGAAGGTCCGCAGCGGCTGCTTGCAGCCGGTCCAGCACTGGCGGGCCTGATCCTGTGGGGCCTCGACCGTCCGCCTGACATTTATGTCAGTGATCGCGGCAACCAGATCGCGGCGCGGGACAGCGAGGGCACGTTGCGCATCACCGGCG
This sequence comes from Pannonibacter carbonis, assembly GCF_003012935.1. Classification (GTDB taxonomy): domain Bacteria; phylum Pseudomonadota; class Alphaproteobacteria; order Rhizobiales; family Stappiaceae; genus Pannonibacter; species Pannonibacter carbonis. Next base: position 139,482 of record NZ_PUDR01000006.1, on the reverse strand, counting down.
GGCGCATCGGGTTTACCGCCGAAGTCTGGCTCACCGGCGAAGGCGTGTCTGAGCGCCGCTTCGCCAGCCATCGACAAAGCGCTGACCAAGCCAGCTGTGATCCACTCGGCTGTGTCGTCGCGGCCTATCCGCCGGCCAAGAGCCGATCTCCCGATGGCCGCCCGCCTGAACTCGGGCCAGGCCGAAGGCACGCACCTTCCGGTGATCCGCTGCCGCTGCATATTGCCATGCCGCGCAAGCCGGATGCCCTTGAAAGCGACTGCCTTGCCGCCGACATCCTGGTGACCGGGCTGACGGCCCCTCCCGATTGCGCCGCTCCGCTGATCCTCGACGGTGCCAGTCGCAGCCTCGGCGGTGCCGCGTTGTGGTTGGAGATTGTCGCCGGTGAAACGAGGGTTTCGCAGGTTCGCTACACCCGCCCCGCCGGCAAGCGACCCTGGCAACTCCCGGTCACAGAACCGGGAGCATCACGCTGATGATCTGCTGCATTGGGGGCGCCCGAAGCGCTGACAACCCCACAACCGATGCCGACCAACAAAGCCGGCGACAACGCCGTCGCACTTCCCACGCAGCGGATGCGTCCGGCTATCTGCCAGTTCGCAATCTGCACCGGCGCTGCGCCCATGGGCCGGCTCAGTACTGGCGGAACAATGCCACCAGCTTGCCCTGGACCCGCACACGGCCGGGGCCGAAGATACGGGTCTCGTAGGCCGGGTTGGCCGCTTCCAGCGCGATGGAGGCCCCCTTCTTGCGCAGGCGCTTCAGGGTGGCTTCCTCGTCATCGACAAGGGCGACGACAATGTCACCGCTCTCGGCCGCATCGGTCCGCCGGATCAGCACCGTGTCGCCGTCGAGAATGCCGGCCTCGATCATCGAGTCGCCGCGCACTTCCAGCGCGAAATGCTCGCCGCGGCCCAGCATGTCCTGCGGCACGTTGATGGTATGGCTGTGGGTCTGGATCGCCTCGATCGGCACACCGGCCGCGATCCGGCCCATCACCGGAATGCTGGTGATGCCGCTGGCCGGCTCCGGCTCGGAACGGGCGGGCGCGGGAGGCTGGGTCTTGCCGAGCGATCCCTCGATCACGGACGGGGCAAAGCCCTTGCCGCGCGGGGCAGCAAGGCCCGGAGACATGGAGTCCGGCAGGCGAACCACTTCCATGGCACGGGCCCGGTTGGGCAGGCGGCGGATGAAGCCACGCTCCTCAAGCGCGGTGATCAGCCGGTGAATGCCGGACTTCGACCTGAGGTCGAGCGCGTCCTTCATCTCGTCGAAGGAGGGCGGAACGCCGCTTTCCTTCAGGCGCTCATGGATGAACATGAGCAGTTCGTGTTGCTTGCGGGTCAGCATGGCGAATCCCCGTGGCGGGAGGCGGTACAAATCATGAACGCAGATTACTCGTTCTCACTGTGTTCCACAAGTCTTAAGGCGAAGTTAGCGGGATGTTCCGCGTGATGGGGTCATGGACGGGGAGGCCAACTGCGGCTAGGAAAGGGCAAATGACCGGATCTCCGTTGCCATGCCCGAGCCGATGCAGATGAACACAACGCCCCAAATTGCGTCCGGCGCCCCGGGTTCGGCGTCGGCCGCGGTCGACCGTCTGGTCGAGGAGTTTGCTGGCCGGCGGCCTCTGCGCGCCGGGGCCTTCATCGTCACGCTGTATGGCGATGTGGTGGTGCCGCGCGGTGGATCATTGTGGGTCGGCAACGTGATCGAGGCCTGCGCCCGGGTCGGGATCAGCGAAACGCTGGTGCGCACGGCCGCCTCGCGGCTTGTCGCCACCGGGCGGCTTGAGGGCACCCGGGTCGGGCGGCTTGGCTATTATGGCCTGACCGATGCGGCGCGGGCCGAGTTCAGTGCCGCTGCAGCGCGGCTTTATACGCTGTCGGCAGGGGCAGGTGAGCTTGGGTTCACCCTGGCCCTGCGCGGTGCGGAAAGTGATGCCGCCGCTGTCGACGCCGGGCTGGAGGCGGCAGGCTTCGTTCGCCTGGGTGACGGGCTGGCGATGGCCATCGGTGAGCGTCCAGTGCCCGCCGGATGGGCCCGGCTTGCGGTTTCGCCCGGTGATCTGACGGACGGCGCGGCGCTGCGCGCGGCCATGCGCAGGGTCTGGAACCTTGGCGAGCTGGAAGCGGGATACGAGGCGTTCATGGCCCGGTTCTCGCCGCTGGCGCAGCTGCTCGCCCAAGGGGAGCGACTGACGGACGGACTGAGTGCCCTATCGGCGAGGCTGTTGCTGGTGCATGGCTTCCGTGCCCTGGCCTTGCGTGATCCGGGGCTTGCACGGCCGGCGTTGCCGGAGGACTGGGCCGGCGAGCGGGCGAGGGCCCTGTTTGCCCGAACCTATCTTGCGCTGAGTGCCGCCGCTGATGCGCATGTCGCCAGCTTTGCCGGCCTTGGCGGCGCGCTGACGGCAACACCGCCTGAGGTGCTGGAGCGACAGGCGCGGCTTGCGGGCGTCTCATCCTGACGTGAAGACCGGTTGAGTCAGGTCTGCCGTGCCGCGACGCGCGTCGGCATGGGTGGCCGTCGGCGTATTTTTCTTGAGAGCGAGACTTGGGAAAAGGGAGGCAGGCAATCCCGCCGAGGGTTGCGGGGAGCGGGATCGCCTGTCCGGGAGGTTTCTGACCTTGGAAACCACACGCCTAAGATGGGTGGACTGAACGGCCGGTTCAAGTCCGCGGGCCTCGTTCATTTGGAGGGGGGGGCTCTGGAGGAGGGCCAAAAGGGCACAGCCATGCTGCAACGTGTCACAAGAATTTCCAAAATAGCTGTTGCGGCGTGATGCGAGAATGCATATGGTGACCGTGCGGTCGATGAATTGGGGGTGAGGCTCAGCTCTCGAACGCCGGCTGGTCTGAACAGACCCGCATGACAGTTTCTGGGGACGCTTCTGAGGGAGGAAGTGGATGTCCGACGCCTTTATCTGCGACGCAGTCCGCACGCCGATTGGCCGCTATGGCGGGGCTTTGTCGTCCGTCCGCGCCGACGATCTGGCCGCCGCGCCGCTGGCCGCCCTCGTGTCCCGCCATCCGGGTCTCGACTGGAGTGCGGTCGAGGACATCATTTACGGCTGTGCCAACCAGGCCGGCGAAGACAATCGCAACGTTGCCCGCATGGCCGGGCTGCTGGCCGGGCTGCCCGTTTCGGTTCCCGGCACCACGGTCAACCGTCTCTGCGGCTCGGGCATGGATGCGGTCGGCATGGCTGCACGCGGCATCCGGGCTGGCGACTATGATTTCGTGCTGGCTGGCGGCGTCGAGAGCATGTCGCGGGCGCCTTTCGTGATGCCGAAGGCTGATGCAGCCTTTTCCCGCAGTTCCGCAATTTACGACACCACCATCGGCTGGCGCTTCGTCAACCCGAAGATGAAGGCTGCCTTCGGCATCGACTCCATGCCGGAAACGGCGGAGAATGTTGCGGCAGATTTTGGCGTATCCCGCGCGGATCAGGACGCTTTTGCGGCCCGCAGCCAGGCCCGCTGGGCCACTGCGCAGGCGCATGGGCTCTTTGCGCAGGAGATTGCGCCGGTCGAGGTGAAGCGTCCCAAGGGCGAGACCGTCTTGGTTGCTGTTGACGAGCATCCGCGTCCGGGCACGACGGCCGAGCAGCTTGCCAAGCTCAAGGGCGTCAATGGTCCGGAGCTGACCGTGACGGCGGGCAATGCCTCCGGCGTCAATGATGGCGCTGCCGCGCTGATGCTGGCGAGCGAGGCAGCGGTGGCCCGTCACGGTCTGACGCCGATGGCGCGGGTTGTCGCGATGGCAGCGGCCGGTGTCGAGCCGCGCGTCATGGGCATCGGCCCCGTGCCGGCGGTGCGCCGGGTTCTGGCCAAGGCGGGTCTGACGCTGGACCAGATGGACGTAATCGAGCTGAATGAGGCTTTCGCGGCGCAGGCGCTGGCGGTGCTGCGCCAGCTTGGACTTGCCGACGAAGCGCCCCATGTCAATCCGAACGGCGGGGCCATTGCGCTTGGCCATCCGCTCGGCATGAGCGGCGCGCGGCTGGTGACGACGGCCGCCTATCAGTTGCAGCGCGTGCAGGGACGCTATGCGCTCTGCACCATGTGTATCGGTGTCGGGCAGGGCATCGCCCTGATCCTCGAACGGGTGTGAGCAAAGGGGGCCAGTCCGGCCCCGAAAGGTCAATTCAGGCTTCTGGAGGACGCACATGTACGCACAGATGGTGAAGACCGACGCCAACAGCGTGAAGACACTGGATGAGATGGACGCCGACGAGCGCGCCTTCCAGCAGCGGATCGACGCAGGCATCAAGATCGAGCCGAAGGAATGGATGCCGGAGGGCTACCGCAAGACGCTGATCCGGCAGATCTCGCAGCATGCCCATTCGGAAATCGTCGGCCAGCTGCCGGAAGCCAACTGGATCAGCCGCGCGCCGACGCTGGAGCGCAAGGCGATCCTGCTGGCCAAGGTGCAGGACGAGGCGGGGCATGGCCTTTACCTTTACTGCGCTGCCGAGACGCTTGGCGTGTCGCGTGACGAGCTGCTGGAGCAGCTGCATTCGGGCAAGGCCAAGTATTCCTCGATCTTCAACTATCCGACGCTGAACTGGGCCGATGTCGGCATGATCGGCTGGCTGGTGGATGGCGCGGCGATCATGAACCAGGTGCCGCTGCAGCGCTGCTCCTTCGGTCCCTACAGCCGGGCGATGATCCGAATCTGCAAGGAAGAGAGCTTCCATCAGCGCCAGGGCTATGACGCGCTGGTGAAGATGTGCCGGCAGGGAACGCCGGAACAGTTGGAAATGGCGCAGGATTCAATCAATCGCTGGTGGTGGCCGGCGCTGATGATGTTCGGGCCCTCCGACGCGGACTCGGTGCATTCCGCCCAGTCCATGGCCTGGAAGATCAAGATCAACTCCAATGACGAGCTGCGCCAGAAGTTCGTCGACCAGACCGTGCCGCAGGCCGAATACCTTGGCCTGAAGATCCCTGATCCGGACCTGAAGTGGAACGAGGAAAAGGGCGGCTACGACTTCGGCGAGATCGACTGGACCGAGTTTTACGAAGTGATCAAGGGCAACGGTCCTTGCAACAAGGAACGGCTCGCCGCCCGGGTCAAGGCCTGGGACGACGGCGCCTGGTACCGGGAAGGCCTGCTGGCCCATGCCCGCAAGAAGAATGCCGCAAAAGCCGCAGCCTGAACCGACGCGCATACGAGGGAGAAACGTCCATGAACGAGTGGCCGCTCTGGGAAGTCTTCATCCGCGGACAGCATGGCCTGTCGCACCGTCACGTCGGCAGCCTGCATGCGCCGGACGCCGAAAAGGCGATCATGGCGGCGCGGGATGTCTACACCCGCCGCAACGAGGGCGTCAGCATCTGGGTGGTGGAAACCCGCCACATCGCCGCCAGCGCGCCGGGCGACAAGGGCCCGTTGTTCGATCCCTCGAACAGCAAGGCCTATCGCCATCCGACCTTCTTTGACATTCCCGAAGAAGTCGGAGCGATGTGATGAGCGACCTGCCGCTTTTCGATCTGTGCCTCAGGATGGGCGACACGTGCCTTGTCCTGGCGCAGCGCACCTCGGAATGGATCGGCCATGCGCCGGTGCTGGAAGAGGACATCGGCCTTGCCAACATCGCGCTGGATCTGGTTGGCCAGACCCAGCTCTGGCTGGGACTTGCCGCCGAGGTTGAGGGCAAGGGCCGTTCTGCTGACGAACTGGCTTACCGCCGCGATCAGGGAGCCTATCGCAATCTGCTGATTGCTGAACGCCCGAACGGCGACTTCGGCCACACCCTGATGCGGCAGTATTTGTTTGACGCCTGGCACTATCCGATGCTGCAGGGGCTGACCGCCTCCAGCGACAGCCGCGTGGCCGGGATTGCCGAAAAGGCGCTGAAGGAAGTGTCCTATCACATCGCCCGCAGCGCCGATCTGGTGATCTCGCTCGGCGACGGCACGCCGGAAAGCCATGCCCGCATGCAGGCCGCGCTGAACGATCTGTGGCCCTACACGGGCGAGATGCTGATCGCGGACGAGGTCGATGCCGCGCTTTGCGAGGCAGGGCTTGCCCCTGACCTTGAACCCGTTGCGGCCGCCTGGCACGCCCATGTGGAGGCAACCTTGACGCAGGCAACCCTTGCCAAGCCGGCCTCCGGCTACATGCACAAGGGCGGCAAGCGCGGGCTGCACAGCGAACACCTGGGCTACATCCTGGCCGAAATGCAGTTCCTGCAGCGGGCCTATCCGACCGCGACCTGGTGAGGCAGCGATGACAACAGCGCCGTTTCATCCTGCTGTCGAGGAGATCTGGAGCTGGCTGTCTGACGTGCCGGATCCGGAAATCCCGGTCATCTCGCTGGTCGATCTCGGCATCATCCGCGATGTCCGCTGGCAGGACGGGACGCTGGTGGTGAAGGTGACGCCGACCTATTCCGGCTGCCCGGCGACCAGCGTCATCAACTTCGAGATCGAGAGGGCGCTGCGCGACCACGGCATCGCCGATCTCCGCCTCGAGCGCCAGCTGTCCCCGGCCTGGACCACGGACTGGATCAGCGCCGAGGGGCGGGCGAAGCTGACGGATTACGGCATTGCCCCGCCGGTGGCAGGCTCGTCCTGTGGCGGCGGCGTGCTGTCGAACCCGGTCGTTGCCTGCCCGCGCTGCGGTTCGGCCAACACGGAAATGGTCAGCCGCTTCGGCTCCACGCCCTGCAAGGCCGGATACCGCTGCCGCGACTGCCTGGAACCCTTCGATTACTTCAAGTGCATCTGACCGGCTCAGCCGGGCCCCGTGCAACAGGCCTGACGAGCGGACTTTAGGAGGAGCGCGACATGGCGCAGTTCTATCCCCTGAGCGTGACCGAGGTGCGGCGCGAAACGCGCGACGCCGTGGTGCTGACGCTGGTGCCGCGTGAGGAGGACCGCGCGGCCTTCGATTTCCTTGCCGGGCAATATCTCACCTTCCGCCGCGACTTTGACGGGGAAGAGCTGCGCCGCTCCTATTCCATCTGCGCCGCACGCGGAGAGGGGGCCTTGAAGGTCGGCATCAAGCGGGTCGATGGCGGGGCCTTCTCTTCCTGGGTCAATGACGAGCTGACGGCCGGCACCGTGCTTGAGGCCATGCCGCCGATGGGCACGTTCCATGCGCCGATCGAGCCGGCGCGGCCGAAATCCTATCTCGGCTTTGCCGGCGGCTCCGGCATCACGCCGGTGCTCGGCATCCTGAAGACGGTGCTGGCGGAGGAGCCAAAGTCGGACTTCACGCTCGTTTACGGCAACCGGTCGATCAACGCGATCATGTTCCGCGAGGAGCTTGAGGATCTCAAGAACACCTATCTCGGACGGCTCAACATCATCCATATCCTGGAGAGCGAGTCGCAAGACATTGACCTGTTTTCCGGCCGGCTGGATGCGCAGAAATGCAAGACGCTGTTCGGCACCTGGGTGAACGTTGCCAAGGCCGACTTGGCCTTCATCTGCGGTCCTGAACCGATGATGCTGGCCGTCTCGGCCGCCCTGAAGGAGAACGGGCTGCCTGAGGACCGGATCAAGTTCGAACTGTTTGCCTCCGGCCAGCCGGGACGGGCGAAGCAGCGCGCGGAGGCAGCTGATGCTGCTCGCGCCGCCGGTGACATCTGCCACGCCACCATCACGGTCGACGGGGCGACCCGCGAGATCGAGATGCCGCGCAAGGGCCAGAGCCTGCTCGATGCCGCACTCGGGGCAAGCCTTGATGCGCCTTACGCCTGCAAGGCGGGGGTCTGCTCCACCTGCCGTGCCCTTGTCACCGAGGGCGAGGTGGAGATGGAGGCGAACTATGCGCTGGAGGACTACGAGGTGCGGCGCGGCTACGTGCTGACCTGCCAGTGCTACCCCGTCAGCGACCATGTGGTCGTGGATTACGACCAGTGAGCGATCCGGCCTTGGACCTCGGGAGGAGGGCAGCATGAGCGAAGACATGGAACTGGCCGATTATCTGGCCAAGGGTGGCAAGCTGACGTCGCCGGCCAATGTGCCTGCGCGCTACCGGGCCGAGCTGATGCGGCTGATGGCGAGCTTCGTCGACAGCGAGCTGGCGGGGGCCGCCGGCTTTGCCGACCGGATCAATGAGGCGCCGGGCCTGTCCCAACGTGCGGCAGCAGCCCGCATTGTCGCGGAAAAATTCGAGAATGCGGCCAAGGTTCTGGCAGTCATGGGCGACTTTGGCGCCGACACCCGGCGCTATGCCGCGCAGCACCCCTGGGCCGCGCGCATGTCCCGCGAGGCCGATATCGGACAGACCCGTCAGGGCGGCGACATGCGCCTGTCGGTGTTCCATTCCCCGATCACCGACTGGACCGACAGCGTCGTCATGAACGTGCTGATGGGCAAGGCGAGCCTGTTGCAGATCGAGGAGCTGGCGCGCGCGTCCTACCAGCCGCTGGCCGAGGTGATGCGGGAGATCCTGGCTGTCGAGACCCGGCACGCGACCTCAGGCATTGTGGCGCTGAAGGTGCTGGCGGCAGAGCCCGGAGCGATGGCGGCGATCCAGACGGCCTATGCCTATTGGCACCCGCGCGTCGCCGCCAGCTTTGGTGCGGCGCGGTCCAGCCGGTTTGAGGCCCTGGCTCGCCTTGGCCTGCGCCATACCCCCAACGAGGCGCTCGCGGCCCGCTGGCAGCAGGATGTGGCTGATCTTTTCACGGAGCTCGGTCAGGCGCAGGCCGCCGGTTGACCATCGAATTGCAAGAGAGAGACGACATGACCCTTATGAGCGATGCGCCGCGCCGCCTCCAGAGCTACGCCTGCGGCGCCTGGGTGTCCGGGACAGGCAAGGGCCAGGTGCTGGCCGATGCCTCGACCGGGGCACCGGTGGCCGTCATCGATGCCGCCGGTCTCGATACCGCTGCAATGCTGGCCTATGGCCGTAAAACCGGTGGCAAGGCCTTGCGCGCGATGACCTATCATCAGCGCGCCGGTCTGCTGAAAGAGCTCGCCAAGCATCTGATGGAGGTGAAGGAAGAGTTCTACGCCCTGTCGAGCGCCACCGGCGCCACCCGGACCGATGGCTGGGTCGACATCGAAGGCGGCATCGGCACGCTGTTTGCCTATTCCTCGATCGGCCGCCGCCAGCTGCCCAACACGCATCTGCTGATCGATGGCGAACCGGAGGTCTTGTCCAAGGACGGAAGCTTTGCTGGCCAGCACATCCTCAGCCCGCTCGAGGGCGTGGCGGTGCACATCAACGCCTACAACTTCCCGTGCTGGGGCATGCTGGAAAAGCTCGCGCCGACTTGGCTTGCGGGCATGCCGGCCATCGTCAAGCCGGCGAGCCAGACCGCTTACCTCACCGAGCTGATGGTCCGGCGCATCATCGACAGCGGCTTACTGCCCGAAGGCGCGTTGCAGCTGGTCTCCGGTTCGGTCGGCTCGATGCTGGACCATGTCACGGCGCAGGATGTCGTGACCTTCACCGGCTCGGCGTCAACCGGCCGGATGCTGCGCTCGCACCCCGAAATCATCGCCAATTCGGTGCGCTTCACCATGGAGGCCGACAGTCTGAACGCGTCGGTGCTTGGCCCGGATGCGGTGCCGGGCACGGAGGAGTTCGACCTGTTCGTGCGCGAGGTCGTCCGCGAGATGACGGTGAAGTCGGGCCAGAAATGCACGGCCATCCGCCGCGTCATCGTACCGGAAGCCTTGTCGGAAGCGGTGATCAAGGCGATTGGCGAGAAGCTCGCCAAGACCACGATTGGCGATCCGCGCGCCGAGGGCGTGCGCATGGGGCCGCTGGCCAGCCTGTCGCAGCGCGAGGAAGTACGGGGCCGGATCAAGGATCTCTGCCGCGAGGCCGAACTGGCCTATGGCACGCCGGACGCGGTTGATCCGATCGCCGGCGACCCGGACAAGGGCGCGTTCCAGTCGCCGGTGCTGCTGTACTGCGGGCGCCCGCTGGACGCGGCCATCCTGCATTCCGTCGAGGCCTTTGGTCCGGTGGCCACGGTGATGCCCTATCGCAGCACCGATGAGGCCATCGAACTGGCTGCGCGCGGTGAGGGCAGCCTGGTCTCGTCCGTCTTCACCAATGATGGCGACTTCGCCCGCGAGGCGGTGCTGGGCCTGGCGCCCTGGCATGGCCGCGTGCTGATCGGCAACCGGACCACGGCCAAGTCCTCGACGGGCCATGGCTCGCCATTGCCGCAGATGATCCACGGTGGTCCCGGCCGCGCCGGTGGCGGGGAGGAAATGGGCGGCCTGCGCGGCGTGCATCACTACCTGCAGCGCACAGCCGTGCAGGGCTCTCCGGACATGCTGACCGCAGTGGCGGGCAAATGGGTGCGCGGATCCGCCACGCGGACGGGCAACGTGCATCCGTTCCGCAAGTCTCTTGCCGAACTGGAGATTGGCGACACGCTGGTGACCGGCACCCGCACCGTGACGCTGGAGGACATCGAGCATTTCGCCGAGTTCACCGGCGATACGTTCTACGCCCACATGGACGAGGCGGCGGCCAAGGCCAATCCGTTCTTCGAGGGACGCGTCGCGCATGGCTACTACATCGTCTCGGCGGCGGCAGGCCTGTTCGTGCAGCCCGATCCGGGGCCGGTGCTGGCCAATTACGGCGTCGACGCGCTGCGTTTCCTGACGCCGGTCTATCCGGGCGACACGCTGCAGGTCTCGCTCACCTGCAAGGAAATCAACCCGCGTGAGGGCGCTGACTATGGTGAGGTGCGGTGGGACACCACGGTGACCAACCAGCGCAGCGAAGTGGTGGCCCAGTATGACGTGCTGACCATGGTGGCGAAGGTCTGGCCGATGGCCGCCTGATAGGTAGGTCGAGCGTCCACGGGCGCTCGATACATCCTCCGCGCTGTCCCGGCTCAAGGCCGGGACCTGGTGGGGTGTCGCGGTGCGCGCCTGACGGGTCCCGGCACAGGGCCGGGACGGCGTGGGGGACGTTGGCGTCCGGGGTTACTTGACCGCCTTGACGCCTTCCAGGATCAGCGTTGTGGCGAGATCGGCATAGTCTTCGCGGGAAACCGGGCCGCCGGGGCGGAACCACATGTAGACCCAGTTCAGCATGCCGAGCAGGGACATGGTCACCGGCTTCAGGAGCGGGCGGCCGGTGTTGAGGTCCGGATTGACTGCCAGCAGCGCGTCCGAATACCGCCGCACGATCCGCCGTTCCAGCTCCTTGATCCGGTCGGCCTTGTCGGGCGGCAGCAAGGGCAGGCCCGAAAGCTGGACCTTGTGGGTGTCGTTGGCATCCCGGTAGGCTTCCAGCGTCTTGTGCACCAGTGCGCGGAGCCTGTCCTCTGGCGCTAACGAAAGATCATCCGCTTCGGCCAGGGTTTCGTCGAGATCCTCCAGATGCGAATGGATCACATCGAAAAGGATGTCTTCCTTGCTGGAATAATAGTGATACAGCAGCGCCTTCGACACGCCGCAGGCGCTGGCGATGGCCGACATCGACGCCCGGTCGACGCCCATCTCCGCAAACAGGCTGGCTGAGCGGTCCAGGATCGCCTTGCGTTTGTCGTCATAGTCTGCGGCGCGGGTGCGTGCCATATCCGGTTGTCCTTCACGGTGCAACGGGGCCCCGCATAGCCGCATTGCCGGGGAAGGTCAAATGCGTCCATGCGGGGCAAAGTGCGGGAGCTTCAGCCTTTCGGCCGGTTGTCGATGACGCGGCGGGCCTTGCCGGCCGAGCGCTCGACGCTGCCGGGATCGCCGACATCGATCCTTGTGCTGACGCCGATCACGCTCTTGATGTGATGCGCCAGTTCCTTGGCGGCGTGAGCGCGGGCCTCGTCGGTCTCGTGGCCGGAGGCGGCTTCCACCTTCACCGTCATGGCGTCCATGCGGCCGGAGCGGGTCAGCTCGATCTGGAAATGCGGTGCGAGGCCCTTGCATTTCAGGATCTGTTCCTCGACCTGGGTCGGGAACACGTTGACGCCGCGCAGGATGATCATGTCGTCGGAGCGGCCGGTGATCTTTTCCATCCGCCGCATGGAGCGCGCGGTGCCCGGCAGCAGGCGGGTCAGGTCGCGGGTGCGGTAGCGGATGATCGGCAGGGCTTCCTTGGTGAGCGAGGTAAACACCAGCTCGCCCTCGCTGCCGTCGGGCAGGACCTCGCCCGTCACCGGGTCGATGATCTCGGGATAGAAGTGATCCTCCCAGATGTGCAGCCCGTCCTTGGTCTCGACGCATTCATTGGCAACGCCCGGACCCATCACCTCGGATAGGCCGTAGATGTCGACCGCGTGCATGTCGAAGGCCTGCTCGATTTCCTGACGCATGGCGTTGGTCCAGGGCTCGGCGCCGAAGATGCCGACAGCAAGCGAGGTCTCGCGCGGGTCGATGCCGGCGCGGCGGAACTCGTCGAGGATCGAGAGCATGTAGGACGGCGTCACCATGATGATGCGCGGCTTGAAATCCTCGATCAGGGTGATCTGGCGCTCGGTCATGCCGCCGGAAATCGGCACGACGGTGCAGCCGAGCTTTTCCGCACCGTAATGGGCGCCGAGGCCGCCGGTGAAGAGGCCGTAGCCATAGGCCACATGCACGATGTCACCGGGGCGGCCGCCGGAGGCGCGGATCGAACGGGCGACGACGCCGGCCCAGGTGTCGATGTCCTTCTTGGTGTAGCCCACGACGGTCGGCTTGCCGGTGGTGCCAGAGGAGGCGTGGATGCGGACGATGTCCTTCTGCGGCACGGCGAACATGCCGAAGGGATAGGTGTCGCGCAGGTCCGTCTTCACCGTGAAGGGGAACTTCGACAGGTCGGCGAGGGTCTTCAGGTCGTCCGGATGCACGCCATGGGCATCGAACTTCGCCCGGTAGAACGGGGAATTGGCATAGGCATGGGCGAGCGTCGTCTTCAGACGCGTCAGCTGCAGCGCGGAGATTTCATCGCGGGACGCGGTTTCGATCGGCTCGAGATCCCCGGGGCGCGGGCTCAGGTCTTCCATGGTGTTTCCTCCCGAAAACAATGTTCTTGTGGGGCTGGCGGTCTGGGCTGGGTCTCAGCCGGCCGGGCCCGTGTCGGTCTCCCCGGCGAGCGGCACGTGGGTGCCCTTCACCGTCCGCGAATGGCCGCGGAATTCGGCCAGGATCGCGCCGGTCTGGTTCGTGACCTGCACGTCGTAGATGCCGGAACGGCCAGCGCGCGAGATCTCCCGGGCGGTGGCCGTCAGAACGTCGCCGGCAAAGGCCGGGGCGATGTAGGTGATCGAGCAATGCTGGGCGACGGCGCGCTGGTTGTGGCTGTTGCAGGCAAAGGCAAAGGCCGAATCGGCCAGCGCGAAGATGAAGCCGCCGTGGCCGGTCTTGTGGCCGTTGGTCATGGCGTCAGTCAGCGTCATGCTGAGCGTGGCCTCGCCCGGGGCGACGTGGTCGAGGACCATTCCGAGGCCGGCGCTGGCGTTGTCGCCGTTCCACATGGCGGCGGCGCTGGCTTCAGCCAGCTGCTGGGGCGTCAGGGAGGCCGTCATCTCAGCGCCTCCCGCTGTAGACGGGGGGACGTTTGGCAAGGAAGGCGGCAACGCCTTCGGCATAGTCCGGGGTACGACCGGCTTGCCGCTGCAGGTCGCGTTCCAGATCGAGCTGCGCATCGAGACTGTTGGTGGCCGCGGCCTGGATGGCCTGTTTGGTCAGGCCAAGGCCGACCGTCGGGCCGCTAGCAAAGCTGTCGGCGAGCGCGAAAGCCTCGTCCATCAGTTTGTCATCGTCGCAGATCTGCCAGATCAGGCCCCATGCCAGCGCTGTTTCTGCGGGGAGCGGCTGGCCGGTGAGGGCAAGGCCCTTGGCCCGGGCTTCGCCGAGGAGATGGGGCAGGGACCAGGTGCCGCCCGAATCGGGCACGAGGCCGATCTTGGCGAAGGCCTGGATGAACTTGGCCGAGCGGGCGGCAATGACAATGTCGCAGGCCAGCGCGATGTTTGCCCCCGCGCCGGCGGCCACGCCGTTGACGGCGCAGATGACTGGCTTTTCAAGGCTGCGGATCAGCCGGATAAGCGGATTGTAGAAGCGCTCGATGGTCTCGCCGAGATCCGGCGCACCGGTCATCTTCGCCGGATCGCGGTCGCCCAGATCCTGGCCGGCGCAGAAGCCGCGGCCGGCGCCGGTCAGCAGCACGGCCCGCACATCCGCATCGTCGCGCGCGGTTTCGAAGCCGGCGCGCAGGGCGAGGTGCTGGGCCTCGTTGAAGGAATTGAGCCGGTCAGGCCGGTTCAGCGTCAGCACCAGAACGCCGCCGCGGCGGTCCACAAGCACAGGCGTTTCGCCTGCAACATCACCTGTCATGTCGATCCTCCCTCGGACTGCCGGTCGGGATGGGTCCCCCGGCAGGCTGACGTGCCTGTGACCTCCCGGCAAGCAGGAACAGGCCGTCTGAGCGCCAAGTGCCGCAACATCTGGAATGCGACCTTGGTCGTTGAAGAAAGATGTTGCATAAACCAACCGGTCGGTCAATATAACTGAAGCGCCCGATGGCGCAGCAAGAACGGGGAGAGAGACGACAGCCTGCGGGCCCGGAGTGAGGACCGGATCCGCCCCGGTGGCTTGATGCCACGGGACGTGCTGGCCCGGGCGGTGTGCCGGTCTGATGACCGGACGAGCCGGGCAGGGGAGCAGCCTTTCGGATCTGCCTAGACGACATTGCGATGGGAGGAAAATCATGACGTTTCTGACGAGCCTGAAGCAGGCGACGGCTGTGCTGGCGCTTATTGGTCTGGCGAGTTCGCCGGCCCTTGCCGACATCAAGATCGGTGCATCCCTGTCCCAGACGGGCCCGGCGTCCTTCCTGGGCGATCCGGAAGCCAAGACCCTGAAGATGCTGGTCGACGAGATCAACGCCAAGGGCGGCATCAAGGGCGAGAAGATCGAGCTCGTCATGTATGATGACGCGGGCGATGCCAACAATGCCCGCACCTTCGCCACTCGCCTCATTGAAGACGATGAAGTCGTGGCTGTCATCGGCGGCACCACGACCGGCACGACCATGGCAATGATCCCGGTGATGGAAGAGGCGGAAGTGCCGTTCATCTCGCTGGCCGGCGCCGTGGTGATCATCGATCCGGTGAAGAAGTGGGTGTTCAAGACCCCGCACACCGACAAGATGGCCTGCGCCAAGATTTTCGGCGACCTGAAGGCGCGCGGCCTCACCAAGATCGGCCTCATTTCCGGCACCGGCGGTTTCGAAATGTCGATGCGCGAGCAGTGCCTGAAGCTGGCGCCGGAGTTCGGCATGGAGATCGTGGCGGACGAAAGCTACGGCCCGAAGGACGCCGACATGACGCCGCAGCTGACCAAGATCGCCGGCGTCGCCGGGCTGCAGGCGGTCGTCAACCCGGGCTTCGGCCAGGGCCCGGCCATCGTCACCCGCAACTTCCGCCAGCTGAACATCCAGGTGCCGCTGTACCAGTCGCATGGCGTTGCCTCGAAGAGCTTCATCGAACTGGCAGGGGATGCCGCTGAAGGCGTCCGTCTGCCGGCCGCTGCCCTTCTGGTGGCCGACAAGCTGCCGGACAATGATCCGCAGAAGCCGGTCGTCGTCGGCTACCGCGATGCCTATGAGAAGGCGACCGGATCGCAGGTCTCCACCTTTGGCGGCCATGCCTATGACGCCTTCATGATCCTGACCCAGGCTATCGAGCGCGCCGGGTCTGCCGAGCCTGCTGCGATCCGCGACGAGATCGAGAAGACCAAGGGCTATGTCGGCACCGGCGGCATCGTCAACATGACCGCTGACGACCACATGGGCCTCGACCTGTCCGCGTTCCGCATGCTGGAAATCAAGGACGGCGACTGGACCATCGTCGAGTAACAGGGCGCATCAGGGGGCTGACCGCATCGGGCAGATGCGATCAGCCCCCCGCTTTGCAAGTTGTCCGATCCGCGTTCACCGAACCATGCGGCAGGCCCCTGTGCCTGCCCGACGGGACCGATCCATGTCCGATCTTCTGCAGTTCGTCTTTTCCGGCCTCACGGTCGGCGCAGTCTATGCGCTGGTCGCGCTCGGCTTCACCATCATCTACAACGCCTCCGACGTGGTGAATTTCTCGCAAGGCGAGTTCGTCATGCTGGGCGGCATGTCGACCGTGTTCCTGTCGGCTGCCGGCGTGCCGCTGCCGGCCGCTGCCATCCTGGCCGTGGTGATCACCGCGCTGGTTGGCGTGGCGCTGAACAAGTTCGCCATCGAGCCCGCGCGCAATGCTTCCGTTGTGACGATCATCATCATCACCATCGGCGCGTCGATCTTCCTGCGCGGTGTGGCCCAGATCGTCTTCGACAAGCAGCTGCACCGCTTCGAGAGCTTTTCCGGCGACGTGCCGATCGAGATCCTGGGGGCGACGATCCTGCCGCAGAGCGTCTGGGTGATCTTCGGCGCCGCGGTGATCTTCACCGGTCTCTATCTCTTCTTCACCCGCACCCTGACGGGCAAGGCGGTGCTGGCCACCGCCAACAACCGGCTGGCGGCGCGGCTCGTCGGCATCAACACCAATTTCATCATGACGCTGAGCTTTGCCCTGTCGGCGGCCATCGGCGCGGTGGCGGGCGTGCTCGTCACCCCGATCACGCTGACGAGCTACGACATCGGCATCGCGCTGGCCCTCAAGGGCTTTGCCGCAGCCATGCTCGGAGGCATGGGCAATCCGTTCGGGGCCCTCGTCGGCGGTCTCGTCGTCGGCCTGATCGAGGCGCTGACTGCCGGCTACATCTCCTCCACCTACAAGGATGCGGCGGCCTTCATCGTCATCCTTGCGGTACTGTTTGTCATGCCCAGTGGCCTGTTCGGCCGGGCCGCGGTCAACCGGGTCTGAGCCATGAAAAACCTGTCTCCCAAGACGATCACGCTGCTGGCGCTGGTGGCGCTGGTGCTGGTTGCACCGCTGTTCTTTCCCTCCTCGTTCTATTACCGGGTCGGGACGCTGATGTTCATCAATGGCCTGGCCGTCACCGGCCTCGTCATCCTGATCGGCTATGCCGGCCAGATCAGCCTTGGCCACGCCGGCTTCTGCGGCATTGGCGCCTATGCCTGTGCCCTTGCCCCGGTGCATCTGGGCCTGCCGCCGGTCGTTGCCATGCTGCTCGGGGCTCTCATCTCCGGCGTGCTGGCCTATCTGGTCGGCCGGCCGATCCTGCGGCTGAAAGGGCACTATCTGGCTGTCGCCACCCTCGGCTTCGGCATTCTCATCTTCATGGTGCTGTCGAATGAATCCTGGCTGACCGGCGGTCCCGATGGCATGCAGGTCGAGGATCTCGGCTTGCGGGACCTCCTGAAGTCGCTTGGCCTGTCCGTTCCGGCAGCGCAGGTCTGGTACTGGTTCTCCGGGCTCGTGCTGCTGCTGGGGGCGCTGCTGGCGCTGAACCTTCACACCAGCTCGACGGGCCGTGCACTCCGGGCGCTGCATGATAGCGAGATCGCCGCGCGCACCGTCGGCGTGGATGTGGCCTATTTCAAGCTGATGGCCTTCGTCATTTCCGCCGTCTATGCCTCGGTGTCCGGGTCGCTGCTGGCGATGATGAACAAGTTCGTGACACCCGACATTGCCGGCTTCCTGCACTCTGTGCAGATGGTCACGATGACGGTGCTGGGCGGTGCTGGCTCGGTGTTCGGGGCCATCACCGGTGCCTCGATCCTGACCGCATTGCCGCAGGCACTCACGGTCTTCCACGACTATGAGCATATCGTGCTCGGCCTTATCATGATGCTGGTGATGATCTTCCTGCGCGAAGGTCTGGTGCCGAGCCTGATCAAGCGCTTCAGCCGGAGGCAGGGATGAAACTTCTTGAGATCGAAGGCCTCGGCATCGACTTTGGCGGCGTCAAGGCCGTGGATGCGGTGAGCTTCGCCGTGACGGAAGGCGAGATCGTCTCCGTGATTGGCCCCAATGGCGCCGGCAAGACGACCCTGTTCAACATGATCTCCGGCGTCTATCTGCCGGCCCGTGGCAGTGTTCGGCTGGCAGGGGAAACCGTTACCGGCCTGCCGCCGCAGGCCCTGGCCGCACGGGGCCTGTCCCGCACCTTCCAGAACCTGCAGGTGTTCCAGCAGATGAGCGTGCTGGACAATGTGATGGCCGGCTTCCACCTGTCCGAAGGCCGCCATATCCTCTCCGACATTCTCGCGCTGCCCTCGTCCCTGCGGCGCAACCGGGAGACGGAAGACGCTGCCCGCAAGTTGCTGGCAAGGGTCGGGCTGGAGCGCGGCGCGGAGCTGATCGCATCGCAGCTGTCCTATGGCGCACTGAAGCGGCTGGAAATTGCCCGGGCGCTCGCCTGCAAGCCGCGCCTCCTGCTGCTGGACGAACCGGCCGCCGGGTGCAACGCGGTCGAAACCGAAGAGATCGATCATCTCATCGCGGCCGTGGCGAAGGAGGGCGTCGCCATCCTGCTGGTCGAGCATGACATGAAGCTGGTGATGAAGATTTCTGACCACATCGTCGTGCTCGATCACGGCGTGAAAATCACGGAAGGCAAGCCGGAGGTGGTGGCCCGTGATCCCAAGGTGATCGAGGCCTATCTTGGGGCCCATGGCGGCAAGGAGGCGGCCAATGCTCTCGGTTGAAGGACTGCGCAGCAAATACGGGCGCATCGAGGTGCTGCACGGGGTCGATCTGGAGGTGAAATCCGGCGAGATCGTCTCGGTGATCGGGGCCAATGGCGCGGGCAAGACGACGCTGTTGCGCTGCCTTTCGGGTGTGCAGCCCGCATCGGGCGGCTCTCTGATGTTCCGGGGCGACGACATCTCGAAACTGCCGGCGCACCGGCGCGTCGGGCTGGGGCTCGCCCAGTCGCCGGAGGGCCGGCAGATCTTCACCAACCTGTCGGTGGAGGAAAACCTGCGCCTTGGCGCCTATCTGTTCGCCGATGCGCGCGTTGACAAGGACATGGCCGATGCCTTTGCCATGTTCCCGGTGCTGAAGGAAAAGCGCAATCTCTCCGCTGGCGGCCTGTCCGGCGGCCAGCAGCAGATGCTGGCGATAGCCCGGGCGCTGATGGCGCGTCCCACCTGCGTGTTGCTGGATGAGCCCAGCATGGGGCTGGCTCCGATCCTGGTCGACCAGATCCTCGAGGTGGTGAAGTCGCTAAAGAGCCTGGACGTGACGGTGCTCCTGGTGGAGCAGAACGCCTTCGCAGCGCTGTCCATCGCTGACCGGGGCTATGTGATGGAGACCGGCCGCATCACCATGTCCGGACCTGCCGCCGAACTGATTGCAGATCCCCGCATCCGGGAGGCGTATCTGGGGATTTGAGGGGTACGGCATTCGGCTCAGCGATCGTCATGGATCTGTCGTACGGCAGCCTCTAAGGTCGCCGCGCGACCGGTCCAGCCCGAACAGGCCGGCGCATCCGGAGTCCGCTTGTGCCTGTTTCCCCCACCTTCCGTGACCTGATCCTCACCTTCGCCCGCATCGGCGTCCTGTCTTTCGGCGGGGCGGCGGGGCAGATCGCGATGATGCACCGGATCGTCGTCGACGAGAAGAAGTGGCTCGACGAGCCGCGCTACCTGCATGCGCTCAACTATTGCATGCTGTTGCCCGGACCCGAGGCACAGCAGCTGGCAACCTATATAGGCTGGCTCACCCATGGCGTGCGCGGCGGGCTGGCCGCCGGCATTTTGTTCGTGCTGCCCGGCAGCCTGATCATGCTCGCCCTATCCTTCCTCTATGCGCTGGGCACCGGCACGACGCTGGTGGACGGTGTGTTCTTCGGCATCAAGGCGGCGGTGCTGGCGATTGTCATCCAGGCCCTGATCAAGATCGCCAGGCGCGGCCTGAAGGGACCGTTGCCCTATGGCCTGGCCGCAGCGGCTTTTCTACTGATCCTGCTGTTCGACCTGCCGTTTCCCCTGATCATCATCGGTGCCGGCATCGCCGGAGCCCTGGCTACCGGCTTCGCGCCGCGTCTGATGGGACTTGGCGGCAAGCCTCCCGCCGTTCAGTCCGCACCCGTGTTGCCGAGCGGCGCGGCAGTGCGCGCGTTTCGCACTGCCTTGGCCTGTCTGGCTGTCTGGTGGGCGCCGGTGCTGGCCGCCGTGCTGCTGCTCGGGCCTGGACATGTGCTGGTCGCCATCGGCCTGTTCTTCTCCAAGCTGGCCGTCATCACCTTTGGCGGCGCCTATGCCGTGCTGGCCTATCTGGCGCAGGCGGGCGTCGACATGGGCTGGGCAACGCCGCGCCAGATGATCGACGGGCTTGGCCTTGCCGAGACAACGCCGGGACCGACCATCCTCGTCAATCAGTTCGTCGGCTTTCTCGCAGCGCTCAAGGACGCGGGCGGGATGCCGCCGCTGGTCGCGGCCAGCCTCGGCGCGCTGATGGCCACCTGGGTGACGTTTGCTCCCTCGTTCCTCTGGATCTTCGCCGGTGCGCCCTTTGTCGAGAGCCTGCGCCGCAATGCAGCGCTCGCTGCGGCGCTGACCGGGATCACGGCGGCCGTGGTCGGTGTCATCGCCTATGTCGCCGTCTGGTTCGGTCTCAACGTGCTGTTCGCCTCCGCAACGCGGGTGTCGGAGGGCTGGCTTCACTTCGTCCGCGTCGACCCGTCGAGCCTTGATCCGGCCGCAGCCCTCCTCAGCGCCCTGGCGCTTGTCCTGGTCTTCGGCGCAAGACGCGGCATGATGGAAACGGTCGGCCTGATGGCGCTGCTCGGTGTTGCCATCAAGCTGCTGTTGCCTTGACGGGCTGTCACGCCTCCAGCGTTACGGCGCTGACCGGATGGGAGCAGCAGGCGAGGATGTAGCCGCTGGCGATTTCTTCGTCCGTGATGCCGCCATTGTGGGCCATGGTGACGTCGCCGGCCGTCTTCTTCACCTTGCAGGTGCCGCACATGCCGGCCTCGCAGGCGGCCGGGATGCGGACGGCCGCCGCGCGGGCGGCCTCCAGCAGGGTCGTGCCGGGGGCACAGGTCGTCGTGACGTCGCTGCGGCTGAACTGCAGCCGCACGCCGTCGCCGGCATACCCTGCGGTGGCGGTGCCGTCCTGCGCCGGGGCGGCGGCCGTCGGCGCTGCGCCTTGCACCTGCGACGGGACGTGGCCAGCCGTGGCATCATCCGTCACCGTCTTTGCTGCGCTGGCAGCCTTGGCGCTGGTGACCTGGACCTGGGCCTGACTCTGGGTCTGGACTTTGGTCTGGGGCTGCGTTTGGGCCTTCGACGGCGCGCCGAAGCTTTCCTCGTGATAGTGGCGCATGTCGAAGCCGGCGTCTTCCAGCATCAGGCGCACACCGGCCATGAAGGGTTCCGGGCCACAGCAGAAGATTTCCCGCTGGCGGTAGTCGCGCACCAGGAACTTCAGCCGCGCCATGTCGATGCGCCCGGTCAGGCCGTGCCAGCGGTCGGCTGCGCCCTTGCGTTCCACCATCAGTCCCAGCGACAGGTTCGGCATATGCCGCGCTAGCATCTCCAGCTCGTCGCGGAACAGAAGGTCGCCGGGCGTGCGGCCGCAGGTGAGGAAGGCCACGTCGCTGGCCGGGGCCGTGTCGGCCATCGCGCGCAGCATCGACATCATCGGCGTGATGCCTGATCCGGCCGACAGGAACAGATAGCGCTCGGCCAGATGGTTCCAGTGGCTGAAATGCCCGGCCGGGCCGCTGGCCGTCAGCGTCATGCCCGGCACCAGCGTGTCGAACATCCAGCGCGTACCAATGCTGCCGGCCTGTGCCTTCACAGTTACCGAGGCCGAGAAAGGCCGCGTCGGCGTGGAGGAGAGCGTATAGGTCCGCCACACCGGCCCGCCGGGCACCGGCAGCTCAAGGGTCACGAACTGGCCGGGCTTGTAGGAGAACCAGCCGCCGCCTTCAGGCCGAAAGACGAAGGTCTTCACGTCGGCGGTCTCGTCGATCACGGCCAGCACCTCCAGCCGCGATGCCGGTCCCTTCCAGGGGGCGGTTGCGGCGAAGGGCAGGGCGAGGCCTGCGGCAAAATCCGGTTTGACGGTCATGGATGAGGATCCTCAGGCGACGCTGCGCAACGGCTTGGCACCTGTCGTCAGGCGCGTTTCGACATTGCGGCAATACCAGTCGACGAACTGCATCACGCCGCCCTCGTGCAGTTCGGAATAGGGACCGGGCTCATAGGCGGGCGATTTGATGCCGAAGGCATTCTCCTCGACGATGCGCCGGTCCTGGTCGTTGGTCTGCATCCACACATGCGTCAGTGTGTCGAGGTCATAGTCGACGCCCTCGACCGCGTCCTTGTTGACCAGCCACTTGGTGGTCACGGCGGTCTCGGTGGCGCTGATCGGCAGCACGCGGAAGGTCACCGCGTGGTCGCTGAGCACATGGTTCCAGGTGGTCGGATAGTGGAACAGCAGCAGCGCCCCGATCCGCTCCTGGCTCACACCCGCCGACAGAAGCTCCTGCACCGCCGGGCGGCCGGAAATCGTGTAGCTCACCGCATCGCCGATCAGCGGCGTGCGGCAGGCGCGGAACTGGCCGCTCTCATGCATCTGGAACCGGCTCGGCAAGCCGCCCGCCTCAAGCCGCGTCCAGTGCTCGGTCAGGTCCGGGTCCTCGTCGCCGCCGGCAACACCGGTCACTGTCGGGGCTTCCGGATAGGTCTTGCAGAGTTCCGGGTGGTTGCCGGCGCAGTGGTAGCACTCGCGGTTGTTCTCCCAAACAAGCTTCCAGTTGCCCTTCTCGATGATCGTGCTCTCGAAGGCGACCTTGGCCTCGGTGAGGCGGTGCGGCGCGAAATAGGGCTGCATCAGCTGCGCGAAAGGCGCGAACTCGGCCGGCTTGTCCGCAAGGCAGATGAAGATGTAGCCGGCCACGCTTTCGCAGGCGACGGGTTTCAGCGAGAACTGCGACTTGTCGAAATCCTCGGCCATCTGCCGCGCATAGAGCAGGCTGCCGTCGAGGTCATAGGTCCACTGGTGATAGGGGCAGACGAGCCTTGCGCTCGAACCGCGATGCTCCGTGCAAACCCGGCTGCCGCGATGGCGGCAGGAATTGTGGAAGGCGCGGATCTGACCGTCGCTGTCACGCAGGATCACCACCGGATAGTCGCCCACCTGCACGGTGAAGAAGCTGCCGGCCTTGGCCACCTCGCAGTCATGGCCGACGAACAGCCAGTCGCGGTACCAGATGAGATCCAGGTCGAGCTTGAAATACTCCGGATCGATGTAGAAGGCCTGATCGAGAGAAAAGCCTTCGCGCCGGTTGCGCACGCGGCTCAGCATGTCATTGCGAACGTCCATGGCCTCACATTCCGCTTGCCGGCGGGGGACTTGGGTCAGGGACAGGCTTGCTCCGGCGGTCTCCCTCCGCCACAGCTCTGGCCGCCCCGGTCCGCCCTCCGCGATCCGTTGGGTTGTCTCTGGCCAGGGCTGGTTTCCGGGCTTCGAGGCGGCCTTGCGGCCCGGATGCGGCACCTTCCCGGGTTGCCCCAGTGGCTCCTCCACCGCGCTCCTGTCCTCGCCACCGTTGCGGGGGCAGCGCCGGCTTGCCATGCGCCCCAGGGCCCATGTCACCGGCTTCCCAATTCTCCCTGCCGCGTCACCGAAGCAGGGCACCCTGGTCATGCCCCAATCCACCACGGGCGGGCCGTTGCGGATGATCCGAAAACGACACGCCATGCCGGTTCTGCGACGTTGCCTGCTGCGGGCAAAGGGCGGCGGCTCAGGCGGCCTCCGCCCGCACGAAATGGCCGGGCAGCACCTCGACCAGCGGCAGCTGGGCCAGCCGTTCGCCCGGACGCGTGAAGGCCAGCTTCGGGGCAACCGCCTCGCGCAGCCGACCGTCCTTGCGGTTCTCGCCCGGCTTGCCCGACGGCACGGCGGCCAGCAGGCGGCGGGTATAGCTGTGCTGCGGTCGCGCCAGAATGTCGGCGGTCGCGCCCATCTCGACGATCTCGCCGCCATACATCACCGCGATGCGATGGCTGACCCGCTCGACCACGGCAATGTCATGCGAAATGAAAAGAAACGCCATGCCCTCGCGCTGCTGCAGATCCAGCATCAGGTCCGTCACCTGCCGCGCAATCGAGACATCGAGAGCCGACACTGCTTCATCTGCAACGATCAGTTTGGGCCGCACCGACAGCGCCCGCGCGATGCAGAGCCGCTGGCGCTGCCCGCCGGAGAACTGGTGCGGATAGCGGGTGATGCAGTCCGCCTCCAGCCCGACCCGCGTCACGAGATCGGCGGCCAGCTGCTTCTGGTCCTTCTCGCCGATCAGGCCGTGAATGCGCGCGGGTTCAGTCACCAGCTCATGTACCGGCAGGCGCGGGTTGAGGCTGGCAAAGGGGTCCTGGAACACCATCTGCGCCAGTCGCCGCTCCGGCCTGAGGTCGGCAAGCCGCTTGCCGGTCAGCTCCCGTCCGGCCAGATCCACCCGGCCCTCGGCCGGCTCCACCAGCCGCAGGATGCTGCGGGCCAGCGTGGACTTGCCACAGCCGGATTCGCCCACAAGGCCCAGCGTCTCGCCCTCGTTCAGCGACAGGCTGACAGTGCGCACGGCATGAAGCTCCCCCTGCAGGCGCCGCAGGAAGCCCTTGCGGACAGGGAATCGGGTTGAAAGGTTGCGCACGGTCAGCACGGGCGTTGCGCTTGCCGGCGTGGTCAGGCTGCCGCTGCCGAGGCGCGGCGTTGCCTCCATCAGGGCGCGGGAATAGGCCGCCTGCGGCGCGCGGAACAGCTCGGCTGTGGCCGCCTCCTCGACAGCCTGGCCATGCCGCAGCACCAGCACCCGGTCGGCGATTTCCGAGACGACACCCATGTCATGCGTAATGAAAAGAAGGCCCATGCCGATTTCATTTTGCAATGAACGGATTAGGTCGAGGATCTCGGCCTGGGTCGTCACATCCAGCGCGGTGGTCGGTTCATCTGCAATGAGAAGATCTGGGCGGCAGGCCAGCGCCATGGCGATCATCACCCGCTGGCGCAGGCCGCCCGACAGCTCGTGCGGGTATTGCACCAGCCGGCGCTGCGCGTCGGGAATGCGCACGGCGTCGAGCCCGGCGCGGGCCTCCTCAAGCGCCGCGCGGGCGCTGAGGCCCCGGTGCCGGATGAACACCTCGGCCAGCTGCGCCCCGACGGTCATCACCGGATTGAGCGAGGTCATCGGCTCCTGGAACACCATCGACACCCGGTCGCCGCGAATGTCGGTGAGGGCGTCATCGGACAGGGCGGTCAGGTCAATCTGCTCGGCGCCTGTACCGAGCAGGATGCGCCCGCCGGCGATCCGTCCGCCTTCACGCTCGATCAGCCGCAAGATGGCGAGCGCCGTCGCCGACTTGCCGGAGCCGGATTCCCCCACCAGCGCCAGCGTCTCGCCGGCGCGGATGGAGAAGCTCAGGCCCTTCACGGCCTCATGCGCGCCGAAGGCCACTTTCAGGCCCTCGACGGCCAGGACCGGCTGTGCCTCCGGCGCGGCGGTCATGCTGCGGTCCGCCGGCGGGCGGCAAATTCGGGCAGGCTGTCGAACACCGGCATCACCGGCGTCCAGCGGTCCGCCGTCGGCGTGAAGGCAAAGCGCATCGGGTCCTTGCCCTCGACCTGCCAGGAGACGGTGTCGCCAAGCTCCAGGAGGCCGAAGGCCCCGGCCGGCTCTCCGGACGTGGTGAAGCTCTCGGTCAGCGACTGCTGCGTCATGTGGACGATGCCGTCGACCTTCGTGACCGTGTTCCAGTGCACATGGCCAGCCATGCAGACCACCGGCACCCGGGCCTGGGCCAGCGCCGCGCGGGCGCGCTCGGCATGGAGATAGGTCGAGGCGGACGGGTTGTTCTGGAAATAGTAGTTGCCGGTCTGGGCATGGCCGGAGATCGGCACGTGGCTCAAGACGAGCAGCGGCCGGTCGGCCGTCTGCGCCACGCGCGACAGCCACAGGAGATCGGCTTCCTTCAGCACGAAACCGGAGTGCTCCGGCGTGCGGATGATGCGGCTGTCGGCACGCCACAGCGCGATGCGCCAGCCGCCGATGTCGAGGGTCTCGTTTGCAAGGCTCTGGCCGAGGATCGCCTCGTTGTCGGCAACCTCCAGATGGTCGCGGTCATGGTTGCCGCAAATGTGGCGTACCGGCGCGGTGATCGGGGCGAAGGCTTCGGCCACCTCGCGCTCCAGCCGCAGGTCGGTATCGCGGTCTATGTCGGAAATCCGGTCGCCGAGATCGATGACCAGATCCGGCCGTGCGGCGTTGGTGAAGCGGGCGAACTCCTCCATCAGGCCAAGGGCGGTGTCGCCGCGCTTGGTGGCAGAGGGCGCGCCATGATGGATATCGGCAACGAGGGCAAGACGGACGGTCACGGCAAGGGATCCTTTTGGCATTGGGGGAAACCGGAGCGCTGCGAGGGGCAGCGCTCCGGCTTGATGTCAGGCTCAGTTGAAGGAGATGGAGCCGGCGCGGAAGTCGAGCACATACGGAATGTGGCCCGGCTTGGTCTGCCAGTTGACCGCGTTCTTCATCGCCCAGGCTTCATAGGGACGATAGAGCGGCAGCAGGGCCGGATCGGCCTTCACGCGGTCCATCAGCTCGGCATAGGCCGCGCGGCGCAGCTCGACGTCGCCGGAGAAGCGGAACTTCTCCCAGGCGGCGGCATAGGCGTCATCCGTGTTGAAGCGGCCTTCCGACTGCGACGGGCCGCCCGGCGCCCACATCACGCCGAAGGAGCCGAACGGATCGGCGAAATACATCGGGTTGGACCAGTTGCGGACCATCAGGTCCGGCGAGTTGCCGGTCCACTTGTCACCGACGTTGATCTTGCCCTTCACACCGACTTCGGCCCACATCTCCATGATCGCCTGGGTCGACAGCAGACCGTTGGTGTAATAGCCGGCCGCCGTGTCGAAGGTGATCTCGGAGCCGTCGTAGCCGGCTTCCTTGAGCAGTTCCTTGGCCTTCTCCGGGTTGTATTCGAAGGTCTTCAGCTCCGGCATGTAGAGTTCGCCGAACTCTTCCATGGTGTGCGACGCCGGAACCACGGCCTTGCCGAGCCACAGCGCCTCGTTCAGCGCGTCACGGTCGATCGCCAGCGACAGCGCCTGGCGGATGCGGGCATCCTTCAGCTTCGGATGGTTCTGGTTCATGATCATGACGTGGAACAGGGCGGTCGGCGCGCCGAAGGCCTTCATGTCCGGGTCCTTGTCGATCATGTCGAGCTGGTCCGGGGCGATGTTCGTCACGATGTCGGCTTCACCGGTCTTCAGGGCGGTGATGCGCGAAGCGGTTTCCGGCATGTGCTTGACGGTCACCTTGTCGAGCGGGGCCTTGTCGCCCCAGAAGTCGGCGAAGCGCTCCCAGACGATGGTCTGGCCCGGAACGAACTCGGACACCTTGTAGGGGCCGGTGCCGACCGGCTTCAGCGAGAAGGCTTCAAAGTCGTCGTGTTCCAGCTTGGCCGGGTCGCCGGCAAGGCTCATGGTGTAGGCGGCGGGGATGATCATGACCTGCTGCAGGTTCAGCAGCGTCTCCCACAGCGGCTCGGCGCGCTTGGCCTTGACGCGGATGGTCAGGTCATCGACCTTCTCGGCTCCGGCGAAGTTGGAGAAGCGGTCGCGGGCGCGCACCTGGTAGGGCGGGAAGTCGGCCTGGAACATGCGGTTCAGCGAGAACACCACGTCATCGGCGGTCATGGCCGCTCCGTTGTGGAACTTCACGCCGTCGCGCAGCTTCAGCTCCATCGTGGTGTCGTCGATCAGCTTCCACGAGGTCGCCAGCGCGGGAACCCATTCGGTCTTGGTGGTGTCGTGGTTGCGGCCGATCAGCGTGTCGAAGCTGTTGTAGTAGAACTGCGAGCCCACGTTGGAATGGTCGCGGCCCGGATCCAGGTAGGACGACACGTTGGCCGCGCCAACGGTGATCTCGGCGGACAGGGCGGAGCCGGCGAGAGCGGCGCTGATCAGGGCAGTGCTTGCAAGAAGTCTCAACATGAATGCCTCCACAAGAGGGGTGAGGTTAGGGAGTAGGGACGTCGGCCGTTCCGGCTTCTGTTGTTTCAGCGGCTGCGCAGGCGCACGTCGGCGCGGTCCCGGAGCCAGTCGCCCAGGATCTGCACGGCAAAGGTCAGGAGAAGGATCACCGCCGCCGGGGCGAGCACGATCCAGGGGGCGGTCGGCAGGTAGTCGCGGCCGATGCCGACCATCGACCCCAGCGTCGCGGTGGGCGGCTGCACGCCGAGCCCGAGGAAGGACAGGGTCGATTCCAGCAGCACGATGTTGGAGAAGCTCAGGGTGAACTGCACCACCAGCGGCGAGACGATGTTGGGCAGGATATGCCGGCGGGCGATACGCCAGGGGGAAGCCCCTGCGGCCCGCGCGGCCTCGATGAACGGCATTTGCTTGAGCTTGCGGACTTCGCCGCGGACGATGCGGGTGTATTGCTCCCAGCCGTAGAGACCGAGCACCAGGATCATCACGTCGAGCCCGGAGCCGAACACGGCCAGAAGCAGTAATGCCACCAGCGTGAAGGGAATGGCGATCTGCGCATCCACCAGCCCCATGATGAAGTCATCGATTGCTCCGTCGGCAAGGCCTGAGAACATTCCAAGAACAAAGCCGATGGCGAGGCCGATCACGGCACCGCAAAGCGCCAGAAGGAAGGTCAACCGCAGTCCGTAAAGACAGCGCGACAGGACATCCCGGCCCAGTTCGTCCGTGCCCAGCAGATAGGCGAGCTTCGCCCGTTCAAAGCCCACCGGTGGTCTCAGCCGGGACATCAGGCTCTGGGCATTGGGATCGAACGGGGCGATGAGCGGTGCAGCCAGGGCTGTCACCAGCAGCACCAGGGCCAGGATCATGGCCACTCGCTGCACGCCGTTCGCCTCCCGCCAGAAGGTCACAGCGAAGTCGAGGCGGGGCAGGGGGAACGGCAGCCGGCGTGGCTGGTTCCGGCCCGATGCGGCAATCGCGTGATCGGTCATGGGCTTATCCTTTCGCAAGGCGGATGCGCGGATCGGCATAGGCATAGGCAATGTCGATCACGGCGTTGATGACGATGACGGCGATGGCAACGGTGAGAACGCCGAACTGCAGCACCGGGTAATCGCGCAGGATCGCCGAGCGCACGAGCAGCTGGCCGATGCCGGGCCAGGCGAAGATGCTCTCGATCACCACGCTGCCGGCCGCGGCGAGCCCCGCCACCTGCAGGCCGATGACCGACAGCAGCGTGATCGAGGCATTGCCGAGGCCGTGCTTCAGGATCACCCGCCGTTCCTTCAGCCCCTTGGCCCGGGCCGTGCGCATGTAGTCCTGGCTGAGCACATCCAGCATGGCGTTTCGGGTGAAGCGGGTGAGGGCGGCGATCAGCAGGCCGGAGAGGGCGATGGTCGGCATGATGAAATGCGCCGGCGTGCCATTGCCCACGATTGGCAGCCAGTTGAGCAGATAGGCAAAGACCAGCACCAGGAGCGTCGCCAGCACGAAGTTGGGCACCGCCAGCCCGAGGAAGGCCACCGTCATCACGGCGCTGCCCACCCAGGACTTGCGCTTCAGCGCGGCCAGGATGCCAAGGGGGATGGACACCAGCAGCGTGAAGGCAGTTGCGCTCAGGATCAGCTGGGCCGTTGGCCACAGCCGCTCTGCCACCACATCGGCGACCGGCCGCCGTTCCAGGAAGGAGAGCCCGAACTGGCCGTCGACGAAGGCCGCCAGATAGCGCAGGTACTGCGTCCACACGCTGCCATCGAGCCCGTAATAGGTCGTCAGCAGCTCCCGGTCTTCTCTGGTAATGCCATCACCCAGGACGAAGTCGATGGGATTGCCGGAGAGGCGCGTGGCAAAGAACACCAGGGTCACGATGGCAAAAAGCGTAATGACCATCTTGATGAGGGTTCGTAGGGCATAGGCCAGCATCGGTCAGTCTCCCGTCTGGATGGCTGGTGCCAGCGATGCCACCGGATCGGCGGGGCCGCGTGGCACCGGGGGCAGCACATGCAGGAAGGCAATCCCGGCGCGCTGGGCGGCAAGTCCGTCAGTCAGCGGATTGTCGCCGACGAAGAGGGCATCTGCTGCAGAGACCCCCGCCCGGCGCAGGGCTTCACTGAGCAGTGCGGTCTGCGGCTTGCCGATGGTCTGGTAGGCGAGTTCCGGCCAGCAGGCGGACAGCGCTGCCAGCAGGGCTCCGGTCTCCGGCTCCGGCAGGCCGTCTGCGCCCGGATGCACCAGATCCGGATTGGTCACCACCAGTTCAGCGCCCGATGCCAGAAGCCGCACCATCTTCGACAGCCGGCCCAGCCCGAAGTCCGGGTCCCGGGCCAGCATCACCACATCCACATCGTTTGCCCGCTCCGGCGCCCGGAGGGGGATCAGCCCCAGTGCCCGCGCCCGTTGCTCCAGCTGGGCCGAGGCGGCAAGAAAGATCCTTGCCCCCGGCCGGCGCTGGGCGATGTCAAGGAGTGCATGTTCCCCGGCCAGCAGGATCCGATGCGCCGGGATCTGGAAGCCGAGCCTGACCAGCCGCTCGGACAGGCTCTGGCCTGTGTCTCCAGAGTTGTTCGAGACGATCCAGAGCCGGTCGCCGCAGGAGCGGGCGAAATCGAGGGCACCGGGCAGCGCCGTTTCACCGGAGACAAGGCAACCATCGAGATCGCACAGCACTGCGGCATAGGCATCCGCCAGTCCGCTTTCCAGTCTCGCTACGGTGATCGGTCCGGCTGCCTGCGTCACAGTCTGTGTTCCTGTCGGGTAAAGGCTCCCCGTTCACACGCGGAATACCGGTGCGGCCGTGGAAACCCTGAAGTCTTGTTTGAAGCGGCTGCCGGGGAGCGAGCCAGCCGCGTTGAGACAGACAGTGCCCGGCCACTGTGACGTGGCCGTTACAGACGAAGCTTAAGGTATGAGCCGATCAAACATCCGGTTTGGTCATGCGGATCTTGGAGCGATATGCCCTATGCCTCTTGTTATGCTCATGTGTCCGAAGCAGGTGCCTGACCAATGAGCCTCAGTCTTTCCTGCATCCGGGCCGTCAATGCGGTGGCCGCCGGCGGTTCCTATGCCGCCGCCGCCCGCGCGCTGGGCCTGTCCCAGCCGGCCATCTCCCGCCATGTGCGCGATCTGGAGACCGAGTTCGGCGTCCGCCTGTTCGACCGCAAGAACGGCCTGCTGCAGGCCACCCCTGTCTGTCTGGAACTGTGCGACGTGGCCGAGCGCATGGCCGAGGCCGAGCGCCACGCCATGCGCATCCTGATGCGCCACAACACGCTGCTGAATGGCCGCCTGACCATCGGCCTCGGCAATTCCATGCCCGGCATGGCGCTGATCGCCGCCTTCCACAAGCGCCACCCCAGCATCGAGATTGCTGTCGAGACCGGCTCGCACGAGGCGATCACCCGGGCCGTGCTGACCCGCGCCGTCGACATCGGCATCCTGCCGGACGTGCCGCGTGATGGCCGCTTCCGGCATGACCTGCTGATGCGCCAGAATGTGGTCGCCATCGTGCATCCCGCCAGCCCTCTGGCGGGCCTTGACAGCGTCAACTGCCAGCGCCTGTTGCAGGAGCCGCTGATCTTCCGCACACGCGGCTCCTCCACCCAGCGCGTCGTCGACCGCGCCTTCCGCGCAGCCGGCGTCGAGCCGGTACCGCTGCTGACGCTGGACACCCGCGATGCGGTCTATGAGGCGGTGGTGAACGGTCTCGGTGTCGGCTTCATGTGGCGCAACGGCACGGGCCGCACCGACATCGTCCGCCGGCTGACGGTCACCGAGATGAGCCGGGAATATGACGAGATGGTCTTTGCCCTGTCCGAGGAAAAAAGCGTCCTGCACGACGCCTTCTTCGCCACCGTCTCCGCCTTCCGCGCCGAACAGGACGGCGGGGCGGCGCTTGCCGTCTCGCGAAGGACGGTCAGTCCTGCCCGTTCAGGAGCATCGGGGCGATCAGGTGGCCGGTGGTCTCGCAGGCGGCGTCCGTGAGGACGACGCGGTTGCCCTCGAGCCGCGCCGTGCCCGAGGCAATCAGCGCCAGGGCTTCCGGGTAGATCCGGTGCTCGACCTCGAGCACGCGGGCGCCGAGCGTGTCCGGCGTATCGCCATCCAGGACCGGCACCGCCCCTTGCATGATGATCGGTCCGGCATCCATTTCGCTGGAAACGAAGTGAACGGTCGCGCCATGCAGTTTCACGCCGGTTTCCAGCGCCCGCTCATGCGTGTCGAGGCCCTTGAAGGACGGCAGCAGGGCGGGATGGATGTTAAGCATGCGTCCGGCCCAGCGCTCCACCAGCCAGGGCGACAGGAGCCGCATGAAACCGGCCAGCGCCACCAGCTCGATGCCGGCCGCCTGCAGTTCGGCGTCGACTGCCTTCTCGAAGGCATCGCGGTCGCGGCCGAAGGACTTGTGATCGACCACCGCCGTGGCAATGCCGAAGGCGGCTGCCCGCTCCAGTCCGCCGGCGTCCGGCCGGTTCGACAGGACCAGCGCGATCTCGGCCGGATAGTCAGGTGCCTGCGCAGCCCGGATCAGCGACAGCATGTTGCTGCCGCGACCCGAGATCAGCACGCCGACCTTCTGGCGATGGCTCATGCGCCGAGGTCCAGATGGTTGGTGTAGGCGACATGCGCCTCGCCGTCGCCCGAGCCGGCCTCGATGCGGCCGAGGGTGAAGACGGTCTCGCCGGTCGCTTCCAGCGCGGCCCGCACGGCGGCTTCCGCGCCGGCCTCGACCACGACCACCATGCCGACGCCGCAGTTGAAGGTGCGCAGCATTTCGCTTTCCGCCACGTTGCCGGCCCTTGCCAGCCATTTGAACACGCCCGGCACCGCGATCTTCGCGAGGTCAATGCGGGCAACGCTGCCCTTCGGCAGCACGCGCGGCAGGTTCTCGGTCAGGCCGCCGCCGGTGATATGCGCCAGCGCCTTGATGCCGGAGGTCGCCTTGAGGGCGGCAAGCAGCGGCTTCACATAGATGCGCGTCGGCGTCATCAGCGCCTCGCCGAGCCTGGTGCCGCTCTGGAACGGTGCGTCGGCCTCATAGGTGAGCCCGGAGACCTCGACGATCTTGCGCACCAGCGAATAGCCGTTGGAATGGACGCCGGAGGAGGAGAGGGCTAGCAGCACGTCGCCCTCCGTCACGTCGGGGCGCGGCAGCAGGTTCTCGCGCTCGACCGCGCCGACGGCAAAGCCGGCAAGGTCATAGTCGCCCTTGGAATACATGCCCGGCATTTCCGCCGTCTCGCCGCCGATCAGCGCGCAGCCTGCGATCTTGCAGCCCTCCGCGATGCCGCCGACGACGGCCGTGGCCGTGTCCACGTCCAGCGCGCCGGTGGCGTAATAGTCGAGGAAGAACAGCGGCTCGGCGCCCTGCACCACCAGATCGTTGACGCACATGGCGACGAGGTCGATGCCGACCGTGTCATGGCAGCCGGTGTCGATGGCGACCTTCAGCTTGGTGCCGACGCCGTCGTTGGCGGCCACCAGCAGCGGATCGGAGAAGCCGGCCGCCTTGAGATCGAAGATGCCGCCGAAGCCGCCGATGGCGCTGTCGGCGCCGGATCGGGCCGTCGCCTTGACCAGCGGCGCGATGCGCTTGACGAGCGCGTTGCCCGCGTCGATGTCCACACCCGATTGGGAATAGGTGAGGCCGTTCTGCCCCCCGCGGTCCTGCGCGCTCATGGGTCACGTCTCCGTAAGCCGGTTATGTCTGATGCCGCAGGGCAATGCCTCATTTTGTCAGGCCATGCAATCGGGAACGGCCGCCGGTGCCGCTTTTCCGGCGGATCTTGCCAGGGCGCTTCACCTGTCTGCCCTCCATTCGTCATGCCATGGCTCGACCATGGCATCCATGCCGTTGCCTTTCCGAGCGGTACTGACTGACAAGGGGGGCAACGGCTGCCGGCCGGAACGTGAGGTCACGGCATGACGAAGGAGGGGGTATTGACGACGGAGCCGGGAACGATGAAATCCCGCAATGAGCCCCCCACAGCTTCGGCACCCCATCCTCACGACTATTTTTCAACACTTTCGTCATGCCATGGCTCGACCATGGCATCCATGCCGTTGCCTTTCCGAACGGTACGGACTGACAAGCGTGCGTCCAATTACTGCCGGCTGGACCGTAGGGTCGCGGCATGGATGCCATGATCAAGTCATGGCATGACGAAAGAGAGGGGCATGACGGGGGGGAAATCGTAGAGCGAATGACCCGCTCCAGCGCTTTCGAGTTCAGCAAAAAGACCCAATGGCGCGGACCGGACGCAATGATGCGCGCTTGACCATGACGCTCGCGCGCTCCTATCTGGCAGCGAAGGGCCCAAGGGCCGCCCGTGGAGACCTCGCATGACCCTGCGCCGCCAAGTCCAGTTCTGGCTGCTGTCCCTGATTGCCTTCATCCTGTTCATGACGGTGTTCAGCGCGGTGCTGTTGCCCTTTGTCGCCGGCATGGCGCTGGCCTATCTGCTCGATCCCGTCGCCGACAGGCTGGAGCGCATGGGAATGAGCCGGCTGGCGGCAACCCTGTCGATCCTGTTCGCCTTCGTGCTGGTGCTTGGCATCGTCCTGATCCTGCTGGTGCCGGTGCTCGGCAACCAGATGCTGGGCTTCATCGACCGGTTGCCCGGGCTGGTCCGCTCGCTGCAGAGCCTGATCACCGAAAATCTCGGCGACCGGCTGACCAAGGTGTCCGGCCTCTCCGTCGCCGACCTGCAGTCTTCGCTCGGCGACATCATGTCGAAGGGGGCGTCCTGGCTTGGCGGGCTGCTCAATTCGGTCTGGAGCGGCGGACAGGCGCTTCTGTCCATTCTGTCGCTCTTCGTCATTACCCCGGTCGTTGCCTTCTATCTGTTGCTGGACTGGGATCACATGATCGAGCGCATCGACAGCTGGCTGCCGCGTGAACATGTCGACACGGTCCGCAAGCTGGCCGGTGAAATGGACCGCGCTGTCGCGGGCTTTGTCCGCGGGCAGGTCTCGGTCTGTGTCCTGCTCGGCCTGTTCTATGCCGTCTCGCTGGTGCTGCTGGGGCTCAATTTCGGCTTGCTGATCGGCATCGGCGCGGGGCTCGTCAGTTTCATTCCCTTTGTCGGCGCGGCGCTTGGCCTGGTCGCCTCCATGTCGGTGGCCATCGTCCAGTTCTGGCCGGACTGGCCCTGGATCGTTGCCGTTGCCGTGGTCTTCGGCGTTGGCCAGTTCATCGAAGGCAACATCCTCCAGCCCAAGCTGGTCGGGGCGAGTGTCGGCCTGCATCCGGTCTGGTTGATGTTTGCGTTGTTTGCCTTTGGATATTTGTTTGGATTTGTGGGTATGCTGGTGGCAGTTCCCGCTGCTGCCATTGTGGGCGTGCTTGCGCGCTTCGCCCTGACGCAGTACCTAGCAAGCTCATTGTACCGGGGGACTGGCG
The DNA here is from genome assembly GCF_003012935.1 of Pannonibacter carbonis. GTDB lineage: Bacteria > Pseudomonadota > Alphaproteobacteria > Rhizobiales > Stappiaceae > Pannonibacter > Pannonibacter carbonis. The sequence continues at coordinate 104,267 of NZ_PUDR01000006.1, read as the reverse complement.
ACGGCGACAGTCAGAGGTCCAGCACCCAAACCGACGAGTAACGGCACCTGCCATGGCCGAGTTCCCGCGCCAGCTTCCCCTGATCCTGCCGCATGAGCAGGCGCTTGGCCGCGATGACTATCTTGTGGGCGAGGCCAACCGCGCGGCGTTGGATATGATCGAGAGTTGGCCCGCCTGGCCGGCCCCGGTCACGATCCTCGCCGGGCCCGTCGGCAGCGGCAAGACGCATCTGGTCGAGATCTGGCGTCGCCTGTCCGGCGCGACGGTCCTGGAAGCGCGAGAGCTGACAGAAGACACGGTGGACCGCCTTGTCGCCGCCGGACCGGTCGCCTTGGAAAATGCCCATCGCGGCGTCAATGAAACGGCGCTGTTTCACCTGATCAACGCCCTGCGGCAGGCGGACAGCAGTCTGTTGATCACCAGCCGCACCTGGCCGGCGGCGTGGAACCTGACGCTGCCAGATCTCATCTCGCGCCTGCGTGCGGCAACGCCGGTCGAGATGCCCGAGCCGGATGATGATCTCCTGCGCCGTGTGCTGGTGAAGCTGTTCTCCGACCGCCAGGTGATGATCGATCCATCGGTTGTTGATTTTCTTGTGGTACGCATGGAACGGTCACTGGGTGTCGCCGGCCGGGTTGTAGAGGCGCTGGATGCCGAGGCTCTGGCCGGAGGCTCCCGAATCACGCGTTCTCTGGCGGGTCGTGTGCTGGAGCGGCTGGAAAGCGGTGCCGAGTGACGTACAAGTTGAGGCTCTGGGCCTGCCCGGCCGATGATGAGGCGGCCGCCTGATGGCCATCGATAAGGAGACTGCCGTGCAGGACAAGTTGGAGGTGTCGCAGATTGGCGCCGGAGTTGCGGTTTCCGCCGGCATTGCCCCCGAGGTCAAGCTCGGTGACCCTGTAGCTGTGCTCGAACCGGCTCCTGCCGTAGCTGTGAACCATGAACTGATGCAGTCGCCGGCCCGATTCATGAACCGGGAACTGTCCTGGCTGCAGTTCAATCACCGGGTTCTTGAAGAGTCCGTCAACAAGGATCATCCGCTGCTCGAGCGGCTTCGCTTCTTGTCTATTTCCGCCAACAACCTCGACGAATTCTTCATGGTCCGCGTCGCCGGCCTGCGTGGTCAGCAACGCGCCGACGTGACCCTGCGGTCTGACGATGGCCTGACGCCGAGCGAACAGCTCGAGCGCATCACCTCCGCCTGCCAGCGCCTGCAGAGCGAACAGCAGCGACTGTGGCGGCAGATCCGCTCCGAGCTGGTCCAGACCGGCATCCGCATCTTGCTGGCCCAGGATCTGACGGCGGACGAGCGCGCCTGGCTGGAGAACCACTTTCTCGGCCATATCTTCCCGGTGCTGACGCCGCTGGCCATTGATCCGGCCCATCCGTTCCCGTTCATCCCGAACCTCGGCTTCTCGGTCGTTTTTGAACTGGCCCCGATCCGCGGCGGGCGCGGCATGACGGCGCTCCTGCGTGTGCCAAGCCACATGGACCGCTTCATCCGCCTGCCGGACATGGGACAGGGCGAGGTCCGCTTCATTACCATTGAAAAGGTCATCAGCCTGTTCGTTGGCCGGTTGTTCCCGGGCTACGAGATCAAGGGCAAGGGCGCCTTCCGCGTCATCCGCGACAGTGACATAGAAATCGAGGAAGAGGCCGAGGATCTTGTTCGCCTGTTCGAAAGCGCGCTCAAGCGCCGCCGGCGCGGGTCGGTGATCCGGCTGGAAATCGACGGCGCCGCGCCGGCCTCGCTGCGCGCTTTCGTGACCCATGCGCTCGGCGTGACCGATGCCGAGACATTCCTGGTGGATGGCCTGCTCGCCCTCGACAACCTGTCACAGCTGGTGGGGATCGACCGGGACGACCTGAAATTCGAGCCCTACACGGCCCGCTTCCCCGAACGCATCCGCCAGCATGGCGGCGACTGTCTGGCCGCGATTCAGCAAAAGGACCTGATCGTCCATCACCCTTACGAATCCTTCGACGTTGTGGTGCAGTACCTGCGCCAGGCCGCGCAGGATCCCGATGTCGTCGCCATCAAGCAGACGCTGTACCGCACCTCGAAGGACAGCCCGATCGTCAAGGCGCTTGCCGAGGCGGCGGAAGCCGGCAAGTCGGTCACGGCCCTGGTCGAGCTGAAGGCGCGGTTCGACGAGGAAGCCAACATCCGCTGGGCCCGCGATCTGGAACGGGCCGGTGTTCAGGTCGTCTTCGGCTTCATCGAGCTGAAGACCCACGCCAAGCTGTCGATGGTGGTCCGGCGCGAGAACGGCGAGCTCAAGACCTATGTTCACATCGGCACGGGCAACTATCACCCGATCACCGCCCGCGTGTACACGGACCTGTCCTATTTCACCGATGATCCGGACATCGCGGCCGATGCGGCACGGGTCTTCAACTTCATCACCGGCTACGCCGAACCGGCGGAGCTGAAGCGGCTGGCTGTCTCACCGATCAGCATGCGCAGCCGCATCATCGAGCTGACCGAGGCCGAGATCGAGCACGCCAAGGCTGGCCGTCCGGCCCAGATCTGGATGAAGATGAACTCGCTCGTTGATGCTGGCGTCATCGATGCGCTTTACCGGGCGAGCCAGGCCGGCGTGCAGATCGATCTCGTCGTGCGCGGCATCTGCTGCCTGCGGCCGGGCATACCGGGTCTGTCGGAGAACATCCGCGCCAAGTCGATTGTCGGCCGTTTCCTGGAACACAGCCGCATCTTCTGCTTCGGCAATGGTCACGGGCTGCCGTCGCCGCATGCCCATGTCTATATCGGGTCGGCTGACATGATGCCGCGCAATATCGACCGCCGTGTCGAGATCCTGGCGCCGATGATCACCCCGACCGTGCACGAACAGGTTCTCGACCAGATCATGGTCGCCAATCTCAAGGACAACCAGCAAAGCTGGCGCATCCTGCCCGATGGCTCGCACGAGCGCATGGCGCCAGCTCCGGGCGAGGAACCTTTCAATGCCCATCGCTATTTTATGACAAACCCGTCCCTGTCCGGGCGCGGCAAGACGGTGACCACCGAAAAGCCCCGCCACTTCAAGGAGCGACCGCAGCGTGCCTGACGCCAGCGCCAAGCATCCCCCCGCCCGGGGCCGCCTCAGCGGGTCCGGGCCTATCGCCGTCATCGACATCGGCTCAAACTCCGTGCGCCTTGTCGTCTATGAGCGCGAGGCCCGTGCGCCGACGATCCTGTTCAACGAAAAGATCCTCGCAGGGCTCGGGCGAGGTCTCGCCACGACGGGCGAGTTGATGCAGGAGCCGGTCCAGGCCGCGCTTGCCGCCCTGTACCGGTTCCGCTGCCTGTGTGAGCATATCGGCGTCCGGGCCATGCATGTGCTGGCAACCGCCGCCGCCCGCGATGCCAGCAACGGGGCCGCCTTCGTTGCCGAAGTTGAGCGTGTCACCGGCGTGCCGGTTCGCATCCTCAACGGCGCCGAAGAGGCCTACTACTCCGCGCTCGGCATTGTCTCTGGCTTCTGGAAGCCCCAGGGCATCGTCGGCGATCTTGGCGGCGGCAGCCTCGAGCTGGTGACCATCGGACCGCGCGGTGTGGGGCAGGGCGAGACCTATCCGCTTGGCGGCCTGCGCCTGCAGGAAGCCTCGGGCGGCAAGATCGCGCGGGCGCAGAAGATCGTCGAGGACGCGCTCGCCACTGCCAAGTGGCCGACGCGCGTGGCCCGTCATACCTTCTACGCCGTCGGCGGCACCTGGCGGTCACTGGCTCGGCTGCATCTCTTCGAAGCCGGCTACCCGCTGCATGTGATGCATAATTACGAGATCCCGGCGGAAGAGGCGATCGAGTTCTGCCGAATGGTCGCTCAGCGCGACGTGGAAAGCCTCGACTTCATCGAATCTGTTTCGCGGCAACGCCGTGCCTTGCTGCCTTTCGGGGCAATCGTCATGGAGCGGGTGTTGCGCCTGATGAAGGCCGAGAGGGTGGTGATGTCCGCCACAGGTGTCCGCGAGGGGCTTCTCTACGATTTGCTGCCGCCTTCGGTGCGCAAGCAGGATCCGCTTCTGGAGGCCGCGCGCGAACTGGCATTGCTGCGTGCGCGTTCGCCGGAACACGCCGAGGAACTGATCGCCTGGACCGATCGGCTCTATCCGCTGATCGGCATCGACGAAACCGAGGAAGAGCGCCGGCTGCGTCATGCCTCCTGCCTTCTGTCCGATATCGGCTGGCGCGCCCATCCCGATTATCGCGGTGAGCAGAGCCTCAACATCATCTCCAACGCGGCCTTCGTCGGCATCGATCATCCGGGCCGGGCGTTCCTGTCGATGGCGGTGTTCTATCGCCATGCCGGGCTCAACGATGATGCCTTGTCGCCGCGCCTGCGCGAACTGACGCCGACCCGGCTGAAGGAACGCGCCCGCATCCTGGGTGCGGCCCTGCGGGTGGCCTCGCTCGTCTCCGCGTCCATGCCCGGCGTGCTGCTCGACACCGAGTTCCTGCGCACCGAGGACGAGCTGATGCTGAAGCTCCCGGCCAAGCTCGCCTATATGGACGGCGAACGCCTGCGCAAACGCGTATCCCAGTTCGCCAAGCTGATCGGCTCCAAAGGCAACGTCCTGCCGCTTCCCTAAGCTGCAACAAAAAAGCCCTGCTGTCGGGCTCAGGGTCTGCAGAGGTTATCCCGCTCCGCGCTGTCCCGGCCTTGTGCCGGGACCTGGTGGGATGGCGAGGTGCGTGCCTGACAGGTCCCGGCACAAGGCCGGGACAGCGCGGGAAAAAATGACTTTCGCCGCGTACAGGCATCATTCCGGCGGTTCGCGGCAGTCCGGAATAGCAACAGAGACTGCGTCAGTACCCAGCCCCTCCGGCCAACCACAGGGGCTCACATCCCGGAAAATTGCCGACCGCGGGGTTGCCGAAAGACTATTCTGCAGCGGCAGAGTTCTGCTTGCCCTGATCAAGGGCGATGACCTGGCGTCCGTCGAAGGCAAGCGCAATCTTGCCGCGCTTCAGCTTCAGCGCCAGTTCCCCGAACATCTCGCGCCGCCAGCCGGACAGGGCCTGCACATCGGCATGATCGTCTGCTGCGATGCGCTCCAGGTCCTCGACTGTCGCAATCACCTTGGCGGCAACGCCCTGCTGCTCGCTGACGAGCTTGAGCAGGACCTTCAACAGGTCAACAGCGGCGGCGGAGCCGTCCGGCGCCTGCTTTCCCTTTGGCAGTCTCGGCAGCTTGTCCTTCGGCAGGGCCAGCGCCGCATTGACGGCCTTCAGGATATCTTCGGCCGGTTTTGACCGCTCGAACCCGCGCGGGATCGTCCGCAGGCGTCCGAGAGCTTCCACATTGGCCGGCTGCTGCGCCGCGATCTCGTAGATGGCATCGTCCTTGAGCACGCGCGAGCGCGGTACGTCACGGGCCTGCGCCTCGCGTTCGCGCCAGGCGGCCACTTCCATCAGGACGGCCAGCTCGATCGGCTTGCGCACGCGCATCTTCAGCCGCTGCCAGGAATGCTCCGGCTCTGTGTAATATGTCCCCTCGGACGTGAGGACCTGCATTTCGTCCTCGACCCAATGTGACCGGTTCTGTTCGGCGAGATTGGCTTTGAGGAACTGATAGACATCGCGCAGGTAAGTGACATCCGCCAGCGCATATTCGAGCTGCTTCTGGGTCAGCGGCCGGCGCGCCCAGTCGGTGAAGCGCGAGGACTTGTCGATATGCGCCCCGGTGATGCGCTGCACCAGCTGGTCGTAAGAGACTGAGTCGCCAAAGCCGCAGACCATCGCCGCCACTTGGGTGTCGAACAGGGGATGCGGGATCAAGCCACCCAGATGATAGACGATTTCGATGTCCTGCCTTGCAGCATGGAACACCTTTGTCACGCGCGCGTCGCGCATGAGGTCGAAAAAGGGAGCCAGATCAAGCCCGTCGGCCAGCGCATCGACAATGTAGGCATCGTCGGGCCCGGCCAACTGGATGACGCAGAGCTTCGGCCAGAAGGTCGTTTCACGCAGGAATTCCGTATCCACGGTTACATACTCGTGGGCGGAAAGGCGGGTGCAGGCTGCGGCGAGCGCTTGGGTCGTGGTAATCACATTCATGGTAGGCCCGGTCTATACCGCAGTCTTGCCATCTTGTCGCCATCAAACCGTCAGCCTCGCTTTGCGAGGACCTGTGAGGTTGCCGGCGAGGTTGCATGCGGTAACGACCTGCGCAAGGCTCAGGTACCGGAGGGAAGTTTCATGCGCAGGATTCTCATCGTCAACGGCAAGGGTGGCTGCGGCAAGACGACCTTCGCCACAACGCTTGCCGCCGCTTTTTCCGCGCAGGGCAAGCGCGTGTTTCTCGCGGACGCCGACCGGCAGCGCTCGTCCCTTGGCTGGCTGAAGCGGAGGCCGCAAAGCTTGCCGGTGATCCACGCGCTCGATTGGAGCAAGGGCAGCCATGACATGCCTGATGGCAGCCAGGGCTTCATCTTCATCGATGGTCCCGGCGGCCTGCGCGGTGAACGGGCGAAGGATCTGGTGGCCGAAGCCGATGACATCGTCGTCCCGCTCATGCCGTCCGCTTTTGACTGGGAAGCAACGGATTCTTTCCTGCGTCGCCTCTCGCAGCTGAAGCGGATCCGCAAGGGCAAGGCGGAAATCCTGGTTGTGGCCAACCGGGTCCGGCGCGGCCGGGCGGACCTGACCCTGCTGCAGCAACAGGCACAGGTAGCCGGCTATCCGCTGGTAACGGAAGTTGCCGACCGGGTGACCTATGCCCGCCATGCCGCCAGTGGTTCAAGTGTCTTCGATCCGCCAGCGGCTTCGGCTGACGTTCTGGCGCAGTGGCATCCGCTCATTCAGGCACTGGATTGATCACTCGGGCGCATCTCCCCCTCACGGCTTCTCCTTTGTGTGCCCTGATCCTGCCAGTTTCGCGAAGAAGGCGGAGGTGCGCAGGAGCGAATGGAAGCGGCTGCGGCGGCCCTCTGCCGGAATGCCTTCCCTCTGCATCATCCGCAGCACCGTGTAGATCATGAAGAGCCCCTGCACGGCGGCTGTGTACCAGAACAGGGAATGCGGCCCGTAGTGCCCCATCAGGATCGAGGCAAACAGCGGCCCGGCTATGGCCCCGACAGACCAGAAGAACAGCGTTCCCGCCGAGACCAGCGCATGCTGCCCGGGAGCCGCGTGGTCGTTGGCATGGGCCGAACACAGGGAATAGAGCGGCATGGCGAAGGCACCGAAGGCGAAGATGCCCAGGTAATTCAGCCAGACACTGTCGCCGGCAACGTGGGCAAGAAAAATGCCGGCGACAAAGGAGCCGAAAGTGGCGATGAGGATGATGAGGCGCCGGTCCAGCTTGTCGGAATAATGCCCCAGCGGATATTGCAGCACGACACCGGCAAATATGCCCGCGCTCATGAACGTTGCGATGGAGGTGACGGTCATGCCGATCCCGTCCGCATAGACAGGCCCGAGCGAACGGAAACTGGCATTGGTGAAGCCAACGACAATGCAGCCGACGGTCGCCAGCGGCGACACCTTCCACAACACCCGCACATCAAAGCGCACATGTTCCGGAGCTGCCGGGCTCGTGCGGTCGGTCAGGGAAATTGGCACAAGCGAGAGCGTCAACGCCATGGCGATGATGACGAAAAGCTCAAACCCGCTGACCCCGACGGCCGGAATGATGTACTGCCCCAACGTGACGGCGCCCAGGTCGACGAACCGATAGATCGAGAGGGTGCGGGCGCGGTTGGCATTGGTGACACGTGCGTTGAGCCAGCTCTCCACGACGGCAAACAGGCCGGCAATGCAGAGCCCCTGGACGAGGCGCATCAGGAACCAGGGCAGGGGCGCGATATAGAGCAACATCAGCATGGACGCGGCTGCGGCGATTGCCGCAAGCGCGCAGAAGGCCCGAATGTGCCCGATGGCCCTGATGATGCGCGTGATGTAGATGCAGCCGAGCGCAAAGCCGATGTTGTAGCCCGTGCCAATGAAGCCGATGACCTGCGGCGAAAATCCTTCCTCCAGTGCCCGCAGCGAAATGAAGGTTCCCTGCAGCCCGTTACCGCCGATGAGAATCCCGGCAGTGGCAAGGAGGGGAATGAGCGGACGGATTGTCGACATGCGGCTCTCTGGAAGGCTTGTGGATTGCGGTCAGGCGTGTCGGATCTTCGCGTTTTTGCGGCTCGCCCATTGTCCTGCCGGTCGGTTCAGCAGCCGACTCAGGTTCCCCGGAAGCCTGCAGGTCCCTTGTGTGCCTTTTTAGCTTGCGTGAGCCTGCGAAAAAAATTCAAGCGGTGAATGGACAGTTCACCAAATGTGATTGGTCAGTCCACGAGGCCCCGGCGTGGCGAGGCCTGGGGCGATCCGTGAATGCCTGCAGCGGGGGAGCGGCCCCGCCTGCGTCTTGACTTTGGCGGCGTGACGTGGCTTGTCCCCCTCAAACCTCCGTCCACATTCGTGGCTGGAACCCTTGTCATTTTCGCAAGACATCGAGGACTGCATGCACCGTTACCGGAGCCACACCTGCGGGCAATTGCGCGCGAGCCATGTCGGGGAAACCGTTCGCCTGTCGGGCTGGGTGCACCGCGTGCGAGATCACGGCGGCCTCTTGTTCATCGACCTGCGCGACCATTACGGCATCACCCAGTGCGTCGTTGATCCGGACAGCCCGGCCTTCAAGCTGGCCGAGACCGTCCGCTCGGAGTGGTGCATCCGCATCGACGGCGAGGTCAAGGCCCGCACCGGCGACACGATCAACGCCAACCTTCCGACCGGCGAGATCGAGCTGTTCATCCGCGACCTGGAAGTGCTGGGCGCGGCCAAGGAACTGCCGCTGCCGGTGTTCGGCGAGCCGGACTATCCGGAAGATGTGCGTCTGACCTACCGCTTCCTCGACCTGCGCCGCGAGACGCTTCACCGCAACATCGTCAAGCGCACCGAAGTCATCGCCGCCATGCGCCGCGAGATGACCAAGGGCGGCTTCACCGAGTATTCGACGCCGATCCTGACCGCGTCCTCGCCGGAAGGCGCGCGTGACTTCCTCGTGCCGAGCCGTATCCATCCGGGCACCTTCTACGCCCTGCCGCAGGCGCCGCAGCAGTACAAGCAGCTCCTGATGATGGCGGGCTTCGACCGCTACTTCCAGATCGCCCCGTGCTTCCGCGACGAGGACCCGCGCGCCGACCGCCTGCCGGGCGAGTTCTACCAGCTCGACCTGGAAATGAGCTTCGTCACCCAGGAAGACGTCTGGAACACCATGGAGCCGGTGATCCGCGGCATCTTCGAGGAATTTGCCGAAGGCAAGCCGGTCACCCAGACCTTCCGCCGCATCGCCTATGACGATTCCATCCGCATGTATGGCTCCGACAAGCCGGACCTGCGCAACCCGATCGTCATGGAAGCCGTCACCGGGCATTTCGCCGGCTCCGGCTTCAAGGTCTTCGCCAACATGATCGCGGGCAACCCCAAGGCCGAGGTCTGGGCAATCCCGGCCAAGACTGGCGGCAGCCGCGCCTTCTGCGACCGCATGAACTCCTGGGCCCAGTCCCAGGGCCAGCCGGGTCTCGGCTACATCTTCTGGCGCACCGAGGGCGACAAGCTCGAGGGCGCCGGTCCGATCGCCAAGAACATCGGCGAGGAGCGCACCGAGGCCATTCGCCAGCAACTCGGCCTTGGCGATGGCGATGCCGTCTTCTTTGCCGCTGGCGATCCGTCGAAGTTCTACAAGTTCGCCGGTGAGGCCCGCAACCGCGCCGCCGACGAACTGAACCTCATCGACCGCGACAGGTTCGAGCTGTGCTGGATCGTCGACTTCCCCTTCTACGAGTGGAACGAGGACGAGAAGAAGCTCGACTTCGCCCACAACCCCTTCTCGATGCCGCAGGGTGGCATGGACGCGCTGGAAAACCAGGATCCGCTGACGATCAAGGCCTTCCAGTACGACATGGTCTGCAACGGCTTCGAAATCGCCTCGGGCTCGATCCGTAACCAGTCGCCGGACCTGATGGTCAAGGCCTTCGAGAAGGTCGGCCTGTCGGCCCAGGACGTGGAAGAGCGCTTCGGCGGCCTCTACCGCGCCTTCCAGTACGGCGCGCCCCCGCATGGCGGCATGGCCGCCGGTGTCGACCGCATCATCATGCTGCTGGTCGGGGCCAAGAACCTGCGTGAAATCTCGCTGTTCCCGATGAACCAGCAGGCGCAGGATCTCCTGATGGGCGCCCCGACGCCGCCGAGCACGCAGCAGCTGCGCGAACTGCACCTGCGGCTGAACCTTCCGGCCAAGTGATCCGGTTCGGCGGCGGTGGGCCTGTGCTTCACCGCCGCTGACCCCGGCCCGGATAGAGGGCCGTGATTCCGGCCCAGCCCGCTGGCTGTGCCGGCCCCCGACAGAAAGGCTGCAAGTTGAGCCTCACGCGCTGGTTTTCCGATCCCGACGGCTCCTACGTCCTCATTCGCCGCCTGATTGCGGAAAACGCCCGCGAGCATCTGCCGGGCTATGCGCTGACCATCGTCTTCATGGCCCTGATTGCCGCCTCGACTGCGGCCAGCGCCTGGATCATGCGCGATGTCATCAACGAGGTTTTCATCAACCGCGACAAGGAGATGATTGCCCTCATCTCGGTTGCGGTGATGGGCATCTTTGCGGTCAAGGGCTTTGCCACTTTCGGCCAGCAGGTGCTGATGAGCCGCATCGGCAATGCCATCGTCGCCCGCATCCAGAACCGCCTGTTCAAGGTTATCACCCGGCAGGACATGGCCTTTTTCGATCATACCCCGCTCGGTGACCTGACAACCCGTCTCGCCCACAACTCCCAGGCGGCGCGCGGCGTCATCGACATGGTGATCCTGTCGCTTGGCCGCGATGTGCTCAGCGTCATTGGCCTTGTCTCGGTCATGGTGCTGCAGGATCCGGCGCTCAGCGTCGTCGCCCTCCTGATCATGCCGCCGGCCGTGTTCGGGGTTTCGCTGCTGGTTCGCCGTGTGCGCAAGCACGCCAGGTCGCAGTTCGTATCCACCACGCGGATCGTCTCTGCCATGCAGGAGACGACCATCGGCATCCGCGTCGTCAAGGCATTCCGGGTCGAGGAGCGCATGCGCCAGGAGATGGGCAAGGCCATCCGCGATGTCGAGCACCGCTCCAACCGCATTGCCTCGCTGACGGCCCGTACCTCGCCGCTGATGGAAACGCTCGGTGGCTTCGCCGTCGCCATGGTGATCTTTTACGGCGGCTATAGCGTCGTCGAGCGCGGCCAGGATCCGGGCGCCTTCTTTGCCTTCATCACGGCGCTGCTCCTGGCCTATGAACCGGTGAAGCGTTTGGCGCGATTGCAGGTCAACCTCAACACCAGCCTCGTCGGCGTGCGGTTGATGTACGAGATGCTCGACCGCCCGCCGTCCTATGCCGACCGTCAGGGCTCTGCGGAACTGCTCGTGCCCAAGGGGGAAGTCCGCTTCGAGGGCGTGGCCTTCAGCTATGGCGATGCGCCGGCGCTGAATGGCCTGAATTTCACTGCCGAGGCCGGCAAGGTCACGGCTCTGGTGGGTGGCTCCGGGGCTGGTAAGTCGACCACCTTCAGTCTGATCGAGCGCTTCTATGATGTCACCGGCGGCCGTGTGCTGATCGACGGGCAGGACATTCGCGATGTGACGCTCGCCTCGCTGCGCGGTCATATCGCTCTGGTGACCCAGGACACCTTCCTGTTCGACCTGTCGATCCGCGACAACATCGCGCTCGGCAGGCCTGGTGCCAGCGACGGCGACATCATCCGCGCCGCCATGGACGCCAATGCGCATGAATTTATCGAAGCGCAGCCGCAGGGCTACGACACACTGGTGGGCGAGGGCGGTAGCCGTCTTTCTGGCGGCCAGCGCCAGCGCATCGCCATTGCCCGCGCCATGCTGCGCAACGCGCCGATCCTGCTTCTCGACGAGGCAACCTCTGCCCTTGATGCTGAATCCGAGGCGAAGGTGCAGGTGGCCCTCAAGCGCCTGATGCAGGGCCGCACCACCCTCGTCATCGCCCACCGACTGGCGACCGTGCGCGACGCGGACTGCATTCTTGTCTTCGACAAGGGACAGGTGGTGGAATCCGGCACGCACGGCGATCTTGTCGCCCGCGATGGCCTCTACCGCCGCCTTGCCGATCTTCAGTTCCGCGACATGCCCGACCGCGCCGGCTGATCCCGCCGCTTGAGCAACGCGGGCGGATCAAGATCATACCAACGCAACAAGGCCCCGGATCGCTCCGGGGCCTTGACGTTGATATGTTTCCAATGGTCATCCCGGACGCAGCGAAGCGGAGATCCGGGACCGGAGAGCCTAAGCCTCTCAGATATTAAACCAGCGAATTCTCGATACCTCGACCCTCCGGTCCCGGCTCGGCGCTTCGCTTGGCCGGGATGACGAGGGTGAGGTCGAGGCCTGTCATCAAGCTCCGGCCCCGGATCGCTCCGGAGCCTTGCTTTTCTGCGGTTACTTGCTGCGGACCCTGGCGTTCAGGAGGTCCGGGATCGCGTTCGGGCTCGCCATCATGCCGATGAGCTGGGTCACCGGGACCGGTTTCTCCGGAGCGATCTCGATGACGATCTCCTTCGGGTCCATCAGGAAGACGCGCAGGGCCTCGACCAGTTCCTTGCCGAAGCGGGTGGCGGCGAGCGGACCCATGTCGTTGGCCGCGGTGTCGGCAAGGCCCATGGCCAGCGTGTCGGCGGACAGCTTGGCGTCCTTCGCTTGCTTCTCCAGCATCGCCCGGACGATCTTTGCATCGCTGGAGCGGACCATAGCGGACTTCACCGTTGCGCCGGCAAGTGCCAATTGCGCCATTTCCGGCGTCTCGAACAGGGCGCGGGAGACGTTGCCCAGCACGAAGTTCATCTTGAACGATCCGCCGTCCTTCAGGGTGACGCTGAGATCCTCAAGGGCAAGGTCGCCGGTCGCCTCGTTCCAGGTCACCTTCAGGTTCTGGTCAATCACCACGTCGGTCAGGTTCATGGCCTCGAAGACCGAACGTGCTTCCGCCTCCTCGATGAGAGAGACCGGGAAGCGGATGCCGCGCATCGACAGGCCGATATCGGTCGGAATGCGGTTGATGTGGCCCCGTTCGGTCTGGCGGTACTCATCGATATTGATCTCGCCGCCAAGCGTAGCCGCGTTGAGGTTGAAGCCAACGATCTCGAACAGGCCGATCAGCGGCCGCGCGGCCAGTGTCTGGGCGAAACTGGGCTCACCTCCAATCATGCCGATCTCGATCAGGGCCATCAGGCTCGGGAACTCGAGGTCAGCGATGGCAATCCGGTGAAGCTTCAATTTCCCCTGGGCTGTGACTTCGCCAGAGAGACCGTCGATGGAGAACTCGCCAAAGCCCTTGGAGGAGAGTTCCCGCAAGGTGGTGCGAGTCAGCTCGCCGTTGACCTCTGGCGCTGTCACCTTGACGCCGTTGACTTCCATCTTGCCAAAGCGGAACACCCCGACAGCTTCCATCGCCGCCATGCCGATTTCCATCTCGTCCGGCGCCTGGTCCAGCGCGGCCGCATCCAGCATCGGCAGGATCTTCAGCGGGCTGGTGTCGCTGACGCCGATGTCTTCCGCCGTCAGGCTGGCAATCGAAACCTCGAAGCCGTCGCCCTTGACACGGAAGTCAACGGCATCCTGTTCCGCCATCAGGGTCTTGCGGCTGGGGTCAGTGCCCTGGCCCAGAAGCGACAGCAGGGGCATCAGGTCGGTGCCACGGGTCACGGTGCGACCGAGGGTCATTTCCACGGTCTGGAAGCCGTCGCCGGTAAAGTTCGGCAGCATTTCGGTCTGGACCATCCGGTCGATCGAGTTCTCCTCGATCCGGCCGTCAGCCTGATTGCGGATGACATAGTTTTCATACCGAACCGAGCTGTCCATGCCGGGAATGCCGGTCTGGCGCGTTTCGATGCTGGCGGCCGCCATCCGGTCGGCCTTGACGTCGAGCAGCAGCTTGGCGAGCGGAAAATATTGCGTCACCGGCTTCTGCGGATCATTCGGCAGCGCTGGCAGTGCCGGCCAGGCAAGGCCGGTGGCCTCATAGCCTTTCTGGACAATGACCATCTTTACATTGGGCTGGTCTGCGGCCGGGTCGGCCGTCGCCTCTCCGCCATTTTCTGCGCCATCGGCGTCTTCGTCCGTTGCCTCATCGTCCTCGGCTTCCGCGTCCTCGTCGCTTGTGGCATCTGCCAGTGAGGCCGAACTGTTGAACAACTCGCCCGGGAGTTCGATTTCCATCGTCAGGTCGCCCGGGATTGCGATGCTGTCCGCGGTGTATCCTGTCGCCGAGCGCGTCAATCCGGTGAGGTTCATGGCGCCATAGGTGACGCGCACATCAATCGCATCGCCATCCTGGCCCGGCATCGGAATCGAGAACACGACCTCACCGTCATGCAGCGTCACATCGCGTTCGCTGAGGCCCGGCTCGATACGGCCATAGCGGGCTACGGTCGCGCCCCAGGCCTTGTACTGCTCGTTCCATTCCTTGACGATGTCGGATGCCGTCTCGGCGTGAGCGGCAAAGGGCAGGCTCATCACACAGGCAATGAGTGCGATGCGCAGGGCGCCCCGGCCAGGTGCGGGGCGGGCGGCTGTGCGGGCGAACATGGAGCGCCTCCAGTTTGGTGTGCGCAAAAAATGCGCGGGTCAAAGACAGGTGCCGGTTGTCCGGCTCAAAAAACCAGACGCGGCCGAAGGGTGCCGGCCGCGCCTGTGGTGACTTGGGTTCAGGCCGGGCCGATGATCAGTTGCCGTTGGCCGTGATCGCCACGCCCAGAACCTGCGGCAGTGTCTGCGGTGCCAGCATGGCTGTGCCCATGATCTGCGCAACCGGGACTGGCTGCCCCGGCTTGGCTTCAAGCTTCAGTGAGCCGGGCTTGTCGAGGAAGGACGACAGCGCCGTGCTGACCGAGGTCTGGAACTCCGGGTTCTGCAACAAGGACAGCATCATCGGCAGGCCTGCCTTCAACTGTGTGACAAAACCTGCCCGGTCGGTGCCGGCGCCCTTGGCCTGCTGGTCGAGGACCCGTTCGACCAGGCTGTTGTTGTCGAACCGCACGCTGATCGTGTTGACCGTCAGGCCCTGCAGCAAGGCCAGGCTCTGCTCGCTGTTGTCCTTGGCCGCTTCCAGCTGGGTGACGACATCGCCGGTCAGGCCGCCGATTTTCAGCGCCATCGCCCAGGTGCCCATGTCTGCACCGGTGATGTCGAGCTGCGGAATGTCGAGATCGCCGCTCTGCGGCGACCAGGTGAAGCTGGTGGCGATATCCAGTGACAGCTTGCCATAGCCCAGATCGGTAAAGGTCTTTGCGCCGTCGTCTTCATATTGGGCGGGATCGATGACTAGGCCAGTCAGTTGCAGTTCCCCTGCTGTCGGCCATTTGCCTTCGTTCGCGCTGGTTGCGAGATAGACGGAATCGACGGTGACTTCCTTCTTGTTCTCGTCCTGGATGTTGATCCCCTCGATCTCGACGGTGCTGTAGCCGGGCGCCGAGGAACTGTCCGCCTTGGCGAGGTCTGCGGCAGAGGGAATGATGACTTCGGTGGCGACCAGTTGCGCGATGGCGATGACGCTCTTGTCTGCCGTGAGGGTGAGTTCCTCCAGCGCCAGTCCTTCCAGCGCGAGAGTGCCGTCAGCCTTTTCCTCAGCCCCCGTCAGCGTGATGACGCCGATCTCGAGCTTGCCAGCTTCCGGAGCCTTGCCCTCCATCACGATCGCTTCGATCATGACCTGGCCGCCATCTTCTGAAACGTCACCGACCGATAGGATTTTGCTCTCACCCGTCTCGATTCGCTTCAGGAAAGCGTCGGCAACTGCGTTGCCGGTCGGATCAAAGGCGAGGGCACCATGGGTCAGGAACAGGCCAACAACGGCAGCGCTGACACCGCGCAGGAGAAAGGATCGCATTCGAAAAACTCCAAAACATGACGATAGGGAACCTGCCGGCTGGCACGATGCGCCAAGCCAATTCCCGAGGCAAGCAAATTGAGCCCGGCTCGACCAGGCTAGAGAACTCGGGCCGGATCTGGCCGATGGCGAGTGACCGCAAGCTTCCGCGCCACCGCGTCGGCCGGTGTGACCGGAGCAATCGAGAAGAGATCGGCGGCGAAATTATGACCACAAGCTGGTGCCGGGCTTGAGCTGGGGGCGTTTGGGTGACGATCCACACCCTTGTCAGGCTTGACAGGGGCGGAAACAGTGGGGGCTCGATATCAGTCTGCGATGTCGGACAGGTCCGGAGGGATCGCCGGATGGCAAATACCCGAACGCACCGAAGTTCAGGCTTGCCGTTCCGGGAAGGTGGCAATGGCTGCAGCGATATCGGCGCGATCCGGCAGGCTGGCTTCATTGCCGAGGTGTTGCACCGCATGGGCAGAGGCGGCCCGGGCGAAGTGGAAATGCTCGGTCCAGGCACCGGTCCGGTTGGACAGATAGGATGCCACATAGGCCCCATGGAATGTGTCGCCGGCGCCGTTTGTATCCACCACCTTGTCTTTCGGCACCGCAAGGGAGGGCATGTGCTGCACGCCGCCTTTGCCCTCATACCAGTACATGCCACGCTCGCCGACCGTTACGCCGCCGACCGGGCAGCCCTTGGCCTTGAGGTAGTCGAGCGTCGCCGGCACGGAGAGGTTCAATTGCTCGCAGAACCGTTCGGAGACAATCGCCACATCGATGAAACCCAGCAGCTCGCTGGTGTTCTCACGCACGGCGCCTCCATCGAGCGAGGTCAGGATGCCGGCGTCCCGGCAGGCCTTGGCATAATGAAGGGCGGCATCGGGCATGTGGCCGTCCAGATGCAGAGCCTGGCAGCCCGTGAGGGTGAGGGGCGGGAAGGGGTGCAGGAAGTCGTTGTCGCGGCAGCGCACGATGGCGCGCTTGCCGTCCTTCGGCATGATGAAGGACAGGGATGATTCGCGCACCTTGCGCCCATGCACAGAAATCCCGTAGCGCGCCGCCATGTCGAGGAACATACGCGCCAGCCAGTCGTCTGCCAGCGAGCACAACAGGTCTGGGCGGGCACCGAGCTTGGCGCAGGCGAAGGCCGCCGTGACGGCGTTTCCGCCAAAACTGACGGAATAATCATGCGCAATCGCCTTCTCGTCTCCGGTTGGCAGAACATCCGCGAGGAAGGTGATGTCTATGTAGGACTGACCGATGAACAGGGCACGCATGCCAATCTCCCAGCGACAAACGTCAAATCATGTATAGTTCTGCGAGTCTCGACCCGCGCCGTTCAAACGATGTTTACGTCTGTGGCGCAAGGTCGCAAGGACCAATCAGAGGTGTAAGCTGCGCCGTGTCCCGTCGCTACATGATCTTTCTTCGGGCTGTCGGGGTGTCCCTTTTGTTGGCGCTCGCGCCTTTGCTTGCGGCAAATTTTGTCCTCGACAACTATGCGCTGACCAATGCCCGCACCGAAATGACGGCGATGGCCGAACGCTACGTTGCCCGTGGTGAGAATGCCATTTCCAGTGCCGTCGCGATTCTGCAGAAGCTGCACCGCAACACAGCCGTCACCTGTTCGCGCGAGGACCGGCAGATATTCATCGCTGCCATCAGCGAACTGGGCTACCTGCAGCGGATCGGCCTTGTTGATCACAACGGCGTGCGCATGTGCATCGTGCCCGATGGTCCGATTGGCGGCGAGGCGATCCTTCCGGCCTTGCGGCCAGATGCGCCTCTGGTCGGCATCGGCATGCTGGAGCAGCAGTTCCTCGGCACCCATGTTGCCGTGGTCAGCTGGAACCTTGGCAATTCCAACCGCCTGTTTGCCGAAGTTTCCCCCGCCGCGATCGCCATCGACGCCGGGCCGGAATACCTGCGTGCTTTCCGAAGGGCGGAGTTGCGGCTGGGCAATGACGTGCCCTGGATGTCTGTGGGTGGTTACAGTTCCGAACTGGCGGATCCCGACCAGGTGATCACGGTGGAATTGTCCTCCGCGCGGTACCCGCTCAAAGCCGTTGTGGTGGCCCCGCGCACGGCCGCAATCAGCCTGGTAAAGGACCTGAAGATGATCGTGGCCACCGCCAGCGCCGGCTTTGCCTTGGTCTTCATCGGCATTGGCGTCTGGTTCTCGTGGCGTCCGGACAGCGAGGCGGATGACGAGTTCATCGCGGCCATCAAGCGCAAGGAATTCATTCCCTATTACCAGCCTGTCATGGACATCGAGACCGGCCGGTTGCGCGGCTGCGAGGTGCTGATGCGCTGGCGCCGGCTGGATGGTACCATGGTGTCGCCTGGCCAGTTCATGCCCTATGCCGAGACCACAGGCCATATCTTCGAAATGACCCGCCTGTTGATGCGCCAGACCGTGACCGAAGTCGGCGAACTCTATGCCGAGAATCCGGATCTGAAACTCTCCGTCAATCTCTTCGCCGGGCACTTCGATGATCGAAGAATCATTGAGGATATCAAGGAGATATACGGAAAATCTCCGATTGCGTATCAGCAGATCGTGGTTGAGGTGACCGAGCGTCTGCCCTTGCAGGATCTTGAACTTGCCCGCAAGCTGATTGCCGAGATGCAGGCCCTTGGCGTCCGCGTGGCCCTTGATGACGTCGGCACCGGTCACGGCGGCATGGCCTATCTGCAGAAGCTCGGCATCGACATCATCAAGATCGACAAGATGTTCATCGACGCTCTTGGCACGGATGACAGCTCCACCACCATCGTCGATTCCATGGTGGAACTCGCCGACAATCTCGGCATGGGCATCATCGCCGAAGGCGTGGAGCGCATGGAGCAGGTCGAGCGCCTGCGCGAACTCGGCGTCACCGCAGCCCAGGGCTATCTTTTCGCCCCGCCGCTTCCCGGCAAGCTTTACATCGATCTCGCCAATGCCCTCACCGCTGGCGGCACCATCCGGTCGGCCAGTGAGGACGACGAGGAAGCCGCCTGACCATTGGCCAGACCATTAGCGCCGGCAGGCGATGCCCGGGAAGGCCCGGGAAGGCCCGGGAAGGCTTGAGCGCTGTTCTGCAACGCCTGCGCTGCGGGCCTTATCTGACCTAGCGGAAACTTCATCCTTTTCAGTCAAGTTATTGATCTGATTTTGAAAAATATGAACCTCCGGATCCGCAATCCGTGAGTTGGATGCGGCTATTCGGCGTTAGGAAATTGTTAAGCGTTCCATAACCCGGAAATATGAGCTCGCGGACTGTCCCGGCGCAGCATTGCAGGCCAGGCGCGCCGGCGGCAGGAACTGCCCCGCTCAGCCGGTGGCCATCCGATCTGCCCGCCGCTCCGCAATGTTCCGATCCGGAGCGGTGACGAACAGCTCCGCGATCGGATCGGCATGGGCCCCGCCCACTGACAGAGGCTGCGACAGCTTGGAGCCATCACGGTAGAGCGCGATCGCCTTGAGCCCCAGGTCAAAGGCCAGCCGGTAAGCCGCCTCGCAGTCCGCAACGCTCGCCTGGCGGGGCAGGTTGACCGTCTTGGAGATGGCGCCGGACAGGAAGGGCTGCGCTGCCGCCATCATCCGAACATGCGCCTCCATCGTCAGCCAATGTGTGCCATTGCGACCGCAGGCCGTGGCGCAATCAAAGACTGGCAGGTGCTCGGGCCGCAGGTGCGGCGCGCCCTCGACGGTCTGCAGGCCGCAGGCATGGGCGCTGGCAACCTCCAGTTCCATCCGGCTGAAGCCAAGGGCTTGCGGCAGGTCGAAGTCCGGCCGGGGCACCGCCTCTGGCGCGAGGCCAAGCGCCGCAGCCGTTGCCTCGACGCCGAGCACCGTCGGGGTCAGCACATCGCGCAGATGTGACGCACTCGGCAGGGCGGCCTCGAGCGCATCAAGGCTGTCCTGCGGCACGCCCTTGGCTGCCAGCGCCGCCAGGTTGATCGCAGGCGCCTGGACCAATGTACCATGCCCGACCACATGGGCGACAATGTCGCGAACCTCATGTTCGGGATATCCGAGCTGGCGCAGCGCATCCGGGACCATCGCATTGATGATCTTGAAGAACCCGCCGCCGGCCAGGGTCTTGTATTTCACCAGGGCGAAGTCCGGTTCAATCCCGGTCGTGGCGCAGTCCATGACAAGGCCGATGGTGCCGGTCGGCGCGATCAGGCTGACCTGTGCATTGCGCCACCCGTGCTTTGCCCCCTCTGCCAACGCGGCGTCAAAGGCAGTGGTCGCCGCCTCTGCGAGGCCGGTATCCTCAAGGGACGCAAGATCCAGCGCCAATGGCGGCTTGTGCAGGTCCTCATAGGCCTCAAGGCTGGTTTCCCCGCGTGCTGCCTTCTGGTGGTTGCGCAAGACCCGCGCCATGGCCGCCGTGTTGCTCGCCAGCCCCGGGAAGGCGCCGAGGCGTTCGGCAAGCTCCGCCGAGGTCGCATAGGCGGTTCCGGTCAGGATGGCCGTGAGCGCAGCCGCCGTGGCCCGCGCCCGGTCGCTGTCATAGCCGAGCCCCAGCGACATCAGGAGACCGCCGAGATTGGCATAGCCAAGGCCCAGCGGCCGGAATGCATGCGTGTTCTGCGCCACCGCCCGGGAGGGGTGTTGCGCCATGCTGGTCGAGATGTCGAGGCTGATGGTCCACAGCCGCACCGCATGCCGGTAGGCCCTGATGTCGATATGGCCGTCGGCCTTGCGGAAGGCCATCAGGTTGAGCGAAGCCAGCACGCAGGCACTGTCATCGAGGAACATGAACTCCGAGCAGGAGTTGGATCCGTTGATCCGGCCGCCGTTCGGGCAGGTGTGCCAGTCGTTGATGGCGGTGTCGAACTGCAGCCCCGGATCGGCCGAAGCCCAGGCCGCCCGCGTGATCCGCTGCCACAGCGCCCTGGCCGAGATCGCGCGGCCCTGGCCTGGTCCGGTCCGCCCGGCCAGATGCCAGGGCGCGTCCGCATCCACCGCCGCCAGAAACCTGTCCGGCAGGCGAACCGAGTTGTTGGCGTTCTGTCCGGCGACCGTACGATAGGCCTCTGAATCCCAGTTGATGTCATAGGTCTTCATCTCGAGCGCATCCCCGCCCTGCCTTGCATATTGCAGGATGCGCTGGATGTAGCTGTCGGGAATGAGGGCCGACCTGGCATCGGCCAGCGCCTGGTCGAGGTCCCGCTTGAAGGCCGCATCGGCAAAGTGGCGTTCATGCAGCTGGGTGATGAGGTCATTGAGCCGGGTGAGGCACTGTTTGGCGAGCTTTGAGCCGGCGACCAGTGCAGCGACTTTCTCTTCTTCCTGCACCTTCCAGTCGATGAAGGCCTCGATATCCGGATGGTCGATGTCGACCACCACCATCTTGGCGGCCGCACGGGTGGTGGCTCCGGTCCGGAGGCTGCCGGCTGCCACGTCGCCCACTTTCAGGAAGGACAGGAGACCGGCCGAGCGTCCGCCATGGTCCAGCGGTTCGCCGGCCCCGCGCAGGCGCGAGAAATTGGAGCCGACGCCAGACCCGTACTTGAACAGCCGCGCCTCGCGGACCCACAGGTCCATGATGCCGTTTTCCTTCACCAGATCGTCCTCGACCGACAGGATGATGCTGGCGTGCACTTGCGGCCGTTCATAGGCGTTGGGCGAGGGGATCGCCGTGCCGGTCACAAGGTCTATCGTCCAGTGGCCTTGCGCCTCGCCGGCAATGCCATAGGCCCAGTGCAGCCCGGCGTTGAACCACTGCGGCGAGTTGGGCGCGGCGACCTGCAGCGCCATCATCGCCCGCATCTCGTCGTGGAAGGCGCGCGCATCGTCTTCGCTGGCAAAGGTTCCCGTCTTCCAGCCCCAATAGGTCCAGGCTCCGGCCAGCCGGTCGAAGGCCTGCCGGGCCGATGTTTCCCCGCCCGACCGCAGCGCCTCAGGCAGGTCCGCCAGCGCCGCCTCGTCTGCGACCTGGCGCTGCAGCCACTCCGGCACGCCCGCCTCAGCCACCCGTTTCAGCCGCGCCGGGACGCCGCGCCGGCGCAGGTATTTCTGGCACAAGACATCGGCCGCCACTTGCGAGAACTGGGCTGGAACCTCGATGCCCTCCATGCGTGACAGCACCCGCCCGTCCGGACTGCGCACTTCACTGGTGTGGGTCCGGAAGCTGATGTCGCTGTAGGCGCAGTTTCCCGCGCGGGTGAAATGACGCTGGATCCGCATGGTTTACCCCTCACGCATAACCTGGCCCGGGTCAGGATTCGGTGCCGTCGCAGGGGATGTTAATCTTTTGTTAACCCATGACAATCATTGCAAATGCAATGAATGCGCGCCAAGCGGGAGTTCCGGTTGCGAAATCTGCGTGTACGACGGTTGTGATCCGGTAAGCCCTTGTGCGCGCTTGGGCGTGCCGCTGTTAACGATATTTCATGAATCTTGGAGGGGAGGCTCGCCCGGGCAGGGACGGTTGCCGGAGTTCCAGAGGCTGCCGTTCAGGCCACCCGGCCAGAAGCCGGAACAGTGAGGGATGCGGAGGTCTGCAGGCTATAGGCGAGGCTGCCCAGTTGGGGCGAAACGTCAGCGGTCACCGGCTCCGAGGGGGCATCCGGCTGTGTCCCAAGGGCCGATCTGGCCGCGATGGCGCCATCAATCGCGCGGATGACTTTCGGGTCATTCAGCCTGTCGATGCCATCCTCCAGGGCGTCCAGCACGCCTTTTCGGTCGCGGCGGATCTTGTCATCCCTGTCGCCCTTGCCAAGCTTGTGCAGGAGTTCAATCTGACCGGCGAGATACTTGATCTCCTTGCCGATCTTTTCAAACTCGTCCCGTTCCAGCTTCATCGCCTCGGCCCGGCCGCCGGCGACCATGATCTCCTCGCGCATCTGTTCGCTGACATAGGACAGCACCGCCTTGCGCAGGTCCTGTTGCCGGTCGGCCTGCGGGTCCGCCGCATCCGCGCCTTCCGGATCGTCGGCGTCGGCCGTCTTCGTGGGGTCTGGCTGGCGGGCAGGATCGGTCTGGTTCACCGGTGCGGCTCCCGCCAGCATCTCGGCAGTTGCGGCGCCGCCATCGGGCTGGATCAGCCCGGAACCGGCAGCGGCGGCGGCGGGGGAGGCGAGGGACTGGGCCTCGCTGCCAAGCTCCTTCGCTGCGCCCTTGAACTCCTTGGCGAGCTGCTTCAGCTCCTTCATCAGCGCTTTTGCCTGTTGCGGCGAGGCAAAGCGGATGCGCTCCTTCAGTTGCTCGATCTTTTCCTTCAGCCGTGCGACCTTCTCGCCGCGCGCGCCATCCCTCGCACTTTCCATCGAGCGCTGCAGGCTCTGGCTGGTCTCGACGCTTTTCTTGATGTCCTCGACCAGCTCGTCGCTGAGGGTCAGGCCGGGCAGGGGGCCCTGTGACTTGCCGCCTGCACCCGACAGCCCGCCGCTGTTGCCAGTTCCAGTGCCAGTGGCACGGGTCATCCCGCCGCCGGCAAAGCTCATGGCTGTCTTCAGGCTGTTCAGGATCATCATCGGCTGGCTCCTTGGCCGAGACCTTCGGAATCACCGTTGCAAGGATTCCCTTTCCAGAAGGTTAACTTCGCTGGCGGCGCGGTGCCAGGTGTCGATACGCACCGTGCCGCCGCCAGGCCTTGTCCCGGCCCTCCTGGCCTAGATCCACCAGCTGTAGGGCAGGACCGGTGACGACGCACCACCTGGCAGGGTTTTCCAGGCGATGCTGGAGCCGAACCCGGAATCTCCCGGTTTCTGGAACACCCAGGCTCCCGGAGGGGTGCTGTTGCCAAACCGGATCGTGTAGGTTGCCCCGCCCGAGGCTTGGTCCAGCTCCGCCAGCGACAGCTCGTCCTGTGCGGCCGGCAGCACCAGCACCACTTCGCCCGGTTGTTCCTCGACAATTGTGAAAGTGAGCCCGGCCTTTGGTTCAACGCGGAACAGTTCGGCGATCGCCCCGCGCGGATCCTCTATCAGCTTGGCGCGGAAGGCCGCGTCCGTCTCCGCCTGCGTGCGGATGACATCCTCCACATCGGCGCGGTTCCAGGAGGTTTGCTCTGTCATGGCAGGGTCCTTTGTGTGGGATCAGAACGGAAAGAACGGACGGCCCGGCCGCAGGAACACGTTGCCCATGGCATTGGGGCCGCCGGGCATCTTGGTGTTGGCCCAGGTGACGGAATCAACGATCTGGCCATTGACGCCGGTAAAGCCGCCGGACGCTTGCGCCAGCTCTGCCTCGGAGAGCTCGTCGGTCTCCATCGCGCCCGCCCGCGGCAGCACCAGCACCACCTCGCCCGGTTGCTCCTCGATCACCCGCAGCTTCAGCCCCGGCAGGGGCGCCAGCCGGAACGCCTCGGCAATCGCCGCCAGCGGATCGGCCACAAGCGCTGCCCGGAACACCGGATCCACCGCCGCCCTGTCCTGAATCACCCGCTCAAGGCTCTGGCCTGCGGGCGTCTCCTGTGCCGGCTGGGTCTGAGGCATCGGGTGAATGTCTGTCGCGTCACGCATCTAGGGTCTCCTGTCGTCAGCCAGACCGTTTGGGTCTTGCCGCTTCATGACCCCACACTGCCCGACCTCGCCGCCCTTGCGGGGATTGGACCTTGAAACTTTCAGGGTCGGAAGATGGATGCCCCACCCACCGCGCCGCCCCGGCCCAGATCGCAAACAGAAGCCCGGGGGCCCGTTCCCTGTCCTCAAGCCCAACCCCCTCGTCGCTCCTGCGCAGCCAGGAGCCCAGTAACCACCGGACTGTGTTGCTGAAATTCAGATCCCCACCACACACCACCAGCCCCGATTACTGGGCTCCTGCCTTCGCAGGAGCGACGAGACTGGCGGGTGTGCGCCCCTGACAGGTCCCGGCACAGGGCCGGGACAGCGCGTTGGGTAAGATGGGCAATCGGATCGTGCCTCACCACCGCGCCGCCCCGGCCTTGAGCCGGGGCCTGTTCCGTGTCCTCAAGCCCAACCCCCATCGTCGCTCCTGCGCAGGCAGGAGCCCAGTAACCACCGGAGTGTGTTGCTGAAATTCAGATCCCCACCACACACCACCCGCCTCGATTACTAGGCTCCTGCCTTCGCAGGAGCGACGAGACCGGCGGCTGTGCGTCCCTATATCGTAAATAAGTAAGATGAAATAGTAGCTCAAGTAGCTACAATACGGCAACGAAAATGAATAAGTGATGAAAGCGATTGAATTAAAAATTTTACTTTAGAGACTTAAATGAGATATCTGATTGATAATAACTAAGCAATTGAAATCATTGAAAAAATCTCCATCTCATCGATCCAAGATTTCCAAAGAAAATCTCTCGTATTTGGGTCTGTCCAATACATCATATCTGTCGGATGGTGAAACTTGGAATCTAAGTATCGAACTCTTGTGCCGCGGATGGCTTGAAGTGTAGTGGCATTTATGTGTGCAGAAGAGTTTCTACAGATTTGTAAGTCTTTTATTCGTTGACAAACCGATAGTGCTGACAAGATGACTTTATCGTTACTGCATCCAATGCTTGAAGTTACGAGGTGCATTTTCACCACGTCTCCCCAAGTGTGTTCTAGGTGGCTTCCGCTTAGTGAGTGGATTTTTTTAATTTGTTCTCCTTTGGAAAGCCGTTGCGCTATGTAAGCAATCTCCATTTCTTGGCGACCGACATACGGGGAAGTCGTAAGGTTGCCTGCTTTAGTTATTGCTCCTTGAGCCGACTGAACAAGCAAATCGCGGCAAAATTTACACCAAACCTGCCATAACGATGAGATATAACCTTCTTGTAGAGCAAGTTTGTCAAGCCGATACGTAAGTTTCGAACTATAAACATGGCGATCAAACCCCGCATCAAGGGTTCGAACGCGCGAGTGGAACTTCTTTTGAGTTATCTCAAGAGAGGTCGGCATCCACTGAATCCGGAACATCAACTCCAAGAATGCGAAGGATCGCCGCAACCCGAGCAGTTCGACGCGCTTTTCTGTCAGTAGTGCTCAAGCATCCCCAGACATATTTTGCGTGTCTTCCATCGGTCTCTTTTGCTTCGTGTGCTCGTGCAAGTTCGCTCAGTTGCTGGCATGCATGATCAGTGTTGAATGCAAAACTCCCAATGCAGTGAGCATTCCATTCCTCGGTTATACGTTTAATTCCAAAGCGACTATGCATCAAAGCAGTAATCAATGAGTGAAGAGCGTAGGGTTTCATAATGAATGTTCTACGTAGCTCGCTAAAATTTTCAATAATAAAATTAATGGTATCTGTGAACATTTCCCTGTACAGGGCGGCTTGTATGAAATTCTCATCATACTCGCGATAGAGGTCGCGCAAATCTTTCGGGGCGGCGCTAACAACACCCTTTTCGATCGCTACGACGCAATCTGCTAACAATGCGGCATCAGACATGCGGACAATTTGTCTGTTGGTGAAAACGCCAAACTCCACAAAGAACTCATTAAAATGATCAGAGACTTCATTTATAAACCACTTGAAATTTCCTTGGAACGACGAGTGTCTTTTTTCGGCTTCGTTCAGTGGAAGAGTGTAAGCGTTCATTCGACGAAACATTTGCAATATTTCAGAATGATTAGCGTTCCGTATAACATCTACAGACACGGCATAAGAAAGAAATCTTTGTTGATCTTCTTCATCCAAATCTTGAAATCGCATACCTGTGCGGGCAGCGTCTGCACTCAGTGCGAATTGGTTCGCATAGTATCTTTGTATTGCGCTGATGCGCTGTTGTCCGTCGACAATTTCCTTGCGCACAGAGCGCTCTTTTCTATCGAAAAATTCATACATATAAATTTTAGGGAAAGGAAAGCCCTGTAAGATCGTATCGATGAAATAACTACTTGCACCAATTGGCCACAGTTCAGATCCGCGCTGATAATCACGATTGACAATCAACTCGCGGCGGTCAAGCATTTGTATGATTTCAATTATGCTGTAATTGTTGTTTACAATCTGCACTGTGCTTGGCTTTCGTAATATAGAGAACCCGAAGGCTCATTCGGCGCTGCATGCATCACATGTTTAAAATTGACACCGATTCTTTATAAGATCAACTTAGATTTGAATGTTGATGAAAATTGTAGAATTGATCAATGTCGGCAGTGTTGTATTGTGATGCAACTAAGATAGTGATTTGACGAAATAAGAATTTCATTGAAAATATATTAGGGTTCATTTCGGAGAATATTTGATTTTTCGAAGTTGCTATGACTGGTAATAAACTTGCCAATTCATAGATATTTTATGCGCCAAACAAAAACCCGCCCATCATCCCTGACAGGCGGGTTTTTCCGTTTTCAGATTTCCCCCGAGCCGCCCGCTGACCGTTTCAGCCGGGGCGGCTCAGGATCACCTCAAACCCTCAACTGCACCCGCTCGTCGAGCCACAGGTGTCGCATTTCAGGCAGGTGCCGTTGCGGACCATGGTGAAGTTGCCGCATTCCGAGCAGCTTTCGCCTTCATAGCCCTTCATCCGGGCCTGGGCGATGCGCTCGGCGGCGGAGGAGGGGGCGGCCTGCGGGGCAGGGGCGGTTTCCAGTTTCAGGGCCACTTCCGTGTTGCCCGAGCGGGCAAAGGCGGTGGCGACGGCCGAGGTCTGGGCGACCGGCTGGGTGGCCGCCTTCACCGGAGCAACCGACAGTGATCCTGCCAGTGAACCGGCCGGCTCGCCGCCGGCCGGGACCAGGCGGAAGCGTTCGGTCTGGCCGCGCACGAGGCCGTGCGAGACGACGCCCGGTTCGCTGCCACGGCCCTCGTTCGGGCCCGAGCTCATGGCCGTGTTGCCGATGGCCTCGGGGGCCACATGGGCAAGGTCATGACGGCCGAGGTAGGACACGGCCAGCTCGCGGAAGATGTAGTCGAGGATTGAGGTCGCGTTCTTGATCGCCTCGTTGCCCTGCACCATGCCCGCCGGCTCGAACCGGGTGAAGGTGAAGGCGTCGACATATTCCTCCAGCGGCACGCCATATTGCAGGCCGAGCGAGATGGCGATGGCGAAGTTGTTCATCAGGGAGCGGAAGGCGGCGCCTTCCTTGTGCATGTCGATGAAGATCTCGCCGAGGCGGCCATCCTGGTATTCGCCGGTGGTCAGATACACCTTGTGGCCGCCGACGCGGGCCTTCTGAGTGTAGCCCTTGCGCCGGTCCGGCATCTTCTCGCGCGAGCGGATGGTGCGCTCGATGATCCGCTCGACGATGCGTTCGGCGATGACTTCCGCCTTGGCGGCCATCGGCTTGGCAGCGATGGCTTCGGCGGCCTCTTCCGCGTCCTCGTCCTCGTCGGCGATCAGCTGCGAGTTCAGCGGCTGGCTCAGCTTGGAGCCGTCGCGGTAGAGCGCATTGGCCTTCAGCGCCAGGCGCCAGGACAGCATGTAGGCTTCCTTGGCGTCCTCGACGGTGGCGTCATTCGGCATGTTGATCGTCTTGGAGATCGCGCCGGAAATGAACGGCTGGGCCGCCGCCATCATGCGGATGTGGCTTTCCACCGACAGGTAGCGCTTGCCGATCTTGCCGCAGGGGTTGGCGCAGTCGAAGACGGCGTAATGCTCCTTCTTCAGGAACGGCGCGCCTTCCAGCGTCATGGCGCCGCAGACATGGGTGTTGGCAGCCTCGATCTCGGCCTTGGAGAAGCCGAGGAAGGCGAGCAGCTCGAACGCCGGGTCGTTCATCTGCTCGCCCGAGACGCCGAGCGCAGCCATCTGCTCGTCGCCAAGCGTCCAGCGGTTGAAGACGAACTTGATGTCGAAGGCCGACTTCAGCGAGCCCTTCAGCTTGGCGATGCTCTCGTCAGTGAAGCCCTTGGCCTTCAGCGCTGCCGGATGGATGCCGGGCGCCTGGTCAAGCGAGCCGTGACCGACCGCATAGGCCTCGATCTCGGCGATTTCGCTGGCGCGGTAGCCGAGCACTTCGAGCGCTTCCGGCACGGCGCGGTTGATGATCTTGAAGTAGCCGCCGCCGGCCAGCTTCTTGAACTTCACAAGGGCGAAGTCCGGCTCGATGCCGGTGGTGTCGCAGTCCATGACGAGGCCAATGGTGCCGGTGGGGGCAATCACGGTCGTCTGGGCGTTG
Source organism: Pannonibacter carbonis (assembly GCF_003012935.1). Classification (GTDB taxonomy): domain Bacteria; phylum Pseudomonadota; class Alphaproteobacteria; order Rhizobiales; family Stappiaceae; genus Pannonibacter; species Pannonibacter carbonis. Next base: position 75,387 of record NZ_PUDR01000006.1, on the reverse strand, counting down.
CGGTAGCCGTGCTTCTCGCCGAGCTCCAGCGCGCGGTCCCAGGCGAGCTTGGCGCGCTCGATCAGGATCTGGTCCGGGCAGTTGGCATGGTCCAGCGGCACCGGGTTGGTGGAGAGCAGCTCATAGCCGGCTGCCTCGCCATAGGCGGCGCGGCGGTGGTTGCGCATGACGCGCAGCATGTGGGCGGCGTTGTCGCCATAACCCGGGAAGGCGCCGAGCTCGCCGGCCATTTCGGCTGAAGTTGCATAGCACACGCCGGTCATGATCGCGGTCAGCGCGCCGCAGAAGGCGCGGCCCTCGTCGCTGTCATAGGGAATGCCGGCAGTCATCAAGAGGCCGCCGATGTTGGCATAGCCAAGGCCGAGCGTGCGGTAGCGGTAGGAGAGTTCGGCAATTTCCTTGGACGGGAACTGCGCCATCAGCACCGAGACTTCCAGCACGATGGTCCACAGGCGGACGGCATGCTCGTAGTTCGTGACGTCGAAGGAGCGGTCCGGCCGGCGGAACTGCAACAGGTTCAGCGACGCCAGGTTGCAGGCCGTGTCGTCGAGGAACATGTATTCCGAGCAGGGGTTGGATGCGCGGATCTCGCCCGAGGCCGGGCAGGTGTGCCAGTCGTTGATGGTGGTGTGGTACTGGATGCCGGGATCAGCGGACGCCCAGGCGGCATAGCCGATCTGCTCCCACAGCTCCTGCGCCTTCAGGGTCTTCATCACCCTGCCGTCCTTGCGGGCGGTCAGGTCCCAGGTGCCATCGTCCACCACGGCCTTCAGGAAGCCGTCGGTGACGCGTACGGAGTTGTTGGAGTTCTGGCCGGCCACGGTCAGATAGGCTTCCGAGTCCCAGTCGGTGTTGTAGACCGGGAATTCGATCGAGGTGTAGCCCTGGCGGGCGAACTGGATGACGCGGCGGATGTAGTTTTCCGGCACCATCATCTTCTTGGCAGCGCGGATCTCGCGCTTCAGCGCCGGGTTCTTGGCCGGGTCAAAGCACTCGCCATTGTCGGCCTCGCAGTTGACGCAGGCCTTCATGATCGCGGTCAGGTGCTTCTGGCAGATCTTGGAGCCGGTGACGAGCGCGGCCACCTTCTGCTCTTCCTTCACCTTCCAGGAGATGTAGTCCTCGATGTCCGGGTGGTCGACGTCGACCACGACCATCTTGGCCGCGCGGCGCGTGGTGCCGCCAGACTTGATGGCACCGGCTGCCCGGTCACCGATCTTGAGGAAGCTCATCAGGCCGGAGGAGCGGCCGCCGCCGGACAGCTTCTCGCCTTCACCGCGCAGGCGCGAGAAGTTGGAGCCGGTGCCGGAGCCATACTTGAACAGGCGCGCCTCGCGCACCCACAGGTCCATGATGCCGTTCTCGTTGACGAGATCGTCCTCGACCGACTGGATGAAGCAGGCATGCGGCTGCGGGTGTTCATAGGCCGAGGTCGAGCGGGTCAGCTCGCCGGTCTGGAAGTCGACGTAATAGTGGCCCTGGCCGGGACCGTCGATGCCATAGGCCCAGTGCAGGCCGGTGTTGAACCACTGCGGGCTGTTCGGCGCCACCTTCTGGGTCGCCAGCATGAAGCGCAGCTCGTCAAAGAAGGCGCGGGCGTCGGCTTCGCTGTCGAAATAGCCGCCCTTCCAGCCCCAGTAGGTCCAGGTGCCGGCGAGACGGTCGAAGACCTGGCGGGCGTCGGTCTCGGAGCCGAAACGCTCCTTCTCGGGCAGGCCGGCGAGGGCAGCCATGTCGGCTTCCTGGCGCCACAGCCAGGACGGAACGGTGTTTTCCTCGACAGCCTTCAGGCGTGCGGGCACACCGGCCTTGCGGAAATACTTCTGGGCAAGAATGTCGGCCGCGACCTGCGAAAACTGCGCCGGAACTTCAATGTTTTCCAGGCGGAACACGATGGAGCCGTCCGGATTGCGGATCTCGCTCGTGGTCGTCGTGAACTCGATGTCAGCGTAGGGTGACTGTCCGTCCCTGGTGTAACGCCGCTCAATCCGCATTCCCATGCCCCCTTCGCTACGCCATATGGGACGCCCTCGGGCGTCCATCGAGGCAAACAGAACCTGAGCCTGGACAGCATATGCTTCCAGACGGTGACCTGTCGCCGCCCTGTTTCATGGGGCCCCGGTCTTGTCGCGGGGCCTGCCAGTTGTTCAATTCCGGCTGCAGTTCAAAAGCTGCAGCTGCCACAGCCACACACAGCACCTGCGGCCAGCTTCCAGTCCGGGTAGGCCGGATAACACGGCAAACATGGGTGATCCGCCTGGTCTGGGATCGACCGGGCGACGACGCCATATCAACTTGTTACTGGAGGGGGGCAGGAAGACATCCGGCCCCGGTTACGCACACTTGATGTTTGCGACATTAGTGTGAATCGTTCGTTACCGTCAAGCTGCGAAGGGCTATCCATTGTGTGTTAGCCGGCCACTCAATCTAAATATTGTGGTGGCTGTGGAAATCGGGGAGTTTGGTGGACAACTCTCTGCAAGCCGCCCGACGAACCGGTTTTGCAGCCGGATCAGGGACTTCGGCGCCACTGCTTGCTGGCGATGCTAGCTTCATCCGTTTTGGTGACAATTTGACGAAAACCCGTGCGGCGCAATTGAACGGGGTTTAAGTGCCACCATGCGATGCGTAGGGCCTCGGTCTGTGTTGGGGGCCCGCAAGCGCAAATGAAATATCATCATGCCGCCTATGGCTTGCCGCTGGAAGCGCTCGACGTGGTCATCGTCGAGGACTCGCGCCAGATGCAGGCGATCCTCAGATCCATCCTGCTCAGCTTCAAGGTGGAGCGTGTCCGCGTCTTCGACACGGTTGATTCGGCGCTCGAGGCCATGCTGACCGAGCCGCCCAATCTCATTCTGGCCGACTGGAAAATGGAACCGGCCAGCGGATACCAGTTGTTGCGCCTGATCCGGCACAAGAACATGGCGCCCTTGTGCTTCGTCCCGTTGCTGTTCATCACGGCGCACGGCACGCGGGCCCTGGTCGACAAGGCCTTGCGTGCGGGTGCGCATCATCTTCTGGTGAAGCCTGTGTCGCCTTCGATGCTGTATTCGCGCCTGCGCTGGCTTTTGAACGACAGCCGCGAGTTCGTGCCGGATCGCCACGGCTTCTATACCCTGGACGGGGTCGGCGACGTGCTTGATGCCCAGGCAGGGAAACTGCAGACGCTGGACAGTGCCCGCGCCTATCACGAGCGCGCCACGCGCAAGTATCAGGAAGCGCTGGAGGCGGTGGAACTGGTGTTCAACGCTGATCTGCAGCAGCAGACTGATTCGCCCAAGGCGCGGCAACCCGCTCGCCAGCCTGCGGCCCGGCCCGTTGCCACGATCCCGGCGACTGGTTTGACCAGCACGGTCAAGCGCCCTGACAAGGTCGAGACACCTGCTGCCCGCCGCATCAAGGCTGCAAAGCTCGAAGCATTTGCCGCATTGAAGCAGGCTAAGGCTGACGCCTGAGCCCGCACGAAACCACGGCGGCCCGGTACCCTTGCTAGAAGTGTCACCAGGATGCGGCACTTGACCCGGTTCACCCCAAGCCGCTGGACAGGGGCAGAAACTCCCGTCATATTCCGCGCAAATTTGGCGCAGGCTTGGGCAGTCTGGCCGTCATCCGCAACGCCGGGCCACCGGCCTTTGACAATTGCCGGGGATCCGGCAGGGAGCGCAGACCATGAAGCAGCTTCTGCTCGAGCTTTTCACCTGGTGGAACGGCCAGACCATGGGCACCCGCTTCTTCACCTGGCGCAAGGGTGAGTATGTCGGTGCGGACGAATTCGGCAACAAGTACTACCGCGAGCGTGGCGGCAAGAAGCGCTGGGTCATCTACAACGGCCTGGCAGAAGCCTCGACCATTCCTCCTGGCTGGCATGGCTGGATGCATCACCGCGTTGATGTGGCCCCGACCGAGGAAGCTTATCACCCGAAGTCCTGGCAGGCACCGCATCAGCAGAACCACACCGGCACGCCGGCGGCCTATCGCCCGAAGGGCTCGATCCTGGCCGACAACAAGCGCCCGGAAGTAACCGGCGACTACCAGCCCTGGACCCCGGGCCAGTAAGCGGTCAACGGCGGTCGGCAGCGTTCAAGATCAGACGCTGGATTAAGAAAACCCGCCGATATGGTGGTTCCAGGCTGTTGGCAAACCTGAAGCCTTTCCATCGTCATCCTCGGCCTTGTGCCGAGGATCTATGCAAATCAATGGCTTGCAGATGGTCGGGACAAGCCCGACCATGACGAAAGTGAAATATGCCTGCTTTGTCATTACGCTCAACCCGCCGGACAGGCGGGTTTTTTGTTCTGTCTTGATGCCGCAAAACTTGATGCGCAACGTCAGCGTTTTTCCGACATTGCTTGAGGCATCGAGTACCGCGATTTGCACGACCAGATATCCGAAGGCCTGCCCGCGCCCGTTCGGCCCAAGGCCGCCAGCGATGCGGTGGACAGATCTGACCCAACGGAAGCACAAGGCCCGCGTGAGCGGGCCTGAGGTTGATGACAAACCCGCTTTCGTCATCCAGGGCGCAGCGAAGCGGAGACCCGGGACCGGAGAGCCAAGGTCTCTCCGTCTTCGACCTCTTGAAACATCGATGCCTCGCCTCTCCGGTCCCGGCTCGGCGCTGCGCTTGGCCGGAATGACGAGGCTGAGGTCGAGGTTTGTCAGCAGTTTGAGGCCCGCGTGAGCGGGCCTTTGGCGTTTTCAGGTCGACGGTCCCGATCAATCCTCGTCAGACGACGGGGCCGCGAGCAGCGGCGGCGGCATGTCGAGGCCGAGGCGCTTGTCGAGATAGGTGCCACAGCGCAGCATCAGGTCGTCGATGCTGTTCTCGAAGAAGTGGTTGGCGCCCGGGATCGTCTCGTGATCGATGATGATGCCCTTTTGCGTCTTCAGCTTGTCGACGAGGTTCTGCACGTCCTTCTGCGGCACCACCTTGTCATTGTCGCCATGGACAATGAGGCCCGAGGACGGGCAGGGGGCCAGGAACGAGAAGTCATGCAGGTTGGCCGGCGGCGCCACCGAGATGAAGCCTTCCACTTCCGGCCGGCGCATCAGCAGCTGCATGCCGATCCAGGCGCCGAAGGAGAAGCCGGCGATCCAGCACGCGCGCGCATCGGGGTGAACCGTCTGCACCCAGTCCAGCGCGGCGGCGGCATCCGACAGCTCGCCCTGGCCGTGGTCAAACGACCCCTGTGACCGGCCAACGCCGCGGAAGTTGAAGCGCAGGACGGCGAAGCCGCGCTGCGCGAACATGTAATACATCTGGTAGACGATCTGGTTGTTCATGGTGCCGCCGAACTGCGGGTGCAGATGCAGCACCAGAGCAATCGGCGCATTCCGCCGCTTGGCGGGATGGAAACGGCCTTCCAGACGTCCGGCCGGGCCGTTGAAGATCACCTCGGGCATGAAGCGCGATGTCCTTTTAATTTTCCCGGAGCCAGATCCGGTTCAATGCGGCTCAAGATACGTGAAATCCCGGAGGTCTAAACTTGACTTTCGGGTTCCGAGTTTCTAGAACCTTCTTTAGAATGGTTCAAACTCGGACCGGCGGGCAGGTCGCCTTGCGGTCCGTGTTCGAGCGCTCGGCGCACTTATCATCATCACGGCATGGAAGATCAAGTTTTCCGTTGCCGGTGACGTAATTTGGTCGCGATTCGGACGCTTGGCCCTGAACGCCCCGCTAAAGGATCTTTGGCAAACGGCAATGACCACCGCTGGACACCGCCTGTATCTGGATCACAATGCCTCTGCACCGCTCAGGCCGCTGGCGCGTGCGGCCATGCTCGCGGCCCTGGATGTGTGCGGCAATCCGTCGTCGGTCCATGCGGACGGGCGGCACGCGCGCGGTCTGGTCGAGGCGGCGCGTGAGGCGCTGGCGGCGGCCTGCGGCGTCAAGGCACGTTCCGTGATCTTCACCAGCGGCGCGACCGAGGCCAACACCTTGGCCCTGTCGCAGGCCTGGCAGGGCGCGGACGGCCCGATCTATCCCGAACGCCTGCTGATCTCGGCCGTGGAACACCCGAGCGTCCGCTCCGGCGGCCGCTTTTCGCCGCGCCAGATCCGCACGATCGAGGTTGATGCCGGCGGCCGCATCCGGCTTGACCATCTTGACCAGCTTCTGTCCGAGGGCGGCCCGGCGTTGGTCAGTGTCATGGCCGCAAACAACGAGACCGGGGTGATTCAGCCGCTGGCCGAGATCGGCACCCGCGTCGCTGCCAGCGGCGACCTGTTCCATGTCGATGCCGTCCAGGCTGCGGGCCGTCTGCCGGTCGCGCCGAAGGACTGGCAGGCCCATGCCATCAGCCTTTCGGCGCACAAGGTTGGCGGGCCGCAGGGCATTGGTGCGCTGGTCCTGGCTTCCTCGGCGGTGGCCCCGTCGGCGCTGCTGGTGGGCGGCGGACAGGAGCATCATCGCCGCGCGGGCACGGAAAATGTGGCAGCGATCGCCGGGTTTGGCGCCGTCGCCCGCGAAATTGCCGACTGCCATGCGGAAAGCGCAGAGCTTTTGCGCCTGCGCAACCTTTTCGAACAGGGCCTGCACCATATATGCAGGTCTGCGGTGGTGTTTGGCGACGCGGCCTTGCGCTTGCCCAACACGTCCTGTTTTGCCGTTCCGGGCGTTCCTGCCGAACTGGCACTCATTGCCTGCGACCTCAAGGGCGCGTCGGTGTCCTCCGGCTCCGCCTGTTCGTCCGGCAAGGTCGGGGTGTCGCATGTTCTGGCCGCCATGGGCGTCGACGAGACCCTGGCGCGCTGCGCCATTCGCGTCAGCTTCGGCTGGACGACAACCGAGGCCGATGTTGCCCGGTTTCTTGATCTGTGGGGAGAGGTAGCCAGCCGGCTGAACCCGGCTGCGGTGCAGCATGCCGCCTGAACCGGCCGCATCAAAGCCCGCCCGACCCTGATCCGGGCCTGCAGATGCAGGCCTTCCGAAAGCGCCGCAGACCGCGGCAAAACCAGACGAGCCGGCCCTTGAAGCCGGTGCCATGGAGAGTAGAAATGCCCGCTGTGCAGGAAACAATCGACCGGGTGAAGGCGATTGACGTCGACCAGTACAAGTATGGCTTCGTCACCGATATCGAGTCGGAGACGGGCGCGCGCGGCCTCAGCGAGGAAACCGTCCGCTTCCTGTCGGCGAAGAAGAACGAGCCGGAGTGGATGACCGAATGGCGCCTCGATGCGCTGCGCCGGTTCCAGACCATGACCGAGCCGACCTGGGCCCGCGTCGACTATCCGCCGGTCGACCTGCAGGATCTCTACTACTGGTCCGCGCCGAAGAGCGTTGTCGGCCCGGCAAGCCTCGACGAAGTCGATCCGGAACTGCTGAAGACCTACGAGAAGCTCGGCATTCCGCTACGCGAGCAGGAAATCCTTGCCGGCGTCGAGCCGAAGAACCGCGTCGCCGTCGATGCCGTGTTCGACAGCGTCTCCGTCGTCACGACCTTCAAGGACGAGCTGAAGAAGGCCGGCGTCATCTTCTGTTCCATCTCCGAAGCCCTGCGCGAGTACCCGGACCTGGTCCGCAAGTATCTGGGCTCAGTGGTTCCGGTCACGGACAACTACTACGCCACGCTGAATTCCGCCGTGTTCTCGGATGGCTCCTTCGTCTACATCCCGGAGGGCGTGCGCTGCCCGATGGAACTGTCGACCTATTTCCGCATCAACGAGAAGAACACCGGCCAGTTCGAGCGCACGCTGATCATCGCAGAGAAGGGCGCCTATGTGTCCTATCTTGAGGGCTGCACCGCACCGCAGCGCGATGAAAACCAGCTGCATGCCGCCGTGGTCGAGCTGATCGCGCTCGATGATGCCGAGATCAAGTATTCCACCGTCCAGAACTGGTTCCCCGGCGACAAGGACGGCAAGGGCGGTATCTACAACTTCGTCACCAAGCGTGGCGACTGCCGTGGCAAGAACTCAAAGATCTCCTGGACCCAGGTGGAAACCGGCTCGGCCATCACCTGGAAGTACCCGTCCTGCATCCTGCGCGGCGACAACTCGCGCGGCGAGTTCTACTCGATCGCCGTCTCCAACGGTCACCAGCAGGTCGACAGCGGCACCAAGATGATCCACCTCGGCAAGAACACGTCGAGCCGCATCATCTCCAAGGGCATTTCCGCCGGCAAGTCGCAGAACACCTATCGTGGTCTCGTCTCGGCGCACCGCAAGGCCTCGAACGCGCGCAACTTCACCCAGTGCGACTCGTTGCTGATCGGCCAGGACTGCGGCGCACACACGGTGCCCTATATCGAGAGCAAGAACGCCACCGCCCAGTTCGAACACGAGGCAACCACCTCGAAGATCTCCGACGATCAGATGTTCTACTGCATGGCCCGCGGCCTGTCGCAGGAAGAGGCCGTCGCCCTGATCGTCAACGGCTTCGTCAAGGACGTGATCCAGCAGCTGCCGATGGAATTCGCCGTCGAGGCCCAGAAGCTGATCTCGATCAGCCTTGAGGGCTCGGTCGGCTAAAAACGCTCCGCTCGTCATCCTCGGGCTTGCCCCGAGGATCTGCGGCGGCAACGGGAAGGCCACATGTCAGGCTACGTCTACATGATGTCCGACAAGCCGCGAGGGGTGATCTACACCGGCGTGACCAGCGACCTGCCGAAGCGTATCTGGGAGCACCGGGAAGGAACAAGGAAGGGTTTCACGTCGCAGTACAAGGCGAAGAACCTCGTCTGGTTTGAAGTCCACCCCAGTATCGTTCTGGCAATCCAGCGGGAGAAGTCCCTGAAGCGCTACTTGCGAGACTGGAAAATCAGGCTGATCGAGGAACTGAACCCGACCTGGCTCGACCTGTACGAGCGAATGGAAGAAATCGAGAATGTCTACAAGCCGCATGAAAACACGAAGATGTGGGATGACTACAATTAGTCGCAACCATCTTCGGGCCGATGGCTCTGTAGATCCTCGGGACAGGCCCGAGGATGACGAAAGTGGAAGGTTTCGTGGGAATGTTGATGTGGGAGAACCGGTGCCATCGTAGCTGCTGAACAGTTGATCAAGGGTTGTCTGGAAGGGCGCGTTTGCTGAACCGCAGTCTCTCCCTTCGTCATCCTCGGGCTTGTCCCGAGGATCTGCAGAGTTTGATCGAAATGTAGGTACTAGGACGATATCGAGACTTCCAAACGACTGAGCCAGAACACGAGAAAGCGGAATGACTGCAGTTGGTCGTAGCGATCTTCGGTAGGAAGGCTCTGTAGATCCTCGGGACAGGCCCGAGGATGACGGAGTAGACATTTGCTGTCTTCGTGTTGAGCCTGACTTAGGCTGACGCAATTGAACGCCGGAGGCGGGCAGCTGTCCGAATTTCGGCTCTGATACTGATGACGCACGCCGGACCTTGAATCCGGACAGATATGAGGACTATCTCAATGCTTGAGATCAAGAACCTGCACGCCCGCATCGCCGAAGACGGCACCGAGATCCTGCGCGGCATCAACCTGACCGTCAATCCGGGCGAGATCCATGCCATCATGGGGCCGAACGGATCGGGCAAGTCCACCCTGTCCTACATCCTCGCCGGCAAGGAAGACTATGAAGTCACCGAAGGCGAGATCCTGTTCAACGGCGAGAACCTCCTCGACATGGAAGCCGATGCCCGCGCCGCTGCCGGCGTGTTCCTGGCCTTCCAGTATCCGATCGAGATCCCGGGCGTTGCCACGATGGAATTCCTGAAGACGGCCCTCAACGCCCAGCGCAAGGCGCGCGGCGAGGCCGAGCTGTCGATCCCGGACTTCCTGAAGCTGGTCAAGTCCAAGGCGGCTGACCTCAACGTCACCATGGACATGCTGAAGCGCCCGCTCAACGTCGGCTTCTCCGGCGGCGAGAAAAAGCGCTCGGAAATCCTGCAGATGGCGCTGCTGCAGCCCAAGCTCTGCGTCCTCGACGAGACGGACTCCGGCCTCGACATCGACGCCCTGCGCATCGTTTCGGAAGGCGTCAACAAGCTGCGCTCGCCGGAGCGCTCGATGATCGTCATCACCCACTACCAGCGCCTGCTCGACCACATCGTGCCGGACGTCGTCCATGTCCTGTCGAAGGGCCGGATCGTCAAGACCGGCGGCAAGGAGCTGGCGCTGGAGCTGGAAAAGAACGGCTACGCTGACTACGTCGGCGAAGCAGCCTGAGCGGGGCCGGAGAGATGAACGTGACCACACCGATCACTCTGACGCAGGCAGAAACCGGTCTTCTGGACCGGTTCGATGCCGCGCGGGCGGGTCTTGCCGGGTCCGCGCCGGTGGCAGCGCTTCGGGCTGAGGCCGCCGCGCAGCTCCGGGCCAAGGGCCTGCCGCACCGCCGGGTCGAGGAGTACAAGTACTCTGACCTGCGCGCCTTCCTGAAGTCGGCTGCCCCGCTTGCCGCCGCTGTCACCGAGGCCGAGGCGAAGGCCGCCCTCGCGTCGGCCGGTCTCCTGGGCAACCTCGACCGCTTCCGCATTGTCATCGCCAACGGCACCTTCCTGCCTGGGCTCAGCGACGTGGCGGCGCTGGCCGCTGAAGGCGTCAGCGTCACGGATTTCAGCACGGCCCTGGCCGGTGAAGGTGGCGCTGCGCTGCTTGCCCAGCCGAAGTCGGCCGGGTCCGATGGCGTGCTGGCGCTCAACACCGCCTTCGTCCAGGGCGGCGTCGTCTTGTCCGTGAAGGCGGGGGCCGAGATCGCAAAGCCGGTCGAGCTGATCCAGATCGCCGTCAGCGAAGGCGCTCAGGTCACCCGCTGCCGCGTCGAGCTGGCTGAGGGCGCGCAGCTGCGTCTGATCGAGACCTTCGCCGGCAACGCCGGGGCAGGGGAGATCAACGCCGTTTTCGACTACGTCGTGGCCGACAAGGCCAAGCTTGCCTCGACCCGTCTTCTGACCAGCGAAGCGGCGGGCGCCGTGCTTGCCACCACCCTGTCGCGTCTTGGCGCGGAAGCCGAGCTGAAGACCCTCGGCTTCATCGCCGGTCCTGAGTTCGCCCGCAACCAGCAGTTCGTCGCTTTTGCCGGTGAACACTCCGAGGCCAAGATCTACGGCGTCTCGATGGCGCGCGGCAAGGCGCTCGCCGACCAGACCCTGATCGTCGACCATGCCGTGCCTCACTGCAACAGCCGTGAGTTCTTCAAGACCGTGCTCGACGGTGAGGCGCGCGGCGTCTATCAGGGCCGCATCAACGTGGCCCAGCACGCCCAGAAGACCGATGGCGAGATGATGACCCAGGCTCTGCTCCTTTCCGAAGGCGCGGAAATGGCCAACAAGCCTGAACTGGAAATCTTCGCCGACGACGTTATCTGTGCTCACGGTGCCACCTGCGGCCAGATCGACGAGGACCTGCTGTTCTATCTGCGCGCCCGTGGCATTCCGGAAGCGGAAGCCCGCACCCTCCTGGTGCTGGCCTTCCTGTCGGAAGCCATCGAGGAGTTCGGCGAGGACGACGTGACGGACGTTCTGGAACAGCGCGTGCGCGACTGGCTCGCAGTCGCCTGAGGCGCCGCAATCGCCCGTCCCGGCATCCGGCCGGGACAGGTTGGCTGAAACGATATCCGCTCCCGGCAGACGGCCGGGACGGGGGCTGGCAGGCAAAGCTCGCCCCACAAGAACCCTGGAGCAGGCGGCATGACGGTCGCGACGGCAACACTCGACAAGGCCTATGATGTCGAGACTATCCGCAAGGATTTCCCGATCCTGTCGCGGCAGGTCTATGGCAAGCCGCTGGTGTATCTCGACAACGGCGCCTCGGCCCAGAAGCCGCAGGCCGTAATCGACGCGATGGTGAAGGCGTACTCGAGTGAATATGCCAATGTTCACCGTGGCTTGCACTTTCTTTCAAATGCCGCGACTGAAGCGTATGAGGCCGCGCGCGAGACTGTCCGCCGCTTCCTCAACGCCGGCAGTGGCGACGAGATCATCTTCACCCGCTCCACCACCGAGGCGATCAATCTGGTCTCCTACGGCCTTGGGCCGGAGACATTCGGGCCGGGCGACGAGATCGTCCTGTCGATCATGGAGCACCACTCCAACATCGTGCCTTGGCACTTCCACCGCGAGCGCCATGGCGCGGTGCTGAGGTGGGTCTATGTGCGCGAGGACGGCTCCTTTGACCTCAACGCCTTCGAGGCGGCGCTGACCGACCGGACGAAACTGGTTGCCATCACCCACATGTCCAACGTGCTGGGCACGGTGGTGCCGGTGAAGGAGATCTGCCGGATCGCCCATGAGCGCGGCATCAAGGTACTGGTCGACGGCAGCCAGGCCGCCGTGCACATGCCGGTCGACGTGCGCGACATCGACTGCGACTTCTATGTCTTCACCGGCCACAAGGTCTACGGCCCGACCGGCATCGGTGTGCTCTACGGCAAGATGGATGCGCTGAAGGCCATGCGTCCGTTCTGCGGCGGCGGCGAGATGATCGCCGATGTCACCGAGGATGCGATCAGCTATGCCAATCCGCCGCATCGCTTCGAGGCCGGCACGCCGCCGATTGTCCAGGCCATCGGGCTGGGTGCCGCGCTGACCTACATGGAAAGCGTCGGCCGGGCCCGCATCGCCCGGCATGAGGCCGCGCTCCTCGATTATGCGACGGAGCGGCTGTCCGCGCTCAATTCCTTGCGCATTTTCGGCAGCGCGCCGGGCAAGGGCGCGATCATCGCCTTCGAAATGGAAGGTGCCCATGCCCATGACGTGGCCACGATCATCGACCGCTCCGGCGTCGCGGTCCGGGCGGGCACCCATTGTGCCCAGCCCTTGCTCGCCCGTTACGGCGTGACCTCCACCTGCCGCGCAAGCTTTGGCCTCTACAACACGTTCGAGGAAGTCGACGTGCTGGTCGAGGCGCTGCTGAAAGCCCAGAAGTTCTTTGCCTGAGGGACCCCCAATGGACGACACCTCCGCCGCAAGGCTTGACGCCTCGACCACCGCCGCAACGGCGCTGGACCTGACGACCGCCGGCATCCCCGAGGACGAGCTGGCGCGCCTCACCGACGATATCATTGCCGCCCTCAAGACGGTCTATGATCCGGAGATCCCCTGCGACATCTACGAGCTGGGCTTGATCTACAAGGTCGATATCGAGGATGACCGCTCGATCAAGGTCGACATGACCCTGACGGCACCGGGCTGCCCGGTCGCGGGCGAGATGCCGGGCTGGGTCGAGAACGCCATCGGCGCCGTCCCTGGCGTTGGTGCCGTGTCCGTGTCGATGGTCTTTGATCCGCCCTGGACTCCGGACCGCATGTCCGAAGAGGCGCGCGTAGCCCTGAACTGGTATTGAGACAGGTCTTTTGCATCCCGGCCAGCATCCCCATATACTGAGCCAGGACGCATGACAGAGGCGCAAGGCGCCGAAGGAAAACGGACGATGGCATCGGCCCGCAAGTTTCAGATCATGAAAGTCACCCCAGCTGCCGCCGGCCGCGTGCTGGAGCTGATGCAGGATGCAGACACGCCCAAGCTCGGCCTGCGCGTCGGCATCAAGAAGGGCGGCTGCGCGGGCATGGAATACACCATGTCGATGGTCGAGACCGCCGATCCGCGCGATGATGTCGTCGAGAGCGACGGGGCCCGGGTCTTCATCGATCCCTCGGCGGTCCTGTTCCTGATCGGCTCGGAGATGGATTTCGAAGTGACGAAGTTCCGTGCCGGCTTCGTCTTCCGCAATCCCAATGAGGTCTCTTCCTGCGGCTGCGGCGAATCCGTATCGCTGAAGGCGGCTGACCCCGCCGCGCTCGCGCTGTCCTGACGCTCCGGCCTTTTGCCTCTCCCTCTCGGACCTTTCCCATGTCCTTCTTTGACCGTCTGAAGTCGGCTGCACCGGATGACTGGTCAGCCTATGTTGACCATGCCTTTGTCCGCCAGATGGGCGACGGCACGCTGCCACAGGCGGCGTTCCGGCATTATCTGGTGCAGGACTACCTGTTCCTGATCCAGTTCGCCCGTGCCTATGCCCTCGCAATCTACAAGAGCCCGACGCTCGGTGACATGCGCCAGGCCCTCGGCGGGGTCAAGGCAATCCTCGACATGGAAATGGACTTGCATGTCGAGCTGTGTGCCGGCTGGGGCCTGTCGCGGCAGGATCTGGAGGCCGCCCGCGAGGAACGCCAGACCATGGCCTACACCCGCTTCGTGCTGGATGCCGGCGGGCAGGGCGATCTTCTCGACCTGATGGTCGCGCTGGCACCTTGCGTGCTGGGCTACGCGGAGATCGGGCGGACGCTGGCATCTCGCGCCGGCGGCGTTGATCCGGCCAATCCCTATGGCCGCTGGATCGAGGAATATGCCTCGGATGCCTATCAGGAGGTGGCGGCGGGCTTTGCCGACTGGCTCGACCGGATTGCCGGCCAATACGAGACACCGGCACGGCTCGCGAGGGTCACCCATCTCTTCGCACAGGCGAGCATTCTGGAAGCTGACTTCTGGCAGATGGGTCTGGATGCGGCCTGATCAGGCGACGCGCGTATCGTCCACGACGCCCTCATCGGCCTCGGACTTGACCCGGTTGCGCCCTTCGCGCTTGGCGGCATAGAGCGCCAAATCGGCGCGCGCGATCACGGTCTGCGACGAGTCGCCGGCCCGGAACTCGGACACGCCGATGGACATGGTAATGCGGCCGAGGTTCTCGCCCGTTGACCGCTTCACAAGTTCCTTCGAATAGACGGCCTTGCGGATATTCTCGGCTACTTCAAGAGCTGTCGTCATCGACGTGTTGGGAAGGATGATCGCGAATTCTTCGCCGCCGTAGCGGCACGCACAATCCTGACCCTTGACGTTCTGCTTCACAGCGAGCGCAACGAGACGAAGCACCTGGTCGCCGGTCTGGTGGCCATAGGTGTCGTTGAACTTCTTGAAATGATCGATGTCCGTGACAAGCAGCGCAAAAGGTTCGCCGCTGTCGGCAGCCGACGATACCGCTTTCTCGATCATCATGTCGAAATGACGCCGGTTGTTCAGCGTCGTCAGATCGTCGGTCAGCGACTCGTAGCGGATCGCTTCGAGATTTTCCTTGAGGGATTCGATCTGGCGCCGCGAATCGGTCAGCTGGCTTTCGAGGTTCTGGTTGGCAGCAACGGCTGCATGGGTGGCCTTTATCATGTGCGAGACGACAACCCGCAGCTTTTCCGGATCGGAAAGGTCCTTGAGCTTCTCGCTGGCGGTCTCGAGCGCCTCGCTATAGTCGGCGGTCGCATCGGTGCTGATGCGGATGGCGTCGACCAGATCCTGGACTTCCTCGGCAACCTTGGCACCGACCTCATCAATCCGGTCGCCGAGGCGATTTGGCGACAGGAACTTGGCATAGACTTTCTGCAGGTCATCGCTGCTGACACCACCCTTCAGAGTGATGATGTCATTGATTGCCCGGTTGAGCCCGTGATTGAAACCGGCTGAGTACGTGTACCAGAGTTCATAGTTGCGCGGGTAGGCCGGCAAGGAATTACGTCGGATATAGGAGAGCGCAGAGTCACCATACGCAATGGTGCGCTTGAAATCCTCATGATCCGACATGCCGAAATCCCGCATCTGCCATACCAGGCCACGCGACTGCGTAACCTGCCCACGCGCACAGCTTAACGTTGCAAGGTTTAAAGAGCCGTAAACCTAGGCGTTTTTATCAATGTTTGATACAAAACGTCGCGGCAGCTGGCAAGTAAACCTTGAGACGTCAGGAGGCCTTCTTGGCGCGAGGGTCACGCAACAAAAATGCAGGAACGTGATCACCAAGACCAATCACGGGTTCGTCATGGTCCTGGGACCGTTCCCGGCGGGGATTGCGGTCGCGCGGCGACCGTGACTGACGGGCCTGATAGTCGTCGCGAGGCTGCCGCTCTTCACGAGGCTGCCTGTCTTCACGTGGCTGCCTGTCTTCGCGTGGCTGCCGCTCTTCCCTCGGCTGGCGATCCTCACGCGGCTGGCGCGTCTCGGTCGCCCGTGCTTCGCGCGGTTGCCGTGCCTCAAACATGGGCTGCTCGTCGACACTTGCATCCTCTGCGGCAGCGTCTGTCCGAGGCTCGCTGCGGGGCTTGCGCACCCGTTCGCGGCGCGGCTTGGCCTCGGCCCCTTCTTCGCCCTCGACTGCCTTGCGAATGCGCGGCGTGCGTTCACGCAGCGTGCCGCGCTTCGGCTTTTCGCCACCACCGGCGCGGGCCGCCTTGCGGCGCTCCTTGCGTTCGGCGATCGCGGCTTCGAAGTCGAGCGGTTCGCCGAGCCAGTCGATGCTCTTGTCGATCAACTTCTCGATGGCAGCCAGATACTTGGCGTCATCTCCGCTGACCAGCGTATAGGAAACGCCAGTTCTGCCGGCGCGGCCGGTGCGGCCGATGCGGTGCACATAGTCTTCGGCATGGATCGGCACGTCAAAGTTGAAGACATGGCTGACGTCCGGAATGTCGAGACCACGTGCGGCAACATCACTGGCGACCAGCAGCTTCAGATTGCCCTTGCGGAAATTGTCGAGCATGGTCATGCGGGTACGCTGGTCCATGTCGCCATGCAGGGCGCCGACGTTGAAACCGTGCCGTTCCAGCGAGCGGAACAGGGTGGCGACATCGACCTTGCGGTTGCAGAACACGATGGCGTTCTGCAGGTCTTCCGCCTGAGCCAGCAGGTCGCGCAGTGTCTGGCGCTTCTCGTAGTCTTCGCCGCCGGTCGCCACCAGATACTGGGTGATTGTCGAGGACGTGGACGAGCGGGTCGAGACCTCGACCTTGGCCGGGTTCTGCAGGAAGGTTTCCGTCAGGCGCTGGATTTCCGGCGGCATGGTGGCCGAGAAGAACAGGGTCTGGCGCGTGAAGGGGATCAGTTTGCAGATGCGCTCGATGTCCGGGATGAAGCCCATGTCGAGCATGCGGTCGGCTTCGTCGATGACGAGGATCTCGACGCCCTGCAGCAGCAGCTTGCCGCGCTCGACGTGATCGAGCAGCCGGCCCGGAGTGGCGATCAGCACGTCGGCGCCGCGGTCAATCTTCTTGTCCTGGTCGCCGAAGGAGACGCCGCCGATCAGAAGGGCAACGTTCAGCTTGTGATTGACGCCGTATTTCTCGAAGTTTTCCTGCACCTGCGCCGCCAGTTCGCGCGTCGGCTCAAGGATCAGCGTGCGTGGCATGCGGGAGCGGGCCCGGCCCTTTTCCAGCTTGGTCAGCATCGGCAGGGTGAAAGAAGCCGTCTTTCCTGTCCCCGTCTGGGCGATGCCAAGGACATCCCGTCCTTCCAGGACGTAAGGGATGGCACCCTTCTGGATCGCGGTGGGCTCAGTATAACCGGATACGGCGACTGCCTGGAGAACTTTCTCGCTGAGGCCGAGCGTGTCGAAAGACATAAGTGAGTATGTCCACTTCTGGATCGCTAAGGAGGAGGGGAGACGTGGCTTGCACAAGTCTCCGCAATTGGCGCCAACCTACAGCCATGGCCCGGAGTGTCAATGTTTTCCTTGTGTTTCGGAGCGATTTGCCGCGCTTAAAGCTAACAGGACGCAACAACCTGGCCTCAGGCGAGGTCTTGCACTTCACCCTCACCAAAGTACTGGCGCAGATCCTGCGCATAGCGGCGCGCCAGCCGGTCGGCAAGAAGCCCCTGGGCCAAGTCCGCTGCCGCAGGCGGGGGGGCGGGAAAGTCGGGCAGGGGCGGCAGGACAGCGGCTGAGCCGGCTTTCTCCGCGACCAGGCTTTCCAGGCGCGGCCAGTCCCGGGCCAGTTGATCCGTTCGCAGGATGAGAGCGGTTCTTGTCTTGGTTTGCGCCAGGATGTCGGCCTGCGAGCGGAACAGGTTGTCGGCGCGCAGGTCACCGATCCTGCAGATCCGGTGCACGAACTGGGACAGGCCCATGCCGGGCGTAAACCCATGCCGGACATAGAAGGTTGGCAGGGGCTTTTGCGACCCAATCAGCAGGTCATAGGCGGCCGCAATCCGTTCAGCGGGCCGCTGCACGAAGGCGAAAACGACAATATCGGGATACCGGCGGTGCAGTTCCCGGCCGGTCAGGAGTTCGACTTCGTCAAACCAGCCGCTGTCCTCGCTGCCGCCGCCAAGGGCGGCAAGCACCGGGCGTGCGATCATCTGCGGCAAGCCCGGAACCCTCGCATAGGCGAGCCGGGCGCCCGGCAGCACAAGGTAATGGTGGTTGCGCAGGGGACGTCGTACCCGGTCATAGACGGAATAGACGCTTTGCAGCATGAACACACACTCCCACCCCGCAGCCACACACAGTGGTCCGCATGCAAGGCGGTAGCGGATCGCCTCCCTCCGGTCAATCCGGATAACTCGAGATGCGTCGTTCCGAGCCCAGCCAGGCGGATCGTCAGATATCCAGGTCCTGGGCGAATTCCGCCCGGTCCTGGATGAACCGGAACCGCGCCTCCGGCTTGTTGCCCATCAGCTGTTCGACGGCCTCGCGCGTGCCTTCCTCATCGCCCTCGACCACGGCGACCTTGAGGAGCGTGCGCTTGGACGGATCCATGGTGGTCTCTTTCAGCTGGGACGGCAGCATTTCACCAAGGCCCTTGAAGCGGCCGACTTCTACCTTTCCCTTGCCCTTGAACACGGTGGCGAGCAACTCGTCCTTATGCGCATCCGTTCGGGCGTAGATCGTCTTGCCGCCCTGGGTCAGCCGGTAGAGCGGCGGCACCGCAAGGTACAGATGCCCGTTGCGGATCAGCTCCGGCATTTCCTGATAGAAGAAGGTGATCAGCAGCGAGGCAATATGGGCGCCGTCGACGTCGGCGTCGGTCATGATGATGATCTTCTCGTAGCGAAGATCCGGATCCTTGTAATGCGACCGCGTGCCGGCACCCAGCGCCTGCACGAGGTCGGCCAGTTGCTGGTTGGCGGCCAGCTTGTCGCGGCCGGCGTTGGCGACATTGAGGATCTTGCCGCGCAAGGGAAGCACCGCCTGGTTCATGCGGTTGCGCGCCTGCTTGGCCGAGCCACCGGCCGAGTCGCCCTCGACGATGAACAGCTCCGTGCCATCCGCCTGGTTGGCCGAGCAGTCGGCAAGCTTGCCGGGCAGCCGCAGCTTGCGCACCGCCGTCTTGCGGGCAACGTCTTTTTCCTGGCGCCGGCGCAGCCGTTCCTCGGCCCGGTCGATCACCCATTCCAGGATTTTGTTGGCCTGGGTCGGCGAGGCGGCGAGCCAATGATCGAAAGCGTCGCGCAGGGCATTCTCGGTGATGCGCGTTGCCTCGTTGGTCGCCAGCCTATCCTTGGTCTGGCCGACGAACTCCGGTTCGCGAATGAACACCGACAACATGCCCGCCGCCGACGTCATGACATCGTCAGACGTCAGGATCGCGGCCTTCTTGTTGCCAACGAGATCAGCATAGCCCTTGAGGCCGCGCAGCAGTGCATAGCGCAGGCCGGCCTCATGGGTGCCGCCCTCGGGCGTGGTGACCGTGTTGCAATAGGACGACAGGAAGCCATCCCCGGCAAACCAGGTCACGGCCCATTCGACGGAGCCATGCTTGCCCGGCTGGCCGACCTTGCCGGCAAAGATGTCGTCGATCACCTTGCGCTCTGTGCCGAGGCGCTCCGACAGGAAGTCCTTGAGCCCGCCTGGAAAGTGGAACACGGCCTCGGCCGGCGTCTTGTCCTTGTCACCGATCAGCGCCGGATCACAATGCCAGCGGATCTCGACGCCGCCGAACAGATAGGCCTTGGACCGGGCGACGCGCAAAAGCCGCGCCGGTTCAAACCGGGCCTCCTTGCCGAAGATCTGCCAGTCCGGCTTGAAACGCACCAGCGTGCCTCGGCGGTTCTGCACGTCGCCGACAAGTTCCAGCGGCCCGACCGGTCGGCCGCGCTGGAAGGTCTGGCGGTAGAGCTTGCGTGCCCGCGCAACCTCGACAACCATTTCCTCCGACAACGCGTTGACCACTGACGAACCGACGCCATGCAGGCCGCCCGAGGCCTCATAGACCTTGCTGTCGAACTTTCCGCCCGCATGCAGCGTCGTCATGATGATTTCGAGGGCCGACTTGTCCTTGAACTTCGGATGCGGATCGACAGGAATGCCACGACCGTTGTCGATGACGGTGATGAAGCCTTCAGCGTCGAGCGAGACATCGATCCAGGTCGCATGGCCGGCAACTGCCTCGTCCATCGAATTGTCGATGATCTCGGCGAAGAGATGATGCAGCGCCTTTTCGTCGGTGCCGCCGATATACATGCCCGGACGCCGCCGGACCGGCTCTAGCCCCTCCAGCACCTCGATGTCGGCTGCAGTGTAGTCTTCGCCGGCGGCGGCCTTTGGTTCGGCGCGTCCGGCGGCAGGCTTGTCCTGCGGCACCGGCTTCAGCACGGAAGCCGCGGGCTTGGCCGGCGGGGAGACGGCAGACTGTCCCGTTGCAGCTGCCGGAGCCTGGGCGGCGGCGATCTGCTGTCGGGCGAAAAGATCCTTGTCTGCGTTCATCGATCCAGCTGACCTGTCATGCAATCTCGTGAAAGGGCATCGCTTTTTGAGGCCCGGTGCAGCGCCTTATGCGCCCAAGCCGATTCGCGGTCAATTGTCTCAGCCCGCAACCGGGTCGCCTAGCCTTTGGTCCCTGTGGATCGGCAAAATCTGTGAAGCACTGCTTTTGATCTGCGCTCGCAACTGAATTTCAACCGGTCTGTGGTTTTCTTGGCGCATCGGCCTTTGTGCCGGTCCAGGGGATGGAAACTCAAATATTCGGGGAGGCACTCGTGGCCCGTTCTTTCAGCCTGCGCGCGGTGCGTGCGCGGATCGATCTCGTCTGTGCCGGAGTTTTGATGGTTTGCGCGGCATTCACTTTGGTTGCCGGCTAGCGGAAACGCAAAGTTGTGGCGCGGCTGCAACAGCCAATGGACAACAGTTGCGCTAGAACCGAACCAGGCAAAACTTGCCGCTGTTCGGCCACGATTGGGTAGCACCGCTGGCAGGGAGCAGTTGGCAGGGTAGGTGGGATGACGCGATCACGGTCAAGTCGTCCTGCTAGGCGATATCATGGCAGGGCAGTTGCGTTACCGGACGGGGCGGGAGCGCGATACGCCATGAGAGCAAGACAGGGGTAAAGGCGTGCGCGTATCGACTGGTGCGAGCGTTCAGGATGGAGGCAGCCTCATCGTGAGGATGTCCCCGATTCGCCACAATCCGGGCGACCTTGGCCCAAGTGCCGCCGAAATGATTGCCTACACTTTAAGAAATTCGGCCGAGCAGTCCTCTTTCCGGTCTGGAAAAGTCTCGAGTGCACCGGCCGGTCGGCTGGCTGTGCTTGCAAGGCGGGGTCGGCCGCAGTCGCGCCGCTCCGAAGCAGGTTCCGTCATCATGCGCAGCATGCAGTGTCTTGTGGTTTTAGGTCTCTATCTGGCACTACCGGCGCCGGCGTTCGCCTTTGACGGCACGCCCGCGCGCAATGAGCAGATCACGCCGGAAAAGATGACAGCCAGCGAGGCGCTGCGCCTGGGCGCCAAGAAATATTATGCCGGTGACAAGCGCGCCGCGCTCGATTCCCTGCGCTATGCCGCCGAAAACGGCCAGCCAATGGCCGCCTGGAAGCTTGGCCGCATGTATGCCGAAGGTGACGGCGTTACGGAAGATGACTTCAAGGCTTTTGAATATTATAGTCAGGTTGTCAGCTTGCACGGCGAAGACAGCCCGTCATCGCCGCAAGCTCCCTTTGTTGCCAGTGCCTTTGTCGCGCTCGGGAATTACTATCTGACCGGCATCAAGAACTCTTCGGTCAAGGCCAACCAGGCCCGGGCCCGGCAGATCTTTACCCATGCTGCGTCCTATTATGGCGATGCTGAAGCGCAATATGCCTTGGGGCGCCTCTATCGTCAGAACAACGAATTGCTCGCCGTCCGCTGGTTCAATCTCGCGGCCATCAAGGGGCATGTCGGCGCTCAGGCGCTTCTGGGCGAGACCCTGTTCAACCTTGGCTCGGCCGAAGGCAACCGCGAACGCGGCCTGATGTGGCTTACCATTGCCCGCTCGCATGCCGGTCTTGATCCAGAGACGCGCTGGGTCGTCGATTTGCAGGAGCAGTATTTCGCGCTGGCGGATGAGGATGTCCGCCGAGTGGCCGCCAAGAAGGCTGAGGCCTGGATCGCCCGCAATGGCACGGCGACCGCGACCACTGCGTCGTCCCTGCAACTCCAGTAGACAAACCCGCCGCGTCGTCAGGCTTGCGACCGCATCGACCTGGCTTTGCCCGCGATCACCGGGCCCAAAGGGCTAGGGAGAGCGCCAGCGTGCCCGTTTCGTTGAGGGGGCCCGTGTCGTCGAGGGTGATGGGCTGCACCGCCGTGCTGGCAAGCGCGCAGGGCGCGTCGCTGAATTTCCAGGATGTGTTGTTGAGCACCATCACGCATTGCGCCATGCGGGGACCCTTGGGACCGCGCAGGCAAATGGTGGTGCCGAGTTCATGATCGATCCCCTGTGCCCGGCAGATGCAGGATCCCGTGCTGCTGGCGACGCCCGTTGACACAGGCAGCAGACCCGTCGACCCGGGCAACAGGGCGCTGGAGGCATTCGTCTCTGCCACCATGCAGAAAGCCAGCAGCTGCAAGGTCGCCGCAACCGGCCAGAGCCGCCCGAAAGCCGCCGTCCGCGATTGGAAATGCCCTGTCTGCTGTGTGATCATGGTCAGAACCCCCGCCACAACCCGGACATGTTAACACGTCGTCAGCTTTTGTGAAGGCGGCGGCCCTCCAGCGGCGCCATCGGGAAGGCCGGTCGTCGGGCAGTCGTGCCCAAACTGCCGCCAGGCACCTCAGGCAGCGAGATCGACCCAGACCGGAACGTGATCCGAGGGCTTCTCCCAGCCGCGCACATGGGCATCGATGCCTGTTCCCCGCATCAGGTCGGTGGCCTGCGGCGACAGCAGGATGTGATCGATGCGGATGCCGTTGTTCTTCTGCCAAGCGCCGGCCTGATAATCCCAGAACGTATAGGTGCCGGCCGCATCTGTCGTTGCCCGGATCGCCTCGGTGAAACCGAGATTGAGCAGGGCACGGAACCGGCTGCGGCTTTCCGGCTGGAACAGGGCGTCTCCCAGCCAGTCCTGCGGCGAGCGGGCGTCCTCGGGCTGCGGGATGACATTGTAGTCGCCAAGCAGAACAAAGGGCATCTCCTCGGTCAGGCGGCCGTGTGCATGGGCAATCAGCCGGTCCATCCAGGCGAGCTTGTAGGGGAACTTTTCGGTGCCGAGCGGATTGCCGTTCGGCAGATACAGGCATCCGACCCGGACAGCGCCCTTGGCCGTCGACACGGTTGCCTCGATGAAACGGGCCTGCTCGTCGCTGTCATCGCCCGGCAGCCCCCGCTGGACATCCTCCAGCGGCAGCCGCGACAGGATGGCGACGCCGTTGAAGCCTTTCTGGCCATGGGTGGCAACGTGATAGCCGAGGTCCTCGAAAGCGCCGGCCGGAAACCCTTCATCGACCGACTTGATCTCCTGCAGGCAGGCAATGTCCGGCTTGGCTTCCGCAAACCAGGCCAGGGCCGTTTCGAGGCGTGCCTTGACGCCGTTGATGTTCCACGTTGCGATTTTCATCGGGCGTCCGGCTTTCGGGTTTCACTTGGGCTCAGTGGTATCAGCCGGACGGTCAGATGGTAAAGCTGGTGCCGCAGCCGCAGCCGGATACCGCGTTGGGATTGCGGATCTGGAACGACTGTCCCATCAGGTCATCGACGAAATCGATCTCGGCACCGTCCATGTACTGAAGAGACACCGAATCCACCAGCACCGTGGCCCCTTCGCCCTCCAGCACCAGATCGTCGGCCTCGCGTTCGCTCACGATGTCATATTTGTATTGGAGGCCCGAGCAGCCGCCGCCCTCGACGCTGACGCGCAGCATTGCCCCGGGGGCCTCGCCGGACAGGATCTTGGCCACCCGCCGCGCTGCCTTCACGCTGAGCGTGACGGGCCGGACGTGGGTCGAATCGTCGGTGGATACGGTCATGTCGATCGTCCTTCGATAGGTCAGGAACGGCGCAGGTTCCAGGTCAGGGGGCGGCTCCGGCTTTCGCTTTGGCCGCAGGATGGCGGATTCTTGCGCGGTTGCACCGGATCCCGCCGCCTTTCCCCGTTGCGCCATGGTTGTCTTCATAGGTATGTACGCGAGGGCCGCACGTCAATTGTCCAGGCATCCGGCCGAGCCAGGGAGCGAAGGGAAGATGACCACGGCAACATTGGGCTATGGCGCACAGGAGCGGGCCATCTATGCTCAGGATCCGGGGCAGAGCCGGGGGCGCCTGCATCCCGAGCCGGAAAGCCCGACCCGTACGCCCTTCCAGCGCGACCGTGACCGGATCATCCACTCGACCGCCTTCCGCCGCCTGAAGCACAAGACCCAGGTCTTTGTCTATCACGAAGGCGACCACTACAGGACCCGGCTGACCCACACCATCGAGGTGTCCCAGATCGCCCGCTCGCTTGCCCGCGCCCTGCGGCTCGATGAAGATCTCGCCGAATGCCTCGCCCTTGCGCATGACCTTGGCCACACCCCCTTCGGCCACGAGGGCGAGGATGTCATGCATGAATGCATGGCGCCCTTCGGCGGCTTTGACCACAACGCCCAGTCCCTGCGAGTCGTAACGGCGCTCGAACACCGTTATGCCGAATTCGACGGGCTGAATCTTGCCTGGGAAACGCTGGAAGGCCTCGTCAAGCACAATGGCCCGCTGGTCGATGCCGCCGGCGCGCCGCTCGGCAAATTCAGGAACAGCGAACTGCCTTTCGCCATCCGTACCTATGCCGAGAAGCAGGACCTGATGCTGGGCACCTGGCCGAGCGCCGAGGCGCAGGCCGCCGCCATTGCCGATGACATTGCCTATGACGCCCATGACCTTGACGACGGCTTGCGCGCCCGGCTGTTCAAGGTCGAGGACATTGCCGAAGTGCCGTTCCTCGCCGGCATCCTCGAGGAAGTCGACAGCCGCTATCCCGGTCTGGAGGAGCAGCGGCGCATCCACGAGATCGTCCGCCGGCAGATTACCCGCATGGTTGAGGATGTGATCGGGGAGGGCATTCGCCGGATCGAGGCGCTGAAGCCGCAAAGCGTCGAGGACATCCGCGCCGCCGGCCATTGCGTTGTCGGTTTCTCCGCCGCAATGGCGGACGCCGAGCGGCAGGTGAAGAAATTCCTGTTTGCCCGCATGTACCGGCATCCGGATGTGCTGGCAGTGCGCAAGTTGGTGGCACGCATTGTCCGCGAATTGTTCAGCCACTACATGCAGCAGCCCGATGACATGCCGCGTGAATGGGCGCAAGGCATGGCGAGCCTTGCCGGGGCAGACCGGGCCCGCCGCGTCTGCGACTTCATCGCCGGCATGACCGACCGCTACGCCATCGAGGAACACCGACGGCTGTTTGACGATACGCCGGAATTGGGCTAGGCCCGCCAGACTCGCGGTCCAGGCTTTGCCTGCCGCCACCGGAACACTCCAGCCAGACTGGGCAGACAATGAATATTTTCACTGAATACACCGCTCGCGTGCAGGCCGCTGTCGCAGGTCTTGCCCTTGCAACCGCGCCTGGCGCTGCTGATCTGGCCCGTATCATGGTGGAGAGCCCGCGCGATCCGGCCCATGGTGATCTGGCGACCAACGCGGCCATGGTGCTGGCCAAGCCGCTCGGGATGAAGCCGCGCGATCTGGCGGAACAGATTGCTGCTGCGCTGCGGCTCGATGCCGAGTTCACGGAAGTCACTGTCGCCGGTCCCGGCTTCATCAATATCCGCCTGGACAAGGCCGTCTGGCACCGGGTGCTGGCAAATGTCGTGGCCAGGGGCGATGGCTTTGGCCGGTCGACCCAGGGCAGCGGCGTGAAGGTCAACGTGGAATATGTCTCGGCCAACCCGACCGGCCCCATGCATGTCGGGCACACGCGCGGCGCTGTGTTCGGTGATGCGCTGGCAAACCTGCTTGCTTATGTCGGGCATGAGGTGACCCGCGAGTATTACATCAACGATGCCGGCTCGCAGATCGACACGCTCGCCCGCAGCGCTTTCCTGCGTTACCGCGAGGCGCTTGGCGAGGATATCGGCGAGATTCCGTCGGGCCTTTACCCCGGCGACTACCTGAAGCCGGTCGGTGCAGCGCTTGGCGCGGCCCATGGCAACGCGCTGCTGGCCATGGACGAGGCCGACTGGATGGCCATCGTCAAGGCCGCCACGATCGATGCCATGATGGCATTGATTCGTGAGGATCTGGCTCAGCTGAACGTCCGCCACGAGGTGTTCTTCTCCGAACGCACGCTACATGACCGCAGTGCCGACGGGGTGTCCGAAATCGACCGGATGCTCGACAAGCTGCGCGCCCGCGGCCTTGTCTATGAGGGCAAACTCCCGCCGCCGAAGGGCGAACTGCCGGACGACTGGGAGGACCGCGAGCAGACCCTGTTCCGGGCCACCGACTATGGTGATGACATTGATCGCCCGCTGAAGAAGTCGGACGGCAGCTACACCTATTTCGCTGCGGACGTCGCCTATTTCCTGTCGAAATACGAACGCGGCTTCAAGGAAATGGTCTATGTGCTGGGCGCTGACCACGGCGGCTATGTCAAGCGTCTGGAGGCGGTCGGCAAGGCTGTGTCAGGCGGCGAATCGCGCGTCATCGTCCGGCTGTGCCAACTGGTGAAGCTGTACCGGGCCGGCGAACCGGTGCGGATGTCGAAGCGCTCGGGCGATTTCGTGACCCTACGGGATGTGGTCGAGGAAGTCGGCCGCGATCCGGTTCGCTTCATGATGCTGTTCCGCAAGAACGAGGCCGCGCTGGATTTCGATTTCCAGAAGGTCACCGAACAGTCGAAGGACAATCCGGTCTTCTACGTGCAGTATGGCCATGCCCGCTGTTGCTCGGTGTTGCGCCAGGCCGGTGAGGAACTGAAGGGCGCAGACCTGTCTGACGCCGTGCTGTCGACGGCCGATCTTTCGGGCCTCACTGATTCTGGAGAACTCGAACTCATCGCCAAGATGGCGGAATGGCCGAAGGTGGTTGCCGCCGCAGCCGAGGCACATGAACCGCATCGGGTGGCGTTTTTCCTGCACGAACTGGCCAGTTCCTTGCATGCGCACTGGAACCGTGGCAAGGAAATGCCGCAATTACGCTTTATTAACCCTGAAAATACACAGTTGACGCTAGCGCGACTTGCCCTTGTACGGGCAGTCTCTTTGGTTCTTGCTTCCGGTTTGACTCTCCTCGGCGTGGATGCGCCTCGGGAAATGCGCTGAAGCGGGAGAGAATATCCGTCCGGGGCCTCAAGGCGTCCGGTCGGGCCCTGGGTGGAACACTGGACGGATATGCCTCATCGCACCGATTATCCCCGATCCGATACCTTGCATCCGGACGCCGCAGGCGACCGGGGGCGGGGAGATACGCAGGGAGCCGAGGATCCGCTCGTCGAGTTGGCCCGCATCGTCAACCGCAACCGGCTGTCCGCAGCACAGGGCAGGGTCGAGGCGACGGATTACTTCGCTGGCCTTGAAGACGAAGACCTCCTGAAGGGTCCGCAGGGCGAGCCGCTTGCGCCTCCGGTCGCTGCGCAGGCCAGCGCTGGCTTTGCTCCAGACCGGACGGCTGATCGTGCTGCAGGGCAGGGCGATGCAACCAGCCAGCCACCGGTCTATACTCCTGTTCAGGGCGGGTCCCCGAACGAACCGGCCTTTGACTTCGATTTCGACTTGCCGAAGCTCCCGTCGCAGGCAAGCCAGGAGGTTTACCAGGACGAAGCAAGCGCGCCGGAACCCTTCACGGCGTCCGATCTCGATCTTGACTTTGATCGCTTCGCCGCCGACCTGCGGGGATCGCGCGTCGCGGATAATGCGTGGGACGAGGTGGATCTGCAGGACGGCACGACGCTCGATGCCGACACCCTGGACGATTTCGACGTCGAGACCGCCGACGAGCCCTATGTCGCCGAGCCGCACCAAGGCGCGCCATCGGCAAGTGCCTATCAGCCGCTGCATCGATCCGCAGGCCGCGACACGTCATTCTCGGTCGCCCCGCAATCCTCGCATTCCTATTCGGAGCCCGCGCCGGAGGTGCTGGATGCACCGCTGCGCCCGTCCCTCGATCTGTCTGCCGACCTCGAGAAGGACCTGGTCGCAGGACTGGAGGACGAACTTCTGGGCGCCTTCCAGGCGGAGCGGCTAGCCGAGCAGCGACCGGCTCCCTCCGAAACCGCGCGTCCCGTTTCATCTCCGGCAGCGCAGGAGCCCGAGGACTATTCCTATGGTGCGCACAAGCCCGCTGACGCTAGCAGGCTGAACGCGGCGCCACCGCCTTTCGTTCCCGATGCTGCGGCCTGGTCGGCCCTGACGCCGGATGCCAGACTGCGCAATGCCCGCGAAGCTTCCGCCGGCTTTGCCGAGTTGGACGATCTTGTCGGATCGCTGTTCGAGGACGAGCGGCTTGTCCGCAAGGCCGACACGGCGCCGGTCAGGCCTGCCCCCCAGCCCGATGATATCGACGACATGGCCTGGCCCGATGCGCTGAACGTGCTGCCGCGGGAAGAAGGTCCGCTGGAGCCAGACAGTCTCGATGACGAGTTCGAGGCCGCATTCGCGCCGCGGCGGTCCTCGTCCGAACTGCCGTTCAACGACGTCCTCTATGACGATGACGAGGCTCCCCCGCCACCGGGTGGATATGATCTTGATGCCGTTGCACGCGCCATGCAGGAGAGCGACCCGACACTGGCCGGGGCCGGCGTCCTGCCGCCGCATTCGGCAGCCGAGGCGACCATGGCTCCGCGCGAGCAGGGGTCACGCAAGGGGCTTTACATAGCGGCAACAGTGCTTGGCGTAGCCGGCCTTGGCGGCATCCTGTTCGCAGTTTTGGATCGAGGTCCCTCGATCCGGACGGATGGGATCCCGCCGGTGATTGCAGGGCTTGAGGAACCGTTGAAGACGTTCCCGGCAGAGGAAGCCGCCGCCGCAGATGGCGGTCAGCCGGCCAAGCTCATCTATGACCGGGTCGGCAACGAGGAGCGGATGCTGGTGCCGCAGACACCGGCCCCTGCCCAATTGCCCCCTGCGCCCGCCGATGTGGCGGGAGCCGAACCTGTTCCGGCTGGCGGGCCGAAAAAGGTTCGCACGCTCGTCGTCCGTCCGGACGGCACCATTATTTCCGGTGGAGCCGACAATGGGGCCGCCACGTCCAACGGCGTGCGGGTGGTCAACACCACCCGGCCGGAGGCTCCGGCCCAGCCGGAAACACCTGTCGCGCCGAGTACAGATGTGCCTTCGCCCTTGACCGGCGACATCGCGCCCGCAACCTCCGGTGTTCCGGCCATCGTTGCAGCTCTCGACCCACAGGCGGCCACGTCCGATGCCGCAGAAGCTGGGCCTGTGCCTGCAGGAGCTCCGCGTCCCAAGCCCGCGTTTTCCGGTCAGCAGATCGCTGCTGTCCAGCCTCAGGCTGCCGCTCCCGTGCAACCACAGGCTCCGGCTGCCGTGTCATCCGGGCCTTTGAACCTGACCGCACCTCAGTCTCAGGCCCAACCGCAGCCGGCTGCCCCAGCAACAGCTGCGCCGGGCGCGTTCTCTGTCCAGGTCACCTCCCAGCGCACCCAGGACCAGGCGCAAGCCGCTTATGCCGCCCTGCAGCGCAAGTTCCCCTCCGTCCTTGGCGGTCAGTCTCCGCTGATCGAGGCGGCAACCCTCGACAACCGTGGCACGTTCTACCGCGTCAGTATTCCTGCCGGGACGCGTGATGCTGCCATTTCCTTCTGCGAAAGCCTCAAGGCTGCCGGCGGGGACTGTTTCGTGCGGCGAAACTAGGCGACAGAGCGCGATCAAAAGCAAAACGGCGGGCCTTTGCCCGCCGTTCGTGTTTTCAGGTACTTGGGCTTAGGCGTTCAACGCGTTCACGAGCACCGGCAGGCTGCCGTCGAGGCGGTAGTCGATCGAGGAGTGGTTGTCGTCGAACTCCTCATAGACATGCGCCACGCCGCCGTCAGTGAGGATGCGGGAGAGCCGTCTTGCGCCGTAGACCAGATTATACTGGTCGATGCGCCCGCAATCGATCCAAAGCGCCTTCATCTGGCGCAAGGCATCCAGATGGCCAGGGGCCAGCGACAGCGGATCCTGCGCCGCCCAGGCCGCCCAGCGTTCGGGGATCAGTTCGCAGGTCTCAGGATCGACCGGCAGGCGAATGCCGAGGAAGGCACCGGGATCCGGATCGTAGGTCGCCGCCATGGCCAGCGTCATCAGCACATGGATGTCGCCGCCGGAAAACTTCGGCCCGGCTTCGAAGTCCGCGATGAACTTCTCGATCGACATGTCCTTGCGCGCCAGCGTTCGCAGGACATTCGGCATGTCCGGCAGGTAGCAGAGCTCGAACCCCATGTCGCCGGAATGGCAGGCCGCAGCCGACCAGACATCGGGATAGCGCATGGCATGGATGATCGCGCCATAGCCGCCGGACGACTTGCCGAACACCCCGCGCCGCCCCTTGCCGCCACAGCCGAACCGGCTCTCGATGGCGGCAAGAACGGGACCGGTGAGATACTGGCCCCACTGTCCGATGGCGAGGGAATCCACATACTGGTTGCCGCCGAGGCGGGTGAAGCCGTCGGGCATGGCCACCACCACGGGGGGCAACTGGCCCTGGTGAATCAGCCGGTCGAGTCGCTCCGGCAGGTTCTCGCCGAAGTTCTTCCAGGCCACATGGCCGAGCCCGGAGCCGGTGAACCCGGCCAGATCCATCAGCAGTGGCAGCCCGGCCCCGTCGTGGCCATGGGGAACGTAAACCACCGTCTCCCTAGCGGCAGGATCGCCAAGAAGGTTGGCGGCGATGAGATCGCTTTCCACCGTGAGGCTGTGTAACGTTCCGGCTGGGATATCGTGGAGCTTGCGCATCGTCCTGTCCTGTGGTTGGCACATTGGACTGACATTAGAATGCGCCCCTCCGCCAAGGCAATTGCGCTGAAAGCCGGGTCTTGACCGGTGGTTGACCGGGGGGCGAACAGGACGTAAGGGCAGGGTATGACCAAGGCTTTCATCAGCGGCTGCGCCGGGCTGGAACTGACGGACGACGAGCGCGCCTTCTTCCGCGCAGAAGATCCGTTCGGACTGATCCTGTTCGGCCGCAACTGCCAGTCCCCCGAGCAGATTGCCGCGCTGAGCGCCGATTTCCGTTCCGTCGTCGGTCGTCCGGATGCACCCGTGCTGATCGACCAGGAAGGTGGGCGGGTGATGCGGCTGAAGCCACCGCTGTGGCCGAACTATCCGAGCGGGCGCAGCTATGGTCTGCTCTATGAGCTGGACGCTGCTGCCGGCCTGCGCGCTGCTTTCCTCGGCGCGCGCCTCATTGCCGCTGATCTCCTGGCCATCGGCATCACCATGGACTGCCTGCCGGTGCTGGATGTGCTCTATCCGGAAACTGTCGCCGCGATCGGCAACCGCTCCTATGGTCCGGACCCGGAGATGGTCGCCGCCCTCGGGATGGCCGCCGCCGAAGGTCTTCTGGCGGGCGGCGTCCTGCCGGTCATGAAGCACATCCCGGGGCATGGCCGGGCCCAGGTCGACAGCCACCTCGATCTGCCCCGGATTACCGCGCCGCTTGAGGACATCCTGGCTCGCGACGTCGCGCCCTTCCGCGCCTACAGCAAGGCTCCCTTCGGCATGACGGCCCATCTGCTCTATGAGGCCATCGACCCTTCGGCCCCGGCCACCCAGTCCCGCCTCATCGTCGAGCACATCATTCGCGGCGAGATCGGCTTCGACGGCGCGCTGATGTCCGATGACCTGTCGATGCAGGCCCTCGGCGGGAGCCTCGGCGCACGGGCGGAAAAAACCCACGCCGCCGGCGTCGATCTCGTCCTTCACTGCAACGGCGACATGGACGAAATGCGCCAGGTGGCCGCCGCCACGCCTGAACTTTCCGGTCGGGCGCTGGAGCGCTGTCTATTAGGTCTCGCCCAGCGCAAGGATCCGGCACCCGGCTTCGACCGTGCAGCGGCGCGTGCGGAATTTGATGCCCTCATGGCCCGTGTCGAGGTGACCGCCTGATCATGGCTCCCGTCCAGACCGACTTTCTCGAGGATCAGCCGCCGTCCGAACGGGCGAGCGATGATCCGCAGCTTGTCGTCGATGTGGACGGGTTTGAAGGCCCGCTCGACCTTCTGCTGACGCTCGCGCGCAGCCAGAAGGTCGACCTGACCCGCATCTCGATCCTCGCCCTGGTCGAGCAGTATCTCGCCTTTGTCTCCGACGCCCGCCTGATGCGCCTCGAACTGGCGGCGGACTATCTCGTCATGGCTGCCTGGCTCGCCTACCTCAAGAGCCGGCTCTTGATCCCGGAACAAAAGGGTGAGGACGAACCAAGCGGCGAGGAACTGGCCGCCGCGCTTGCCTTCCGCCTGCAGCGGCTGGAGGCGATGCGCAAGGCCGCCGAGGCCTTGATGCAGCGCAACCGGCTCGGCCGGGACGTGTTCGCCCGCGGCGCGCCGCAAGCGCTCTCCGTCCAGCGCAAGAGCGTCTGGAGCGCCACGATCTATGATCTCCTGACCGCCTATGCCGCCCAGCGGCAACGCCAGTCGGTGACCAGCGTCCGGGTGCGCCTGCGCACGGTATGGTCGTTGCAGGAGGCACGGGACCTGTTGTCGCGCCTTGTCGGCCGCATGGCCGACTGGGCGCCGATCAACAGTTATCTTGTCGACTATCTCGTGGACGAGAGCGAACGGGCCACCGTGCTGGCCTCCACCTTCTCGGCCAGCCTTGAAATGGTGCGCGAAGGCCAGCTCGAACTGCGCCAGAGCGATCCTTTCGCACCGATCTATCTGCGCCGACGGCAGGAGGCCCGCGATGGCGGCTGAACTCGATCTCGACGGGCTGCGCATGGTCGAGGCAATGCTGTTTGCCTCTGCCGATCCCCTGTCAGTGGAGGACATCGCCGCCCGGCTTCCCGTCGGCACCGATGTGGCCGGTCTCATCGACGAACTGGAGCGGCAATATGCGACGCGCGGTGTCACTCTCGTGCCGGTTGCGGGCAAATGGGCCTTCCGCACCGCGCCGGACCTTGCCTATCTGTTGCAGCGCGAGGCCGTCGAGCAGCGCAAGCTGTCGCGCGCCGCGCTGGAAACCCTGGCGATCATCGCCTATCACCAGCCGGTCACCCGCGCCGAGATCGAGGAAATCCGCGGCGTTTCCACCAACAAGGGCACGCTCGACGTGCTCCTGGAGACCGGCTGGATCCGCATGCGCGGCCGCCGCCGCACGCCGGGCCGCCCCGTGACCTATGGCACCACGGAAAGCTTCCTTGATCATTTCGGCCTCGAACTCATCGCCGACCTGCCGGGACTTGAGGAACTGAAAGGCGCCGGTCTCCTCGACAGCGCCATCCCGGCCAGCTTCCATGTGCCGCTGCCGAATGATTCGGACATTCTGGCGCCGGATGAGGATCCGCTGGAGGACGGCGAATTGTTTGACCACGAGGAACTTGCTCTGGATCTGGAAGAGGACGAGGCGCAGTGAAGTCGCAATCACGACCGGATGAGCCGCGCGGCGGTGTCGCCGCCCCGACCGGTTGGGGCACACGGGGAACCGCGGGCACGACCTTTGCGTCGGGTCTGGCGTTCGAGAATATCCATCATTCCTATGGCGCGGCGGAAACGCTGCATGACGTTTCCATTCAGGTCGATCCGGGCAAGATCCTCTGTCTTCTGGGCCATTCCGGCTGCGGCAAGACGACCTTGATGCGCATCGCTGCCGGAGTGGAGACCCAGACCTCTGGCCGGGTGCTGATCAACGGCGAGGAAGTGGCCGGGCCCCGGCGCTTCCTGCCGCCGGAACAGCGCGGTGTCGGGCTGATGTTCCAGGACTATGCGCTGTTCCCGCATCTGACCAACCGCGAGAATGTCATGTTCGGTCTGACCCGGTTGACCCGGACAGCCGCGCGCGATGTCGCCAACCAGATGCTGGCACGGGTTGGCCTTGCTGCCTATGCCGACGACTATCCGCATGCCCTGTCCGGCGGCGAGCAGCAGCGCGTGGCGCTTGCCCGTGCGATTGCCCCGCGTCCGGGCATCCTCTTGATGGACGAGCCATTCTCCGGCCTTGACCGGCGTTTGCGCGATGATGTGCGCGAGGAGACCCTGGCGATCCTGCGCGAGACGCGGGCCACCTGCGTGATGGTGACCCATGATCCGGAAGAAGCCATGCGCATGGGCGACCGGATCGCCCTGATGCGCCATGGACGCCTGGTGCAGCATGGCACAGCCGAAGAGTTATACCTGCGCCCGATCAATCGGTTTGCTGCGCGGTTCTTTTCGGAGGTCAACGAGTTCGAAGGCACTCTTCGCGGCGGTCGGGTCGAGTGTCCACTCGGGCTGTTGCCCTTCACGCCCGGTCCGGATGTCGCCGAGGGGGATGCTGTCGAGGTCTGTTTGCGGCCGGACGGGATCCGTCTAGTTCCGACGGGGCAGGGGCTGCCGGCGCGGGTGCTGTCGCGGCGCTTTATCGGCACGGTTGATCTGGTGCAACTGGCTTACCCCGGCTCTGACCGGCCGCTGCAGGCGCGCCTGCGGCCAGGCGACCATGTCGTTCCGGGCATGGATGTCGGCATCGAAGTTGATGAAAGAGACGTACTAGTCTTTGCCAAGTCGCATTCGGCCCCTTAGATAGGAGTTAGACAGGCAGGAGGCCGGCTAGTTGCGGGCTCAGGGTCTTTTTGTAATAGTGGCGCGCCGGTCCGCTGCCGGCACGAGTGGGAGTTGAAGGAATGAGCATCGGTATCTGGCAGCTTCTCATCGTTGCAGTGATCGTCATCCTGCTGTTTGGCCGGGGCAAGATTTCCGATCTGATGGGCGACGTTGCAAAAGGCATCAAGAGCTTCAAGAAGGGCATGTCCGAAGACGACACGGCTGCAGCACCTGCATCGCAGGCTCCGGAGGCCCCGAAGACCATCGATCACAAGCCGGCCGAGCAGGTCGCTGCTGAAAAGAGCCAGGACCAGTCCCGTACGAACTGAGTGGTTCGTCGCGCGGCATTGCTAGAACTGGCAGGCGTTGATGTTTGATATCGGATGGACGGAACTGCTGGTGATCGCCGTGGTCGCGATCATTGTGGTGGGCCCAAAGGACCTGCCACGCATGTTGCGCGCCTTTGGCCAGACCATTGGCAAGATGCGCCGCATGGCGAATGAATTTCAGTCCACCTTCAACGATGCGCTGAAGGAAGCCGAGCGTGAAGCGGACGTCCTCGACATGAAAAAGACGGTCGAGGAGGCTGCCAAGGGGGTCAAGGACTTCGATCCGCTTGCCGATCTGAAGAAATCCATCGCACCGGTCAGCGTTGCGTCACCGGAGGCCTCGGGCGCAGCCAAGGCTGCAGTGCCGGACGAGGGCGCGGCCAATGCTGCTGGCGCCACAGTGCCTCCTGTCGCTGCGGCAGCAGAGGTG
Source organism: Pannonibacter carbonis (assembly GCF_003012935.1). Classification (GTDB taxonomy): domain Bacteria; phylum Pseudomonadota; class Alphaproteobacteria; order Rhizobiales; family Stappiaceae; genus Pannonibacter; species Pannonibacter carbonis. The sequence continues at coordinate 40,071 of NZ_PUDR01000006.1, read as the reverse complement.
CCGGTCATTGCCCCCGCCGTTGCCGAACCTGAGCCTGCAGCCGTGGCAAGCCCTGCCGCAACCGGACAAGCCGAGCCCGTTGCCGGAACCGAGGCGAGGCCATGAGCGAGAACGATATTGACGCCAGCAAGGCGCCGCTCATCGAGCATCTCATCGAGTTGCGCTCCCGGCTGCTGAAGTCGGTGATCGCGATCATGCTGATGTTCGTGGTCTGCTTCTATTTCGCCATCGACATCTACAACATCCTGACGGTGCCCTATCTGCAGGCTGTCGGCGGGGACAAGCCGGTGGAGATGATCTTCACCGCGCCGCAGGAATGGTTCTTCACCCAGATGAAGCTGGCGCTGTTTGGTGCCTTGTTCCTGGCCTTCCCGGTGGTCGCCTCGCAGATCTACATGTTCGTGGCACCTGGCCTCTACAAGAACGAGCGCCAGGCCTTTCTGCCGTTCCTTGCGGCAACCCCTGTCCTGTTCATCATGGGGGCCTCGCTCGTCTATTTCCTGGTCATGCCGCTGGCGATGGGCTTTTTCCTGTCGATGGAGCAGGCTGGAGGGGAGGGCAAGGTTGCGATCCAGCATCTGGCTCGGGTCAGCGAATATCTCGATCTCATCATGGTGCTGATTTTTGCTTTCGGCATGGTGTTTCAGATGCCGGTGGTGATGACGCTCCTCGGTCGGGCCGGCCTGATCTCGTCCCAGTCGCTGAAAGAGAAGCGCAAATACGCCATCGTGATTGCTTTTGTCCTCGCGGCATTTCTGACCCCGCCCGATCCGATCAGCCAGATCGGCCTTGCGCTGCCAACGCTGCTTCTCTACGAAGTTTCCATCGTTTCGGTACGACTGATCGAGCGCCGGCGCGCGGAGCGGGAAAAGGACGAGGAGGCCTGACCTTTCAGGCCCTTGCCACCCTGACGTCGATCCGGTGCAGGTCATTCGGCCCAATTGCCATCGGAAGCCCACATGTTCGACATCAAATGGATCCGGGAAAACCCGCAAGCCTTCGACGCTGCCCTCGCCCGCCGTGGCGTGGAGGCCGCCTCCGCCCGCCTGATTGCCCTCGATGATGCCCGCCGTGCCCATATCGCCCGGCTTCAGGATGCGCAGGAGCGCCGCAACGCCGCCTCCAAGGAGATCGGCAAGGCCAAGGCGCAGAAAGACGATGCTGCGGCCCAGGCCCTGATCGACGAGGTCGCAAAGATCAAGTCGATGATCCAGGACGGGGAGGAAGAGGAACGTCGCCTCAACGAGGCGCTGGATCAGGCGCTTTGCGTCATCCCCAACCTGCCGCTCGCCGATGTTCCCGATGGCGCCGACGAGGCCGGCAATGTCGTCCGGCATGTTCACGGTGCAAAGCCGGTGATTCCCGCGATCAACAAGCCGAAAGAGCATTTCGAACTGGGCGAGGCGCTCGGCGGCATGGACTTTGGCACCGCCGCCAGGATGTCCGGCTCGCGCTTTGTCCTGCTCAAGGGCCAGCTCGCGCGTCTGGAACGCGCGCTTGGCCAGTTCATGATCGATCTCCACACCACTGAACACGGCTACATGGAAGTGTCGCCGCCGCTGCTGGTCAATGGCTCGGCCCTCTTCGGCACCGGCCAGCTGCCGAAGTTCGAGGAAGACCTGTTCCGGGCCGGGGAGGGGCATTACCTGATCCCGACCGCCGAAGTGCCGCTGACCAACATGGTCGCGGACGAGATCCTCGGCGAGGAGGCCCTGCCGCTGCGCGTGACGGCGCTGACCCACTGCTTCCGCTCGGAAGCAGGCTCTGCCGGCCGCGACACGCGCGGCATGCTGCGCCAGCATCAGTTCCAGAAATGCGAGCTGGTCTCGGTCACCCGTCCGGAAGATTCGGCTGCCGAACTGGAGCGCATGCTCGGCTGTGCCGAGGCCGTGCTGCAGAAGCTTGGCCTCCACTACCGTGTCATGACGCTCTGCACCGGCGACATGGGCTTCGGCTCGCAGAAGACCTATGACATCGAGGTCTGGCTGCCGGGGCAGGACATGTTCCGCGAAATCTCGTCCTGCTCGGTCTGCGGCGACTTCCAGGCCCGGCGGATGAACGCGCGTTATCGTCCCGCTGATGCAAAGGGCCTGCGCCACGTTCACACGCTGAACGGGTCCGGCATTGCAGTGGGCCGCGCGATGATCGCAGTGATGGAGAATTACCAGAACGCCGACGGCTCCATCACCGTTCCGGACGTGTTGCGGCCTTATATGGGCGGATTGGAGCGGATCGGCTGACATGCGTATTCTGATCACCAACGACGACGGCATTCACTCCGAAGGCCTCAGGGTGCTGGAGCGCATCGCGCTCGAGTTGTCCGATGACGTGTGGGTCGTGGCGCCGGAGACGGACCAGAGCGGTGTCGCCCATTCGCTGACCCTGAGCGATCCGCTGCGTTTGCGGCAGATTTCCGAGAAGCACTTCGCGCTGCGCGGGACGCCGACGGATTGCGTCATCATGGGCGTGCGCAAGGTGCTGCCCGGACTGCCGGACCTGATTCTCTCCGGCATCAACCGGGGTCAGAACATGGCCGATGACGTGACCTACTCGGGTACGGTTGCCGGCGCCATGGAGGGGGCGATCCTCGGCATTCCGTCCTTCGCCGTGTCGCAGACCTGGAGTTTTGCCGTCGGCACCGAACCGGATTACTCCCCGGCCGAAGTGCTGGGACCGGACCTGTTCCGCAAGCTGATGCGCTTTCACCTGCCGCGCTTCACCCTCTTGAACATCAACTTTCCCGACTGCGCGCCGGACCAGGTCGCAGGGGTCAAGGTCACCGTACAGGGGCATCATGAGCAGGCCGGCCTCGTCATCGACGAGCGCATGGACCGGCGCGGCAATGCCTATTACTGGCTCGGCTTCCAGGAGCGCTCGCATGATCCGGTCGGCAACAGCGACCTGAACGCGATCGTTTCGAATCACATTTCCGTTACGCCGCTGCGACTGGATTTGACGGCCCATGACCTCGTCGGCTTGCTGGCGGCGGAACTGGACTGACCGGATCAACGCCCTGCGGAGTGTCGCAGGGCAGCAAGGGGGCGGGGATGGCTGACACGGGCGGGGCGGATGCTCCGATTGTCACGCATGACGAGTTCGAAGCGCGTGCGTCCCTCGTCCTGTCCCTGCGCCGGCGCGGCATCAACGACCGGCGCGTGCTCTCGGCCATAGAGCGGGTGCCGCGCCGGCTGTTTCTCTCGGCGCGGCTGCATCGCTATGCCTATGAGGACTGCCTGCTGCCAATTGAATGCGGCCAGGTGGTCAGCGCGCCGTCGCTGGTGGCCAAAATGGCCGAAGCGCTTGAAATCCAGCCTGGTCACCGGGTGCTGGAGATCGGCACTGGCTCCGGCTATCAATCGGCCGTGCTGTCGCATCTGTGCCAGCATGTCTTCACCGTCGAGCGCTACCAGACACTGATCAGCCTTGCCCGCCAGCGGCTGGCCGCCCTCAAGATCGCCAATTGCGAATTGCATCATGCTGACGGCCTGCAAGGCTTGCGTGATCGGGCGCCCTTCGATCGAATCGTCCTGACCGGGTCCGTGCCAACGATTCCTGATGTCCTCAAGAGCCAGCTGACCAGTGAGGGCGTTCTTGTCGCGACGGTCGGGTGGCCGGGCAAGGTGCAGTCCCTGGTGCGGTTCCGGCGCGGCACAGAATCGGACGTTGAGGAACATTTGGGCGAGTTGCGCCTCGTATCCTTGCGGCCTGGCCGGGCAGATTTTCTTTAGCCCTTGATCTCTTGGCGGAATTCCGCCGTTCCGTCTCCATGTTTAGGCTTTGTCAACCTTACTGCTCTTTACTGGTCCCATGGTAACTGAGAGTGGGTCGAGCAGGGCAATGACCAGTCGGATGCGTAACGATCGCAAGTCCCCTTGGACACGGGTCGCCGCCATTGGCCTCCTGGCAGGTCTTGGCGCCGGCTGCAGCGGCAGCATGGAGCGGTTTGCGGATGGTCCCGTCTATACGGGCGGAACCGCCAATCAGCGCGCCATCCTTGGCGGCGCGAAATCCAGCCAGCCGAGCTATCAGGACATTGTGCGCGGGCCTGGAAAGGTCGCTTCGAACCTGCCTGCCTCCGGCGCTACGCCAAAGACGACGGGGTCGATTGCGTCCAGCAAGTTGCCGCCGGTCGCCGGAACCGTTGCTTCCTCCGCTCCGCCGCCGGTAAAGCTGTTGCCGACCGGAGAGCCCGTCATCGCGCGTCCTGCCGTTCCTGCAACTCCTGCCCCGGTTGCTTCTGCCGTTTCGGCAGGAGAAAACTCCTGGAAGGGCTGGACCTCTACTGGCGGAACCCGGATCCAGTTGCGCGAGGGTGATTCCGTTGCCTCGCTGGGTCGCCGCTACGGGGTTCCGACCGAGGCCATCATGGCCGTCAACGGGCTCGACTCCTCGTCGCAGGTTCGTCCTGGCCAGTCCGTGATCATCCCGACCTATGTCTACGCGGCAAACAATTCAACGACCACTGCCGCCACAACGCGGCCGGCAACACTGCAGCCTGCCGCCGCGCGGCCTGTGACGCTGCCGCCCGCCGGCGCAGCGCCCGCGACAACGGGTTCAATCTCTCCGGCCACCAACACGATTGCCAGTGTCCAGGCACCGTCGCGCAAGCCGGTCAATGGCAAGGCTGTTGCAGCTCTGACGCCGGCCAAGCCGACCGCAACAGATGCGCGTCCGTCGGCCCCCCTGGTCGCCGGCAAGCCCGCCCCGGCCGCTTCGACCCCGGTGACGGCTTTGCGCGAAGCACCGGCCTCCACACTTCCGGCAAATGACAAGCCGGCGATTGAGGCGCTTGCTGGCGCCGCGCAGGATTCCAAGCCGCTGCAGACAGCCGCTGCCGATGCCCAGGAGAGCGTCGGCGGTCCGATGTTCCGCTGGCCGGTGCGTGGCCGTGTCATCTCAGAATATGGCTCCAAGCCCGGTGGTACCCGCAACGACGGCATCAACCTGGCGGTCCCGGAAGGCACGCCGGTCAAGTCTGCCGGCGATGGCTCCGTTCTTTATGCCGGCAATGAACTCAAGGGCTTCGGCAACCTTGTCCTGATCCGCCACGATGATGGCTGGGTGTCGGCCTATGCTCACAACAGCGAGATCCTGGTCAAGCGCGGCGAGACCGTCCAGCGCGGTCAGGTGATCTCCAAGGCTGGATCCACTGGCTCCGTGACCCAACCGCAGGTGCATTTCGAACTGCGCAAGGACAACAAGCCGGTCGATCCGCTGCGCTATCTTCCGCGGGGCTAGGGTCCTCTTGCCTGAAATTAACAATGGCGGTCCGCAGGGGCCGCCTTTTTTGCATGCGATTATGACCTTAGCGGCACGCCAAGCCGGCCCGCCAGATCCTGGATGAACTGGAACGCCACACGGCCTGACCGGCCACCGCGGGTCGTGGCCCATTCCAGGGCGTCGGCCCGCAGGGCATCGGCGGGAACGTCCAGGCCAAAATGCCGGACATACCCTCCGACCATCTCCAGATAGTCATCCTGCGAACAATTGTGGAAGCCGAGCCACAGGCCGAAGCGATCCGACAGCGATACCTTCTCCTCGACTGCCTCGGCAGGGTTGATCGCGGTGGAGCGCTCGTTCTCGATCATGTCGCGCGGCAGCAGGTGGCGCCGGTTCGAGGTGGCATAGAACAGCACATTCTCCGGCCGCCCCTCGATCCCGCCTTCCAGTACCGCCTTTAGCGACTTGTAGGACGTGTCGTCGTGGTCGAAGGAGAGGTCGTCGCAGAACACGATGAATCGGTAAGGCGCCGGTTTGATCAGGCCCATGAGGGCGGGCAGTGTCTCGATGTCCTCGCGGTGGATCTCGATCAGTTTCAACGGCGCCGTCTCGCCACTGGCATTGATCGCCCCATGCGCGGCCTTCACCAGGGACGACTTGCCCATGCCACGCGCGCCCCACAGCAGCACGTTGTTGGCCGGCAATCCCCGGGCAAAGCGCCGTGTGTTGTCGACCAGGAGATCCCGGACGCGGGCAATGGCGCACAGGAGTTCGATCTCCACCCGGTTGACCTTGGGCACGGGAACCAGATTACCCGGCACCGGTTGCCAGATGAAGGCGTCCGTGCCGGCAAAATCGGGCGCCATGGGGGCAGGGGGAACAACACGGGCAATCAGGGCGATCAGCTGGTCAAGCTTCGCCGCAACCTCTGAAAGGACGGCCTGGGATGGTTCGGGCGCTGCTTTTGTCATGGGAACACTGTTACCGGATTGTCGAATGCCTATATGGGGGCGAACCAAAAGGTCCTGCTGTCAGGATTAACATGTGGGGGGAGGGGCCGAAATGCCGGTTTTGCCCGGATCGGTACGCTGAAACCCGCCGTGTGACTTGAAATGCAAGGCCCCGTGGTTATAGTCCGCGCGACCTGAACGGGGCGAAAAGTGATGATCCGGCCCGTCCTGATGCCCACTCTCGAGGAGTCCTTGATGTTGATCACCCCTGCATACGCCCAGTCCGGCTCCTTGTCGGATCCGAGCTCGCTGTTGTCCTTTGCGCCGTTCATCCTGATCTTTGTGATCATGTATTTCCTGATCATTCGCCCGCAGCAGAAGCGGGTCAAGGCACACAAGGAAATGGTGTCGAACCTGCGCCGGGGCGATGTCGTGGTCACGTCCGGCGGCCTGATCGCCAAGGTCTCCAAGGTCGTCGATGACACGGAAATCCAGGTTGAACTGGCCGAAGGCGTCAAGGCGCGCCTGGTTCGTGCCATGGTGGCGGAAGTCCGTTCCAAGTCGGAACCGGTGAAGGACGGCGAATAAGCCGCATCCGGCTCCCGGGCGCGCTGGTCGCGCCCGGAGGCAAGCCCATCGGTCAAGAGGCGCCCCCGCATCAGGTGGCACAGCCAACACAGGCAATCACTCATGCTCTATTTTGCACGCTGGAAGATCGCCCTGATCTTTGCAGTGATCCTCGGAGGGATCGTCTCGATCCTGCCGAATTTCATGTCTGCCGAAACACTCCGGAGCTGGCCGAACTGGCTACCCAAGACGCAGATCGTGCTGGGCCTGGACCTGCAGGGTGGTGCCTATCTTCTCTACGAAGTCGACAAGCGCGATTATATCGACAAGAGCCTTGCAACACTGACCGGCGAGATCCGCAGTGAACTGCGCAAGGAGCCGCGCATCGGCTATACAGGGCTCGCAATCCAGGGCGAGACCGTCCAGGTCCGCATCCGTGATGCGGACAAGATCGAGGAAGCCCGGACGCGGCTTGCACCGCTGGTCAACCCGCTTGCCGGGTCCCTGTTCTCGGGTCAGGCCGTCAATGAATTCGAAATGACTGTCTCCAGTGACGGTCTCGTCCGCTATGCCTTCACCGAGCAGGGCCTTGAGCAGCGGATGGCCTCGATCGTGCAGCAATCGATCGAGGTGATCCGTCGCCGTGTCGACGAAATCGGCACGACCGAGCCGAACATCCAGCGCCAGGGCTCCGACCGGATCCTCGTCGAAGCCCCCGGCGAACAGGACCCAGAGCGCCTGAAATCGCTCGTCGGCCAGACCGCCCAGCTGACCTTCCATCTTGTCGATGTGACCATGTCCCCCGACCAGGCGCTGCAGAGCCGCCCGCCGGTGGGAACGATCATCCTGAATTCCGTCGACGAACCGTCGATCCCCTATCTCGTCGAGGAGGTTCCGCTGATGAGCGGTGAGGACCTCGTTGACGCGCAGGTGTCCTTCAATCAGCAGACCAACGAGCCCGTGGTCAGCTTCCGCCTCAACACCTCCGGCGCACGCAAGTTTGCGACAGTGACGACCCAGAATGTCGGCCGTCCCTTCGCCATCGTGCTGGACAACGAGGTGATCTCTGCCCCGCGTATCAATGAACCGATCACCGGTGGCTCCGGCCAGATCTCGGGCAACTTCTCTGTGCAGAGCGCCAATGACCTGGCCGTGCTGCTGAGGGCCGGTGCTCTTCCTGCAAAACTGACCGTCATCGAGGAACGCTCGATCGGCCCGGGCCTTGGTCAGGATTCGATTGATGCCGGCAAGCTGGCGTCACTGATCGGCGCGGCGGCGGTCGCGATCTTCATGATCCTCGCCTATGGCCGCTTCGGCGTCTTCGCCGACATCGCGCTGGCGGTGAACATCACCTTGATCTTTGCCGCCTTGACGATCCTTCAGGCGACACTGACCCTGCCAGGCATCGCCGGCATCGTGCTGACCATCGGCATGGCGGTGGACGCCAACGTCCTGATCTATGAGCGCATTCGTGAGGAAGTCCGCAATGGTCGTTCGGCCATCTCGGCAATTGATGCCGGCTTCAGCCGGGCTATCGGCACCATTCTCGATGCCAACATCACGACGCTGATCGCCGCCGTTGTCCTGTTCCAGCTCGGGTCCGGCCCCGTCAAGGGCTTTGCCGTGACGCTGGCGCTCGGCATCTTCACGACTGTCTTTACCGCCTACACCTTGACCCGGTTCCTTGTCGCGACCTGGGTTCGCTATGCGCGCCCCACGCGCATCAACCTGTGAACCGGGAGGGACATCATCATGCGCCTGCTCAGGCTTATTCCCGATAACACCACCTACAAGTTCATGTGGTTCCGCACGTACAGCTTCCCGCTGTCGATTGTGGTCGCAATTCTGTCCGGTGTTCTCTTCTTCTCGGTCGGCCTTAATTTCGGCATTGATTTCAAGGGCGGCAGCTTGATCGAAATGAAGACCGAAGGTCCGGCGGACATCGCCGCGATCCGTGGCAAGCTCGGCACTCTCAATCTGGGCGATGTCCAGGTGCAGCAGTTCGGCGACCCGGATGAAGTCCTTGTCCGGATGGAGCAGCAGGACGGCGGCGAACAGGCCCAGCAACTGGCCATCAACGCCGTGCGTGCGGCCTTTGCCGGCGAGGTGGAGTTCCGCCGCGTCGAGATCGTCGGTCCCCGCGTCTCGGGCGAACTGGCGATGGCGGGCAGCATCGGCATCACGGTCGCGCTCATCTGCATCCTGTTCTATGTCTGGTTCCGCTTTGAGTGGCAGTTTGCCGTGGGCGCGATCCTGACGACGCTCAACGACGTCATCGTCACGCTCGGATTGTTTGTGGTTCTGCAGCTCGATTTCACCCTTTCGAGCATCGCCGCGATCCTCACGATCATCGGCTACTCGCTCAATGACACGGTCGTCGTCTATGACCGCATTCGAGAGAACCTGCGCCGCTACAAGAAGCTGTCGCTGACGGATCTTCTGGACCTGTCGATCAACGAAACATTGGCGCGCACGACAATGACGTCCGTGACGACCTTGATTGCCCTGTCCGCGCTCTATGTGTTTGGAGGAGAGGTCATCCAGTCGTTCACGCTGGCCATGATCTTCGGCATCATCATCGGCACGTATTCGTCCATCTTCCTGGCAGCGCCAATGCTCATCCTCTTCAACCTCCGCCCCGGCGGCAGCGACAAGGACGAGGAGAAGGCAAGCGGGACGGATGCTGCGAAGACGGCCTGAGCCGGTTCGCCAACACAGGAACAAAGATGGAAATCCGCAAGGCGCATTTCCCTGGCCGTGCGCCCGTCGACGCCTATGGCGGCGGCGGGTTCCGGTTCGCCGGAATGTCGCATCTCGGCTCGATCCTGTGTCTTCCCTCCGGCATTCACGGCTGGGACGTCGCGGACTTCAGCCAGATCACACTCGACAGCTTCTCCAGGGTTCTGGAGCAGGCCGCAGACATCGAAGTTCTCCTCATTGGTACAGGCGCAGATCTGCGGCCGCTCAAGCCTGAGTGGCGCACGGCCTTCCGCGAGGCAGGTATCCTGGCCGATCCCATGTCGACGGGCGCGGCGGTTCGCACCCTCAATGTGATGTTGTCGGAAGATCGCGCAGTGGCCGCGGTCCTGCTTGCGGTCGAGTAGGGGCATGGCAGATCCCTTCGACCACGTTCAGGCCCTGGTACGGGACCACGATATCGACCGCTATCTGACAGCGCTGTTTGCCGCACCCGAACACCGGGGCGGACTGCTGGCACTCTATGCCTTCAACAGTGAAGTCGCCCGTGTCCGCGATCTGGTCAATGATCCGCTGCCGGGGGAGGTCCGCCTGCAATGGTGGCGCGACTTCCTCACCGGCACCGAGCACGGTGAGGCCTCGGCCAATCCTGTCGCCGCAGCGCTAGCCAGCACAATCAGGCGGTATCATCTGCCCGTTGAAGCCCTGATCGCGCTTCTCGATGCGCGGGTGTTCGATCTCTATGACGATCCCATGCCGACATTGACGGATCTTGAAGGCTATGCCGGCGAGACCTCATCCGCCTTGATGCAACTCGGCTCGATCATTCTTGCCGGCGGCGAGGAGCCTGGCACCTGTGATGCAGCAGGCCATGCCGGGGTCGCCTATGGTCTCACGGGCCTGCTTCGGGCGCTGCCCTGGCATGCGGCGCGGCGGCAGCAATTCTTGCCCGCGGATGTCCTGGACCGCCACGGCGTTGATCCCGAGACCATGTTCAGGGGCGAAATGACGCCGGAGCTTGGGGCTGCGCTGGCGGAGATGCGGGCGCATGCACGGCATCATCTGGATCGCACCCGGGCGCAGATTTCCTGTATCCGTCCGGAGGTGGCTCCGGCCTTCCTGCCGGTCTGCCTTGTCGAGCCGTTCCTGAAGGTTATGGAGCGAAAGGGGTTCAACCCCTTCCGCGACCGGGCTGAACTGTCCCAGATCTACCGGCAGTGGATCATCTGGCGGGCCGCGCGGCGGGCGCTTCGGTAAGCATCCGCCGCAATGTCCTGATCAGGTTGCCGCAAGCTGGTTCGCACCGATCCAGTCCTCGAAATGCGCCCTTGCCCGCTGGGTCATTGCCAGTTTGCGGGCCTTTGCCTTGTCAGCGCCGCGCAGACGCTTGCCATCTTCGGCCTTGGCCGGCGCGTCGACGGGCGGAAACAGGCCAAAATTGACATTCATCGGCTGGAACGAGCGCGGACCTTCCTCGTCGTCCCGGGCAATGTGGCCGCCGGTGATATGCGCCAGCAGTGCACCCATGGCCGTGGTGTCCGGTGGGGTGACCACCTCCAGGCCGAGCCTTTCCCGCGCTGCGAACAGGCCCGCCATGCAGCCGACGGAGGCCGATTCCACATAGCCCTCGCATCCGGTGATCTGGCCGGCAAAGCGTAGCCTTGGTTCGGCCTTGAGGCGCAGGCTCGTGTCTAGCAGCTTCGGGGAATTGAGGAACGTGTTCCTGTGCAGGCCGCCGAGCCGGGCAAAGACGGCATTCTCCAGTCCCGGGATCATTTTGAAGATCTCGGCCTGTTCGCCGTACTTCAGCTTCGTCTGGAAACCGACCATGTTGTAGAGCGTGCCAAGCGCATTGTCCTGGCGCAGTTGCACCACCGCATAGGCCTTCACCGTCGGGTTATGCGCATTGGTCAGCCCCATCGGCTTCATCGGGCCATGGCGTAGGGTCTCGCGACCGCGTTCCGCCATCACTTCAATCGGCAGACAGCCGTCGAAATAGGGCGTGTTGGCCTCCCATTCCTTGAAGTCGGTCTTGTCGCCGGCGATCAGCGCGTCGATGAAGGCGTCATACTGCGCCTTGTCCATCGGGCAGTTGATGTAATCCTTGCCGGTGCCACCAGGTCCGACCTTGTCGTAGCGCGACTGGAACCAGGCGACGTCGAGATTGATCGAATCGAAATGCACGATCGGCGCGATGGCGTCGAAGAACGCCAGCGAATCCTCGCCCGTCCGCTTCAGGATTGCCTCTGACAGGGCCGGGGAGGTGAGGGGGCCGGTGGCAATGATGACGCTGTCCCAGTCCTCCGGCGGCAGGTCGGTCAGTTCCTCGCGGGACAGTGTCACCAACGGATGGGCGGCCAGTGTCTGCGTCACCGCGTCGGAAAACCCGTCACGGTCCACCGCAAGCGCGCTGCCCGCCGGCACCTGATGCGTATCAGCTGCCTGCATGATCAGCGATCCGGCGCGGCGCAGCTCCGCATGCAGCAACCCGACGGCGTTGTAGTCGGCGTCATCCGACCGGAACGAATTGGAACAGACCAGTTCGGCCAGCCCGTCGCCCTTGTGCGCATCGGTGCCACGCACCGGCCGCATCTCGTGCAGGACAACCGGAATGCCGGCCTTGGCCAGTTGCCAGGTAGCCTCCGAACCGGCCAGTCCGCCGCCGATCACGTGAACGGGTTTCATCATCAGGGTGTGCCTCGTGTGGAACGGCCGGGACAGGAGACCCGCGCCTGTCGTCTGCGGTGCCATGGGACCGGGTCGGACGATGAAAACAGGAACCTGCCTGATATCGTTTCGATGGCTCTGATGCAATGCGAGCCGTATGCTGCCGCGAGGGAATGTCCGAAGAGGGGGCTTGCGGATGGACGGTGGAATGGGGGCGGCAGCGCCGAACCACGGTGAAAGTCGTCTCCGGCGGGTCCGCCGGCTGGCTCTGACCCTGTTGCCGGTCTTCGGCCTTACCGCATGCGCCGCGCAGTCCAGTTCGTCGTCGAACGGCTGGTATGACAGTCAGAATGGGGTAATACCCCGGCCGGAGCGGATCTACATCTGTCATGCCTTCGGCTGCGCCCGCAAGACACCCTTTGATCTCGGCCGGCAGGACCTGAACCGGTTGCAGGCGCTGCTGCGGGCCGGAGCGAAATCGCCGGCGGCCGAACGCGCAGCCGTTGCCCGTGCCGTTGCCTGGATGGAAAACCGGGTTGCGAAGCAGGTCGGCTCGCAGGATGACCGGGGCGGCCTTGATTTGCAGGGTTCGGGTGTCCCGGGCCAGATGGATTGCATCGACGAGGCGACCAACACGACGAGCCTGCTGCTGCTGGCCGAGGCGCGCGGGTGGCTGCGCCACCACTCGGTGCGCGCACCGGTGGCACGCGGCTTCCTGCTGGATGGCCGCTATCCGCATGCCACCGCTGTGCTGAGAGAAAAAGGCGGCAAAGACTTCGCCATCGACAGCTGGCCGAGGGCCAACGGATTGCAACCGGTTGTCCAGCCGCTGGACGACTGGTTTCGGTCACGCGCTGTGAGTTGAAGGCTCTCCAGAATCGAAAAGCGCTCGCCGGTGGGAGGAGGTACCGGCAAGCGCTCTTTCGATGGCCGATCCGGGAGGAGGAGGATCGGTCGAAGCCGGGCCGCAGGTGGGAGGAGGAGTCCTTTGGCCCGAAGATCGGGGCAGCTTGGCGCCGCCCGTGTTGTTTTCTTGATAATTTGTCCGGAGCCGGCGCGCCATGCACAATTCTGCATGCCTGCCCTGTTCATGTTGCAGAGCAGCACGTGCGGCGCTGCCTGGATCCGAAGTCTGGTCCGGGCGATCCTCGCTGTTGGGATCACCCCTGAACCATGCCCCCTGTCGGGGAGCATTCTTCCGCTCGGCAAGGGCGCGTAAGGTCGCCCCCCGTCCGATGTCAGCGCATGACCTGCCGGGCAATGGAACCGATGTCGGCACGGGAGATGCCGATGTCATTCAGCTCGCGCGAGGACATGCGGGCCAGTTCATCATAGGTTTCGCGGTACTTTTTCCACGAGCGGTACTTGGAGACGAGATCATGAAGCATGATGTTACCTTTCTTCTTGCTTGTTTTGATCAGGAGATTGGATCGGGGCATCTGCCCTCAATTCGTTGGGATACAGATAGGTGATCTTTAGCTGGCTTGCCAGTGCCGGCTCGTCATGACAGCCCTGCGATCCCTGCAGGGCGTCGTTAAGACCCGTTAGCCTGTGCGGTGAGATCCAGGCAGAGCCGCGTCCCCGGCAAGGCAGCAAAAAGGCCGCAGCCCGGGGGCGGGCGCGGCCATTGCAGACTGGGTATCGTGCAGACTGGGTATCGTGCAGACTGGGTATCGTGCAGACTGGGTCTTGGAAAAACGTACGCCCGCCGGTGGGAGGAGGTACCGGCGGGCGTCGTTTAGTCAGGCGGGCTGGGAGGAGAAGAACCCGCCGTCTCACACGATCCGGGGCCTGGGAGGAGGAAAGCCCGGGATCGCGATTCTTGTAGTCTGAAACCGCTTAACGGCTGGCGCGGCGGGCGATGAACTCGATGTCACCGCGGCCGATGCCCAGGTCGCTCAGCTCGCGGTTGGACAGGCGGGACAGCTCTTCGACCGTGCGGCGGTAGTTGACCCACGAGTTGTATTTGCGAACGACGGAATTGATCATTTGTCCGATCCTTGAACCTTCAGGAGCGGCTGTCAGCTTTCCGTTGTGCGGTGCAGCGCCGTTCCGATGACCCTTATCTACGCCTTCTTCGCATTTGCGAGAAGATCCGCGTCTGCATGACTGGCATGCAATTCCCGCAAGGCGAAAAAATAAAGCGGGACAGATGGTTCTGCCCCGCTCTTGACCCATTTAAATCGATCGAATCGTCAGATGCTGCGTTGCAGCATAATCGCGCGCGTCACACCGCCCCTGATCACTCTGCGGCTGTGGTCCGCTGCTGCGGGCGGCGTTGCAGCAATTCCTGCAGGAAGCGTCCGGTGTGGCTGGCCTGGACATCGGCCACATCCTCCGGCCGTCCCGTTGCCACCACCATGCCGCCGCCATCGCCGCCTTCCGGCCCGAAATCGATCAGCCAGTCCGCCGTCTTGATGACCTCGAGATTGTGCTCGATGACCAGGACCGAGTTGCCCTGATCGACCAGTTCATGCAGCACCTCGAGCAGCTTGGCGACATCGTGGAAATGCAGGCCTGTTGTCGGCTCGTCGAGAATATAGAGCGTCCGCCCGGTCGAGCGCCGCGCCAGTTCCTTGGCGAGCTTGACGCGCTGCGCCTCACCGCCCGACAGGGTGGTCGCCTGCTGCCCGACCTTGATATAGCCAAGGCCCACCTGCGCCAGCGTCTCCATCTTGTCGCGCACGGCTGGGACAGCGGCGAAGAACTCCGCCGCTTCCTCCACGGTCATGTCGAGCACATCGGCGATCGACTTGCCCTTGAACAGAACTTCCAGGGTTTCCCGGTTGTAGCGCCGGCCCTTGCAGACATCGCAGGTGACATAGACATCGGGCAGGAAGTGCATCTCGATCTTGATGACGCCATCGCCCTGGCAGGCCTCGCAGCGTCCGCCCTTGACGTTGAAGGAGAACCGACCCGGCTGATAGCCGCGGGTCTTGGCCTCGGGCATTGAGGCAAACCACTCGCGGATCGGGGTGAAGGCACCGGTATAGGTGGCCGGATTGGAGCGTGGCGTCCGCCCGATCGGCGACTGGTCGATGTCGATCACCTTGTCGAGATGTTCAAGGCCCTCGATGCGGTCATGCGGTGCCGGGTTCTCGCGCGCGCCATTCAGCCGGCGCGCCGCCGCGCGGAACAGCGTGTCGATGAGGAAGGTCGACTTGCCGCCGCCGGAGACGCCAGTGATGCAGGTGAAAGTGCCGAGCGGAATTTCGGCGTTGACACTCTTGAGATTGTTGCCGCGCGCGCCGATCACCTTGATTTGCCGCTTCTTGTTGATCTTGCGCCGTTCGGCTGGCACCGGAATGCCGCGTGCGCCCGACAGGTACTGCCCGGTCAGGGACGCCGGGTTGGCCATGATTTCCGCCGGCGTGCCGACCGCCACGATCTCCCCGCCATGCACGCCAGCGCCGGGGCCGACATCGACCACATAGTCTGCCGTCATCACCGCGTCCTCGTCATGCTCGACGACGATCACCGTGTTGCCGAGGTCGCGCAGATGCCGGAGCGTCTCCAGAAGCCGGGCATTGTCGCGCTGGTGCAGGCCGATGGAGGGCTCGTCGAGCACATAGAGCACGCCGGTCAGACCGGAGCCAATCTGCGAGGCGAGACGAATGCGCTGGCTCTCGCCGCCTGACAGGGTGCCCGAATTGCGCGACAGCGACAGGTATTCCAGGCCAACATCATTGAGAAACCGCAGGCGCTCGCGGATTTCCTTGAGGATCCGGCCGGCGATTTCCTGCTGCTTGTCGGTCAAAAAGGGCGGCAGCGCCTCGAACCAGACCGCTGCCTCGCGGATCGAGTGGTTGGAGATCTGGCCGATGTGGCAGCCGCCGATCTTCACCGCCAGCGCCTCGGGCTTCAGGCGATAGCCGCCGCAGGCCGGGCAGGGGTGGTTGGACTGGAAGCGCGACAGTTCCTCCCGGACCCAGGCCGAATCCGTCTCGCGCCAGCGCCGTTCAATGTTGCCGATTACCCCTTCAAAGGTCTTGCGCGCCTTGTAGCTGCGCACACCGTCGTCATAGACGAATTCGATCTCCGTCTTGCCCGAGCCATGCAGGATCAGGCTGCGGACCTCCTCCGGCAACTGGCGCCAGGGCGTTGCCATCGACACCTTGAACTGGCGGCAGATCGCCTCCAGCGTCTGGGCGTAATAGGGCGAGGTTGCGCCGGTCTTGGCCCATGGCAGGACCGCCCCGTCGCGCAGGGACAGCCCCTCGTCCGGGACAACCAGTTCGGCCTCGAAGGCAAGGGTGGTGCCGAGGCCGTCACAGGACGGGCAGGCTCCGAACGGATTGTTGAAGGAGAACAGCCGCGGTTCGATCTCGGTGATCGTGAAGCCCGAGACCGGACAGGCGAATTTCTCCGAAAAGATGATCCGCTCATGCGTCTCGTTGCGGTTCTGCAGCACGGCCTCCTTGTCGGAGGGCAGGTCCGGCAAGGGCTTGTCCGCCAGTTCGGCAATGGCGATGCCATCGGCGAGTTTCAGGGCGGTCTCGAAGGAATCGGCGAGACGCCCGGCGATATCGGGGCGCACGACGATCCGGTCCACCACCACATCGATGTCATGCTTGTATTTCTTGTCCAGCGCCGGGGCCTCTGCGATCTCGTGGAACGTGCCGTTGATCTTGACCCGCTGGAAGCCCTTCTTCATCAGTTCGGCGAGTTCCTTCTTGTACTCGCCCTTGCGCCCGCGCACGATCGGCGCCAGCAGGAACAATCGCGTTCCCTCTTCCAGTGCCATCACCTTGTCCACCATCTGGCTGATGGTCTGGCTTTCGATCGGCAGGCCGGTTGCCGGCGAATGCGGCACGCCGACCCGCGCGAACAGCAGGCGCATGTAGTCGTAGATCTCGGTGACCGTGCCGACGGTCGAACGTGGATTGCGCGAGGTGGTCTTCTGCTCGATGGAGATTGCCGGCGAAAGACCGTCGATCTGGTCGACATCCGGCTTCTGCATCATCTCGAGGAACTGGCGCGCATAGGCCGACAGGCTCTCGACGTAACGGCGCTGTCCCTCGGCGTAGATCGTGTCGAAGGCAAGCGAGGATTTGCCAGATCCGGACAGGCCCGTCATTACGATCAGCCGGTCGCGCGGGAGGTCCAGGTCGACATTCTTGAGATTGTGTTCCCGCGCGCCGCGGATCGACAGATATTTTCCGCGCTCGGGCGGGATCACCCGGGAAATGGCGGTCGGGAGAGAAGGCTTGGCGTCCTCGGACATCAATTCGATCCTGGCTGGCCCGGAACCCGGGCAAAAGTCTCAGCTGTTATACGCAACGCAGCCGCTGCCTCAACCGCGAAACAGCGGCGGCCCGAAACAGGCGCGCGCGGGGAGGCGGGGTCGGACCACCACGACCTGACCCGGACATGCTTTCAGATTTCCCTTACGCGGCAGCGCAGTGCTTGGACCAGACGGGGGAGCGTGAGGCCGTTGCATGACGCATGGAACTTTGCTACAACAAGAACAAAGAAAGAACAAGGCCCTTTGCGGCCGTTTTGCAGTTCCTGGATCCCCGGTCAAGGCGCTTCCCTTTGTGGAAAAGGCAAAGCGCGGATGCGGCGGGATTGATTAGGCGCTAGGGTCCGCCCGATCATGCCGTCCTTGCGGCGGAAGAAAAGCAGTCAGGACTCCGCCGGGTGTACACCGGACCGGAGCCCTTGCGACAGTAAGATATAGAGGAGCCCGGAACATGGCGGGAAGCGTCAACAAGGTCATTCTGGTCGGCAATCTCGGGGCCGATCCGGAAATTCGCCGCACCCAGGATGGCAAGCCGGTTGCCAACCTGCGGATCGCGACGTCCGAGACCTGGCGTGACCGCGGGTCGGGTGAGCGGCGCGAGCGCACCGAATGGCACCGGGTCGTGATTTTCAATGAGGGCCTGTGCAAGATCGCAGAGCAGTACCTGCGCAAGGGCGCCAAGGTCTATATCGAAGGCCAGCTGCAGACGCGCAAGTGGCAGGACCAGGGCGGCCAGGAACGGTTCTCCACCGAAGTGGTGCTACAGGGCTTCAATTCTGCCCTGACCATGCTGGACGGGCGCGGTGAAGGCGGTGGCGGCGGCCAGTCCGACTACGGCTCCTCCGGCGGTGGCTATGACGGCGGGTCGGGCGGCTATGGCGGCTCCTCCGGTGGCGGCTATGGTGGTGGTTCATCAGGTGGTTCTGGCGGTGGCTACGGCGGCGGCTCGTCTGGCGGATCTGGTGGCGGTTCCGGTGGGGGCGGCGGCTTCGGCGGCGGCATGGACGACGAAATTCCGTTCTGACCGCAAACGACATCCACCCGCGACCGGACTGGCGATTGACCGGTAGGGGCTGGCAATGGCAGTCGGCGGACGTTTCGCTCTCCGGCGCAATTACCGTGGCCAGCCGTGCCTGATTTAAGCCCTACCTGTTTGAAGCCGAGCCTTTGTCGAGGTTTGGCGGGCGATCCCTGTCCGGTCCTGGCGCAGTCGCACAGGATCGGTGGGACGCGTGCGCACGCCGGGACAGCCCCTTCGCAGCAGACCCCGGGCAGGGCCGGCGTGTCCGGGCGTGTGGTTGCAGCGCTGGATCAGGGTTTTCATCAGTGCTCTGAACCCGGCTCCGTCACCAGGTCGTGATGAAAAGTATCTTTGCGTTAACTTTTGCGTTGGGGTTGCGCTAGTATCCTGTCCTGCGCCCGATATTCGCCATGATGGGATCGGACACATACGGCAGGGTTTGCTGCCGGTTGTGGTGCCGCGACATGATTTGATCAGAGGTTTTTAGACACATGCGTTCGGTTTGCCGTCCGGATCTCAACCGCGCCACCGGGCGCTCATTTCCCTTGAGCCTGTTGCTTGCGGGCGCGGCTGTGGCCTGCCTGTGCGCGGCGAGCCCGGCTTCCGCCCAGTCTCTCCTCGACCGGTTCTTCAATCCCGATTATCAGCCCGCACAGCGGCTGGAACCGGTCGCTCCAGTGCAGCGAGCGCAGGCGCTTGATCGTGCGATGATCACTGCCAACAAGGTGACGGGCCCGAAATATTACACCTACAAGGCCGATCCCTATCAGAGCCTGTCCCTGGCAAGTCTTGCGGAGGTCCAGGCCGCCTCGGGCACCGCGTCGGCCGCTGGCCAGGCAAATGCCGCTGTCATTGCCGTTACGGCCGATCCGTCGGAGTTCGACCTTGCGCGTCCGGCGCTGAAGACCATGAAGATCATGGCGTTGCCGGAAGTGGGGGCAGCGCTGAAGGCGCATTACCGCGACAATCCGGAGTTCATCTGGGTTGCTGGCGGAGCGCCCAATGCGCGGGCCCAGGCCGTTGCCGCCACACTGGCCGAGGCTGCCCGCTTCGGCCTTGATCCCGCCGACTACGCGGTCGATCTGCCCGTTTTGGCCGGGCTTGACCAGGAGGCGACCCGCGCGGCGCTGATTGATTATGAGATGCGCCTGTCGGTTGCGGCCTTGACCTATGTGCTCGATGCGAAACGGGGCCGGATCGATCCGAACCGGATTTCCGGTTACCACGACCTGCCGCGCCAGAAGGTGGACCTCGGTGAGGTCCTGACATCGCTGAAGCGGGCATCCGCTCCGGGCCCGGCGCTTGAAGCGATGCAACCGGCCTCGCCGCAGTTCGCTGCGCTGGTCGCGGAACTGGAACGGCTGCGTGCGGCCAGGGATCAGGGGCCGAAGATCAGCATTGCCGCCGGCACGCTGATCAAGCCGGGTCAGTCCAACGCCGAATTGACGAATATCGTCTCTGCCATTCGCCATCGCGCTTCCCCGGCGCTGGAGGCGGCGCATATCGAGACACTCGGAAATTACGCCGACACGCCGGAATTCACGCCGGAACTGGTCGCCTTGGTCAAGGCCTATCAGGCCGAGGCGGGCCTCAATCCTGATGGTGTTGTCGGCGCTGGCACGATCCGGGCCTTGACGGGCGATAGCCACGCGGCCCGCACGGCCAAGGTGGAACTGGCGCTGGAACAGATCCGGTGGCTGCCGGAGAATCTGGGCGCACGCCGGGTGTTCATCAACCAGCCGTCCTTCACTGCCGTCTATTACGAGCCGGGCAAGGCGCCCTTGTCGATGCGCACGGTGATTGGCACCAAGAGCACGCAGACCTCCGTGTTCTATGACGAGATCAAGACCGTCGAGTACAATCCGTTCTGGGGGGTGCCGCGCTCCATTCTGGTCAATCAGAAGCTGGAGATCCTGGCCAAGGACCCAGGCTATTTCGACCGCGCCGGGTTCGAGGTGACGACAGCAGCCGGCAAGCCGCTGTCGTCTGCCGATGTCGACTGGGTCGCGGTCGCGCAAGGCCGGATCAATGTCAATGTCCGCCAGCGTCCGGGTGATGACAATGCGCTTGGCGAACTGAAGATCCTGTTCCCGAACAAGCATGCCATCTACATGCATGACACGCCGTCGCGGCATCTGTTCAAGAAGGATGTTCGTGCCTTTTCCAGCGGCTGCGTCCGCCTGTCCGATCCGCGCGCCATGGCCGCCGCCGTGCTTGGCAAGCCGGTCGGTCATATCGCGGAGCGGATTGCCACCGGCAAGAACAATTCCGAAGCTGTGACGGCGCGGATCCCGGTGTATCTCGTCTATTTCACGGCCTGGCCGGAAGATGACGGCAGCATCGGCTACCATGATGACATCTATGACCGCGATTCATTCGTGCAGAAAGCTCTGGAGGCAACACGCAAGGCCCGGGGCGGTGTCCGCGCCTGAGTTTGCCTGCCCGCCTGCTCCATCTGTGACCCTGCCGAAAGGCCCTCTCTGGCGAAAAGCCGGGGAGGGCCTTTGTGTTTCGCGCGCCTTGCGTCCGGCTCAGCTCTCGGCAGCTTTCGGGAAACTACACACTGGCGCCGGATCCCCGATCCCCCTATTCTTTCGGAAAATCGAAACTAAGGATGAAGCCCGTGATCCTGCCCGCCCCTGACGGCCCCTGGCGCGCCCGTCTCTTTCGTGTTGCCCTGGCTCTGGCGATAGCAAGCGTGGCCTGTTCGGGGCCTGCCGGCGCTGCCGACCTGACTCTCGCCCCAGTCGAGGTGACGGACTGGAAGTCGGTCTATGCCACCGTCGAACCTTCGGTGCGTGTGTCCGCCCGCGCCCGCAATGCTGGCACCGTGATTGAACTGTCGGTCGACGAAGGCAGTGCCGTGCGCCAGGGCGACCGCATCGCCCGGGTGCTGGACGAGAAGCTTGCGCTGCGCCGGCAGGCGCTGGACGCGCGGATCGCGGCGACCGCGTCAGAGGCGGCGAATATCGAGAGCGAGGTCAACCGAGCCCGGCAGCTGTTCGCGCGCGGTACCATTTCCCAATCACGAATCGACCAGCTGGAAACCCAGCTTGATGTGGCGCGTGGAAGCCTGCGAGCGGCGGAGGCCGAGCGGAATGTGCTGGACCAGCAGGAGCGCGAGGGCGATGTCATCGCCGCCACGAACGGCCGGGTTCTGTCGGTTCCCGTCACGATCGGGTCTGTGATCCTGCCCGGAGAGACGGTGGCGGAGATCGCGGAGGACGGTTTTCTGCTGCGCCTGCAGCTACCCGAGCGCCATGCCGGCACAACCCGCCAGGGCGATCTGGTCCGCATCCTCGCGTCCACCGAAGGCACCGCCCGGGACGGGCGGATCGTCAAGGTCTATCCGGAGTTGCAGCAGGGCCGCGTGATTGCTGATGCGGCGGCCGAAAGCCTCGGGGACTTCTTTGTCGGTGAGCGGGTGCCGGTTGAAATCGGGACGGGCAAGCGCACCGTTCTTGCGGTCCCTGTAGCGGCGCTGACGACGCGCAATGGCCTTGACTATGTCACGATCCGGCAACCGGGCGCGGTAGGAGAGGTGGTGGTCCAGCGCGGCAGCGTGCTGGCAACGCCGGAGGGGGATCAGGTCGAAATCCTCAGCGGCCTCACTGCCGGCGATGTCGTGGTGCTGCCATGACTGCGCCCAGCTCCGGTCCCGGTCTTGGCCTGTCGGGCCGTCTGACAGCTGCCTTCATTGCCTCGCCGCTAACGCCGCTGCTGCTCCTGGCCTCGCTGGTCGTCGGCATGATTTCGCTTGCCACCTTGCCGCGCGAGGAAGAGCCGCAGATCTCGGTGCCGATGGTCGACATTCTGGTGCCGGCCAACGGCCTGAAGGCGCCCGACGCGGTCAAGCTGGTGACCGAACCACTCGAGACCATCGTCAAGGCCATCGCCGGCGTCGAGCATGTCTACAGCCAGACCCTGGATGACCGGGTCATGGTCACGGCGCGGTTTCTCGTCGGCACCCCGTCCGACAGCGCCATCCTGCGCGTTCACGAAAAGATCCGCGCCAATCTCGACCGGATCCCGGTCGGAATTCCTGAGCCGCTCGTGGTTGGTCGCGGCATCGACGATGTCGCCATCGTGGTGGCAACGCTGGCGCCCGATCCGGCCGGCGCTGCCAGCTGGGATGCTCCGGCCCTCTATAGTCTCGCTCAGGAAGTGCGCTCCGAACTGGCGCGGCTGGACAATATCGGCCTGACCTATCTGGTCGGCACCGGCGCGGCGCAGATCCGCATTGAGCCGGACCCGGAAGGCCTGTCCCGACTAGGCATCACCCTCGACCAGCTTCTGGCCAAGCTCCAGGGTGCCAATCGCTCATTTCTGGCCGGAACCGTGCGGCAGGATGGCAAGTCCGCCCAGATCGTGGCCGGGCAGACGCTCGGCGATATCGGCGAGATCGGGAATCTCCTCTTGACCAGCCGCGACGGCCGGCCGGTCTATGTCAAGGACGTTGCCCGGATCACGGTTGATGGCGGCACCGCAGAGCGGCGCGTCTGGCATTACGCGCCGGATGGCACCGGCAGTTTCACCGCAGTCCCCGCTGTTTCGATTGCGGTTGCCAAACGCGCCGGAGCCAACGCGGTCGTCATTTCCGAAGAGGTGCGCAGCCGGCTGGAAAGCCTGAAAGGCACGATGATCCCGGACGGCGTCAACGTCCATATCACCCGCGACTATGGCGAGACGGCCAATGAGAAGGCCAACGAACTGCTGTTCCATCTGGCGCTCGCCACCGTCTCCATCGTGATCCTGGTGGCACTTGCGATCGGCTGGCAGGCCGGGCTCGTCGTCCTGATCGTCATCCCGACAACCATCCTGCTGACGCTGTTTGCCGCCCAGATGATGGGCTACACCATCAATCGTGTCAGCCTGTTCGCCCTGATCTTTGCCATCGGCATCCTGGTGGATGATGCCATCGTGGTGATCGAGAACATTGCCCGTCACTGGGCCATGAACGACGGTCGCAACCGGGCGGAGGCCGCTATTGCTGCGGTCGCCGAGGTCGGCAATCCAACCATCGTGGCCACCCTGACCGTGGTGGCAGCGCTCCTGCCGATGATGTTCGTCTCCGGCCTGATGGGCCCCTACATGAGCCCGATCCCGGCGGTCGCCTCCGCCGCGATGCTGTTCTCCTTCTTTGTCGCCGTGGTGCTGACCCCCTGGGCCATGCTCCGCATTGCCGGACGTGGCGCCGTGCATGGCCATGACGAGGCGGCCGATGGTGGGCGGTTGGGCGCGTTGTTTCGCGCCGTCGCGCGGCCGGTTCTGGTGAGCCGCAGCCGGTCCTGGGTGTTTTTGATCATCGTCGGCATGGCGACGCTCGCCAGCACGGGGCTGCTCTACACCCGCGATGTCACCGTCAAGCTGCTGCCTTTCGACAACAAGTCCGAGTTGCAGGTGGTGATCGACATGCCGGAGGGGACGGCGCTGGAGATGACCGAACGGGCTCTGTCCCAGGCCGTGCGCCTGGTCCAGGACCTGCCGGAAATCACCTCGATCCAGGCCCATGCGGGAACTGCGGCGCCTTTCAACTTCAACGGTCTTGTTCGGCATTACTTCCTGCGCGATGCGCCGGAGCAGGGCGATCTCCAGGTCAACCTGAAGCCGAAATCCGACCGCACGCGCGAAAGCCATGCCGTGGCGCTCGATATCCGTGACAGGCTGAAGGGCCTTCAGCTTCCGGGCGGCGCGTCGGTGAAAGTCGTCGAGGTCCCGCCGGGCCCGCCAGTGATGTCAACCTTGCAGGCGGAGATCTATGGCCCCGACCCGGACACCCGCCGCGCCATCGCCGACAAGGTGGCAGACCTGTTTGGCTCGGTGCCCTTTATCGTCGACATCGACCTCAGTCAGGGACAGCCGTCCGAGCGCATCCGCATTGCCATCGACAGCGACAATCTCGAGTTCCATGGCGTCAGCGAGCGGGACGTCTTTGCCGCCATCGAGACATTGCTCGGCACGACACCGGTCGGCTATTCGCATCGCGGCGAGGGCAGGGCGCCACTCGGCATCGTCCTTGCCCTGCCCAAATCGGACCGGACACTCGGTCAACGCCTGCTGGCCACACCGGTCCCGGCGAATGCGTTGCCGGGCAGTCGCGGCGTCGTGGAACTCGGTGACGTGGTGCGCCTCATGCGCGAGCCGGCCTCGCATCTCATCTATCGCCACAATGGCCGGCCAGCGGAACTGGTGACCGCAGAACTCGCTGGCGACTTCGAAGCGCCGGTCTATGGCATGCTTGCGGTCGCAGACGCCATCGCCGGTGCGGATTGGGCCGGACTGTCCCGGCCGGAGATCGCCTATCATGGCCAGCCCGTCAGCGACGCAGTTCCGGTGCTGCTCTGGGACGGTGAGTGGGAGGTGACCTACATCACCTTCCGGGACATGGGCGCCGCATTCGCTGTAGCTCTGCTCGGGATCTATTTTCTCGTGGTGGCGCAGTTCCGGTCCTTCGCGTTGCCGCTGGTGATCCTGACGCCGGTGCCGCTGACCCTCATCGGCATCCTGCTCGGGCACTGGGCATTTGCGGCCCCGTTCTCCGCCACCTCGATGATCGGCTTTATCGCGCTGGCCGGGATCATCGTGCGCAACTCGATCCTGCTGGTAGACTTCATCCGTCACGCCCGCAGCCCGGAGCGTCCCTTGCGCGATGTTCTGCTGGAGGCCGGCTCGATCCGCTTCAAGCCGATCCTGCTGACGGCCCTCGCGGCAATGATCGGCGCTGTGGTCATCCTGACCGATCCGATCTTCCAGGGGCTCGCCATCAGCCTGTTGTTCGGGCTCGCCTCGTCAACGCTGCTGACGGTTCTGGTGATTCCGGCCATCTACATCGCCTTGCGCGACGACGGACGGCCGGAGCGTTCGCGCTGACCATCACAGACGGCTCGTACGCCGGGGCAGGTCAGCCCGGCGTACCTGAGGCGAAGGCAATAATGCCATCCGCAATGAACTGCACCGACAGCGCGGCCAGAAGCACGCCGAGCAAACGGGTGACAACCATCTGCACCGTGTCTCCCATCATCCGCTCGATCTTGTCGGCGAGCAGGAAGGCGAGCAGGCAACTGAGCAGGATTGTTGCAATGACCCCGGCAAGGCCGGCATAGGCGACCTGTGTCGGGGCCTGGCTGGCGAGAAGGATGATCGCCGAGATCGCGGCCGGGCCGGCAATCAGCGGAATGGCAATCGGAAACACCGCCATGGCATTCAGGTCGGATGGATGATGCTCGACCACCTTTTCCGCCGTCTCACTCTTGCGCTTGTTGCGATGGTCAAAAACCATTTCAAATGCAATGACAAAGAGCAGGATGCCGCCAGCGACCCGAAAGGCCGAAACCGAGATGCCAAGCACGTCGAGGACTGTCTTGCCGGAGAAGAAAAACACGAACAGCACGATGCCGGAGGTGATGGTGGCGCGGTAAGCGATCCGCTTGCGATCAGCCGCCGAGACCCCGGCGGTCAGCGCCAGAAACATCGGCGCCAGGCCGACCGGATCGATGGTCACGAACAAGGTGGCGAAGGCATTGAGAAGAAATTCGGGCATGGTCCACCTCGTGCAACGTCCGGTCAGCGGTTCCCTTATATCAGAGCCTTTTGACCGAATGCCGTCTTTTGGCCCCATTGTTTTCGTGCTGCTGTGAATATTCTTCGCAAGCTATTGGTTTGAATAGAGAAAATCCTCCCCGAATCTGTCTGGTCAATTTGGTGGATGGGGCGGAATCGGCTATAAGCAGAACAACATAAAAAGCATACGGAACGCATCCTTGGCCGAACAGGATTCCCCCCCGTCGGGTGGCGCTTCGCCCTCCGACATTCGTCCCATCTCCATCACTGACGAGATGAAGCGCAGCTATCTCGATTACGCCATGAGCGTGATCGTGAGCCGCGCCCTTCCGGATGTGCGTGATGGCCTGAAGCCTGTGCATCGGCGCATTCTCTATTCGATGCATGAGAACGGCTACGAGTGGAACAAGCCCTATCGCAAGTCGGCCCGCGTGGTCGGCGATGTGATGGGTAAATACCACCCGCATGGCGACAGCGCGATCTATGACGCCCTGGTCCGCATGGCGCAGAGCTTCTCGCTCCGTCTGCCGCTGATTGACGGTCAGGGCAACTTCGGGTCCGTCGATGGCGATCCGGCGGCGGCCATGCGCTACACCGAGTGCCGGTTGCAGAAGGTCGCGCACAAGCTGCTCGACGACATCGACAAGGACACGGTCAACTTCCAGGAAAACTACGACAGTTCGGAAACCGAACCGGTCGTGTTGCCGGCAAAGTTCCCGAACCTGCTCGTCAATGGCGCCGGCGGCATCGCCGTTGGCATGGCCACCAACATCCCGCCGCACAACCTCGGCGAAGTGATCGATGCAGCGATCGCAATCATGGCCAATCCGGCCATGACGCTGAACGAGCTCCTCGAAATCGTCCCGGGTCCGGACTTCCCGACTGGCGGTATCATTCTTGGCCGGTCCGGCATCCGTTCGGCCTATGAGACGGGCCGTGGCTCCGTCGTCATTCGCGGCAAGGTCGACATCGAGGAAATCCGCGCCGGGCGCGAGGCCCTGATCGTCACGGAGATCCCGTATCAGGTCAACAAGTCGACGATGATCGAGAAGATCGCCGAGCTGGTGCGGGACAAGCGCATCGAGGGCATCTCCGACATCCGCGACGAGAGCGATCGCTCCGGCATGCGCGTCGTCATCGAGCTGAAGAAAGACGCGGTGGCTGACGTCATCCTGAACCAGCTCTACCGCTTCTCGGCCCTGCAGCAGAGCTTCGGCTGCAACATGGTGGCGCTGAATGGCGGCCGCCCCGAACTGATGACCATCACCGACATGCTGAAGGCCTTCATTGCCTTCCGCGAAGAAGTGATCGGCCGCCGCACCCGCTTCCTGCTGGCCAAGGCGCGCGACCGCGCTCATGTGCTGGTAGGTCTTGCCATTGCGGTTGCCAACATCGACGAGGTCATCCACCTGATCCGCACGGCACCGGATCCGGCGACTGCCCGCGCCCAGCTTATGGGCCGTGACTGGCCCGCCCGTGATGTCGAGCCCTTGATCCTGCTGATCGATGACCCGCGCCATACGGTCAATGCCGATGGGTCCTATCGCCTGTCGGAGGAGCAGGCCCGCGCCATTCTCGACCTGCGCCTGCAGCGTCTGACAGCCCTTGGCCGTGACGAAATCGCCGACGAGTTGAACAAGCTCGGTCTGGAAATCTCGGATTACCTGGAAATCCTGCGTTCCCGCGAAAGGATCCAGCAGATCATCCGCGAGGAACTGATCGAGATCCGCACCGAATTCGCGACGCCGCGCAAGACCCAGATCGTCGAAGGCGGCGCGGACCTTGAGGACGAGGACCTGATCCAGCGCGAGGACATGGTCGTCACGGTCAGCCACACCGGCTACATCAAGCGCGTGCCGCTGGCGACCTACCGTGCCCAGCGCCGGGGCGGCAAGGGCCGGTCGGGCATGGCGACCAAGGACGAGGATTTCGTTACCCGCCTGTTCGTGGCCAACACCCACACGCCGGTCCTGTTCTTCTCCTCGCGCGGCATTGTCTACAAGCTGAAGGTCTGGCGTCTGCCGCTTGGCGGCCCGACCTCGCGCGGCAAGGCACTCATCAACATGCTGCCGCTCGAGCCGGGCGAGCAGATCTCGTCGATCATGCCGCTGCCGGAGAACGAGGACAGCTGGGGCGATCTCGACGTGATGTTCGCAACGACCAAGGGAACGGTCCGCCGCAACAAGCTGTCGGACTTCACCCAGGTCAACCGCGCCGGCAAGATCGCGATGAAGCTCGACGAGGGCGACGGCATCGTCTCGGTCGAGACCTGCACCGAGAACGACGATGTCATGCTGACGACAGCCGGTGGCCAGTGCATCCGCTTTGCCGTCACCGAAGTGCGCGTCTTTGCCGGCCGCAACTCCGTCGGTGTGCGCGGCATCAACCTTGCCGATGACGACCGGCTCATCTCGATGTCGATCCTGCGTCACTTCGAGGCGACCTCGGAAGAACGCGCGGCCTATCTCAAGCTCAGCCGCCTGATGCGCGGTGAGACTGACGAAGCCGCGACCGGTTCCGACGATGCCGATGAGGCGGCCGCCGAAGCCGGCGACCTGCCGCAGGAGCGCTATGCCGAGATGGGCGCGGCAGAGCAGGTGATCCTGACCGTTTCGGAAAACGGCTTCGGCAAGCGCACCTCGTCCTTCGAGTACCGGGTCACCGGCCGCGGCGGCAAGGGCATCACGGCCATGGCAGTGACCAAGCGCAACGGTCCGCTCGTCGCCTCCTTCCCTGTCGAGGACAAGGACCAGATCATGCTCGTCACCAATGGTGGCCAGTTGATCCGCTGCCCGGTCGACGGCATCCGTCTCGCCGGTCGCGCCACCCAGGGTGTGATCGTGTTCAACACGGCCGATGACGAGCAGGTCGTTGCCGTGGAACGCGTCAGCGAGGAGGACAACGACAATGAAGCCGAGGGCGACGATGCTGGCGCCGCCGGCAGCCCGTCCGAGGCCGGTGAATAAGCCGGTCCAGATCGGTATCAGACAAGCAAAAGGCGCTCCGGAAAACCGGGGCGCCTTTTGTCGTGAATTGGGAGGGATTGGGCAGTGTTTTGGGGCAAGCTTGGCAGATGTTTGTCGGTCAGCCCGCCGGCGCCTGACGCACCAGGACCGTGGTGTTTGCGACCGGTTGGTCTGCCGCCGTAGTCGCGCCGACCATGCGCAGACCGGCCTTGCCGGACAGGCTCTCCAGACAGCTGGCGTTCCAGTTGCCCCAGGTCTGGCCCTTGCAGGACATGGGAAGCTCGGAGGACAGGCGATTGCCCTTGGTCATGGACCCGGCATTTGCCGGCATCTGGGCGAAGGCGAGGGCGGCCGAAGCGATCACGGTGACGATGGCGACCGCAAGCAGGGCTGCGATCCCGGCAAGGCTGTAGGCATCGGACGCGTGTTTCGGGCTGTTGATTTTCTCGATCTTCATGGCTCTGTCTCCCCCGCCGGACTGGTCAGGTTATGAGGCCAGAACACCATGTTGCTGTGTTTGATTCCGTGATGAGGGTCACAGGTTTGTGCCTTGATGATTTTACCGCGCCGCTGAAAACGAAGAAAGGAACGCGGTAATCCGCGTTCCTTTTGCTGGTCACACTGCTTAAAGTTGTCGTTTCAGGCGTTTTCGAAGCCCAAAATGCTGGCCATCGGGCCGGGCATCGGCATCGGCGCATAGGGCCGGGCGCAGGCCGGATCTTCCCCAAGGAACTCGAGCTCGTAGCAGCCGTAGGGATCATTCGGCACATATTCTATCTTCGCCGGCTCCGGGACGGAGGGCGCGAGCGCGTCGATCTGGGCCGCACTGGCGCCGACAAGGAGAACGAAAGCGCCAATGGCGGCAAACCAGGCGAGGACGGGTGCACTTGGCATCTTGAATCGGAGGAACGTGTTCATCATGCAGCCCATATGGGCCTTTGCCGGCAAAAGGTCCATGGGGTGCTGGTAAATGGTCTGTCACCCCTGTGTGAACGATCTCATCCTTGAACGGCGATGGAGGACGGGGCCATCACGACGAATGTCCAGCAGCGATTTGAATGTCTGCGCTTGTGGCATTTGTGCATCGGCGCTATCAAACTCTCATGATCCGTACAGCACTCTACCCGGGATCCTTCGATCCCGTGACCAACGGCCATATCGACATCCTCGGCCAGGCGCTCTCGCTGGCCGACAAGGTTGTCGTGGCCATCGGCATTCATCCCGGCAAGCAACCGCTGTTCACTTTCGAGGAACGGGTCGGGCTCATCCGCGCCTCATCACTTGCCGCCTTCGGCGCCGATGTGACAGCAAGGATTTCGGTGATTGCCTTTGACACGCTGGTGATTGACGTCGCCCGCAAGGAAGGCGCGCTGGTTCTCGTCCGTGGCCTGCGCGATGGCACCGACCTCGACTATGAAATGCAGATGGCCGGCATGAACGGGACGCTTGCCCCGGATATCAAGACGGTTTTTCTCCCCGCCTCGCCGCCGGTCCGCCATATCACCGCCACGCTTGTCCGCCAGATCGCGCGCATGGGCGGAGACATCACCGCCTTCGTTCCCGCGCCTGTGGCAGGTCCCCTGGTGGCCCGCGCCAGCGCCTGACCCGGCAGCGCTCCCGCGCCGCCTCGCCCCTTAATGGAGTTCCGATTGAAGCGCTTTCTTGCTCTCATCGCCCTGTTGCTGCCGCTGGTGTTTATGCCGGCCGCCGCTGGTGCTGAAACCCTGGACCCGCAGAACACACTGTATCTGGACCTGAAGGACGGCCGGGTGACCATCCGCCTGCGCCCTGACCTTGCCCCCGCGCATGTCGAACGCATCAAGAAGCTGGCCAAGTCCGGGTTCTATGACGGCATTGTCTTTCACCGCGTAATCGACGGCTTCATGGCCCAGACCGGCGATCCGACCGGCACGGGCACCGGCGGGTCCGACGAGCCGAACCTCAAGGCTGAGTTCTCCAAGGCGCCGTTCAAGCGCGGCGTGCTCGGCATGGCGCGTGCCTCCGATCCGGACAGCGCCAACTCGCAGTTCTTCATCATGTTCAACGACGGCGACTGGCTGAATGGCCAGTACACCGTCTGGGGCGAAGTCGTTGATGGCATGGAGTTTGTCGACAAGATCAAGCGCGGCGAGCCTGTGACCAACCCGGACAAGATCATCAAGATGCGCCTGGCGGCCGACGCCAGCTGATTTTCGCGTGGCCCGGATTGCCGGGCCACAGGAGGAGGCGTGAGCGCCTCCGGACCACAGACCACAGAACTGGAGATACAAGTGGCTGAATACAAGGACAGCGAGCACACGCTGCTCATGGAGACGACCCAGGGCCCGATCGTCATCGAGATGCGCCCGGACCTGGCTCCGGCCCATGTCGCCCGCATCAAGGAGCTGGTGCGCGAAGGCTTCTACGACGGCATCGTCTTCCACCGCGTGATCGACGGTTTCATGGCCCAGACCGGCTGCCCGCAAGGCACCGGCACCGGCGGCTCCGGCAAGAAGCTGAAAGCCGAGTTCACCAAGGAAAAGCACAAGCGCGGCACCTGCTCCATGGCCCGCGCGATGGATCCGAACTCGGGCGACAGCCAGTTCTTTATCTGCTTCACCGACGCCCCCTGGCTCGACAACCAGTACACCGTCTGGGGTGAAGTTACCTCCGGCATGGAAAACGTCGACAAGATCAAGCGCGGCGAGCCGGTCAAGAACCCGGACAAGATCGTCTCGCTGAAAGTTGCAGCAGACGCCTGACATGCCAGGCACGCCGGATCCTGTTCATCCGGTGCTGCGTGTGGCGAGGCCAACCAACCGCCTCGCCGCACTGGAACATTTCTACTGCGAGGGCGCCGGACTGTCGGTGCTCTCGCGGTTTTCCGGCAATGCCGGATACAGCGGCCTGATCGTCGGAGGTGTGAAATCTCCCTGGCATCTGGCCCTGTTCGAGCGGGACGGATTTTCCGTGCCCCCGGTACAAGAGACTGAAAGTCTGCTTGTTCTTTATCTCCCCGATCCAGCCATCTGGCGTGTGAGCGTTGACCGGATGCAGGCAAGCGGCTATCAGCCTGTTCCGCCGCAAAACCCGTACTGGGCTGAGTTCGGCATGACATTTGAAGATCCTGACGGCCACCGGCTGGTGTTTCAGAACCGGAGCTGGGATCTCTGATCGCTCCGCCAGACATCGGCGGGCCAACCAGTTTCAGTGACCGGACAGATGCGCGTAGACGACTTCGACTTCGATCTTCCGCCGGAGCGGATTGCCTTGCGGCCGGCGCGTCCTCGTGATGCGGCGCGGATGCTTGTCGTGCGCCCGTCAGAACACGCGCAACTGGAAGACCTCGGCGTGCTCGACTTGCCCTCGCTTCTGGCCCCGGGTGATGCGCTGGTCTTCAACAACACCAAGGTCATCCCGGCACAGCTTGAGGGCACGCGCACACGCGCAGACGCGGTTGCCCGCATTGGTGCGACCCTGCATCTGCGCGCCGGTCCGGATCGCTGGTGGGCCTTCGTGAGGCCGGCCAAGAAGCTTGTGGTCGGGGATCGCGTCCGCTTCGGGCAGCCTGCTGAAGGCACAGCCTGCCTGTCCGGCGTGCTCGATGCCACAGTGGCGGAGAAAAAGGACACGGGCGAGATCTTGTTCGTGTTTGACCTTGCCGGGCCCGATCTTGATGCCGCCATTCATGGCGTCGGTCACATCCCGCTACCGCCCTATATTGCGGCCAAGCGCGGTGAGGATGCGCAGGACCGGACCGACTATCAGACGATCTACGCCGAGCGGGAAGGGGCCGTTGCCGCCCCGACCGCCGGTCTTCACTTCACCGACCGGCTGTTTGCCGCGCTCGATGCTCGGGGCATCGAACGTCACACCGTGACCTTGCATGTCGGCGCCGGAACCTTCCTGCCAGTCAAGGCAGACGACACCAACGAGCATGAAATGCATGCCGAATGGGGCGAAGTCTCCTCAGAAACGGCGTCTGCTCTTCGGGCGGTGCGGGCACGGGGCAACAAGGTGGTTGCGGTCGGCACGACGTCCTTGCGCATTCTGGAAAGTGCGGCCCAGGGGCAGCGCGGGCTGGCCGCCTTTGCCGGCGAAACCCGCATCTTTATCACGCCGGGCTATCGCTTTCGCGCGGTCGACGCGCTGATGACGAATTTCCACCTGCCGCGCTCGACGCTGTTCATGCTTGTGTCCGCGCTGAGCGGGCTTGACACCATGCGCGCGGCCTATGCCCATGCAATCGAGACAGGCTACCGCTTCTACAGCTATGGCGACAGTTCGCTGCTGTTTCCCGCCAGCGGCAGCATCGCATCCGAGGAAGAGCTGAATTCATGACCGATGCGCCGAAGCGCTTTTCGTTCCGCCTGATTACGACCGATGGCATGGCCCGGCGCGGTGAAATCACCACGCCGCACGGCCAGGTGCGCACACCGGCCTTCATGCCGGTCGGCACACAGGCGACGGTGAAGGCGATGTATACCGATCAGGTGCGCGCACTCGGCGCGGATGTCGTCCTCGGCAACACCTATCACCTGATGCTGCGTCCTGGCGCCGAACGGGTGGCAAGGCTCGGCGGGCTTCATCACTTCATGCAGTGGCCCCATACGATCCTGACCGATTCCGGCGGTTTCCAGGTCATGTCGCTGGCACAGCTGCGCAAGCTCGACGAGACCGGTGTCCGCTTCCAGAGCCATATTGACGGCCAGAAATATCACCTGACGCCGGAACGGTCCGTCGAGATCCAGGGCCTGCTGGGCTCTGATATCCAGATGCAGCTCGACGAATGCATCGCATTGCCGGCCCCGGAAAAGGAAGTCGAACGCGCGATGCAGCTGTCGCTTCGCTGGGCCGAGCGGTCGCGGGCAAAGTTCGAGGCCATGGGCGGTGTCGACAAGGGGCAGGGGCTCTATGGCATCGTGCAGGGCGGCGACGTTCCGCATCTGCGGGTGCGCTCCGCCGAAAGCCTGGCTGCCATGCCTTTCGAGGGCTATTCAGTCGGTGGTCTGGCTGTCGGCGAACCGCAGGAGGTGATGCTGCGGATGCTGGAGGTCACAACCCCGGCCATGCCTGTCGACAAGCCGCGCTACCTGATGGGCGTTGGAACGCCGGAGGACATTCTGGAGAGCGTCGCCCGTGGCATCGACCAGTTCGACTGCGTCATGCCGACCCGCGCCGGCCGCCACGGTCTCGCCTTTACCCGTCGCGGCAAGATCAACCTGAAGAATGCCCGCCACGCTGACGATCCCCGTCCTCTGGACGAGGAAAGTGATTGCCCGGCGGCACGGCAGTATTCCCGTGCTTATCTGCACCATCTGGTGAAGGCTGGCGAAGGGCTGGCGGCCATGCTGCTGACCTGGAACAACCTTGCCTACTATCAGCAGCTGATGCAGGGCATGCGGGATACCATCGAGGCCGGCCGGTTCCAGGACTACCGCGCGTCGGTCAAGGACGGTTGGGCGCGGGGCGACATCGCCCCGCTCTGATCTGAGGGCTGCTGGGCTTCAGGCGGCTGAGCCCTTGTCCTTGCGCAGCACGCAGCCAGAAATGCCCCAGGTTCCGTCGTCCTGCCGGGCAAAGCTGTAGAGCGCGACCCAGTTGTCACCCGCAGGGCCGGTGACAAACACCTCCTGCACGGGCCCCTGGGTCGTTTCCTTCAGGCGTCCGAAGCTGACGTCCTTCGGCTGGAACACCGGCAGATAGCCTTGCTTCACCATGGCGATGAAGATGTCCGGGCTCTGGAACTGTTTCTGCAGACCGCTGGTTGCAAAAGCAAAGGCGCCGGCCGCATCATTGCGGCGGAAGGCCGCCATCTGTCCCTGGATCAGTTTGCGGAACTCGGTGCCATCAAGGGCTCCTTCCGCGCGAACATTCGTGAGGCTTGCCGACAATCCAAGAAATCCGCACACCACCAAAGCAAGAAGTGAGGTACCCATGCGCATGACTGGTCTCCTTCGAGGTGACACAAAATCAGCATACGCCTGAATTCCTCTACGGGATCTTGCCAGAGATCACGTTTGCTTGACTGTCCCCATCAAAGGCGCCACAGCATGATCCCGGCCGGGCATGCGGTCCGGTCCAGTGTTGCCGGCAGGTCTGCCACGAGGCCCTTGCCGCCTTGCAGGAGGCCGCTGACAAAGTCCCAGCCGCCAGCGACAAAATCCCGGTGCGGGACAGCGAGAACCACCGCATCCGAACCGGCAAGATCCTCCAGCGCGGACAGGCTGAGGCCATATTCATGGGCGG
The DNA here is from genome assembly GCF_003012935.1 of Pannonibacter carbonis. Lineage (GTDB taxonomy): Bacteria > Pseudomonadota > Alphaproteobacteria > Rhizobiales > Stappiaceae > Pannonibacter > Pannonibacter carbonis. The sequence goes on along the minus strand of NZ_PUDR01000006.1, from coordinate 4,953 downwards.
TTTCGTCCGCGTCGGCCAGCGGATCATGCACCCGCACATCGGCGCCAAAGGATTGCAGTTCGGTGATGAGGTCGACGACCTTGGAGTTGCGTGTATCGGGCACATTGGCCTTGTAGGTAAGGCCGAGCACGGCAACCTTCGGCGGCATGGTTCTGCCAAGGCGGACGCAGGCCTGGATGATCTTGCCGGCGACAAAGGCCGGCATGTGCTCGTTGGTGCCGCGCCCGGCCAGGATCACCTGCGGCGTCAGCCCGATCTCATGTGCCTTGTGGGTGAGATAGTAGGGGTCGACACCGATGCAGTGGCCACCGACAAGACCGGGCTGGAATGGCAGGAAGTTCCATTTGGTGGCCGCCCCCGCCAGCACATCGCGCGTGTCGATGCCCATGGCGTGGAACAGGACGGACAACTCGTTCATCAGGGCGATGTTCAGATCGCGCTGGGTGTTCTCGATCACCTTGGCCGCTTCGGCCACGCGGATCGAGGGGGCGCGGTGGATGCCGGCCGTCACCACGCTGCCATAGAGCGCGACGAGCCGGTCGGTGACGGAGTCGGAGCTGCCGGAGACGATCTTGGTGATGTCGGCAAAGCCACGTTCAATATCGCCGGGGTTGATCCGCTCGGGGGAGTAGCCGACATGGAAATCAGCGTGAAGCCGCCCGCCGGATGCTGCCTCGATCTCGGGCACGGCCAGTTCTTCCGTCGCCCCCGGATAGACGGTCGATTCGAAGACGATGATCGCACCAGGCTTCAGGTTGCGGCCTGCGACCCGGGCAGCCGACAGGAAGGGGCCGAAGTCGGGACGTTTTGCCCGGTCAACCGGCGTCGGTACGGCAACAATCACCACATCGGCCGCCTTCAGCGCCGTTTCTTCGCTGGTGAAACGTAATACTTCGCTGGCTAACTGATTGCTGGCAACCGATCCGGTGCGATCATGACCGTCCCGTAGTTCGCCGATCCGCTGCGCGTTGATGTCGAAACCGATGACCGGATAGCCCGCCGCTGCAAAGGCGACCGCCACCGGCAGGCCGACATAGCCGAGGCCAATGATTGCAAGGGTGGGGCGCGCATCGGGGGAGGACATGGGCAAGACCGTCTCTGCTGGGGTGCTCTCAAAAGACGAAGAGCCGGGCCGTTTTGCCGGCCCGGCCCGAACTGTCTAGACTGCTGGCTTCTGCGAAGGCAAGGCTCGCGCCCTCACGCGCCGGTCTTGGCTCGGATCACGTCCTGCAGCATCGGCAGCAAGTCGGCGGCCAGATCCGGCTGGTCGAGACCGAAGGCGAGGTTCGCGGCGAGGAAACCGATCTTCGAGCCGCAGTCATAGGACCGGCCGTCGAAGGCGAGCGAGGTGAAGGATTGCGACTGCATCAGCTTGATCATGCTGTCGGTCAGCTGGATCTCGCCGCCGGCACCCTTTTCATGGCTGGACAAGAGGTCGAAGATTTCCGGCTGCAGGATGTAGCGGCCGGTGATCATCAGGTTCGACGGAGACGTTCCCGGAGCCGGCTTTTCGACCATGCCGGTGATCGGCATGGCGGCCTTGCGCGGGCCATCGGCCAGCTTGACGATGCCATACTGGTGCGTCTGGTCTTCCGGCACTTCCTCGACCGCGATGACGTTGCCGCCGGTCTCGTTATAGACCTCGACCATCTGGGCAAGGCAGCTCTTCTCAGATTTGATGATCATGTCCGGCAGGAGGATCGCGAAAGGCTCGTTGCCGATGATGTCGCGGGCACACCAGATGGCATGGCCAAGTCCAAGCGGTTCCTGCTGGCGGGTGAAGCTGGTGCCTCCGGCATTCGGGCGCATGGAGTTCAGCAGTTCGAGGGCCGCGGCCTTGTTGCGGCGGCGCAGGGTGTCTTCCAGCTCATAGGCCATGTCGAAGTGATCTTCGATGACCTGCTTGTTGCGGCCCGTCACGAAGACAATGTGCTCGATGCCGGCTTCCCGCGCCTCATCCACCACATGCTGGATGATCGGGCGATCGACGATGGTCAGCATTTCTTTCGGCACCGCCTTGGTGGCGGGCAAGAACCGGGTTCCCAGACCTGCGACCGGCAGAATTGCCTTGCGGATTGGCCTGACCATTTTCTTCATTCTCCTGCGTCTGACGACTGATGTGCGGACCACCACACGTTCTGACAGCCACCGATTCTTCCGTAGTCATATGCGATGACTGAGACTGCTAAAAGTGCCTTCTTTGTGGCGCAGTTCTTGAGTTGCGGGCGACCGAAAAGGCAGGTATGCAACCCCCGTCGGGTCTCCGACAAAAGGATAGCTTGAAGGATCCCCCATGCTGAGCGCCAACACGGACGTCACCGTTGGAAATGTCACTTTCTCCAACCAGGCGCCGTTCAGCCTCATTGCCGGGCCCTGCCAGATGGAAAGCCGCGATCACGCGCTGGAGATGGCAGCAGCGGTAAAGGAGATCGCAGGCAAGCTCGGCATTCCTGTTGTCTACAAGAGCTCCTTTGACAAGGCCAACCGCACGTCGCTCAAGGGCAAGCGCGGCATTGGCCTCAAGGAGGCGCTGCCGATCTTTGCCGAGATTCGCGAGACCTTCGGCATGCCCGTGATCACGGACATCCACACCGAGGACCAGTGTGCGCCGGTCGCCGAAGCCGTCGACATCCTGCAGATTCCGGCGTTTCTCTGCCGCCAGACCGATCTTCTGATCGCCGCAGCCCGCACGGGCCGTGTCGTCAACGTGAAGAAGGGGCAGTTCCTCGCCCCCTGGGACATGAAGAACGTCCTCGACAAGATCGTTGAAAGCGGCAATCCCAACGTGCTCCTGACCGAACGCGGCGCGTCCTTCGGCTACAACACGCTGGTCACTGACATGCGCGCACTGCCGATCATGGCGCGCACCGGCACGCCGGTGGTGTTTGACGCGACCCATTCCGTGCAGCAGCCGGGCGGGCAGGGCGCCTCGACTGGCGGCGACCGCACCATGGTGCCGGTGCTGGCCCGCGCAGCTGCAGCTGCCGGTATTGCCGGTCTCTTCATCGAGACCCATGATGATCCAGACAACGCCCCGTCCGATGGTCCGAACATGGTGCCGATCAAGGATCTCGAAGCGCTGCTCCGTCAGGTGCGTGACATCGACCGTGTGGTAAAAACTGCTCAGGTCTGATCCTTCGCCGTCAGTTTGCGGGAGCGCCCGCGCAGAAAACTTCCCGCAGCCTCCAACCTGCGGGCTCATCACAGGGAGATGCATATGACCGCCATTGTCGACATCACGGCCCGGGAGATCCTGGACAGCCGCGGCAACCCGACTGTTGAAGTGGATGTTCTTCTGGAAGACGGCGCCTTTGGCCGCGCCGGCGTTCCCTCCGGTGCCTCGACGGGCGCCCATGAGGCTGTCGAGCTGCGCGATGTTGGCTCGCGCTATCTCGGCAAGGGCGTGCTGCAGGCGGTTGACGCCGTGAACGGCGAGATCTTCGACACGATCGGCGGCCTCGATGCGGAAGACCAGATCCACATCGACCAGACCATGATCGAGCTGGACGGTACCGCAAACAAGGCCCGCCTGGGTGCCAACGCCATTCTCGGCGTGTCGCTTGCCGTCGCCAAGGCCGCTGCCCAGTCGTCCGGCCTGCCGCTCTACCGCTATGTCGGTGGCGCCTCCGCCCGTCTGCTGCCGGTGCCGATGATGAACATCATCAACGGCGGTGCCCACGCCGACAACCCGATCGACTTCCAGGAATTCATGATCATGCCGGTTGGCGCGGAGAGCTTCTCCGAAGCCCTGCGCATGGGTGCGGAAGTGTTCCACACGCTGAAGAAGGCACTGAAGGACGCAGGCCACAACACCAACGTCGGTGACGAAGGCGGCTTTGCGCCGAACCTGGAATCGACCGACGCTGCCATCGGCTTCGTCATGAAGGCGATTGAAAAGGCCGGTTACAAGCCGGGCGAAGACATCTACCTCGCCCTTGATGCGGCTTCGACCGAGTTCTACAAGAACGGCAAGTACGTTCTGGAAGGCGAAGGCAAGACGCTGGACTCCGACCAGATGGCTGCCTACCTCGCCGATCTCAGTGCCCGCTACCCGATCATCTCGATCGAGGACGGTATGGCTGAAGACGACTGGGCTGGCTGGAAGGCCGTCACCGAGCTCTGCGGCAACCGCGTCCAGCTCGTCGGCGACGATCTCTTCGTCACTAACACCGCACGCCTGCGCCAGGGCATTGCCAGCGCAACGGCCAACTCGATCCTCGTCAAGGTCAACCAGATCGGCACCCTGACCGAGACGCTCGATGCCGTCGAGACCGCGCACAAGGCTGGCTACACCGCCGTGATGTCGCACCGTTCGGGTGAAACCGAGGATGCGACCATCGCTGACCTCGCGGTCGCCACCAACTGCGGCCAGATCAAGACCGGCTCGCTCGCCCGCTCAGACCGGCTTGCCAAGTACAACCAGCTCCTGCGCATCGAACAGGAACTGGGCAGCCAGGCCCGCTATGCCGGCCGCTCGATCCTCAAGGCCTGATCAGCACGGGTCTCCTGAACTGCAGAACCCCGGTGGCGACACCGGGGTTTTTGTTTGATCACTGGCCTTCAAGGGGGCTGTGATCGTGCCTGCGCCGCCAAAGGCATATCGTTACGTTTCATGGTGTTATTTTCTGCGAATCGACAAGGATTTCAGCGAACGAACATCACACTGGCGTCATCCCCGCCTTGTGCGGGGATCCAGCGCTGCGGCCCGGGAGGGTAGTGATTTCGCGAGACATGTTCCGGCAACATGGATCCCCGCACAAGGCACTGCTGTCCGGTTTAAGTTTGTAGGCCTGGGAGTTGCATCTGCCTTGTGTCATTTGGCGGGGTTGGCGGGGCTTTGCTGAGGTGGTCGATTGGCCGTTTGTGCATGATGTTGAGGCGCAGGAGGCGGGCAAAGGCGCGGGGCTGAGGGATTGCGCGCTGGGTGGCATGGACGATGCGCAGCAGGATGTA